>NZ_JAWLSC010000006.1:25722-395657 GCF_033142465.1 Rhodococcus sp. IEGM 1318
TCGTGTATGGTAATCTCTTACAAGTTTGTGGTACTTTTGGTCTGTGGGCGCGCTACCGTCGGATGTGGAAGTTTCAGTGCTGGCCCGGCTTGCCCTTGGGTGGGGGGCACTTCTTGCTCTGCGGGACTTACTCTGCCGACAGGCCTTCAACGCTTCCGGAGATGAAGTCGAGGAATCCGAAGAGGTCAGCGAAAGCGCCGAGGAAGTCTGAGATGTCGCCGAAACCGATAGTAGGCATTGATATTGCTCCTGTCAGTGATGAACTGTCCGTGATGGCGGGCCACTGGCTGGCTGCCGGGGCTAACACTAGAGCCCTTCCGTTACTTTTGCGACACCAAATGTGTCCGGGACGTTACATTTCAGACCCGCTCAACTGACCTCATATCCACAGGTAACAACCAGTCACGGTGAACAATTTGTCACCATATAGCGCATTCTTGACAAAACTCGAACATGGTTCCCGAGAGCAGTTATCGTGCAGCGTCACTGCTGTACCGTGGTTGCAAGTGCGGAACGCTCGACTTCCCCACCCTGAGAGATTCGCCGTCAAAGGCTCTTACTTGCGAATCGGTGCCAAATCGCCCCATCTCGGGCACATGCACCCTGAGGATGTGCGCAATTTTTCAGCCATAACTTCGGTTAGCGAGATCTTTACGCCGAAAACGACCGCCCCGACGGCCCCGACGGCCTGCAGGACCGTACCTATCGGTCATCATAGTGACGCTATTCACACTGATTCGAGCAACTCGAGGCACCGATAACAACCCGATCTCGACACCGATTGGACGTTCGAGGGCAAAGTGGAGTTCATGAACGTCACAAAGAAGAAGTCCTGGAGTGAGCTGTCACCCGCGCAGCACCGCGTCGTCGCCGTGCTCGCAACGATTCAGTCCCTGTTGGCGATCGCCGCGTGGACAGACCTGGCGCGACGCCCTGCCAATACGGTCAACGGCAGCAAGAAGAAGTGGGCGGCGATCATCTTCGTCAACTTCTTCGGGCCGCTCGCTTACTTCCGCCGAGGCCGGATTCAGTCGAAATAGTCCCAGAACTGCAGCCACTTCACGGACGCGAAGAGCGTCAGAGTCACTGCGTACACCGCAATTACCGCCGCGACACCGCGCCAGTTCGTGCGGGGAACGGCGCCGTCGACCGGGTCCAGCCAATGGCGGAACCACCTCGTGACCGTCGGCATCAGGAACCACGTCATGGCGCCGACGCTGACTATCTGGCTCAGCCACATCGAGAGCCATGGCGGCGCTCCGATCCCGTCGAGCAGCGGACCGAGAAACCTCGACAGCGTCATCACCGTCGGATAGAGAACGAGCAGGATGATCATCGCCGTCTTCCAATTCGGCGTCGCACGGGTCTGCCCGTTCTCCGTGCGCAGAATCGTGCCGAACGGCGTCGACCGCGTGGTCTCGGTGAAGTCCTCGACTAACTCCGCTCGCAGTTTCGGTAGTGCCGCGGCCCTTTCGGGCGACGCCATCCACACCGCCAACTGCTGCTCGGTCCTGAACCGAAGGACGGACTTCCACTGGGTGGAATCGGTGACCGACCGCAACAACATCACCGACTCGTAGCCTGAAAATCGCGAACTGAGATCGATGAGATGCCGTTGCGTTCGCAGAAACTCGTTCTCCTTACCCACGACGACGGCGTGGTCGTACACACCGATACCGGGCGGCGGCAGAACGCCGTCGACCAGTACCAGATCACTCGTCTGCGCGAGAATTCCCGTTGCCGCAGCAAATCTTTCGAGATCGCGGCGTTCGCCCGACTCCAGCCAACGATGAAGATCGTCGGCACTGTCGAAAGTGACGGACAACCCGTGCGACACCGGTTCCGGTTGATCACTGATGCCACAGCTCACGTAGCCGTCGAATCGACCGGCGATCTCGGCCGCACGCTCTACCCACGCCCGGAATCCCGAACTCGTTCGGTGGTACCCGGTGATGGCGGTTGCGGACACGTCAGCCCGACACCCGGCGCCCTTGCACGTACACGTGCGCAATCGCAGGTTCGCGCATCGCCATCAGAAGCCCGAACAGCGTCTGGTCGCGGGCGAGTATCGGATCATCCGAACGCGTTCCATGGTTGACGAGCCCGGCGAGCGGCGGCCACCCGGACGGATCGATCACCAGGAAGTCGGCCTCTTTGCCCTCGTCGAAGTTGCCGATCCGGTTCTCCATGTCCAGCGCGCGAGCGCCGGCGAGAGTTCCGGTGAACAACAGTTCGGCGGGATGCATCGACACGCCGTCGTCGCCGGCCTCGGAGATGTGAACCTTGAAGGCGTCGCCGAGGACTCGGGTGAGCAGGCATTCGTCGCCGCCGCCGAAGTCCGATCCGATCGCGATGTTGACCCCTGACGCAACGGTTCGTTTCCACGGCATGGTGCCGGAGCCGAGAAACTGTTGGGACGTCGGACAATGTGCGATCGAGGTTCCGGTCTCGGCCATTCGTGCGAGTTCGGAATCCTGGCAATGCACCGAGTGCGCGAGAATCGCGCGCGGACCCAGGAAGCTCTTTCCACCGACCTGCGAGCCGGGTAGGAATTTGCCGTCGTACGTGTCGAGGTAGGTCTCGACCTCGTACTCGGCAAGTGTGGTTGCCACCTCGCCGGTCCCGGGCCGATTGTTCTCGTTGAGGTGACTGTGGAAGTAGACGCCGCGGTCGCGGACCGAGTCGTACAACTCCCCCAACTCCTTCAGCGTCCGGGTCGTCACCGCGAGGGAGAACCGCGGAACCACCGCGACGTGAACCAACGCAGTGTTCACGTCACCGGTGTCGGCCGCGTGCCACTGGTCGATCTCCTCGCGGGTGAGTCTGATCGCGTCCTCTTCCGAGGTGATCAGTGCGGCAGCGGAGGCCGGGCCGGTGGTTTGAATACCCCGGCCGCTGACTACCCGAAGGCCGCGTTTCAGAGTTTCCGAGAACAACGCGTCCTGCGCGTGCGGGAAAGCCGATCCGAACACCATCGCGGCCGTGGTTCCCGTGGCGATTCGGCGAGCGCAGAAGGCCTCGGCAGCGTGCTGGGCGAACTCCGGATCAGCGAATCTCGATTCGGAGGGAAAAACACAGAGGTCGAGCCACTCGAGTAGTTGGCCGCCGCCGTATGCATCGCCGGCGTAGGTCTGCGGGAAATGAATGTGTGCATCGACGAATCCGGGCAGCAGGAAACCCGGTCGGTGGTCGTGGGTTTCAGCGCCTTCGAGATCGCTCGGGAGTGATTCGAATTCTCCGCAGTAGACGATCGTTCCGGCATCGTCGATCGCCAAGACGCCGTCGGGGATCGAGACGAGCGACTGCGCCGCATCCTCAACCGTCGGACGACCGGAGATGTGGAAGACATGGCCTCGATGAAGGTGCGTCACTTACTGAGCAAAGCACAAAACTACCCGGCGCCGCGCGGCGAATGCTGTCCTTTTTGTCAGATATTGGGATCAAGCAAGAGTTGCATGCCAAACAAGAGCCGCAGCCAGCGCGCCCGCCCCGTTCAACGACCAATGCAGAGCAATCGGCGCAATCAGGCTGCCGCTGCGATGACGAAGCCAGGTGAAGACGAGACCGGCTGCAGCGGTGGCGAGAACAGCCCCGAGGATTCCGGCGACCTGACCGACGACTCCGGTACCAAGAAAGCCGGAAAGCCCTTCGTTGCCGCTGGTCAAACCCATCGACGACGCGATGTGCCACAGGCCGAACATCAATGAACCGGCCGCTGCGACGCCCCGGAATCCACTGACCCGGTTCAATGTGCCGTGCAGGACGCCGCGGAAAGCCAACTCCTCGGGAATGACGGTCTGGAGCGGAATGACGATCATCGACGCGATGATGGCGCCGGAAATTGTGGCGTAGCGATCCGCCATGAAGAAGGGGCGCGTAAGCGGAAGTAGCGCGCCGACGGCGACAACCGTCAGCACCAGGCCGACGGCGGCAAGGGCGTACTTCGAACCCTTCCGCAGGTCACGAGGCGACAGCCCGAGCTCCGCCCACCCCATCCCCCGGCGTTTGGTGAGCGCCAACAGAACAAGAGCAGAGATAGGCACCGTGGCGATGCTCGCCCACGCAGTGGTGAAGTGTGCAATCAGATTGGTTCCCACCAGCACCACGATCACAACAGCGACATCCACGTATGCATGCATCCGCGGAAAACGAGGAGCGGTCGCCGCGATCTCCACTGGACCGATCTCCACGGGGGCGCCGCTCGTTAGCTGAAAGTTCACTTTTTCCAGTGTACCGACGCACGAGAACCGCCCGCCACTGTTTGCGAACACGCTCACAGTGACGGGCAGGTCCCGAAACAGCTCTGATCAGGCCCCGAGTGTGCTCGCAAACTTCGGAACGGCGTTGTCGATTGCGTAGGTCAACCCCGGTACCGAGCCACTCGAGAACGCATTGACGAGTGCCGGGTCATCGAGGATCAACAGATGTCCCTGCTGAGCCGACGGGATTGCGCGCAGTAGCGGATCGTTCGCAAACGCACTGCTGTCGAGGAAGATCGGGAACAGCACGGTTAGATCGGCGTCGAACAGGTTGAGGTTCTCGTTAGCGACCGGAACGTAGAAGTTGCCGGTGGCCTTCTCGGTGATCGCGGCCGGAATCGTGAAACCGAGACGCGTCATGAAGTCCGCGCGTGCGTCGCCGGGTACGTAGGCGCCGTAACCGTCTGAACTGTAGGCGCCGACCGCCGCGGTCTTGCCCGCGAAGTTCGGATTGGCGGCGATTGCGGCGTCGAACTTGGCGTCGAGGCCGTCGAGTAGCGCCTTGCCTTCCGCTTCTTTGCCGAGTGCCTTGGCGACGAGTTCGGTCTGCTGCTCGACCGTCGTCCCGTAGGCCGTGGCGAGACCTGGAGGCGGCCCGACCGTCGGCGCGAGGGCACTGAGCTTGTCGTATGTCGCCTGCGTGTTGTCGCTTCGCGTCCACAGAATGAGGTCCGGTTCGAGTGCGATGACGTCTTCGACGCTCAGATCCATCGTTCCGAGGATCTTCGGGTCGGCGGTGAACTCGTCCGCAATCCACGGTCCGACGCCCTTGCCGCCGAACGCCATCCAGTCCGCGACGCCCACTGGTTGAGTGCCAAGAGCGAGTGCCGTCTCGGCATCCGACCAACCCAGCGCCACGACGCGCTGCGGGTCGGCCGGGACCTCGACGTCGCCGAACATCGTCGAAATGGTTGCGCCCGCCTCAGCCGGTGCGTCAGCACTGTCGCTGGTGCAACCGGCAAGCCCGACGACGGCAAGCGAGGCTGCCAGCGCCGTGACTGCAACCTTCATTCGAGAGACTTTGATCCGCATGGTTACAAGCACTCCTCCAACGCTCCAGCGAGAATTAGGGAAGGCTAGCATAAGCTAAGGAAGCCTGTCGCCCATCGGCCAGATCGTGTTCAGGATGCGTTGGCGGCCTTGTCGAGTTCCGCGATATCGATCTTCTTCATCTTCATCATCGCGTCCGTGACGCGTTGCGCCTTGGCTCGATCTGGATCCTTCATCAGTTCGAGAAGACGATTCGGGACTACCTGCCAGGACAGTCCGAACTTGTCCTTGGCCCAGCCGCACGGGCCTTCTTCCCCACCCTCGGTCAGTCGGGACCAGTAGTGATCGACCTCAGCCTGATCGGTGCACGGAATCTCGAAAGACACGGCCTCCGAGAACGTGAACATCGGTCCGCCGTTCAATCCGGTGAATCGCTGACCGCCGAGTTCGAAGCTGACGGTCATCACCGAGCCTGCCGGCATTCCGGAGGGCGATCCCTCGACGTACCTTTCGATTCCGAGAATCTGCCCGGAACCGAACACCGAGATGTAGAAGTTCGCTGCTTCTTCTGCTTGGTTGTCGAACCACAAACAGGGAGTGATGGAAGGCATGTTCTGTCCTTGTCGGAGAGGTTACGAATCACGTGTACAGGGTTATAGACCCGACCCGATACGAAAACTCATCGCCAGGAACTGCTCAAGCGGACAACGCAGATTCAAGGATTGGCCAGGAGCGAACGAGTTCGTCGCGCCAGTACGGCCAACCGTGCGTCCCCACCGGTTGCGCGCTGCGGGTGACGTCGACTCCTCGATCGCGCAGCACCTGCGTGATCTGGTCGGTGCACACGTTCGATCCCAGTTCCATGACTCCGCCCACGACCAGTACACGACCCAGCGCAGGAGTATCGAGGGTTTCGTGCGGGCCTGGCAGTCCCGATCCCGACGCAAGGTACACCTTGGTTCCGCGGAGCTTGTCGGCATTGGCGAAGATGTCGTGCTCTTGCCAAGCCTCACTGCCGGCCGGACCCCACATCTGCTCCGAACGGGCATTTCCGTTGATGACCACAAGATCGGTCAACGCCTTGCCGAATCCTCCGACGGTTGTGTAGCAGCCGCTGTAGCCGGCGACCGCGTCGTACAACCCGGCTGAACGTTGGGCCAGGATCAGCGCAGCTTCTGCGCCCATCGAGATCCCGCCGATTGCGTTGTGCCCGTTGGTCGCGAACCTCTCGTCGATCAGTGAGGGAAGCTCTCTTGTCAGGAACGTCTCCCACTTCAGACGACCGAATTTCGGGTGATCTTCCTGCCAATCGGTGTACATGGTGCCGGTTCCACCGATGGGGAGTACGACGTTCACATTCTTGTCGGAGAAGAACGGCACGATATCGCCGTTGGCCTGGGCCAACCAGTTGTTCTCCTCGATCTGCCCGGAATTGCCGTCCAGGAGATACAGCGTCCCGCGCGGTTCCGAGCGGTCAGCCGGAAGCAGCACTTTCACCGTCATGGTGCGCCCCATGGCGGGACTCACGACGTCGAGAAGAACCAAGCGTGAGGACAGCTCGGTGACGCTCGTTATCTTCGGAGCCTCGTCGGCGAGTGCAGTCGACGGCAGCACAAGAAGTGAAGTCAGGGCGAGCGCGCCGACAAGAACAACGCTTCGAAGGCTCGCTCGACAGGAATTCACACGCCGAGCGACGCGGCGATCATCGGCCACGAGTCGTGTAAGTCGTCTTCCCAGTATCCCCATGAATGTGTTCCTGCCGGCTTGAAGTTGTAGCGAATGTTGTTCATACCCAATGCGTTCGTCTTGTCCGCAAGCTGGGTGGTGCAGTGGCGAGTTGCTGCCTCGATTCCGCCACCGAGAACAAGCTGCAACACGAAATCTGTGACATCGTTGCCGATCCGTGGATCGGCAAGCGTGTCGTACGGACCCGGAATCCCGGTTGCGGTAGTGATGTACATCGGGATTCGAGGTAGCTTGTCCGCGTTGACAACCGGGTCGTGAGCCGGCCAACCCGGACCATCGTACGGACCCCACATGTTGACCCCGTTGTTGTCGCCGGATTTCGCGAGGCCGGGGTCCGGCCGCTCCCAATCGGTGTAGTAGCTGAACGCCCCATCGACGGTGAGTAGACCGAGATGTCGACCAGCCTGCTGTCCACTGGCTGAGCGTGTCCTGGTGCTGCGAGGAGCTCGGGCCCACATACGGCCGTGGTCAACGCCACGAAGACGCGGAAAACCGTTCGCAAAGCGCAAGTCTCGATCATCGGGGTCAATCTCTTCGGCAGCGGAACTTTTCGAACGGTACCGCCTGAAAGAGACAACCCGACGTGATCGGAAAAACTCGATCCGGTCGACGCGGAAAGGCTCACGCACCGAGTGCGTGAGCCTTTCTCGTCAGACGACGCTTACTTGGGCGTAACCGTGCCGCCGCTGAGCTCGGTCAGCGCATTGAAGAATGCGGTGCCGACGCTGTTGACAGCCGTGACGACGGTTCCCACGATTTCGATGGATCCCATGAAAACTCCTACAGTTGTTTAGGTCTCGGTCACCCGAGCGGAAGTTGTGTGACAGAACAGTCCGATTCCGACGAGCGGAATCAGCCGAGCGGCTTGAGGCTGCCCGTGTTCGTCTGAACCGAACCGATGAAGGTTTCGAACAACTGGTCGCCGGCACCAACCGAGCCGAGGCCCTTGAGTGCAAGTTCGACGATCGACATCAGTGAACCCATGTGAATCTCCTAGAGAAGTCAGAGGTCAGCTGTCAAGAAGCACCCGACAGTGCTGTGACAGCTGCGTCACATCTGTAATGTATCCGTGACGTGGGTAACACGTAATCATACGAACGACCAGTTGGCAAAGAATTCCGACAATGGGGTCATTATTTCGACTAATAAGGTCTGCTACTGAAAAAATTCCGGCAAATCGGTCGGATTTTACTGATTCTGTTGCCGCGATCTTCAACCGCCCCAAATCCTGCGGTTACCCACCAGTAAACTGAAATCATGTCTAGCGCAACCTCACTCACGCAGGTAGCTAATTTCCGGTGGCACCGCCATCAACTCGACACCCCCCTTGCCGGTGATGCCGATCACCACGATTGCGACATTCTCGATCTAGGGATTCAGAACACCGGACCGGACGGCGCCGCCTGGGCATTACAGATCCGCGGCGTACGCGTCGACGCCACTGACCTCGCTCTTGCCTGGACGTTGCGCGGAGCTCCCCACTACTACCGTCGTCGCGACCTGCCTGCCGTCGCTGTCGCCACGTCGCCGTTCAGTGAGGCCGATGCAGCCAAACGCATTTGCGACGCGAACCGGCCGCTGAAGGCCGCCGGCATCCCGACGCTGACTGCCCTGCAAACAGTTGCTACTGCGATGCGGGACATCGTCTCGAAACCAACCGTCAAGGGCGAGATGTCCGCGCAATTGACCACGCGGGTCACCGAGCCCTATTTGCGATTCTGCCGCCCGTGCAATGCCACTCATCTGTACGAGATGCCGTTCCGGCTCGCGGCGCTTCAGGCAGGCCTCGAACTGCAGCCGGGCACATCTCCCCCAATGCTCGAACGCATTCCGGGTTGGCGCCGACGCCCGTACACAGCCACAGGTTCTGACGCCGATCCCCGCTTCGACGTGATTCGCGGGTATCTGCGCTTCTACGGCCCCGCCGCTCCTGCTCACGTCGCCTCGTTGCTCGATGCTCCGGTCAAGGACGTCAGAGCCCACTGGCCCACCGATGCCGAGGAAATCGAGGTGAACGGCGAGAAGCGGTGGATTCTCGAACAGGACCGCGAGGACTTACTCGGCTGCCCCACCGATTCGAGTACGCGCCTGCTCGGGCCTTTCGATCCGTATGTACAACTCAAGGATCGGGAAACCCTGGTTCCCGACCCGGCCGTCCAGAAGACGGTATGGCCGACCCTCGGGCGACCGGGCACGGTGATGGTTGGCGGCACGATCACCGGACTGTGGCGACCGCGAGCGTCCGGAAAGAAGCTGAAGGTCGCGGTCACCCCGTGGGGAACGTGGTCACGATCGGCCCGCGCAGCAGTGGCCGAGCAGGCCGAAATACTTGCCGGATTTCGCGGCGTCGGGCTCTCCGAACTGGTCGAAGTACCTTGATCGAGCCAGTGGTATCCGGATAATTCCAGCTCACACCCGCCCCGATTCAGAGAAGGAAACCCCCAACGATAACCTGAATGCGACCTTCGCACGCACCCTTGTTCAGGAGAGATGATGGCCGACTTCCTCTATGAGGACCTGTTGCCGATCGGTGATGACACCACCGAGTACCGATTGCTCACCACCGAAGGGGTGTCGACAGTCGAGGGACCGGACGGCCGCACCTTCCTGCAGGTCGAGCCGGAGGCGATGCGTCTGCTGACCGAAACGGCGCTGCACGACATCTCTCACTACCTGCGCACGGATCACCTGACGCAGCTGGCGAGCATCCTCGACGATCCCGAAGCGTCGAACAACGACAAGTTCGTAGCGCTCGATCTTCTCAAGAACGCCAATATCGCCGCTGCCGGCGTTCTGCCGATGTGCCAGGACACCGGAACCGCCATCGTCATGGGCAAGCGCGGTCAGCACGTGCTCACCCCCGGCGACGACGAGCAAGCCATTGCCCGCGGCGTCTACGACGCCTACACGCGCCTGAACCTGCGCTACTCGCAGAACGCCCCCATCACGATGTGGGACGAGAAGAACACGGGCAACAACCTGCCCGCGCAGATCGAGCTGTACGCCGATACTGCTGCCGGACACGAGAACTCGTACAAGTTCCTCTTCATGGCCAAGGGCGGAGGCAGCGCCAACAAGTCCTATCTGTACCAGGAAACCAAAGCGATCCTGAACCCCGACTCGATGATGCAGTTCCTCGAGGCGAAGATCCGCTCACTCGGTACCGCGGCCTGCCCGCCGTACCACCTCGCGATCGTCGTCGGCGGTACTTCAGCCGAGTTCGCGATGAAGACGGCGAAGTACGCGTCGGCGCACTATCTCGACGAACTGCCTACCGAAGGCGCCATCACGGGTCGCGGCTTCCGAGATCACGAGCTCGAGAAAAAGGTCTTCGAGCTCACGCAGAAGATCGGTATCGGCGCCCAGTTCGGCGGCAAGTACTTCTGCCACGACGTCCGCGTCGTCCGACTTCCCCGCCACGGCGCTTCCTTGCCCGTCGCCATTGCGGTGTCTTGCTCGGCCGATCGACAGGCGAAGGCCAAGATAACCCCAGAGGGCGTGTTCCTGGAACAGCTCGAATTCAACCCTGGCCGTTTTTTGCCCGAGGTCACGGACGCGCAGCTCGACGAAGAGACGGATGGCATTTCGGGTACCGGCAAGGGTGCTGCGGTCAAGATCGATCTGACCAAGCCGATGTCGGAGATCCTGGCCGAGCTTTCCAAGCACCCGGTGAAGACTCGTCTCTCCTTGACCGGTCCGCTCGTCGTAGCACGCGACATCGCGCACGCCAAGATCAAGGAACGCCTCGACGCCGGCGAAGAAATGCCGCAGTACCTCAAGGATCACCCGGTGTACTACGCCGGCCCCGCCAAGACTCCCGACGGTATGGCGTCCGGTTCGTTCGGCCCGACCACGGCCGGCCGCATGGACTCGTACGTCGAGCAGTTCCAGGCTGCCGGTGGCTCGATGATCATGCTGGCCAAGGGGAACCGCTCCAAGCAGGTCACCGACGCCTGTAACTCGCACGGCGGTTTCTACCTCGGATCGATCGGTGGACCGGCCGCTCGCCTGGCGCTCGACTGTATCAAGAAGGTCGACATCCTCGAGTACGCCGAACTGGGCATGGAAGCCGTCTGGAAGATCGATGTCGAGGACTTCCCCGCCTTCATCGTCGTCGACGACAAGGGCAACGACTTCTTTGCGCACACCGGTGAAGTGACCTTGACGATCGGCAAGCGTCCGGGCCTGTAGATACATCAACAGCAAAGAGCCCCGGCGGGTTTCGATCGCCGGGGCTCTTTTTCGTGTGTGGTCAGGTCCAGAGCGCAGCGACGAAAACGGTCACGATCGACAACCCGCCGACGACGTGCACCAGATTCGGATTGGCCTGCCCCTTCTTCTGCTTCGCCCGGGTGATCTCGGCGAGGGCCACGATGACCAGCGAAAGCACCAACTTCACAGCGATCTTCGCGTGAATGTAGTTCTTGTCCAGGGCGCCCTCACCCAGACCGACGATGATCAGGCCGGACACGAATTGCATCCTGGCACCCCACACCATGACCTCGGTGATCGAAGGAGCCTTGAGGACGGTGAAGTAGCTACCGACCAGGGCGGCCATACCGAGCAAATGAATCACTACAAAGATGTTGTATAGAACAGACATACAAGCACTTTAACTTGTACCTTGTTCTGGCCGAACGGAACTGCGACTTCTCTCAGAGAATTCCGGCTTCGGATGCGGCGGAACGATATTTCGCTGCCAATGTGTCCACCGTCTCGTGTGCGTTGAGGCCGCTGGGATTGGGCACAATCCACAGCGCTGCCCCCTCGAAAGTCTGATCCTGCCGGCCCGCCTTGGCTCGTTTGTCACCGAAAGCAGTGCGATAGGCGGTGATTCCGGCGAAGGCAACGACTACAGGTTTGTTTGCGCGCACGATGTTTCGGACCCGGACTCCACCAGTTGCGAGTTCCTCGGACGTCAATTCATCTGCGCGCGCAGTTGCCCGGACCGCCAAGTTGGTGATGCCCACTCCCCGATCGATCAGATGTTGTGTGTCAGCGTCCGACATACCCGCGGAGGGATCGATCGCACGCTCGATTATGCCTGCCCGCAGCAGTGCCGGATAGAACCGATTACCCGGCCTCGCGAAATGCGCGCCCGTCGCGGCAGTCCACAGTCCCGGATTGATACCGACGAACAACAGCCGACAATTCGGCCCGATCAGATCCTCGATCTCGGCGTCTCGGAAAGACTCCAGCTCGGCGCGCGTGAATCCCATGCTGCCAGTACATCAGGCCGTCACGACAGCGCTTCGCGCACCTCGTCGATTGCGTCGTGCATCATCTGCCCGTACACATCGATGTCCGGAATCGAGGCCGGACTGCTGGTGATGCTGATCGTCACCGTGTCCCCGATCCCGTGTACGCCGTGGGTCAACGACATGACCGGCGACAAACTCGGGAAGCCCGCTGTGAACCGAACGACGCCGCCTCCGAGCACCAGATCCGCATCACCGCGCGCGACACTCGACACGACGGTATTTCCGGTGACCTCGTCGGGCACTGCCGTGAAATCGTATTGCTGCACGCCCCAACGGACGAGCGGTCCGGGAACCGCGTTCAGCGCGAGATCCGACGCTGCGCTGGATGAATGGGACGCACGTGCGCGACGCTCGTCCATCGACTCCTTGATCCGTTGGGCTCGCTCACGGAGGTCGTCGACATCCGGGAACAGTCCGACACCCGCATTGCGGAAGTGGTTGCGCGCCGTGGGTGTACCGGCCTTGGCAATGGTCACCTCAGCTCCCAATTCGGGCGGTACCGAGCCGTCTCGTTCGGTGAGGTAGTTCGCCATCGCTACCGAGATGGCCGTCATCGCTCCGACTGTGACGGACACGCCGCCGCGGAAATCTGCACTGTCCCGCACGACCATGCGGACCAGTCGGTGAGGTCCGGGTGGGACGTTGGAGCGCACCTTGGGACGGCTCGCCGCTTGCGGCGCAACAACTCCCGATTCGGTGTCCGCCTGCAGGCGCAACTGTGCTTTGTGCCCCGCCCGGCCGTCGCGGAACAGCGAGACAAGCTGACCTGGCAGACGCAGGGCCGCGCGGCCCAGTATTTCGGCTGATCCGCTGCGTCGCTCGTCCATCTTCTGTGGTGTGGGAGGTTGCGGCGAGAACAGCAAGCGAGCAATTGCCGACGCCCGTTTGCCGTCTGCCAAGGAATGTGCGACCTGCAGAACTGCGATCAGCGCCGGGCCGCTACAGCGCGGCACGCCGGTGACGCCGTGAAACAGGTGCAGCGCCCACGGCGACTCGCGCGGGTCGACGTGGTTCGCGAGTAGTTTCTCGATTCCCTGAATGCACGAGAGCCACGAGTTTTCGGGCAGCTCATGCACTCTCACCAACGAGGAATCGACCGGCATGGGCTCCCAGACCGGATAGTCGAGGTGCCACGGTGATTCGCGAATCCGAACATTAAGATCCGGAATGAGCGACGCTCTTTCCACCACCGCGCGTCGTAGCTCGTCCATGGACTGGCTCTGCCCGTCGAAGCAGTAGAGCAGCAGCTGATCGTTGGGGATCTTCTCCGAAATCCAGAAGGTTTGGGCGTCGGTGGGCGTCATCCGTAACACCGGGAGACGGTACCACCGGCTTGTCAGCTCTTTTCTGCAACAGCTTTCAGCTGAGACAGGCCCTTCTCGAAATCCTTACCGACGAGCTTGTCCATGCTGAAGATGAAACCGAAGATCTTGAAGAACAGATTCTTCTTCCCGGTCATCTTCCACGTCACCTGAACTTCACCGGCATTCGGCGAGACACCGTTCGGCGAGATGAGAAAGGTGGTGACGTTCTGCGCCTTGAACGGCTTGAGGAAAGCCAGGTCCAGAACTACGCGTTCATTCGGGACGGATTCGGTGATCACCATCGAACCAGATCCCGCCTTCTTGTTTCCCGCCCAGGCATACGAAGCCCCGACGCCCGCGTCAGGACCCGCGTACGTGCGCTGCATCGCCGGGTCGAGACCTTCCCATGGCGACCACTGAGTCCACTGATGGAAATCGTTGATCAACGCAAAGACGACCGGTGCTTCTGCCTTGACGATCGTCGTACGTTCTACCAGGAATTCGTCGGAATTCTGCGAAGCCATCGTCGATCTCCAATTCTCGGGCGTGACAAGTGTTCGGAATTATCCACGGTCGACGAGATCGGGGCGAGTCGACACTCAGTCCCGCAGGCACAGGCAGAAATAGTGACCGACCGGGTCGCGGTAGACGCGGAAAGTCTGATGCTCCGGGATGCCGGTCACCCGCTGCGCACCCAGGCTGATCACCCAGGCTTCCGCAGGGTCGAGAGAAGCCACAAGCAGATCCAGATGGATCCCGACGCCGGAGGTCGGCCAGTCCACCGGAACAAAATCCGGAGCGAGCTGAAACGCGAGCCGCTCCCCGCCGGGTCCTTCGATCACGTGCCAATCATCCTCGTCGCGAACACTTTTCCAGTCGAGGACCTGGACGTAGAAGTTGGCCAATGCAGCCGGATCGGGGCAGTCCAGGACTGTGTAGTCCATACCGATGTTCGGGCGCGTCACTGTGCCTTCTTCTCCTGAACTTTCTTACGCACGAACAACAACGGAAGAACCAGCGTCGCAACGGCGGTTACCAGCCACACGACGACGGTTCCCAGAATCCACGTCGAGACACCGGAGATCGACAGATTGGAGAAGAGGGACGCCACCAACAGAGCGACAAACGTCGACACCAATCCGATTCCGCCGAGAAATGCCGGTGCATGTCGCTTTGCCACCGTCGCGATGAACGGCGCCAGGACCGACTGCGCAATCGCAAAGATCACGACGGCAACGATGAATCCGGATGTAGGCGCCGAGAAGCCCGAAAAAATCAACGACGCAACAAGAAGCCCGACAGCGGCAGAACCCAGGAAGATCGCGGCGCGAATCAGGAAGCTGATCATTTTTTGATCCTATATGTCGGATATCGAGGACAACAGATATTCACAATCCCAGAGATTGCTGCACCTCTTGCAATGTACGGGCGGAAGATCGGAGCCCCGAAGCCTCCTTTTCGGAGAGCGGTACTTCGAGGACTCGACCGGCACCTTCGCGACCGACCATCGTGGGCAGTGACAGGCAAACGTGCTCGAGTCCGTGGACGCCGGTCTGCAAAGTCGATACCGGCAGCACCCGTTGTTCGTCCCGCAACACGACTTCCACGATGAACGCGCTCGACAATCCGATGGCGAGGTTGGTGGCACCTTTTCCTTCGATGATCTCGTAAGCACTCTCGACCACCGACTTCGCGACATTCGCGCGTAGGTCGAGGCCGAGGACACCGCCCGACGGTCCCACGAACGAGGTTGCCGGCACTCCACCGATGGTCGCGCTCGACCAGAGCGGAATCTCGGAGTCCCCGTGCTCGCCGACGATGAAGGCGTGGACGTTTTCGACCGCGACTCCGAGTTCGGTGGCCATCAGGAATCGCAATCGGGCCGTGTCCAGCACCGTTCCCGATCCGAAGATTCGGCCGCCGTACGACGGTCCCGCGGCCTGGATCGCTGCGTAGGTCGCCACATCGACCGGGTTGGTGACGAAGAGAAGAACCGCGTCCGGCGACACCGCCAACAGTTGTTCGGTCAGTGTCTGCGCGATTTTGACGTTCACCGCGGCAAGTTCGAGACGCGACTGACCGGGATGCTGTTTGGCGCCTGCGGTGACGACGACCAAGTCGGAGCCCGCGGTGACCGAGATGTCGTCACCTCCCTCGACGGTGCACGGCGGTGTGAACTGGGTGCCGTGGTTGAGATCGAGAACTTCGGCCCGGACCTTTGCGCTGTTGGTGTCGTAGAGAGCGAGCGCGTCGGCTGATCCGCGTATCAGGCACGCATACGCAATTGCAGTGCCGACGCTTCCCGCCCCGACCACGGACACTTTTCGCCTGGATGACCGATTCGGCGTCGTCATGGGTAAATAGTGCTCGCTCCATAACGATTTCGCAGCACAACGGATTGCCAGTCTCTTCTCAGGGTTTGGATGCCGACCTCTCAGAATCGACGTGGATGATCGCTGACATGGCTGAGGTAACCGTTCTTGCAGTTGGCGGCACCGGCGAATCCCACGTCGGCGACAACGGCGCCCGCGTGCTCGGACTCCTCAGCGCCGTCACCGACGAACTCGACAGTCGATTCGATTCTCGCTGGGTCGCTTATCCTGCGTCGTACGGCCCGGTCGCCGACGGCGGCCTGAGCTTTCGGCACAGCACCTCGATGGGTGTGAAGGCCCTCTCGACCGCAATCGCAGAGATAGACGGCCCAGTCATGCTGATCGGATACTCACAGGGATGCACCGTGATCCGCGCGGCTCTTCCGACATTGACTTCTCCGACGACTTCTCCGGCGCTGAACGGCGCCAACATCATCGGAGTCGGACTGATCTCCGATCCACAACAACCGACCGGCGTCATCGAAGGTTGCGAGGGACACGGAGTTGCCGGCGACGGACCCGAAGTCCAGCCGTGGATTCCGGTCAAGTGGATCGGGCACCCACAGGACATGATCTGTAATGCCAGCGACGACAGCTACATTCGCGACATCGCAGACTTGACGCGCTGGATGTCCTTCTCGCAGGCGCGCGTGTGGGCACGAAAGGTGTGGGAACTACTTCGTAGCAATGCCTTCCAGAACGCGCAGAAGACTCGTTTCAGCCCCAAGCAGTGGCGTACCGATCTACGACGCATTCGCACCGCGTTCCTCGAAGTACTCGGTTATCTGCCGACGAAGTTGAACCTGAACCGCTTTCAGCTGAAGAACCCTCGCGGCGGTAGGCACATCAGCTACGCGATCGAACCTCTCGACGCCAGTGGGCTGACCGGGTGTGAGCTTCTGGCGTCGTGGATGAAGGTCCAAGCGAGCGGCGTCGGGCAGCGCATTCACGCGGCCTGACCTTTACCGTTAGTTTACCTAACGAACCCCGGCGAGCCATTCGACGCCTCTACGTTCCTTGCATGCAACTGAGCAGAATATTGTCGTGCGCCGCCGTGACCGTCGCGCTCCCCCTCGCCGCGCTGGCGACCCCCGCCGACGCATCGCCAAGCGGCAGTCTCGACTGGTCCGGTTCGTTCGGTAGTTCAGCGCCCCAGCCGGTTTCGACGTTCGACGTCCAAGCCCACCGCGGCGGACTCGGCCTGTACACGGAGAGCAGCCTGGCCGCGTTCGCCAATGCCCTCGAAATGGGCGTCACCACACTGGAACTCGATACCCAGATCACCGAAGACGGGATCGCTGTCGTCACGCACGATCGTAAGATCTCGAACAAGAAATGCCTCGATACCGAGCCGGCAACTACCGGCGACCCGGAGTTCCCGTTCGTCGGCAAATTCGTCAACACGCTGAGCCTGCAACAGATCAAGACCATGGACTGCGGCACCCTCCCCCTTGCCGGATACCCTGAGCAGCAAAATGTTCCGGGAGCGACAATGCAGTCGCTCGAAGAAGTGCTCGCTCTGGTGAAGTCGTACAACGCACCCGGAATCAAGCTCAACATCGAGACCAAGGTGGAAGCGGGAGCACCTCACGAGACCGCCCCGCGTGAGCAGTTCGTCTCTGTAGTCCTCGACACGATCCGGGCAGCAGGAATGTTGGACAGCGTCACCATTCAGAGCTTCGACTGGGGCTCACTCATGCTCACCCGTCAACTCGCACCGAGTGTCCCCGTCGTTGCGCTCACCAACGGCGACTTTCTCCAGGTAGGCAAGGACGGAGCATCACCGTGGCTCGGCGGCCTGGACATCGATGATTTCGGTGGCGACGGCATCGCGGCGGTAGCAACCTTTGGTGCCTCCGCCTACTCTCCTGTCCAAGGAACTCCGCAGGGCGGAAAGGTCGGGGATCCCGGTTTCACCCTCTATCCGACAGCCGACATGATCGCGAGCGCACATGCGCGTGGCATGGAGGTCATCCCGTGGACGGTCGATGATCCCGCCACCATGCACGCCCTGATCAACCTCGGTGTCGACGGGATCATCACCGACTACCCCGATCGTCTCCGAGCCGTTCTGGCCGAGCGAGGCATGCCGCTACCTGCGCCTGCGGTCAAGAAGTAGCCTGCGGCCCACTCCGAAGCAGGTACCTGAACAGGTACTACGGCCGATGTCCGCGGGGTCCTGCCGGACGCATCCTGGACAGGTACTTGCTCGGGTGATCGGAGGTGAATTCTGATGATGTCTTTGAAGGATCAGTTGGACAACTGCGAATACCTGCTTGCCGACGCGGAAATGGCGGGTGACTGGAATGCTGTTCGGCGATTCAGGGAATACCGACTGAGGCTGGTTCGGCAACTGTGCAGGCAAAGGGCTTCCGGTCTCTGCGTCTAGGGCGCGGCCATTCCCTCCTGAGCTGAACCCGAGTCCCTCTGGGCGGTTACGATCCGCCGTCGCCCGAGTCACAGTCGGGTGCTCTCACCAATTGAGCTACAGAAGGTATGGACCGCAGCGCTTTTCGACTGCGGTCTTTGTTTCCCGAACCATACGGACCCGCCTGTCGTCCGCGCTACTCATTTTCGACCCGACGGTCTCTGAGCGGCCGCCGCTCCGAGTTGGTCCCCGCGTCCCCGCAGGGACGTCTCCGACAAGGCCACACCGAATCACCGCTGACCAGCAGTCGATGGGATGATGACCTGCGTGTCCATGTCCCCACCGCTGCCCGTCAAGAACGGGGTTGGCCCGACGCGCCTACGCATCCCGCTCTCTGGGCCGTGGGCGACAATCGCTGAGTACGTGGTGGCCAAGTTCGACCATCTGGACGCCGAAAACCTGTATCGGCGGTTCGACGACGGCGAGTTCGTGGGTATCGACGGCCAGTCGATCTGCCGGAGCACAGAACTCAGCGCGCACCGGTTCGTCTGGTACTACCGTGAGTTGCCGGCGGAGGACCCGGTGCCGTTCCACGAGGAGATCTTGCACGTGGACGACGACCTCGTCGTCATCGACAAACCACATTTTCTCCCGACCACCCCCAGCGGGCGCTATCTCCGCGAGTCGGCGCTTGTCCGACTACGGGTCCGCCTCGACAACCCAGATCTGACCCCGATCCATCGGCTCGACCGCGGCACCGCCGGCGTGGTGATGTTCTCGGCCCGCCCCGCGACGCGCGGCGCGTACCAGTCACTGTTCGAGAAGCGGCAGGTCACGAAGGTCTACGAGGCAGTGTCGGCGCGACCGCCCCGGTGGGACCAGGATGCATCGGGGTTCGCCGAATCCGACGGTCCCCTCGTGTACCGCAACCACATCGAAGCTCGGCGCGGCGAGTTGCGGGTCCTCGTCGACGACAGCCGTGAACCTAACTCCGAGACCATGATCGAGGCGCGAGAGACGGGCGTGAGCGCCTCCGGACGTACAGTGCTGCACACGGTTCTACGTCCGCGGTCCGGACGGATGCACCAGTTGCGGGTGCATTTGGCGGCTCTCGGCGCCGGGATCCTGGGCGACCGCCGATACCCCGACCTGCTTCCCGACGCCCCGGACGATCATTCCCTCCCACTCCAATTGCTCGCGAGGAAACTCGAATTCACCGATCCGCGGTCGGGGAGGCCGCGGCGGTTTGTGACACGTCGGACGCTCAGCGAGATGCCCGTGTCTGACTGCTGAGCGCCCGCCTGCCGTCGGTGTCCTCAGGCACCTGGAGACCGTCACTGGCCTGGCATCAGGCGAAGTCACGGTGGTGGACCGGCGGCGACCACACCGTCCTCGTGAAGGACGCTGGGAGATCCCCGCGACGGCCGGACTGCTCGAGATTCTCTCGGAGCATGCGGGGCGATCATCGCCCCTATTAGTCAAACGGCGTGGTTGTTCCTGGTGTGAACGTGCACCTCGGCCTCCCGACGCAGACGGCAAACCCCGCAGAGCCGCAGAACCCGCGGAGCCGCAGAACCGCGGATGACTTGTTCCGGACTACGCGGGTACTGCTGCGGACGGACGATGAATAGGCCGCTGACCGGTGTCCTTAAATATTGAAGCGGAAGGCCACCACGTTCCGGCACACATAAGCATCTGCCGGCGACGAATCACGGGGACGCGGCTCATGAGGCACTCAAGGGATGATCAGTTCGACGCCGGCGCACACGGAGAAGTCTTTGTTGTTGCGGGAAGTGCACGCAACCCGAGCGGTCTTGATCGGGCCAGCCTTCGCAAGCCCTGTTCTGTCGCACCAACCCGCCATAATGACGTTGTTCGGGCTGCGCGAGGTGAAGTGAGGTCAGCAGGTGAGCGAAGTGGACGCAACCGCACGTCGGGTTCGGTTCTATGGCGTACATGACGTGGCAGCAGGTTGGCACGTCCCGCGCGTCGCAGAGCTTGCTGAGGGGTTCGACCCTAAGAGTGTCCCCACGAGCACTGAGGACATGCTTGAGCTCCACAACGTTCAGCAGTATCTCGAACATGGTTTCTTGCCGAACGCCTACTCCGAGGAACAGCGCAACCAAGCTAAGGCACTGATTCCTCAGATCCACAGTGCGGTGGCGCGGTACTTTTCGTCGGTCGACAACACGAACTTCGCAGCCACGGTGGCTGGTGTCGGCCACGACTATCACGGGGATCTTCTGCACTTGCTCGGCCGGAACAAGGCCTTCGAACGTTGCGACAGTGCGACGGTCCTTCCCGCGCTCTCCGCGGCAGGTGTGCGTCTAGGGGAATTGCTCGCGAGCAAGAAGCTTGTGCAGGCCTATGACGCCGAGATACGGGATGAGTTGCGTGCTTCCTCTCGTGGTGCTGAGCATTTGGTTCGAAAGTACCTGCAGGACGACGTGAAAGGAGAGATACATCTTCCACCGAGCTTCACTCAAGTCGACGCTCGCGAACTGCTGGAGGGTTACGTCGACAGCGAGGACGCTAACCCCAACTACGTTGGGCTGATTGCGACTGCCAAGGAGTGTTCTCTGTCCGGAATCGACGCCAAGCTCAAGCTGCGTGCGAAGCGACGCTCCGACGAGATAAGCGCGAACTTCTTCAACGAGAACCAGGGCTTCAAGACTGGATGTGAGGTGGGCATCTCCGAAACCCAAGATGATCCGGTTGTGTTCGAATTGGACACCTCGGAGGAGTTGGTCTACCGGTACATATACAGCGGTCGGTGGCTGGAAGAAAGCAGCGACAACCCCGGTATCCTCAACAACTTTCTGCACCTCTTCGAGTTCGCTGACCTTCAAGCGCTGCTGCTCCTTCCGTCCTACCCGGCGTATTTAGGCGTCATGGAACGGTTCATGGGGACCACAGGAAAGAACGAGTACAAGATCGGCGCAGCCTTTCGAGCCATCGACATGAGCACCCTGCTCCAGACGCGCCTCTACCACTGCTTCCTAGAGTCGAAGGACATCGACCTGGAGCAGGTCATCTCTTGGTTCTTCGAGGAGTACCTCGTTAAGGAATTCGGCGCCTCAAACTTCTCATTCACCCCGTCAGACAGGGGGTCGTCATACCTCCAGAAGGTGAGGCACCTTTTCGCCGAGATGGAAAGCGTCGCAAATCAATTCACCCTGTTCGCCAGAGACGGCGAACTCGACCGCGATCTGCTCGCCATGGGATCTGAGCAGGTCAAATACAAGGAGATACCAAGCCTCCTCGACGGTAAGTACGTCTGCTCATCCGAAAGTGAGGAAATTGCTGGCATCCTCCACCACCTGTTCTCCGACCAATCGAGGCTCCACTACATCAATGACTCCCTGAACGCGGACAACGCAGCAACGCTTCTTCTGGAGAACCAGATCGCGTACGACGACTTCGAGGACTACCAGAAGCCAACCGTCGACCACCTGATCAAACTGGGAGTTCTTGAAGACACTGGAGCGCGAGTTCAGCTCGCGAACTCGGAGCAGTACCTCATCCTCAAATCACTGTTCGCCACTCAAGCAGCTAGCTACTATCACCTCTCAGATGCCGGGCGGGCGACGGCGGACGACATGGTGACGAAGGGCTGGACAACGCGCTCCTCCTCGTTGCTGACAGATGCGGAAGGGAAGTACTTCAACTACTTCCTCAACGGGGTGGACTTCAGCAACGGACCTCAGCTGCGAAACAAGTACCTTCACGGGGCACAAGCCGGTATGGATGGCGACGATGCACACTTCAGGACTTACATCACCGCGCTACGACTGACCGTGGCACTGGTCATCAAGATAAACGACGACTTCTGTCTCGCAGCGCCCGAGGATGACAATGGCTAAGGATCACTGCTCTCACGTCCTAGCTCTGCGTACATTCGCATGGCTTCGCAATGTCGCAGCAGGCAACGAGGTGGGAGCTAGCAGCAAAGCCGAACCGCATGATCTCCCAGACCTTGTGCCCTGCGTTCCAACTATCTGGACCCCTGGAACGAATTAGATACCCCGCGAAAGTCAGTCCCTAGCGCGCCAACGATTCTAGCCACGTCCGCTGCGGGCGCTGCGCGATGGAAGTGAATACTCCCGGCAGCGCTTTCGCGACTCGGAGCCTGCGAGTGCGAAGAGCCCAAGCACCCGCTCGGAGATCAGAAGTACGCTGGCTGGCAGACCCCGTCAGCCCGAGCCTGTGTAGATGGCGCGAAAGGACTGACTACGCGGAGCTTTCGTCTCTTTCGCTCCCCACGAATTCGACGGTGAGAGATGCGAACTCACGCGCGGAGGAGTCGATGCCTCGGAAGTAGTCGACATTCTTACGGGCGCCGCTTCGTCGACGCTCGCGAAGAGAAAGTTCAGGAACAGAAACCTGCTCCGTGGGTGAGGACCAGAGCGGCCTCGTATCGCTGCCACAGGGGCCACGCCACCAAGGCAGCACCTCAGACCAATGAAGCACTAGATCGCCTTCGCCTGAAAGCTCGGGTGAGACGCCGCAGGGCAATTGTGCAGCCGCGAGGACAGTTCTCCCTGCGGCTGCACAATTGCCCTGCGACAGTACGGCGGATTTAGACGTTGAAGCGGAACTCCACCACATCGCCGTCGGCCATGACGTATTCCTTGCCCTCCATGCGGACCTTGCCGGCAGCCTTGGCCGCGGCCATGGAACCCGCCTCGACGAGGTCGTCGAAGGACACGATTTCAGCCTTGATGAAGCCGCGCTCGAAGTCGGTGTGAATGACGCCGGCAGCCTGGGGCGCGGTGTCACCCTTGTGGATGGTCCAGGCGCGAGCTTCCTTCGGACCAGCCGTCAGGTAGGTCTGCAGTCCGAGGGTGTGGAAGCCGGTGCGAGCGAGGGCATGGAGGCCGGGCTCGGTCTGACCGATCGAGTCGAGCATTTCCTGGCGGTCTTCCTCGTCCAGTTCGAGGAGTTCCTGCTCGACCTTCGCATCGAGGAACACGGCGTCGGCCGGAGCGACGGATGCGCGCAGTTCCGCGACCTTCGCCTCATCGGTGAGCACCGACTCGTCGGCGTTGAAGACGTATAGAAAAGGCTTGGTGGTGAGCAGGCTCAGCTCACGAAGCAACGAGAAGTCGAGCTTGTCCTTGACGCTGAAGAGCGTCGTGCCCTCGTTGAGGAAGGCCTGAGCCTTGAGTGCCTCGTCGTGGGCCGGCTTGAGCTCCTTGTTCTTGCGAGCTTCCTTGTCCAAACGCGGGAGAGCCTTCTCGAGAGTCTGCATGTCGGCGATCACGAGCTCGGTCTCGATGACCTCGATATCGGAGGCCGGGTCGACCTTGCCGTCGACGTGAATAACGTCGTCGTCGGCGAAAACGCGCACTACCTGGCAGATAGCATCAGCTTCACGGATATTGGCCAGGAACTTGTTACCAAGGCCTGCGCCCTCGGATGCACCCTTGACGATGCCGGCGATGTCGACGAACGACACGGTCGCGGGGAGGATGCGCTCGGAGCCGAAGATCTCGGCGAGCTTCTGCAGCCGCGGATCGGGCAGCTCGACCAGGCCGACGTTGGGTTCGATGGTCGCGAACGGGTAGTTCGCTGCCAACACGTCGTTGTTGGTCAGTGCATTGAAAAGGGTGGACTTGCCGACGTTGGGCAGTCCGACGATTCCGAGGGTAAGGCTCACGGTCTGTGGATTCTACGGCCTCGCGGCGACGTGACGGGTACTCGCCCCACCGTCACGTCGCGGCAGGTGATCAGTTGTAGGTATACGAATCGACGGACGACACGATCGCAACCAGGAAGATGACGTAGAACGCGATGAACAGCACCCAGCAGATAACGGCTATGAGGAGCGAGATCTGACCGAGCTTCTTCACCCGCTCGGACGCGTACTGCGCGCCCTGGTGATCGCCCATAGCCCACTTCGGGTAGATGTCGTGGAGATGGTTGAACGCGGCGAACGCGATAGGCCAGAAGAACAGGATCGACGCGACGGCCCATCCCGCGTTGGACTTCGGCGGACCGTAATGGGGCGCCGCGTACGTGGGAGCAGCGCTGTACTGCTGGGCCGCGCTGTACTGCTGACCGGCCGGGTACTGCTGTCCGGCCGAATACTGCGGGTCAGTCGGGTACTGCTGGCCCGTCGGATACTGCTGCTCCTTCGGATCCTGCGGGTCGGTCGGATACTGCGGTTCGGTCATCATTCCCCCAAAGAGTCGGATTCGGTTCTCTATCGCAGAACCTAGTGGAGACTTACCGCTGCCGTGTCACAGTGAGCGCCTACGCTCTCGAGGTGACTCGGATGCTGATTGTGCTCTTGATATGGATAGTGGGTCTCTGCACCGCCGCTCTCGCGATTGTGGTCTCGCCCGGATGGTGGGTGATCGCGGTCGTCACTCTCGCGCTGGCGGCGATGGGCACCTACGACCTCACACAGAAGTCCCACAGCATCCTCCGTAACTATCCGGTCCTCGGGCACGCCCGATTCCTCCTCGAGAAGATTCGACCTGAGATCCAGCAGTACTTCGTCGAATCATCCACCGATGGAATGCCATTCGATCGCGAAACGCGAGATCTGGTCTACGAGCGTGCCAAGGGAACACTGGCAGAAGAGCCCTTCGGGACCGAGCGCGACGTCAATGCGATCGGATACGAGTTCATGACGCATTCGATTCGCGCACGGACCGCCCCCGACACCGTTCCGCGAGTTCGCCTCGGCGGACGCGATTGCACGATGCCGTACGACATCGCTCTCCTGAACGTCTCCGCGATGAGCTTCGGATCGTTGTCCGCCAACGCAATCGAGGCCCTCAACGCCGGCGCCGCCAAAGGCGGTTTCGCCCACGACACCGGCGAAGGTGCGATCAGTCCGTATCACCGCAAACACGGTGGCGATCTGATCTGGGAAATCGCTTCGGGATACTTCGGATGCCGGACCGAGGACGGCCGATTCGATCCTGACCGTTTTGCCGAGCGCGCCGGCTCCGACCAGGTGAAGGCCATTTCGATCAAGCTCTCGCAAGGTGCGAAACCCGGGTTGGGTGGCGTGCTTCCCGGAGTCAAGGTCTCCCCCGAAATCGCCGAAACCCGAGGGGTACCCGTCGGCCAGACTGTGATCTCGCCACCCGCGCACACCGCGTTCAGCACCCCGGTCGAACTGGTCGATTTCATCGCCACACTGCGAAAACTGTCGGGAGGCAAGCCGGTCGGGATGAAACTGTGCGTCGGCTCGCGTCGTGAATTCCTCGGAATCTGCAAAGCGATGATCGAACGCGGCATCACGCCCGACTTCATCATCGTCGACGGTTCCGAAGGCGGCACCGGCGCAGGTCCGGTGGAGTTCGAGGACCACATGGGCATGCCGTTGACCGAAGGCCTGATGCTCGTGCACAACGCCTTGGTGGGAACTGGTCTGCGCCCTCTCGTGAAAGTCGGCGCCTCCGGAAAGGTGGCGAGCGGTTCCGACATCGTCAAACGCATCATCCAGGGCGCAGACTTCACGATGGCGGCCCGCGCAATGATGTTCGCAGTGGGCTGCATTCAGGCCCAGATGTGCCACACCAACCGCTGCCCGGTCGGCGTTGCCACTCAGGATCCGGCACGTACCCGCGCGCTCGACATCCCCGACAAGAGCGAGCGCGTCTACCGCTTCCAGAAGGCAACTGTCGCCAGCGCGCAACAGATGATCGCGTCGATGGGCATCGATTCCTTCGACCAACTGCAACCGGGAATGCTCAACCGCCGCGTCGACGGTCTCACCACCCGAACCTATGCCGACCTGTTCGACTGGCTGATGCCGGGAGAACTGCTCGAATCCCCGCCGCAAAGCTGGCTCACCGATTGGATCGACGCCGACGCTCACCGATTCTGACGCCGGTCGACTCCCGCGCCTCAGATCGCGCGGATTCGCCCTGCTGGTCCTACAGTGACAGATGGTCCGCTGTGACGGCGGCCACACGTGCACTAGTGGACGGAGTTCGACGATGAGCTTGACGACTGCGCCGGAACCAAATGTCGAGTACCTGAAAACCGATCCCGACCTGCCACCTGTCGGTGTTATCGACAAAACACCCATTTCCACGACTGCGCGCGTCGTCTTCCTCGTTCTCGGACTGGTCGGCGCGGGCGCCTGGTACATGATCGCGATTGTCCGCAGTGAGCACATCAGTGCCGTGTGGTTCGTGTTGGCCGCAATTTGTACCTATCTGATTGCCTACCGTTTCTATGCGCGGTTGATCGAACGCAAGATCGTCAAACCCCGCGACGACGTGGCCACTCCCGCCGAGATCATGGAGAACGGCGCCGACTACATGCCGACCGATCGTCGGGTGCTGTTCGGTCACCACTTCGCGGCAATCGCCGGTGCCGGTCCACTGGTCGGGCCTGTCTTGGCCGCGCAGATGGGATATCTGCCGGGAACGATCTGGATCATCGTCGGCGTGGTGTTCGCCGGGGCGGTGCAGGACTTCATGGTCCTGTGGATCTCGTCCAAGCGCCGCGGGCGCAGCCTCGGTCAGATGGCCCGCGAAGAACTCGGCCTCGTCGGCGGCGTCGCCGCGTTGATCGGCGTGTTCGTCATCATGATCATCCTCATCGCAGTGCTCGGGCTCGTCGTCGTCAATGCCCTCGCAGAATCCCCGTGGGGTGTGTTCTCGATCGCGATGACCATCCCCATCGCCCTGTTCATGGGCGTGTACCTACGGTATCTACGGCCGGGCAAGGTCTCCGAGGTCTCCCTGATCGGCGTCGTCCTCCTCCTGCTGGCCATCGTCTCCGGTGGATGGGTTGCCGATACCGGTTGGGGCGCAGACTGGTTCACGCTCTCCAAGGTCACCATCGCGTGGCTGATGATCGCGTACGGGTTCGCCGCCTCGGTGCTGCCGGTGTGGCTGCTCCTGGCGCCGCGTGACTATCTGTCGACGTTCATGAAGGTCGGCACCATCGCGCTGCTGGCCATCGGAATTCTGGTCGCACGACCCGCGCTGAACATGCCTGCAGTGACGCCGTTCGCCTCCAACGGCGAAGGCCCGGCCTTTGCCGGTTCACTGTTCCCGTTCCTGTTCATCACCATTGCCTGTGGCGCGCTCTCGGGCTTCCACGCGCTGATCGCATCCGGTACGACGCCGAAACTGCTCGAGAAGGAAAGCCAGACCAAGATGATCGGGTACGGCGGCATGCTGACCGAATCGTTTGTCGCGATCATGGCTCTGGTCACCGCCTGCATCCTCGATCAGCACCTGTACTTCGCACTCAACGCTCCCGCGGCGCTGACCGGTGGAACACCGGAAACGGCAGCCGAATACGTCAACAATCTGCCCCTCGGCACTGCCCCCATCACACCGGACGTGCTGAGTCAGGCAGCCGAGGCCGTCGGCGAAGAATCGATTATCTCGAGAACCGGCGGTGCCCCGACGCTCGCGTTTGGCATGTCCGAAGTGCTCAGCGACGTGTTCGGCGGTGACTCGCTGAAATCGTTCTGGTACCACTTCGCGATCATGTTCGAGGCGCTCTTCATCCTCACCACGATCGACGCCGGCACCCGCGTCGCTCGATTCATGCTCTCGGACTCGCTCGGCAACTTCGGCGGTCCGGCAAAGAAGTTCAAGGACCCGTCCTGGCGCATCGGTGCTTGGCTGTGCTCGTTGATCGTCGTCGCCGCCTGGGGTGCAATCTTGCTCATGGGTGTCACCGATCCACTCGGCGGAATCAACACGCTCTTCCCGCTCTTCGGCATCGCCAACCAGTTACTGGCCGCGATTGCCCTGACGGTGGTCATGACGATCGTCATGAAGAAGGGCCTGTTCAAATGGGCGTGGATCCCCGGCGTGCCGCTGGTGTGGGACCTGGTCGTGACCATGACCGCGTCGTACCAGAAGATCTTCTCCGACAACCCCGCGATCGGTTACTGGGCTCAGCACAACGTGTTCAAAGATGCGAAGGCCGCAGGCGAGACGGCGCACGGTTCCGCAAAGACTCCGGAGGCCATCGACGCCGTCATCCGCAACACCTTCATCCAGGGCACGCTGTCGATCATCTTTGCCTCACTGGTGATTGTCGTCGTCATCGCCGGGATCACCGTGTGTGTCAAGGCAATCCGAGCCGGCGGCCTGCCGACCACCGAGTCCCCCGAAGAACCGTCGAAGATCTTCGGTCCCGCAAGCTTCATTCCGACGCCCGCCGAGAAGGAAATCCAGAAGGAATGGGACGAGCTGATCAAAGCCGGGAAGGTCCGCGCGCCCGGAGCCGCGCACGGAGGTGGGCACTGACCATGACTGCGACCATGACGGCAAAACTCACCACAGCGTTCCGCGGAACGCTGTGGTGGGTTCGCTCGGTGATGGGTGATCTCGACTATCAGCGCTACGTCGAGCACACCCGACGCCACCACGCCGACTCACCGGTGATCAGCGAACGAGAGTTCTGGCGACGCCGACACGCAGCAGCCGACGCCAACCCAGGCGCACGCTGCTGCTGAATCCGATCAGGGGCAGGTGGCCTTCGCGAGTTCGTAAATGTGGCCAGCCTGCTCGTCGGTGGGCTTGTTGCCGTTGTTCTCGGCCAGGTCGGTGATCTTGGTCTTGACCTCCGCCTCGTCCGTGCCGTTGGCGACCTCGGTGCACGTGGTCGTCAAGATCTCCTCGATGTCTGCGTCTTCGCGGTTTTCCGCCAACGGTGCGTAAGCCCCTCGGAAAGTGGCGACGAACAGCGCCGTCTTGCCCTGATCGATGGCGTTGCCCGCGGACTGTTTGGCTGTCTCGAGCGCCTGTTGCCCGCTCGTGACTGCCTCGCTGATCTTGTTCTGTGCGTTGTCCTGATCCTCGGTGCTACACGCGGTGAGCCCGAGAACGACGATTGCTGCTGCCCCGACTGCTGCTGCGATTCTCATGACGGAAATGTTAGTCCGAGCGGCATGCTTCAAAACACAGTATTGCAGCGCAACACACGAGTTATCGCATGCAGTCGTTACGATCAGCTCAGCTAGATCACCGGATTCTCACATCGGCGAGGAGATCCCTGCGCCGACGGAAAGGACGATCAGTGAGCGAGCAAGACAAGGGGACGTCCGTAGGGGTGCGAAAGCGCGACCGCGGCGAGATCATCGGGCAAGGGGGTATGTGGCTCGCGAAGTGGTCGTTGGTGTTGGCGTCGATTTCGCTGGGCGCCTGGATTTTCGGTTGGCTGATCGAAAAGCTCTGGGTCATCGTCCTGCCGGTGGCTCTGGCTATCGTTGTCGCGACAGTCATGTGGCCACCGACCCGCGGCATGATCAAGCGCGGTATGCCACCGGCCGCGGCAGCCGGCATCACCCTGGTGCTCTCGATCGGAATCTTGGCCGGTGTGATCGCAGGCATCGTTCCGTCAGTGGTCAGCCAGGCCCCCGAGCTCGCGAACAAGACCACAGAGGGCATCAACCAGGTTCAGGACTGGCTCCAGGGTCCGCCGCTGAACCTGAAGGACGACCAGATCGACAACGCTGTCCACGCCGTCATCACCAAGGTGCAGGAAAGTGGAACCGCTATCGCTTCGGGCGTTTTCAGCGGTGTGAGCACGGCAAGCTCGTTGTTGGTCACGCTCGGTTTGGTCCTGATTCTCGCGTTCTTCTTCATCAAGGACGGACCGAGGTTCATCCCGTGGCTGCACGCTGTCGGCGGCGGCCGCGCCGGTCGGCATCTCGAAGAGGTCCTCACCCGCATGTGGGACACGCTCGGTGGATTCATCAGGACTCAAGCACTGGTGAGCCTGATCGACGCGGTCTTCATCGGCGCCGGATTGCTGATCCTCGGGGTCCCGCTGGCACCGGTGCTGGCAATTCTCACGTTCATCGGTGGCTTCATCCCGATCGTCGGCGCGTTTGTCGCCGGCGCCCTGGCCGTGTTGGTTGCGCTGGTGGCCAACGGTCTCACCACCGCCATCATCGTGCTGATCATCATCCTGGCCGTTCAGCAGATCGAAGGAAACGTCCTTCAGCCTGTGCTGCAGAGCAAGTCGATGAAACTCCACGCCGTCATCGTGCTGCTTGCCGTTGCCGCCGGTAGCTCGCTGTACGGCATCGTCGGTGCCTTCCTCGCAGTGCCCGTCGCCGCTGTGGCAGCAGTTGTCATCCGGTACATCGGAGAGCAGATCGACGAACGCGCAAGCGACAACGAGCCGATGCCCGCCGGCGATGCGTCGGACATCCTCGAGGATCAAGACGACGACGCCGAGTCAGAGGTAGAGAACAAGAAGGCCTGATCAGCCCGCGATCACCTTCACCGAGGAGCCTGCACGTCCGCGAATGACGTGCAGGCGACTCGGGATTCGCTGCCTCATCTCGTCCACGTGACTGACGATGCCCACCACTCGTCCTCCGTCGCGAAGCTCGTCCAACACAGCCATCACCGAGTCGAGGGTGTCGGCGTCGAGCGTGCCGAATCCTTCGTCGATGAACATCGTGTCGAGAACGATTCCACCCGACTCCGCCGCAACCACATCGGCGAGTCCGAGCGCCAAAGACAATGACGCCAAGAACGATTCACCACCGGAGAGCGTCTTCGCCGAGCGAACGACACCCGTGAAGTCGTCCCGGATGTCGAGCCCCAGACCGCCGCGGCGACCCCGAGAACCTGCCTCGTCACTGTGCACGAACTCGTACCGTCCCCCGGACATCCGCTGCAGCCGAACCGATGCCGACACGGCGATCTCTTCCAACCGCGACGCGAGTACGTAGGCGCGCAGCGACATCTTGCGACTGTTCTGACCTTTGCCGGCGATCACGTCGGCAAGCGCCGCGAGTTCGTCGTGCAGTTCCCGCTCAGGTGCAACCGCCTCGTATGCCTTCTCGAGTTGTCCGCTGAACCGTTCGAGATCCGACACACGGTTCTCGGCCAGGGATGCGGCTGCAACAGCCGAGTTCACCACCTCGGCGCACTGAAGAGCGCGCTCACGAGGACCGTCGACGTCGACTGTCTCGATTTCGCCCACCGCAACGACGTCGGGGTCGTCGAGGACCGTCCGAGCGGCCACCTCGAGGTCACGCGCCTTGGCGAGTTCCGTTTCGATTGCGGCGATTCGTGCAGGCGATCTCACCCCTTCGATCGCAGCCTCGACCGAATCGAATCCGGCAGCGGCCGCCGCAGCGGCCAGTTTGGTCGACAGTTCCGCCGATCGCGCCTGCGCACGAACGGCCTCGTCACGCATCTCAGACGCCGCCGTGGCAGCGGAGGCAAGCCTTTCGAACCGCGAGCGCCGAGCAGCGATGGTCGAATCTTCTCCCACCGCAGCGACGATCGCCGCTCGAATCTGCTCGACCATGGCCGACAGTGTCGTCATACGCTCGGTCAGTGCCGCCAATTCGGCAGTCAGAGAAGCCGATTCCTGTTGCAGCTCGCCGTCACGCTCGTTGAGGTGCGCGAGCCTGTCGGCCAACACTCCAACCTGACCGGCAGAGTGTGTCGCCTCGTCGACGGCGCTCTGAGCCGCCGCGCGGAGCCTGTCGAGTTCTTCGACGTCTCCATCCCCGCCGCGGGCGATCACCCGGTCGATGTCACGGTCGACGGCTACCTGGCGGTCGACTACCTTGCTCAGGGCTTTCTCGGCCCCACGCTCGGCTGCGGACGCGGCTTCCAGATCCGGCTCGGTGACCGTGACGACATCCGACTGCGCCAGCGCAGGGTGTTCACGCGAACCACACACCTGGCATGCGTCACCGGGCGCGAGTGAACTCGCCAACTCCGCCGCCATGCCCTCGATACGCTTCTGCACAAGATCGAGCCAGCGCCCGCGAGCACTCTGATGGGCATCGCGCGCATCCAATACCTGCACACGAATCATCTCGGATTGCGCACGCAGAGAGACGATTTCATGGGCCGCTGCCGCAGCATCCGACGCTCCTACGAGTGCCGCCTGGAGGCCGGGCAGAGTGGCATGCGCGCGTTGCGCGTCGTCCAATCTTTGGCCGGCCGCGCGTACCAGTTCTGGCAGTTCGGTGCGTTCAACCGCGATGACAGCGATGCGCTCGGACAGGGCGTCTCGCCGAACTCCGAGTTTCTCGATCTCGGCTTCCGCCGCATCGGCTTTGCGAGCGTCCTCCGCCATCGCGTCGAGACGAACGATTTCGTCACGCCATGTCCGGATCTGAGCTACGACGCGTTGACGCGCATCGTCGGTGGGTGGCCACACTTCCGGCTCGAAAATCTCCGGCCCGCCCGTTGCCGAGTAGGTCGACATCGCGGTGTTCATCGATTCGAGCGATGCGGCAAGACCCACGCGGGCCGTCTCTACATCGTCGGCGACAGCGGCTACCGGCACAGCCCGCTTGGCGGTCGCGAGTTCGGCGCCGATCGCAAATCGGTGCGCGGCGCCCGTATTGAATGCTGCGAGTTCAGCGGTCGCACGATTGCGGCGAGCTAGCAACTCTGCGGTTCGCTGCGCTGCCGTGAACACCCGATTAGCCTCGGCTGCTGCATCTTTGGCGGTCACCAGCTCGGCGAGACTTGCGTCGCGGGTGTCTTGAGCCTCGGCCAGAAGTTTGCGCGACCATTCCAGTGGGTGCGCTTCGGCTCCAACCTCGAGTCCCGCCGCGGTCTCGACCTTGGCAAGCAGCAGTCGCACGGACTGCTCCCTGGCCGCGAGCGCGGTGGCACTTGCCTTTCGCTTGGCGTCGAACCATGCCTCGACGGAGACAAAACGCTTGGTGTCGAACAGACGCTCGAGCAGTTTGCCTCGCTCGTCGCTTTCGGCACGCAGGAATTTGGCGAACTCACCCTGCGGCAATAGCACCACCTGGAAGAACTGATCAGCGCTCATGCCCATGAGGCGGTTGATCTCGTCACCGATGTCAGGGATGCGCGAAAGATTCTCGCCGCGCCCGTCCAACCACGTCAGTGTGGCCTTGGCATTCTCGGTAATCGAACCGGTCCCGCGCTTCTTCGGACGCGAATACTCCGGACTGCGAACAAGTTTGATTCTGCGACCATTGATGGTCGCTTCGAGTTCCACGCACGGCACCGAACCGGCCGGCGCGTGATCGGACAGCAATCGCTTGCCCTCGTTGCGTGCACCCGGAACCCGCCCGTACAGGGCGAACGCAACCGCGTCGAGGATCGTAGTCTTGCCTGCCCCGGTGTCACCGTGCAGAAGGAACAGCCCGTCTGCACCCAAACGGTCGAAGTCGACCTCGACCGTGTCGGCAAATGGTCCGAAAGAGCTGACTTGGAGTTTGTGCAGTCTCACGCGGTTTCACTCAGTTCTACCGTGGACTCCTCGGCGCGCGCGGCAGCGCTGAGTGCTTCGGCCATCATCGCGGCTTCCCGCTCGGACGGGTCACTACGCACTGCAGAGACGAAGCCGCGGGCGATCTCCATGTCGGTTCGACCCCGAACCGCGTCGCGGTACTTGAGATCCGATTGTCCTTCCGGCCTTTGCCATTCGAGATGAACGGCAAACGGGAAACGGGCCTGAAGTTGTCTCATGGCATCGACGGGACGGACCGGGTCGGTGAGCAATGCGGAGACATAGCACTGCTCAGAATCGGCATATTTCGACTCGGTGAGAAGCTCCTCGAGCGTTCCAGCCACCTGGCTCAGCCCCCGAATCACCGGGAGATCGAGGCGCTGCACCGACGACAAGCCGGCTGCGTCGAGCTCGATCAGGAGCGCGGCCTTACGGTGGCTGCGCTCACCGAACGAATACGGCAACGGTGAACCCGAGTATCGAACACTCTCCGAGAGCATCTGCGGAGAATGCAGGTGTCCGAGGGCGACGTAGTCGACGCCGTCGAACTCGCCCACTGCGACGGTTTCCACTCCGCCGACCGAAATGGAGCGTTCCGATTCAGAGGCCTCACCGCCCACGACGAAGGCATGGGCGAGCAATACCGATCGAGTCGACGGGTCGGCAGCCGTTCGCTCGGCGAGATCTCGCCGAACACGTGACATGGCCGCTCCGAGGATGTCGGAATGGGTACGAGCCCGGGGCACGTCCAACTCGACGCGCGTGATCTCCGGCTCGAGATATGGAATCCCGTAAAACGCGACCGGCCCGAATTGATCGCTCAGCATCACCGGAGTACCGATCTGGCCGACGCGGGTGATCAAGTGCAATCCGCCGGCAGCGGCGAAGGATGCCCCGGCCCCGAGCCGCACCGCGGAATCGTGGTTGCCGGACGTGGCAACGATGACCGCTCCGGCAGCCCGGATCGCCTCGAAGCCTCGATTGCACACCGTGACCGCGTCGGAACTGGGAATGGAGCGGTCGTAGATGTCACCGGGCACGACCACGACGTCGACGCCGTGTTCGCGGACGGAATCCGCGATGGAACCGAGCACACTCGCCTGATCGGCCAACAGATCGACGCCGTGAAAGGTGCGACCTATGTGCCAGTCGGAGGTGTGCAGAATCTTCATGAATCCGACGGTAGAGCAGCCCACCGACACCGCGGATCTCCCACGCTGACGGCTTCGGCGGTGTGCCCCAACCCACGAGCGTCCGGTGACCCTCCACACAATCCGTCCGGTTCGTTTGACGAAGAACCCGAAACCATCGCGCCATCGCGCCGATAAATGCGCCAGCCACGACCCGCACAAACACGGCCGACAACGCAAGAACCGCTAATGTCGTTATGTGTCTGCAACCCAACGTGCTCGCTCCGGGGTACCGCTGGACAAGCGATCGCTCATCGTGACCGTCCCCGGCCTGCCCTGGTGGGGAGTGATCCTGCTTGCTGCCGGCGTCACCGCCGTCGGCGTACTGATCGATGCCACCGGAGGTGGCGGCGAGCTCACAGCGGTGTTCTCGACGTTCTACTTCCTGGGCTGTCTCTTTGCCGTGGTTGCCGCTTCGAACAAGGCTTTGTTCACCGCAATGGCCCAACCGCCTCTGCTGCTCTTCGCTGCGGTGCCGATCGGGCACACGCTCATCGGTAAGGACAACAGCACCGCATTGCGCGACATCGCGATCAACATCGCGTACCCGTTGGTCAACCGCTTTCCGATCATGTTGGCCGCAACCGTGGTCGTGCTGATCATCGGAGGCTTCCGATACTTCCTGCTCAATCAGCGCCCCACAGGGCCTGTGCGCTCGACCCGCTCCCGCCGTTCGGCAACGTCAGCGTCTGCCACTCGAGACCCCGCGCCCGAGACCGGGCGTCGTCGCCGAGTGACCGAGGCACCCGTCTCCGAGCCCCCTCGTCGCCGTCCCCCCGAGGTGGACGAACAGTCCGCTTACCGAAGCACCCCCAGGCGCGAGCCGATCCAGGACGAGCGCCCGCTGCCGCCTCGGAGAAGCCCACTGCCACCCAGGGTCGATCGCACGCACCAACCGCCCACGCGTCGCCCTCAGCCGGACAGCAGACCGACAGCAGACGACGACTACCCGTCGTACGGTCGCCGCCGGGCGCCCGAGCCCACTCCGTCGCCCAGGCGTGAGGAGCGGATGGAGCCCTTCTTCGCTTCGGGTGACGACGTATCGCCGCCGCTGCCCCCTCGCCGCCGCCCACCTGGAGTCGATCTTCCGGCGTATCCGCCGCCGAGAGTTCGGTATCGCGATCGCGACGAGCCCTGACAGACGAGCCCAGTACCAAAATGCGGGGCACATTCCAGATGGAAGGTGCCCCGCATTTTTGTGCTGTTTTACGACGTGCGCGCTGCCCGCAATTCACGGGGAAGAGCGAACACCAGAGTCTCGTTGGCTGTGGTGACGGGCTGAACGTCGTTGTATCCGTGCTCGGCCAAAAGTTCGATCACACCGCGCACGAGCACCTCGGGCACCGAAGCACCCGACGTGATGCCAACTGTCTGGACACCCTCGAGCCACGCGAGATCCACCTCACGGGCGTAGTCGACCAGGTACGACGCGGCAGCGCCCGCCCCGAGCGCAACCTCCACCAGGCGAACCGAGTTTGACGAGTTCCGTGAACCCACCACGATCACGAGATCACACTCGGGAGCCATCGCCTTGACCGCGACCTGCCGGTTCTGTGTGGCGTAGCAGATGTCGTCGGACGGCGGGTCCTGCAGATTCGGGAAACGCTCACGCAGGCGTGCGACGGTCTGCATCGTTTCGTCGACGCTCAGAGTGGTCTGGGAAAGCCAGATGACCTTCGACTCGTCGCGAACCGTAACCGCGTCGACCGAATCCGGGCCGTCGACGATGGTGACGTGATCGGGAGCCTCACCTGCGGTGCCCTCGACCTCCTCGTGGCCTTCGTGGCCGATGAGCAGGATGTCGTAATCGTCGCGAGCGAACCGCTTCGCTTCTTGGTGCACCTTCGTGACCAAGGGGCACGTCGCGTCGATCGTGCGCAGGTTCCGCTCGGCAGCCGAGTCGTGGACGGCCGGCGACACACCGTGCGCCGAAAACACGAGCAACGATCCCTCGGGAACCTCGTCGGTTTCGTCGACGAAGATCACGCCCTGATCTTCGAGCGTCTCGACGACGTGGCGATTGTGGACGATCTCCTTACGCACGTAGATGGGTGCGCCGTGCTTCTCGAGCGCCTTCTCGACGGTCTCGACCGCGCGGTCGACGCCGGCGCAGTAGCCGCGAGGCTCGGCGAGGAGCACGCGCTTGGCGCTGCCCTTGCGGGTGGACGGCGAATCAGCCGAGTGCGCGATACCGAGATTGAGAGGAACAGCCGAAGACATGTGACCAGCCTACTGGCACCTCGAACGTGAGACACTCCGGCAAACATGAACACCTCGTTTCGCGCGCCGATCGAGGGGTGCGAAGTGAACGAGTACGGCCGTCACAGGCAAGTCGGCTACCGATTGTCGGTGCTTTGCGGCAAGCTGTGGGAATGATCCGACCACCGTTCGTGGCGCGCGTTGCCGCGGGACTCGCCGTCACCGCGATGGAAGAGGCAAAGAAGTTGCCCACCACCGCCGTCGCCCTGCCGATGACCGCCGTGAGCCAGATGCTGCAGACAAGCATGCGTGTGCAGCAGTCGATCACCTCGTTGGCAATCAAGGGCGATCAGGCATTTGCCCTGATCAACTGGTCTTCCGAAGACGAACAGCCCGAATGGGCAGTCTTCGACGAGGATGCCGACGCGCCTGCTGACTCGACCTCTTCCACAGGATCGACCTCGGCTGACACCCCGACCAACGCCGGTCGCTTCGCGCTCTACTCGCTCGAGCCGACTGCCCCCATCGAGGAGCCCACACCCGGCGCCGAGTCCGAATCCGCAGCACTTACGTCGGACAAGCCTGCCGAAGAGCCCGAGATCGTCACCGAACTCGACTACCCCAACCTCACACTGGCACAGCTCCGTGCGCGCATCCGGACGCTCAGCATCGACGAGCTGACCGCCGTCCTGGATTACGAGAACGCGACGCTCGCCCGCGCACCGTTCCAGACCATGCTCGCCAACCGCATCACCACAGCCAAGGCAAAGTGACTTCCGCAACGCCCCCCGCTTCATCGCAGCGTTCGTCCGGCGCCAGTAGCGCTGAGCAGCCGTGGCCGGTCCGCACGGTTTCCGCCAAGGTAGCCGGCTGGATCGATCGGCTCGGCAGCATCTGGGTCGAAGGTCAGATCACCCAGATCAACGCACGCCCCGGTACCCGAACGGCCTTTCTCGTTCTGCGCGATCCGTCGGCAGACATGTCGCTGTCGATCACGTGCTCCCCACTGTTGTTGCACAACTCTCCGGTGCCGTTGACCGAGGGCTCGCGTGTCGTGATGTTCGGCAAACTCTCGTTCTACACCGGACGCGGAACGGTGTCGTTGCGCGTCACCGAGATTCGCGCCGTGGGGATCGGTGAACTGCTGGCCCGCATCGAGAGACTGCGCGCCTTGCTCGCCGCCGAGGGCTTGTTCGATCCGCGGCTCAAACGGCCGCTTCCGTTTCTGCCCGGCACGATCGGCCTGATCACGGGCCGAGCCAGTGCGGCTGAGAAGGATGTCGTCTCGGTCGCCCACCGTCGTTGGCCAGCCGTTGCTATCGCGGTGCGTAACACCGCGGTTCAGGGCCCGACTGCTGTTCCCCAGATCATCGAAGCACTGAAGGAACTCGACGCCAACCCGGTAGTCGACGTCATCATCCTCGCTCGCGGCGGCGGTAGCGTCGAGGATCTCCTGCCGTTCTCCGACGAAGCGCTGTGCCGCGCCATCGTGGCTTGCACGACGCCGATTGTCAGTGCCATCGGCCACGAGCCGGACAGCCCGCTCAGTGACCACGTCGCCGACCTGCGTGCAGCCACACCCACCGACGCGGCCAAGCGCGTCGTACCCGACGCGGTTGCGGAAGCTGCCCTGGTTGCGGATCTGCGTGACCGCAGCGCTGCGGCACTGCGCAGCTGGGTCAAGCGTGAGTCTCATCTGATCGAACAGTTACGTACTCGACCGGTCATGGCCTCACCGCTGTTGGCGGTGGATCACCGCGCCGAAGAGGTCGAAAGGCTCCAAGCCGCGGGACGACGCGACGTAACTCGGCTGATCGACTCGGAGTCCCGAACGATCGAGCATCTGCGTGCCCGGCTCACCACTCTGGGCCCCGCCGCGACGTTGGCCCGCGGGTACGCCGTCGTGCAACGTGTTGTCCCCGACGGTGATCCGGAGGTTCTGCGCTCGATCGAGGACGCGCCACCCGGTACCCAGATTCGCGTTCGACTTGCAGACGGCGCCGTTCGCGCCGCAGTGATGGGAAGAGAAAAATGAGCAACGCCACCGACACCGACACCGACATCAACGAACTCGGCTACGAAGCCGCCCGCGACGAACTGGTGAGCGTCGTGAAGATTCTCGAACAGGGCGGTCTGGACCTCGACGCGTCACTCTCACTGTGGGAGCGCGGCGAAGCGTTGGCCAAGCGCTGTGAGGAGCATTTGGCCGGCGCCAGGGCCCGCGTCGAAAAGGCTCTGGCCGAAGCGGACGAATAACGTCCGCTCCGACCGCAGATCCTATGGCGTGATCGGCTGCGCTGCGCCGACCTTCTCGGCAAGAATCCGAAACTCTTCCGGCGTCGCCGCGCCCGTGAGCAACAGGCGAACGTCTCCGACGTCCGTGACCCAGATCGACTCGACACCTTCGCCGCCGAAGACATTCCACGTATCGGCACCGACGGTCTCGACTCCGGTCGCGAATCGCTGTCCACCGGCAACGTGTGACACCAAGGGGAATTCCTCGGCGTTGCTCTGCGTCAGCTGAATGTAGCGACCACTGGTCGTGATGAATCCCACAGTGCTCGAATCACCGCCGCCGTCGCCGGAAATGATCTTGCGACTGCCGGAGTTCGGGGTCCACCCGTCCGGAACGCCGGGATTACGGATGGGGAATCCGAGTTCCTTCGCGTCGTAGTTCAGAGCTGCGTCCACGTCGACGCTCGGGATAGGCCCCTGCGTCGGGCCGCCGGGACTGAACGTGCACTGGCTGGCGATGCCCGCAATGATGATGCAGAACAGCACCAACGGTACGAGAGACCAGACCATGTCTTTGTTGTCTTCGAGAATGCGGGGTTTCTTCGATGCCACACCCCCAGTATCCAGGTACTCCGCAGTAGATACGATTCCCGGTCCCCCTCCAGCGCGACAAAACGTCCGTGCGGCGACCCGACAGCGCACGTAGCCGCTCCCATCTGGGACAATGACGCTTGAAGAAACCACTGCGTCGACACACCCCGTCGACCGCGACCGCGCCAGGAGGCACCGCACATGACGGCCAGCAGCACTCATCGTGAGACCCCGGACCGTAACCTCGCACTCGAATTGGTCCGAGTCACCGAAGCCGGTGCTATGGCTGCCGGCCGCTGGGTAGGCCGCGGCGACAAGGAAGGCGGCGACGGAGCAGCCGTCGACGCAATGCGTCAGCTCGTCTCCTCCGTCTCGATGCGCGGCATCGTTGTCATCGGCGAAGGCGAGAAGGACGAAGCGCCGATGCTGTTCAACGGCGAAGAGGTCGGAAACGGCGACGGTCCCGACTGTGACTTCGCTGTCGACCCGGTTGACGGCACCACGTTGATGTCCAAGGGCATGCCCAACGCCATCTCCGTTCTGGCTGTTGCCGAGCGCGGCGCGATGTTCGATCCCTCGGCCGTGTTCTACATGGAAAAGATCGCCGTCGGACCGGATGCTGCAGATGTCATCGACATCAGCGCACCGATCGCCGAGAACATCAAGCGCGTCGCCAAGGTCAAGAAGGCGTCGGTTTCCGACATCACGATCTGCATCCTGGACCGCCCGCGTCACAACCAGCTGATCCAGGACGTGCGCGACACCGGCGCTCGTATCCGGTTGATCTCCGATGGTGACGTTGCCGGCGCTATCGCCGCGGCGCGTCCGGAGTCCGGCACCGACATGCTCGTGGGCATCGGCGGAACGCCCGAGGGCATCATCGCCGCAGCCGCCATGCGCTGCATGGGCGGATCGCTGCAGGGCAAGCTTGCGCCCACCGACGACGAAGAGCGTCAGAAGGCCATCGACGCCGGTCACGATCTCGATCGGATCCTGTCCACCGAAGATCTCGTCTCGGGCGAGAACGTCTTCTTCTGCGCCACCGGCGTCACCGACGGTGACCTCTTGCGCGGCGTCCGCTACTACGGCGGCGGCGCCAGCACTCAGTCCATCGTGATGCGTAGCAAGTCCGGCACCGTTCGCATGATCGACGCGTACCACCGTCTCGAGAAGCTCCGTGAGTACAGTTCCGTCGACTTCGACGGTGAAGAGGGCGCGGTTCCCCCGACGTTCTGATCGGCTCCGCCCCGTGAGTGGTTAGGGCGTCCCTGCACTCCTTAACCGCTCACGGGGGACGTAGTCCCCTGCCCGCTCTCCAAAAGTGGCAATGTGGAGCCATGACGGAGAGCAACGATCAACAGTTCCGAATCGAACACGACACCATGGGCGAAGTTCGGGTGCCCATCGACGCACTGTGGCGAGCACAGACCCAGCGCGCGGTCGAGAACTTCCCGATCAGCGGGCGCCCCCTCGAGCGCACCCAGATTCGCGCAATGGGCTTGCTGAAAGCAGCGTGCGCGCAAGTCAACAAAGACCTCGGGCTGCTCGACGCGGACAAGGCCGACGCAATCATCGCCGCCGCGAACGAGATCGCCGAAGGCAAGCACGACGATCAGTTTCCCATCGACGTCTTCCAGACCGGTTCCGGAACCAGTTCGAACATGAACGCCAACGAGGTCATCGCGTCCATCGCGAAAGCCGCCGGCGTGGACGTTCATCCCAACGATCACGTCAACATGTCGCAGTCCTCCAACGACACCTTCCCCACCGCCACGCACGTCGCAGCTACCGAGGCAGCGGTCACCGATCTTGTTCCGGCACTGGAACATCTGCATGCTGCACTCGCCGCGAAGGCGTCCGAGTGGAAGACCGTCGTCAAATCCGGACGCACCCACCTGATGGACGCTGTGCCGGTCACGCTCGGCCAGGAGTTCGGCGGCTACGCACGTCAGATCGAGGCCGGAATCGAGCGCGTCAACGCAACACTCCCCCGCCTCGGCGAATTGCCGATCGGCGGAACAGCAGTCGGTACCGGTCTCAATGCTCCGGATGGATTCGGCCCCAAAGTTGTTGCCGAGCTGGTCAAGTCGACAGGTGTCGACGCTCTGACTCCGGCGAAGAACAGTTTCGAAGCGCAAGCTGCGCGCGATGGGCTGGTCGAGGCATCGGGCGCGCTGCGGACCATCGCCGTCTCACTGACGAAGATTGCCAACGACATTCGGTGGATGGGATCGGGTCCGCTGACCGGGCTCGGCGAGATCGCCCTGCCCGACCTGCAGCCGGGTAGCTCGATCATGCCCGGCAAGGTGAATCCAGTCCTGCCGGAGGCGACCACACAGGTTGCGGCTCAGGTGATCGGAAACGACGCCGCCATCGCATGGGGCGGCGCTGCCGGAGCTTTCGAACTCAACGTCTACATCCCGGTCATGGCCCGCAACCTGCTGGAGTCGTTCACCCTGCTGGCCAACGTCTCTCGACTGTTCGCGGACAAGTGCGTCAGCGGACTGGTCGCGCACGAGGAGCACCTCAAGACACTCGCCGAATCGTCGCCGTCGATCGTGACGCCGCTCAACTCGGCGATCGGTTACGAGGAAGCCGCAGCCGTCGCGAAGCAGGCGCTCAAAGAGAAGAAGACGATCCGTCAGGTCGTCATCGAGCGCGGACTCGTCCCGGACAAGCTGAGCGAGGAAGAACTCGACAAGCGTCTCGACGTTCTGGCGATGGCGAAGGTCAAGGACTGAACAAACAACAGAGTGGCGGTTTCCACTTCGGAAACCGCCACTCTTTCCCTACACCGCGGTGGATGCCCGCCACTCGTCGGTGCGGTCGGGGCTGGCCTCGGCTAATGCCTTCAGCGTCGCTTCGCGATCGAAGTCCTTGCCGTACACGGGAGTTCCCGGCTGCTGACGCCAGGAGTCGTCGATCGTTCCCGCATCGACGGGATCGAAGCCTAGCTGATTGATCAGATCGAAAACGATCTGCTTGTTCGCGTCGTCGTCGCCGGCGACGGGTAGCGCGATGCGCCCCTCCGCACCCTCCGGAAGCCCCTTCTCGAGGAGATGCTTCCACCAGATTCCGTTGAACGCCTTGAATACCGGTACACCCAGGCGCTCCTGCACCCATCCGCTTTCGGTCTGTCCGTCCTCGATGGCCGAGATCAGACCGTCACGTTGTTGCGGGTAGTAGTTGTTGGTCTCGATGACCGGGGCACCGGCGACCGCACCGCTGAGGATCCCCGCCGGTAGATCGACCACGTTCTTCTGCGGGATGCTCACGATGATCAGCTCGGCGCCCTCGGCGGCCTCGGTGCTGCGGACTGCCTTCGCGCCCGTCTCCGCTTCCAGTTCTGCAAGGGTGTCCGGTGTCCGCGAGTTCGAGACGCGCACATCGTGGCCGAGCGCAGCGAGCCTACGTGTGAGCGTGCCACCGATCTGACCGGCTCCGATGATTCCGATGCGCATGACCCTGCTCCTTCGTCGTGTGCAGTGGCGATCGCGCCACCGCTGCATTCGTCAACGACGAGAACGCACCGGGTCATTCCGTACCGACTACTTCAACTCCCGTTGATTCAATCGGTTGACGGATCGAGTTCGAGCCTGATGCGAACACTGACCGGATCGGTCTGCAATCCGCGAAAGGCAGAGGCCGTCAGCGCCGATCTGAATTTCCCCGACGTGAATGTCTTCACCCGCGCCGGCACGTCGTCGTCCGGCATGATCTGGGCCTGTCCGTCCACCCACTGGCCGCGGCGACGGATCCGAACCTTCGGCGTCGCAGAGATATTGGCGCCCCAGCCCCTGTCGATGCCGTGCTGCGCGATGACCCACGCCTCGTCGCCGTCGTAGGTGATCGCAACGGGCACTCGGCGGGTCAGACCGGTTCGGCGTCCAACCGTCTCGATCTCGGTCATCAACGACGGCATCAAACCGATCCGATTCAATCCGGTGACCAGCGGATTGGCGAAATACTTCCCGACTGCGACTTCGATTCTTCGTTTTCGTGCAACTGACGTCGGTACCGGCATGCCGTTTCCTCTCCTCCGGAGCTAGCGCTCGAAGCAACAGCTCTATACCGCACGATATAACCACTGATCCGGGAGTTTTGCCACCATGAATATCGATCAATACCCACTACCTGCACACAACACTTGACTGTGTCTGTCGGTTACATCTAGTCTCAGATTCGTTCCTATACCGATCGACATACTGGGAGGCAGTGATGAACACACCTCGAGACGCCTCGTTGCCATGACCGGCCCGCAGACGCGTTGTCCGATCGCCGCAGCGCGTCGCAAGTGGGGAGTACCAAGAGAATCAGCGGCACCAGATGAATCGAACAGCTCTGCGATTGCATACGATGGCGGGATGGCCGACTCCGATTCCCGCACTCTGATGCTGGTCGGCGCCATCAATGCCTTCCGTGAACACGGGATCGCGACGACCTCGCTCACCGAGATCGTCGAACGCTCGGGAGCTCCCCGCGGGTCGGTGTACCACTACTTTCCCGAAGGCAAAGGACAGCTGGCCGGCGAAGCAGTTGCCTACTTCGGCCGAGGCGTCAGCGCCGCCATCAGTTCGATGATCGCCCAGTCTTCCCCACCGGAGATCATCGACGCGGTTGTCACGATATTTCGAAACAGCTTGGTAGAGAGCGATTTCACCTCCTCCTGTCCGGTCGCAGCCGCGGCGGTGGAGGGCGCGTCGACGCCGGCGGCATTAACTGCTGCGGGCCAATCCTTCACCTCGTGGGAATCGCTTCTCACATCGTTCTTCTGGCAGCAGGGACAGCCGTCCGAGACTGCAGCACAGTGGGCAACCGTCGTGATCGCGTCGATCGAAGGCGCGACTCTGATGGCAAAAGCTCAGCACACCACCGCGCCTCTCGATCGGATCGGCGCTCACCTCAAGGCTCTGGTCTCGGCCCCGAGCTGACCAACCCCTCTACTTCCAACCGCTGCTGCCGTCCGCGCAGGAGCAGAGATGGCGTACAAACATGTCTCACACACTTGCACCGGCGCCCTCGGTGCCCATGATGACCAAGTCCCGTCGATTCACTGCGCTGATCTTCATCTGCCTCGCCGAACTCCTTGTCGTGCTGGACAACACAGTGGTCAACGTCGCACTTCCGACGATGAGCGTCGACCTGTTCGCCAGCGTCAGTGACCTGCAATGGATCGTCGACGCGTACACGTTGACCTTCGCCGGGTTCCTACTCACTTTCGGCCACCTGGGTGACCGCTTCGGACGCCGCCGAGTGATGATCATCGGTCTGATCGGCGTCGGCGCGATGTCGCTCGTCGGCGCGTTGGCTTCCAACCTCGAACAGGTCATCATGGCGCGCGCTGCCATGGGTGTCTTTGCCGCAGCGGTCTTTCCGGCAACTCTGGCCATGATCACGAACATCTTCACCGACGCCAGAGAGCGAGCCATCGCCATCGCTGCCTGGACCGCAATGGCCGGCTTTGCGATTGCGATCGGTCCGACGGCAGGCGGTTGGCTTCTCGAGCACTTCTCCTGGCACTCGGTGTTCTGGATGAATGTTCCGGCTGCGTTGCTGGTCATCGTCGGTGTGCTGCTGGTTGTTCCGGAATCGAAGGCGCTTCACGTCGGCCGATTCGATTTCGTCGGAACAATCTTGTCGCTCCTCGGCATCGTCATTCTGGTGTGGACCATCATCGACGCGCCACATCGCGGATGGGTGTCGCCATTCAGCATCACGGGATACCTCTCTGCAACAGTGTTGTTGGCGGCATTCGTCGCATGGGAACTGCGCACCGATGCCCCGATCCTGAACATGAATCTCTTCCGAATCCGGCGGTTTTCATTCCCCGCCTTGGCTATTGCGGTCAGCTACTTCAGCATGTTCGGGTTCTTGTTCTTGATCACGCAGTACTTCCAGGGTGTTCGGGAGTATTCGCCGCTCGAATTCGGCATCCACTCTTTGCCTTTCGCTGCCGCCGTTGCCGTGGGCGCCCCGGTCGCCACTTTGGCGGCACAGAAACTCGGCACAACGGCAGTGATGGTGTTCGGCCTCCTCGTCCTCAGCGGCGGCATGTTCCTGGCAGGCCAGACGACCGTCGACACCCCCTATCTCGGACCCGTCGTGATCTCGATGGTTCTCATGGGTCTCGGCCTCGCGATTGTCCAGGGCCCGGCGACCGACTCCATCATGTCCTCGGTCCCCCTCGACGAAGCCGGCGCAGGATCGGCAGTCAACGACACGACGCGTGAACTCGGCGGGACACTGGGCGTCGCCGTCATCGGCTCGATCGTCGCGTCGTACTACACGTCCAAGGTGGCCCCGATCGTCGACGCCATCCCTGACGCCGTGATGTCCGCCCAGGAGAAGGGCTTTGCTCGCGAGTCGGTACTGAGCGTCATCGAGATCCGCTCCCGCGACATCAGCCCGCTCTTCGAGCAACAGAAGGAAAGTCTGATCCTGACGATGAAGACCGCGTGTTTGGAAGGCTTCGCCATCGCGTCGTACTTCACGGTCGGAGCAGCACTGATCACCGCTCTGCTGGTCGCGGTGTTGCTCCCCTGGAAACCCGTCACCGAAGGTTCGATCCTCAGCAGCCTGACAACAAAGGCTCCGAATTAGGCATACGGTTTTCCGATTTGTCCCACTATGGGCCGACGATTCCCGATACTGGATTGACCGAGTGGTACCGACGACGCCCCGTTAGGGAGAATCTCGTGTCCATCACCAGTAGAAACAGCTCTCGACTGTCGGCTGCGGCGGTTCCGGTCGTACTGACGGTCGCCCTGCTCGCCGGGTGCTCGTCCGATTCGGACACGACCTCAGCGCCCGGGCCGGTCGTCAGCGACGCCAGCCCGGGCCTCGATGCCGGGGTACCGATCCCGGACGGGCAGATCGACGACGCCGTCGGAAAGCTCGACGGCCTCGCGAACGATCTCATGGAGAGTTCCGGTGTTCCCGGCATGGCGATAGCCGTAGTGCACGGCGGCAAGACTGTGTACGCAAAGGGATTCGGGGTTCGCGAGTTGGGGAAGAGCGCCACCGTCGATGCCGACACCGTGTTCCAACTGGCGTCGGTGTCGAAATCGGTGGGGGCGACGGTGGTCGCCCACGAGGTCGGAATCGGGACCGTCGACTGGGACACTCCGGTGATCTCGAAACTGCCGGGGTTCGCGCTTGCCGATCCGTGGGTGACCGAGCACCTCACGATCTCCGATCTCTACACACATCGGTCTGGACTACCGGACCACGCCGGCGACGGACTCGAGGACCTGGGCTACAACCGGGCTCAGGTGCTCGAGAAACTTCGCCAACTACCGCTCAATCCATTCCGAATCACATACGAGTACACGAACTTCGGCGTCACAGCCGGCGCTGAGGCCGTTGCAGCTGCGGCGGGCACCGATTGGGAAACGCTGTCGCAGAACACGATCTACGGTCCGCTCGGTATGACGTCGACGTCTTCGCGGTTCGCCGATTACCAGGCCCGAGAAAATCGAACAGTGGGCCACATCCTCGAAGACGGAAAGTACAAGGTAGGGCCGGTTCGGGACGCCGACGCCCAATCCCCCGCCGGTGGAGTCAGCTCCTCGGTGAACGACATGGCCAAGTGGTTGGACATGGTGCTGTCTGGCGGTCGGTATCAGGGGCAGCAGGTCGTTCAGACAGATGCGCTCGTGTCCGCGGTCAACCCGGAGATCGTCTCGCGGCACGCGCAGGAAATCGGCGAGCGCTCCGGCTTCTACGGCTACGGGTTCAATGTTTCCGACAGCGCTGCCGGCCGTGTCACAGCCAGCCACTCCGGAGCCTTCCTGGTCGGAGCCGGGACGAATTTCGTGACGATTCCCTCCGCTGACGTCGGCATCGTCGTTCTCACGAACGGCACTCCCACCGGTGTCGCGGAGACCCTGACCGCCGAGTTCGCCGATCTGGTGCAGTTCGGAAAGATCACTCGTGACTGGCGCCCACTGTACGAAGCGTCGTTTGCCTCGCAGACCGATCCTGAGGGCGAACTCGCTGGGAAGACACCACCGGCCTCCCCTGCTCCAGCCCCGCCGACAAACCAAGTGACCGGCGACTACGGCAACGCGTACTGGGGTCCCGCGCTCGTGACGCAGAAGAACGGTGCGCTGACCTTGACCATGGGACCCGCGGCCGTGACGTACCCACTGACCCACTGGGACGGAAACACCTTCACGTTCCCCCTCAGCGGTGAGAACGCACCGGCTGGGACGGTCTCGAAGGCCATCTTCGACGGAAACTCGCTAACCTTGGAGTACTTCGATCATGATCACCTCGGTACCTTCATCCGGGAAACACCACCCGAATAATCAGCCAAGGACACCCCATGAGTAGTTCGACAGCCACGGTGAACGCAATGTTCGCCGCCCTCACCGATTTCGACGTGGACACCGCAGCCGAATTGATGACAGACGACATCGTCTGGCAGAACGTCTCGCTCCCCACACTGCGAGGCAAGAAGACCGTCGTGCGAGCGCTCCGTCTGGTCACCAAGCCTTCACTGAAATTCGAGGCGGAGATGCACCACATCGTCGGCGACGAGTCCACGGTGCTCACCGAACGCACCGACATCCTGACCGTCGGGCCGCTGCGCATCGAATTCTGGGTGTGCGGAACCTTCGAACTGCGCGACGGCAAGATCTCCGTCTGGCGAGACTATTTCAGTCTGCGAGACGTCGCGTGGGGTGTGGTGACCGCGGTCGGCCGCGCAATGGTCGGGAACGGGTCACGAAGTAGGCTTGCTCCGGCCTGAAAAAACCTGCCGAAAGCGAGCGAACCTTCCATGCCCGAAAACACCACGCCTGACTCCTTCGATGCCGGCTTGGCTGTGCGAACCGAAGTCATGGGCGCCGATTTTGTCGACGCTGCCTTCGAACGCACCCGCGGCACCGACAGCGAAGAACTGCAGAACTTCGTGACGGCCAACGTCTGGGGTTCGGTGTGGACGCGCCCAGGACTGGATCGCCGCAGTCGCAGTCTGATCAATCTGGGGATGCTGATCGCACTGCGCGCCGAGAACGAACTCAAAGGCCACGTACGCGGGGCACTACGAAACGGCTTGACGCGCACCGAGATCGTCGAAACCGTGATCCACGCCAGCGCGTACTGCGGCGCTCCGGCCGGACTCGCGGCAATGCGTGTGGTGCAAGAGGTTCTCGACATCGAGCTTGGGCCGTTGCAGGGCTGAACTACTAAAACCTGAACTCCCCGTGCAGACCGAAGTCTGCACGGGGAGATCGCCTCTCAAGAAGTAGGGCCGAACTCCTCGAGCATCTCGGTCACCAACTCGGCGATCGGCGACCGCTCACTGCGAGTGAGGGTGATGTGCGCAAAAAGCGGGTGCCCCTTGAGCTTTTCGATGACGGCCGCAACTCCGTCGTGCCTGCCTACCCGCAGGTTGTCTCGCTGCGCGACGTCGTGTGTGAGAACCACTCGCGACCCGGTTCCCAGACGAGAAAGCACTGTCAGCAGAACATTTCGTTCGAGGGACTGCGCTTCGTCGACAATCACGAACGAATCGTGTAGCGACCGACCGCGAATGTGCGTCAGCGGCAACACTTCCAGCATTCCGCGGGCGAGAACCTCCTCGAGAACCTCGGGCGAGGCCAACCCGTCGAGAGTGTCGAAGACGGCCTGAGCCCACGGGCCCATCTTCTCGCTCTCGCTACCGGGAAGGTAGCCGAGTTCTTGTCCACCAACGGCATACAGCGGACGGAAGACGACAACCTTGCGCTGAGTGCGGCGCTCGAGAACGGCTTCCAAACCTGCCGTCAGAGCCAAAGCCGACTTACCGGTGCCTGCCTTACCACCGAGAGAGATGATGCCGATACTCTCATCCATGAGGAGATCGAGCGCAATGCGCTGCTCGGCGGAGCGGCCGTGCAACCCGAATGCCTCGCGCTCACCGCGCACCAACTGGATGCGCTTGTCGGGAGTCACCCGTCCGAGCGCGCTCGACGAACCACCCAACAGCCGAAGGCCCGTGTGACACGGCAGATCTCGCGCCTCGTCGAGGTCCAGGAACCCCTCGTTGAACAGTTCGTCGATGTCCGTCGAGACGACGTCCAGTTCGGTCATTCCCGTCCATCCGGAGGGGACAACGTCGTGAGCGTGGTACTCGTCGGCCGGCAACCCCACCGCGCCTGCCTTTACACGGAGCGGGATGTCCTTGCTGACGAGGACTACGTCCTTGCCCTCCGCCGCAAGATTCAATGCGCACGCCAGAATCCTCGAATCGTTACTGTCCGTGCGGAATCCGACGGGTAGGACCGCAGGGTCGGTGTGATTGAGTTCGACCTGCAGCGTCCCGTTCTCGGTGCCGATCGGCACCGGACGGTCGAGTCGGCTGTATTCGATCCGGAGATCGTCGAGCATGCGGAGCGACTCTCGGGCGAACCATCCCAGTTCGTGGTGGTGTCGCTTGCCTTCGAGTTCGCTGATCACTACCAGTGGCAGTACCACGTGGTGTTCGGCGAATCTGGTGACAGCCCATGGATCGGACAGTAGTACCGAGGTATCCAAGACGTACGTGCGAAGTGCATCTCCCGAATGATTCCCGGCTGATAAATCAGCCCGGGCCGAGTGGGCAGAGACGGAGCGTGATGCAGTCACGTTGGGCTCCTAGGTCTGCGCGGCACCCGCGCAAACTCAGCTCGCTGGGCCGGACCGGCTCTGGTGTCAGGTGACGCTGTGTCAGCTGATACAAGGGCCGGGCGCCGGCCCTCTCGTACTGAGTGTTTCAGTCACGATCAGAACCTCCCGCACAAGTAACTTCTGGTTACTCGTTACTGCCGACGGTACTGCGGATCGGACACTCGCGCCACGGAACGAGCCGCACATCTGGTGAACGCCAGGTAACAAAATGCCACTCGTGTGATTCGGCGTCACTCAGGACTCGATCAGACCCCACTTGGCGGCGCGCACCGCTGCCTGAACCCGCGAATTGGTTCCGGTCTTGACGAAGATGTTCTCGAGGTGGGTTGCGACCGTACGACGGCTGACGAACAGCTCCTCGGCGATCTCGCCATTGCCCGCGCCCTTGGCCACCAATTGCAGAACCTGAATCTCCCGTGGGCTCAGGCGGACGCGATCGAGCGCCACCTGGTCCCCCACGACGCGGGAGCAGGCCGCGCTGGACGCCGCCACCACCTCCCGCACGCGATCGACGACGCCGGAATCCGCGAAGCTCATGTGCAGCAATCCGGTCACCTCACGGCCCGAGAACCCCAATGCGACCGACGCACCCTCGGCGTACCCGGACGGCCGGAGCACATCGGTGACCATCTCGACCTGCTCGAATCGTGGCACGTCCTGCCAGAACACCGGCACGCCCGAGGCCTCGCGAATGATGCCGAAGAGATTTCGATCGGCCACGAAGTCGTCGAGCAGGAACTCGAGCACCCTGGCGTTGTATCCGGAACTCGCCAGAGCCCGATGCCGTCCGGTCGACGGTTCTCGGTAGGTAACCGCGGCAGCCGAGTACTCGAGTCCACGCGCGCGAAGTTCTTCGGCGCACAGGCCGAGAATGCCGTATGCGCCGGCCGCCGGCGATCGCGGCGCGAACATGTCAGGTCCAGCGCCGCGATCAGGCAGTACAGACGTCATCACACCAATCTAGCCAATCGTGTGAGCTAGGCCACCACCAGCGAATCTGCAGGCTTCTTGTCGGCCCACGGACGAGCCGCCTCGAAGTTCGCAGCCGCTCGCAGGACCAGTGCGTCCTGACGGTGGCGTGCGGCGATCTGCAGCCCCACCGGTCGGCCGTCGGCGGTGAATCCGGCAGGCACGGTGATCGCCGGGTTGTTGAGCATGTTGTACGGGTAGGTGAAGAGCCAATCGAGCAACTGCTCACGCAGCGACGCACCTTCGAGCCACGACGGTGCAAACTGGCTGAGCGGGAACGTGGCCGAAGCCAAGGTCGGCGAGACCAACACGTCGTAGTCGTTCATGAACGTGGTCCACGTGTCCCACATGACGCCGCGAAATGCGTCGGCCCGCCCGACGTCGACACCGGTGAGTCGTTCGGCCTCGTGCATGATCTCGATGAGGTTGTCGTCGACCTCGCCGCGCTGGTTCTCCCAGTCGAGCAAGTCGTACTCCGAAGCGAAACCGGGAACCCAGATGCCGTTCCACATCGACTCCGACGGATTTCCCCACTGCGGGGTCGCCTCGGTGATCTGGGCGCCCAGTTCTCCGAATGCCGACAACGCGTCGAGACACACCGCCAGCACCTCCGGATCGACATGGCCGAGCCCGAGATTCGTCGACCACGCCACGCGAAGTCCCTTCACGTCACCCTTCGATGCTTCGACGTACGAGGTCTCGGCACGCTCGATCGAGAGCGGATCCGCATTGTCCGGCCCGGCCATGATGTCGAGCATGAGCGCGTTGTCGGCAACCGTCCTGGTGATCGGACCGTGGTACGCCCAGTTGTAGAAGCGTCCGGCCATAATGGTCTGCGGGATGACACCGGTGGTCGGCTTCAGCCCGACAACCCCGCAAAGAGCCGAGGGTATACGCACCGATCCGGCGCCGTCACTGCCCTCGGCGAGCGGCCCGAGGCCTGCGGCCACAGCAGCCGACGCACCGCCGCTGGACCCACCCGCGCTGTTGCCAAGCTTCCACGGGTTGTGCGTCGGCCCGTACAGGTGGTTGTCCGTGCCACCGTAGTAACCGCTTTCGGGAGTGTTCGTCTTTCCCAGGAACAGTCCGCCCGCGGCGCGCAGCCTGTCCACGACGACGGCATTTCCCGTCGCGATGTTGTCGGCCATCGGCTTCATCCCGAACGTGGTCGGCAACCCGTCCACTGCCGTCAGATCTTTGATCGTGAACGGAACACCGTGCAGCGGGCCGAGATTCTCGCCCGATTCCTGCTGCCGTGAGAGTTCTGCCGCGTCGTGCGTGACCTGCTCGCGATCGAACTGCACTATCGCGTTGATCGACGGGTTGACGGCGTCGACGCGCTGGATCATCGCTTCGGCAATCTCGTTGGGCGAGAGACTGTTCGACGCGACCGACGCCGCCATCTCGGTAGCGGAGAGCCAATGCAGATTCTGTTCGGTCATGGGGTTTCCTTCGCCGGAGGGGTGATGCTCTCAGGCTAGGAAGCACCGAACTCCGCCACCATCGGTCATGTGACCGATGCCACAAGTCCGTAAACCGCAAATCCATGAACACCGACGGCCCGGCCCCTCGAAAGGGACCGGGCCGTCGGTGAAGTAATTCCTAGACGTTCTTGCTGAGCAGGCCCCAGTTCTCGAGACCGTCGTACAGCGGAAGGTCGAGGGCGAGCTTGGCGACGCGCGCACGCAGCGCCGGCAGATCCGCGTTGCCGGCCAGAGCGGTACCGATGATGTCGGCGACCTCGGTGAACTCGGCATCGCCGAATCCGCGGGTGGCCAACGCTGCGGTACCGATACGCAGACCGGAGGTGGTCATCGGCGGGCGGGGATCGAACGGAACAGCGTTGCGGTTGACCGTGATGCCGATTTCGTGCAGAAGGTCCTCACCCTGCTGGCCGTCGAGCTGCGAGTTACGCAGGTCCACGAGAACGAGGTGGACGTCTGTGCCACCGGTCAGGACGCTGATGCCCTGATCTGCGACGTCCTTGTTCCCCAGACGCTCGGCAAGGATGCGCGCACCGGAAAGCGTGCGTACCTGACGATCCTTGAACTCTTCGCCCGCAGCGATCTTGAAGGTGACTGCCTTGGCCGCGATGGCATGCATGAGCGGTCCACCCTGCTGACCGGGGAAGACAGCGGAGTTGAGCTTCTTGGCCCACTCCTTCTTCGCCAGGATCAGACCGGAACGCGGTCCACCGAGGGTCTTGTGGACGGTCGAGGAGACGACGTCCGCGTACGGGACGGGCGACGGGTGCAGGCCTGCCGCAACCAATCCGGCGAAGTGAGCCATGTCGACCCACAGGTACGCCCCGACCTCGTCTGCGATCGCACGGAAGGCCGCGAAGTCCTGCTGACGCGGGTACGCGGACCAGCCGGCGACGATGACCTTCGGCTTCTCGGCGAGGGCGATCGAGCGCACCTCGTCCATGTCGATGCGGTGATCTTCCTTGCTGACGCCGTAGGACGCGACGTCGTACAACTTGCCGGAGAAGTTGAGCTTCATGCCGTGCGTGAGGTGGCCGCCGTGTGCAAGGTCGAGGCCGAGCAGCTTCTCACCCGGGTTCATCAGTGCCATCAGGACAGCAGCATTGGCCTGTGCGCCCGAGTGCGGCTGAACGTTCGCGAACTCCGCACCGAAGAGTTCCTTTGCACGGTTGCGCGCCAGATCCTCGATGACGTCGACGTGCTCGCAACCACCGTAGTAACGACGTCCCGGGTAGCCCTCGGCGTACTTGTTGGTCAGGACGCTGCCCTGAGCCTGCAGAACCGAGCGGGGAACGAAGTTCTCCGACGCGATCATCTCGAGCGTGTCGCGCTGACGAGCCAATTCACCAGCCATCGCCTCGGCGACTTCGGGGTCGAGTTCGGCGAGTGATGCAGAGTTGACGTCGGAGCCGGGCACAGCGGTCATCGAAGAATCTCCAAGCTGGATGCGGAAACGAATGCGTCCAGTCTACGAAGTTCGCTCCCGCCGTCTCCACCCGGCACTAGGCAGCACGCAGAGAGCTGGGGACCAGCGGCTCGTCGAGCAGCCTGCGGAAGCGTTCGGTGCGCTCTGCGCCTACCGGCACCTCGTCCAGCCAGCCCCCGAGCAATCGGTATCCCTCGACATACGTGCTGGTGTACGCCCGCCACAGCGGTGAGGACAGGAACTTGAGCGACTGCCGCGCGCGTTCCGGCGTCGACAGCGACCACCGTTCGAGGAAGAGCGCCACGTCGTCGAGGCTGCGGCCCTCGTCGTGCAACATCAGAGCGGCGTCCTGACGAACGCTCAGCAATTGCCCCGACGCGGTGGAGAGCCGTTGTGCCTTATCCCCGTCGAAGGACAACCCGAGATCGGCGTAGATCTCCTGCGCCCACAAACCCCAGTCCGGGCCGACGATCGCTTCGAGCGCCAGGTCCGCGAGTCCTTCGGCCATGATGCACTGCGGCGTGTTGACCAGGAACAGCGTCTGCTCGAGTTGGCCGGTGCCGACCAGGCCGGCTTCTTTGCGGCAATGCTCGGTGTGATGGCCGGGGTAGGACTCGTGCGCGATCAGCCGCGGCAGGTTGGCCATGAACTGCGGCAGGTCCGAATTGATCGCAACCTTGGAGCGGTAGTCACCGAGGTAGTAGTTGAAGCCGGACCACGGCTTGTCCCCCACCACTTCGTATTCGACGGTTTCCGACGCGGGAAGCCCGAACGTGCCGCGCACCAGATCGCGCAGCGCACTCGACATTGCCTCGACGCACTCGTTCAATCTCGCCGCGGGGATCTCGTCGGCCTTGCGATGCGCCTGCACCCGCTCGGCCAGCGGTCCCGGACCGGGCAGAACTTCACCCATCAATCGGTGAGCGTCGCTGTAGGCGTCCTCGTTTCCCTTGGCGATTCGCACGTCGAAGTACGCCTCCACCTCGTCCACGAAGCCGATGTCCTCACCCGCGAACTTGCGCCCGGAGCATTCGAGGGCGCGCAGGTGAACGTCGATGAAGTGAGCGCGCTCGGCGTTCAGACCACTTCCGGCCAGTTCGCCGCGCAATTCACGTGCCGTGCGTGCGAGTTCACGCGGATCGGGCTTCGGGGCGCTCTCGACCTGCTTACGCAGCGCCGGGTCACCGGTGAACGCGTCGACGAATCCGTCTTCGAGACGGTCGAAACCTAGTCCGAGCAGCAGATATTGGCGAACAAGTGTGTCTGGATCCATAACGACCGAGCCTAGCCGCTCGCTCCGGAATGCCACCCGGCGAAAGTCCCCGACGTGGCACCGAGCACAATCCGACTATGCACTCGGATCGTGCGCACTCGCGCCTGGCTTGCTCGCATAGCTGTTTCGTCCGCCGGGCTCCGGGTTCACTACGCGCCGCTGAGCTGGGCTGATGGCGCGTACCAACGAGTCGAGTCCCTACGTCGAGTTCGACCGCAAGCAGTGGCGGACACTGCGTAAGTCGACGCCGCTGGTGTTGACCGAGGACGAGTTGTACGGCCTGCGTGGTCTCGGCGAGCAGATCGATCTCGAAGAGGTCGCCGAGGTCTATCTCCCCCTTGCACGTCTGATCCACCTGCAGGTGGCGGCGCGTCAACGACTGTTCGCGGCCACCGCCACGTTCCTCGGCGAGAAGCATCCCGATCGTCAGGTGCCCTTCGTCATCGGTGTCGCCGGTTCGGTTGCGGTCGGAAAATCCACAACAGCTCGTGTGCTGCAAGCTCTCCTGGCCCGCTGGGACCACCATCCGCGCGTCGACCTCGTCACCACGGACGGATTCCTGTATCCGACCAAGGAGCTCCAGCGTCGAGGCATCATGCACCGCAAGGGTTTTCCCGAAAGCTACGATCGTCGCAAGCTGTTGCGCTTCGTCACGGAAGTCAAGTCCGGCGCGGAAGAAGTAGCGGCGCCGGTGTATTCACACACGTCGTACGACATCATCCCGGGCCAGTACCATCTGATCCGCCAGCCGGACATCCTCATCATCGAGGGCCTCAACGTCCTGCAGACCGGCCCGCGTCTGATGGTCTCCGATCTGTTCGACTTCTCGATCTACGTCGACGCCCGCATCGAGGACATCGAAGCCTGGTACATCGAGCGGTTCCTCGCGCTGCGCAACACGTCGTTCGCCGATCCGAACGCTCACTTTCACCACTACTCCGGCCTCTCCGACCGCGACGCGACCATCGCGGCGAAGGAGATCTGGAACTCGATCAATCACCCGAACCTGGTGGAGAACATTCTCCCCACCCGTCCCCGCGCAACCCTGGTGCTGCGCAAGGACGCCGATCACACGATCAACCGGCTCCGACTGCGCAAGCTCTGAGCCGGCTCAGGCGCCGAACCGGCGGTGGCGCGCTGCGTAGTCACGCAAGGCTCGAAGAAAGTCGACTCGGCGGAACTCGGGCCAGTACGCCTCGGTGAACCAGATCTCCGAATAGGCGCTCTGCCACAACAGGAATCCGGAGAGCCGCTGCTCGCCGGAGGTGCGGATCACCAGATCCGGATCGGGCTGCCCCGACGTGTAGAGGTGACCGTCGATGCCGTCGACCGTGACGGCCTGGATCAGTTCGTCTCCGCTCAGACCTTCACCGATCTTGTCGCGCAAGAGCGATTGGACGGCGTCGGCGATCTCCTGCCGTCCGCCGTATCCGATCGCGACGTTGACATGCGTCCCGGTTCGGCCATTGGTTCCGGCTGCAGCTTCCCGCAATCGCCTGGACTGCTCGGGGGGCAGAAGATCGAGGGCACCGACGATCTGCACACTCCAGTTCTTCCCGGGCCCGGAGATCTCTTCGACGACGTCGGTGATGATCTCGAGGAGGGTGTCCAACTCTTCCGGTTCGCGGCGCAGGTTCTCGGTCGAGAGCAGATAGATGGTTGCCATCTCGATTCCGGCGGCGTCGCACCATTCCAGCAATTCGGCGATCTTGAGCGCGCCCATGCGGTGCCCGTGACTGACATCGGTGAAGCCGTTCTCGCGGGCCCATCGCCGGTTTCCGTCACACATCACGGCTACGTGCCGTGGGTGCGCGAGACCGTCGAGATGACTGAGGAGTCGTCGCTCGTAGATGCTGTACAGCAGTCCGCGCAGATTCACCGTGACATCACCATGGTGTCAAAGACTACGCCCGGCAGTGACAGCCACATGCGAGCGCCGTCACGCTTTTTGTACACGTCGAAAACCTGCAGGTAGGTTATGCTACTGGTGCGTAACCTACGGTACCGTAGGTTACGCGGTTCGCAACAACACGGAACGAGAGAGGTTGCACATGACGGCATTCGGGCTCGACGAGCTTCCGGTCAAACCACGCATGCGCGGTTGGATCCACCTGTGGGCGCTCGGTGTCTCCGTCGTCGCGGGCGTCGTTCTCGTGTCCGTGGCGGGCGCTCAGGTAGGCGCCAAGGCGGCCTGGGCAACCGCAATCTACAGCATCACGATCTGCGGACTCTTCGGCATCAGCGCGACATATCACCGCATCCAGTGGCAGACAGTCAAGGGCCGTACGTGGATGAAGCGCGCGGACCATTCGATGATCTTTCTCTTCATCGCCGGCAGCTACACACCGTTCGCCATGCTCGGTCTCCCCACTGACACCGGCAAGATAATTCTTGCGATCGTGTGGGCCGGCGCGCTCGCCGGCGTAGCACTCAAGATGCTCTGGCCCACCGCCCCGAAATGGGTGGGAGTCCCGCTCTACCTGCTCCTCGGCTGGGCGATCGTCCCCGTGGTCGGTGAACTGACACACCAGGTCGGTGTGGCGCCGATGGTGCTGCTGCTCGTCGGCGGAATCTTCTACAGCGTCGGCGCAATTCTGTACGCGACAAAATGGCCCAACCCGTGGCCCACGACGTTCGGTCACCACGAGTTCTTCCACGCCGCGACGGTCGTCGCGGCGATCTGCCACTACATCGCGGTATGGCTCGTCGTGTTCAACTGACTCGCCAGTTCCACCACCGTCGTCACCGGCCGATCGCACACGAATCCCCGGCAGATGTACGCGGCTTCACCACCGTCGACAAGGGGTCGATCTGCAAGCAGCGGTGAAGAATCCGGCGCTCCGCCGACCACCACTGCACCACCCGGGGCAAGCCGGCGGGCATCGCCCAACAGCGAACCTTCACCGACGACGGCCACCTGTATCGGACCGCGCAACGACGCTTCCGCCACCGCGAGCCAGTGTCCCGCCGACCGAGGCGCACGCTCGAGCGGCAGCGTGGCCCTCGCCATCGCGTCCGCCGCGGCCTGGGCGTAACGAGACGAGCGCTCGGCATCGGTCAACGCCGCTGCGGTCAACAGAGCCTCCGCGACGCTCGACGCACCGGAAGGCGTCGCGCCGTCCAGCGGGTCTCGGGGCCGAGTAACGAGAGACTCCGCGAAATCGGCTGTGTCGAACCAGCTTCCCGGCTCCGCCGGATCGGCGAAATGATCGAGAGTGACGTCGAGCAGCTGCTGCGCCGCATCAAGCCATCGCGCAGATCCCGTTGCTTGGTAGAGAGCCAGGAGGCCCGTCGCAACCGTTGCGTAATCCTCGAGCACTGCCGTCGGGGTGCCGACAGTCCCGCCGAGGGAAGCACGGCGCAGATGACCGTCTACCAGGTGAAGGTCGAGAAGAGCGCCGGCGCACTCGGCTGCCGCGTCGATCCAGTCGGGTCGGTCCAGGGCAAGGCCCGCTTCCGTCAAAGCCGTGATGGTCAGCCCGTTCCAGGCAGTCACCACTTTGTCGTCGCGGCCAGGCTGTGGACGCTGGGCCCGGACGGCACGTAGAGCGTCGGAGACCGTCTGCCAGCGTGACCAGTCGTCGGGATCACTTGGCAATTGCAGCACCGACGCGCCCTCTTCGAAGGTGCCGGTGTCGGTGACCCGGAACAATTCCGACGCCCACTGCCCGTCCTCCGCGCCGAGGATCTCGACCAATTGCGCCGGAGTCCATACGTACGTGAGGCCTTCGACGCCGTCGGTGTCGGCATCGAGAGCCGAAGCGAAGCAACCGTTCTCGGTCAGCAGATCGGCGAGCAGGAACCCTGCGGTCTCCGCGGCGACGCGGGTGGCCAGGTCCGATCCGGTTCGCCGCGCCCAATGCGCGTAGAACCGCAGGAGCAAGGCATTGTCGTAGAGCATCTTCTCGAAGTGCGGAACCACCCACTCGGCATCGACCGAGTACCGCGAGAAACCGCCACCCAATTGGTCGTAGATGCCGCCACGTGCCATTGCTTCGGCGGTGCGCTCGATCCCTCCGAGGATCTCGCCCGAACCCGTGCGCTCGAACTGTCGGAGCAGTCCCTCCAGAAGTGCCGACGGCGGAAACTTCGGTGCCCCGCCGAATCCCCCACGCGGAATGTCCTCGTCGCCGAGGATCGACAGGCCCGCCGCATCCAGCAGCTCCGCATCGACGGGCGCGCCGCCGTACGGGATTCCGCCGGACGCGCGCTGAAGTTCCGTGACGATCGACTGTGCCGCGTTGTCGACCTCGTCGCGCCGATTGGTGAACGTGTCCGCTATCGCTTCGAGAAGCTGTGTGAACGAGGGCATTCCGCCGCGAGGCGTCGGCGGGTAGTACGTACCGCAGTAGAAAGGTGAACCGTCGGGAGTCAGGAAACAGGTCATCGGCCAGCCGCCCTGACCGGTCATCGCGACCGTAGCGTTCATGTAGACGGCGTCGATGTCCGGACGTTCTTCGCGGTCCACCTTCACACAGACGAAGTTCGCGTTCATGATCGCCGCGATCTCGTCGTTCTCGAACGACTCGTGCGCCATGACGTGGCACCAGTGGCACGCCGAGTACCCGATAGAGAGGAGGATCGGCACGTTGCGCTCGCGCGCCCACTCCATCGCCTCTTCGCCCCACTGTTGCCAGTGGACCGGATTGTCGGCGTGCTGACGCAGGTAAGGGCTCGAGGACCCACCCAGGTTGTTCCGCATCCGTGGGTCCATCGTCGCTACCTCGTCCGTCTCAGGATTCTTGCTTCGGCTTCTTCTCGGTAGAGACGTTCGGTTCCGCCGGGCTCGGAGCTGTGATCGCTCCCCGGTCGGTGCCTTCGTCCGCCTGCTGATCGAGTTCGGGACGATCCGGTTCGAAGGTTTCCGGCAGCTTCTTGAGCTGGCGATTCATCGACCGAACCAACAGGATCACACCGATGAGCAGCGCAAGAATGACCAGCAATCCGACCGGAGACGACTTTCCGAACTCCGGGCCGGAGGGATTACTCGGGGTCTGAGCAAGAAATTGTGTGGTGCCGAGAACTACCTCGGCGGACAGAGCATTCACTTCTGAGCGTCCTCTTCGAGACCTGCGAACAGGTCGGTTTCCGGAATGGACGTGGTGACCCGCGTCTTGGCGAGCTCGAATTCCTCGGTGGGCCAGATCTTCTGCTGAATGTCGAGCGGCACAGCAAAGAACGAACCGTTGGGATCGATCTGCGTCGCGTGCGCACGCAGAGCGTCGTCACGCTGAGGAAAGTAATCGCCGCACGTGACCTGAGTGGTCACCCGGACCATCATGTCTCCACGCTCGGTCTTCCATTTCTTGAGCCAGTCCGCCATCGGGAACGGCTCACCCCGGAGCTCGTACTCCTCCTGGAAGAGTTCGAGGCGCTTACGGATGAATCCGTGCGAGTAGTAGAGCTTCTTGATCTCCCATGGCTGACCGTCCTCGGGGAAGTACTCGGGATCGGCGGCGGCTTCGTACGCAGCCATCGACACCTCGTGGCACCGGATGTGGTCCGGGTGCGGGTATCCGCCGTTCTCGTCGTACGTCGTGACGACATGGGGACGGAATTCGCGAATCACCTTGACCAGAGCGCGCGTGGACTCTTCGAGCGGAACGAGGGCGAAGCACCCTTCGGGCAGCGGCGGAAGAGGGTCGCCCTCGGGGAGCCCGGAATCGACGAAACCGAGCCAGCGCTGCTTCACGCCCAGGATGCGAGCGGCCTCGGCCATCTCCTCCTGGCGGACTTCGCTGATTCGATCGCGGACGCCGGGAACATCCATGGCCGGGTTGAGAATGTCGCCACGCTCACCCCCGGTGAGCGTCAGGACCATCACTTCGTGGCCTTCGGCTGCATAACGGGCGGTGGTGGCCGCACCCTTGCTCGACTCGTCGTCGGGATGGGCATGGACGGCCATGAGCCGGAATCCGCTCACGTGTTCGTTCACCTCAACTTCACCTGGAGCCGTTGCCGGCAGTTCACCTGTAGCCGTCACCGGCAATTCACCTCTAGCCGTCACCGGCAGTCTTCGACTAACACGCTTTGCACCTCTCGGATTGCTCCGAGCCTTTGCCGTCAAACGTACCGACTGCCGTCAAACCTACCGACGGCGCGACGGGACACGTCCTCTATAGTTCCACCCGAGAGTTCCTGGCGCAGCCGTGACCCCTTCAGTAGTTCGGTGGGGGCGCAGTCAGTTGCTGCACGACACGTGAACTCAAGTCTTCGAGAGCAGAGTGATGAGCAAACCGCTTCCCCAAGATCGGTACCCGAGCACTACTCGCACGGGCAGTCCCCGCAAGTGGATGGTGTGGGCTCTGACCGCTCTCGTCATCGTCGTCGGTGGCGGAATCGCGTACTACGCGTACGGAAAATTCGCAGTCAAGGAAATCGAGACCGAGACCATCTCGTTCGACATCGCCAACGACGCCACGGTGAAGATCCGCTTCACCGTCACGCGCGATGATTCGTCACGTGAAGCGATGTGCATCGTGCGCGCCCGCTCGAAGGACGGCTCCGAAACCGGTCGACGTGAGGTCTACGTCCCGCCTTCGGAACATCAGACCCTCGAGTTCAACACCGAGGTCAAGACGTCCCAGCCGCCAGGCATGGCCGACGTCTACGGCTGCAGCTTCGACGTTCCGGAGTACCTGACCAAGAGCTGACCTCGGACGCACCCACCCTGCCGGACGTTTGGCGCCGGACAGGGCGGGTAGTCATGCGTGATAGAATTGCCCGATACACGGTTCCGGGTGGAACCGTGTATTGCTGCATTGACGCAAGGTTTGACGGCAAGGCTGCACCCCTGGTGGTGCTTCTGCGTCGTTGTTCGCTGCTGTTGCAGCGATCGTCGAGGGAGCCCCCGGCTCCGACTACTAGGGAGTGATCGAGATGACCGAGACCCAGGTGACCTGGCTTACCCAGGAATCACATGACAGGCTCAAGAACGAACTCGACCAGCTCATCGCCAATCGCCCTGTCATCGCTGCCGAGATCAACGAGCGTCGCGAAGAGGGTGACCTGAAAGAGAACGGCGGCTACCACGCTGCCCGCGAAGAGCAGGGTCAGCAGGAAGCCCGCATTCGCCAGCTCCAGGAGCTGCTGAACAGCGCCAAGGTCGGAGAAGCCCCCACGCAGTCCGGTGTTGCACTGCCCGGATCCGTAGTCAAGGTCTACTACGACGGCGACGAGAGTGACACCGAGACGTTCCTCATCGCCACTCGCGAAGAAGGCGCCCGTGACGCCAAGCTCGAGGTTTACTCCCCGAACTCACCGCTGGGCGGCGCACTGCTCGAAGCCAAGGTCGGCGACACGCGTGAGTACAACCTGCCCAACGGCAGCACCATGAAGGTCACGCTGCTGAGCGCGGAGCCTTACCACAGCTGATCTGCTGCACGAGCTCTCAAAGAAGTACCAGCTCTGAAAAGAAGCGCCACCCGACTCGGTCGGGTGGCGCTTCTTGCAACTCCGGCGCACTACACCACGCGGCGAGCCTTCATTCCGGCGAAGATCGGGCCGACCTTCACGACGTCACCGAACGTGGGTGCGTGAAGCATTTGGCCGTTGCCCACGTAGATCGCCACGTGGCCGGGTCCGCCTGCCTGCCAGTTGCCGAACAACAGATCACCGGGCTGCGCCTGATCGAGCGGGATCTCGACGCCGACGCCCCACTGCGTCTCGGATGTCCGCGGCAGAGTCACGCCAGTTGCCGCGTGGATCGCGTACGACGTCAGGCCCGAGCAGTCGAACCCGCCCATCGACGGCCCGTTGACGTTTCCGCCGCCCCACACGTAGGGCAATCCGAGAAACTTCAGACCGGCCTCGACGACGCCGCCCACCGCAGCGGCGAGGTTGTTGTAGTCGAAGGGTGCGAGCATCAGGGCGAACGAGTCCTGCAACGATTTGATCTGGGCAACGAACGGAGCGGCGGCCGCCTGCTCCGCGGGAACCTCGCCCGACTTGTCTGCCGGAACGCCGCCCGCTTCTCGAACGGCGTCGGGTCCGACGTCGTATGCCGCGAGCGCGAGGTCGACGGTATCGCCCTCGACCTCACCGGACTTCTGCCAGGACTGCGCTTGCTTGACGAGATCGCACAACCGGTAGCCGGTTGTCATCACCGGGTCGGCGACACCCAGGATGTCCATCTTTCCGTCGCCGTCGCCGTCCTTGCCGTAAGCAGTCCACGCCGCGGTGGTGAAACGGCCAGGCCCGCGCCCACCTTCCGGTGAGATGTCGGTATCGGGACCGTACTTGAATCCGTTCTCGACCGAGTACAACGAGGCGATCACCGCAGGGGTGATCTCGGAGCACAGTGCGCCGGCCTTCTTGATCCACGGCGCGAACACCGCCACCGCTCCCACGGGCGCCAACGTCGCTCCCGGAAAGTTGGAGGGTACGGACGGCACGATTCCCTCAGGCGTGTCCTGAGTTCGTGCCGGTCCGTTCCAGGCTGCAAGTGAGACTGCAGCATTCGAAGACTCGTTCTTCTCGACTTGTGCGGGCGCTCCGAGAGTTCCACTCATCACGCCCAGTGCGGTGCCGATCGACACAGCGATCGCCAGGACACCGACTGCCATCCGAACCTCCGATAAACCTCTGAAAATCTACGTACGTGGTCGTACCCGAAACTTGTCGGTGCGAACATCTACTCTTTCGAACATGCATTCGACACGGCTCAGTCTCGCAACTCCTGTAACCAATGTCTCATTTATCTCGGCGGGCGTTACGCAAATGACTACAGACGCCAAGGCTTTTCTCAGGTTCGGCGTGCAAGCTGAGTGCATGAGCGACGATCGGCCACGACCCGCCCGGGGACGCACTACGGTGTATCGACCCGTTCGCCTCGCCCTCGCAGCCACGGCTGTGGCGGGAGCACTCGCAAGCGGCGGACTTTCTCTCGTTTCTTCTCCCACTGCCACGGCACTCGCGCCGGACACCTCGGCTTCTCACATCAAGAATCCCGCTGTAAAGCGGCCCGTCGTGGTCGCCGGATTCGGAACCCCGGACGCCATCTCCAACGGTTCGTGAGCACTCCGCGCTCGGCCTCCGAGTGGCTCACCTGGGGGGTGCAGGCCCGGGTCGTCGTCACCGACCCTGAAGTCCTGCCCTCCGCTGCCAGCCTGGTTCGCGGTTACCTCACCGCGGCCGACGCCGCCACCAATCGAGATCGCGCCGATTCCGAAATTCGTACCTACGTCAGCGCCGCAAGCAACGTCGACGGCGTCGGGGTGACGCCCATGTTCGCGCACTTTCTCGAGGACGCGTTGGCTGTCGCACGACTGACCGACGGCAAACTCACCCCTACGGCCGGCTCGGCAGACCCTCACTCCTGGTGGAAGATTCGCGTCGAGAACAATCGTGTGTACAGCCCGGACGACGTAGTCCTCGACCTCTCCGCGACCGCCCGTGCCAGTTCGGCGGATCACTGCGCGGCATCGACTGCCACGCTTCTCGGGTGCGGAGTGCTGGTCGGCCTCGGCGGCGACATCGCAGTTGCCGGTCCGGCGCCCGAAGACGGCTGGCAGATTCAAGTTCAAGACCTGCCCGGGGATCCGACGTGCCAAGTGGCTCTCCCGTCCGACTGTGGGATCGCCACGGCCAGCACTGTCAAACCACTGCACCGCGAATCGACGGCGACGCCCATGTGGCGCACGGTGTCGGTGATTGCATCCTCCTGCGCCCAGGCCGCCGCATTCAGTCGGGTTGCGGTCGGCATGGGCGGTTCGGCCATCGACTGGCTACATCAACTCGACGTACCCGCCAGGCTGGTCGACCAGGAGTACCGCGTAACGGTTCTGGGCGGCTGGCCTGACGAGTAACTCGCGTCAGTTCTGCAAGCGCACTGCGTAGCCGGCGCGGTCGAAGGCGGTGAGAAGTTCTGCCTTGTTGTCCGGACCACGGGTCTCGACCGTAAGGAAGACTTCCACTTCGTCGAGCGCGAGTTCGCCACCGGTACGGGAGTGGATGACGTCGACCACGCTGGCGCCGTTCGCCCGAACCACTTCGAGCAGCGACACCAGTGCGCCCGGCCGATCGTCGATGGTGATGTGAACACCGAGGAACCGTCCGGCTGCCCGCAGTCCGTGGGAGATGACGTGTGTGAGCAGCAGCGGATCGATGTTGCCGCCGGAAAGAACGGCGCACACCGGCCCGGTCAGTCCCAGCTCTTCCGGAGAGCACGTCATCAACGCCGCAACGGCCGCGACGCCTGCCGGTTCGACGATCAGCTTGGCGCGTTCGAGGCACAGCAGGAGCGCTTTGGACAACGCTTCCTCGCTGACCGTCACCACCGCGTCGACATGGGCGGCGACCTCGGCGAACGGAACCTCGCCGGGGCAGCCCACGGCGATACCGTCTGCCATCGTCGACATCGACGCCAATGCGGTCGGCTTCCCGGCTGCCAACGACGCCGGCCAGGCAGCCGCGGTCTCGGCCTGCACTCCGACGATGCGCACCTGTGGGCGTACAGCTTTGACTGCGGCAGCCACCCCGGCGATCAACCCACCACCGCCGGTGGGAACGACGATCGTGCCCACCTCGGGGAGTTGCTCGAGGATTTCCAGGCCCACCGTGCCCTGCCCCGCCACGACGTCTTCGTGGTCGAAAGGGTGGACCAGAACCGCTCCGGTCCTGTCCGCGAATTCGCGAGCGGCGACGAGCGCTTCGTCGACAGTCGAACCGTGCAGGTAGACCTGGGCCCCATATGCCTTGGTGGCCACCAACTTCGGCAGCGGCGCACCGGTCGGCATGAAGACCGTCGACTTGATTCCCAATTCTGTTGCAGACCACGCAACTCCCTGCGCGTGGTTACCGGCGCTGGCCGCCACCACGCCCGCGGCTCGTTCCTCCGGGGATAGATTGGCGATGCGATTGTAAGCACCGCGCGGCTTGAAAGAGCCGGTGCGTTGCAGGTTTTCACATTTCAAACTCACGGCGAAGCCTGTGGTTTCAGACAACACTCGAGAGGCCACCACCGGGGTGCGGCGCATGACCGGGGCGAGAAGTTGGTGTGCAGCCTTTATCTGTTCGAGATTCACGCATGCCTCCAGAAAGTGCGCCTCCACACCCTCGTGAGGTGTGAAGGCGCACTGCAGGTTCGAATTCGAATTACCGTAGAGCGAAGGTCAGGACAGTGCTTGCTCGATGTCGCCGACCAGATCAGAGGCGTCTTCGATGCCGACCGACAGACGAACCAGATCGTCGGGAACCTCGAGCGCGGAACCGGCCGTCGAGGCGTGGGTCATCGCACCGGGGAACTCGATGAGGGATTCGACTCCGCCCAGAGATTCTGCCAGCGTGAAGATCTCGGTGCGCGAGCACAGGTCGAGAGCTGCCGCCTTGCCACCCTTGAGGCGCACGGAGATCATGCCGCCGAAGCGCCGCATCTGCTTGGCCGCGACCTTGTGCGACGGGTGCGAAGCCAGGCCGGGGTAAATGACGCTGGCAACCGCGGGGTGGCCGTCGAGCAATTCGACGACCTTCTCCGCGTTGTCGCTATGACGCTCCATGCGCAGCGCCAGTGTCTTGATTCCGCGTAACGTCAGGAACGCGTCGAACGGGCCGGGAACGCCGCCGGATCCGTTCTGCAGGAACGCGAAGGCGGTATCCAGTTCTTCGTCGTTGCAGACGAGAGCGCCACCGACCACGTCGGAGTGTCCACCGATGTACTTGGTCGTGGAGTGCAGCGCGATGTCGGCACCGAGCTGCAGCGGCTGCTGCAGGTACGGCGACGCGAAGGTGTTGTCCACCACGATCTTTGCGTTGCCTTCGTGGGCGACCTCGGTGAGGAGCTCGATGTCACCGATGTTGAGCAGCGGGTTCGTGGGGGTCTCGACCCAGACCAGCTTGGTGTTGGACTTCATCGCCGCGCGCACCGCATCGACGTCGGATACCGGAGCCGGGGTGTACTCGATCCCCCACTGCGTGAAGACCTTGTCGATGAGACGGAAGGTTCCGCCGTACGCGTCGTCCGGGATGACCAAGTGATCGCCAGGTCGAAGCACCGAACGGAGCAGGCAGTCGGTGGCCGCCATTCCCGAACTGAACGCTCGACCGTAAGTTCCGGATTCGAGTGCGGCCAGGTTCGCTTCGAGCGGGCGACGGGTGGGGTTACCCGTTCGCGCGTACTCGAAGCCACTGCGCATTCCACCGACGCCGTCCTGGGCGAAGGTGGAACTTGCGTAGATCGGCACGTTGACCGCACCGGTCAGCGGATCGGGTTCGTAACCCGCATGCACCGCTTTCGTGGAGAAACCCTGCCAGCTGATGTTGTCGGCCTTGCTGCGTTGCTCACTCATGGTCCCCAGCCTAATGGCGCCGGTGCCGGCGCAGGAATCCGAACTCAGGAATCCGAACTCAGGAAACCCAGGAGATCGTGGCGCGTGATGACACCTACCGGCTTGCCGTCGTCGACGACCATGAGTGCGTCGGTGTCACCGAGCGCCTTCGTGGCAGCCGAGACCGGCTCGCCGGAACCGATGAGCGGGAACGGCTTGCTCATGTGCTTCTCGACGGAATCCGCAAGGTGCGCACGGCCTTCGAATACCGCGCTCAGCAGATCTCGCTCGGACACACTTCCGGCGACCTCGCCTGCCATGACCGGCGGTTCCGCACCGACGACGGGCATCTGGGACACGCCGTACTCGCGCAGGATCTCGATCGCGTCGCGCAGGGTCTCCGACGGGTGAGTGTGAACGAGGTCCGGCAGCTCGCCCGACTTGCCGCGCAGAACGTCGCCGACGGTGGGGACGTTCGTCTTGCCGTCGAGTGGGGTGCGCAGGAATCCGTACGACGCCATCCACTGATCGTTGAAGATCTTGGACAGGTAGCCGCGGCCACCGTCCGGGAGGAGCACGACGATCAGGGCGTCGGGGCCCTCGCGCTTGGCTACTTCGAGGGCGGCGACGACGGCCATACCGCAGGAACCGCCGACCAGCAGTCCCTCTTCACGGGCGAGGCGACGCGTCATCTCGAAGGAATCGGCGTCCGAGACGGCGATGATCTCGTCCGGGATGGACGGGTCGTATGCGGTCGGCCAGAAGTCTTCGCCGACACCTTCGACGAGGTACGGGCGACCGGTGCCGCCGGAGTAGACGGAGCCTTCGGGGTCTGCGCCGATGACCTTGACCTTGCCGCCCGAAACTTCCTTGAGGTAGCGGCCGGTGCCGGTGATGGTTCCGCCGGTGCCGACGCCCGCGACGAAGTGCGTGATCTTGCCGTCGGTGTCGGCCCAGATCTCGGGACCGGTGGTCTCGTAGTGGCTCTCCGGTCCGCCCGGGTTGGAGTACTGGTTGGGCTTCCAGGCGCCGGGGATCTCACGGGTGAGTCGGTCGGAGACGCTGTAGTAGCTGTTCGGGTTGTCCGGCGCGACGGCCGTGGGGCACACGACAACCTCGGCGCCGTAGGCACGCAGGACGTTGCGCTTGTCTTCGCTGACCTTGTCGGGGCAGACGAAAACGCACTTGTATCCACGCTTTTGCGCCACGAGCGCCAAGCCGATTCCGGTGTTGCCCGAAGTCGGTTCGACGATGGTGCCGCCAGGCTTCAGTTCACCCGAAGCCTCGGCTGCGTCGATCATCTTGACGGCGATGCGGTCCTTGGAGCTACCGCCCGGGTTGAGGTACTCGACCTTGGCTGCCACCGTGCCGAAGTTTTCGCCCGTGACGGACGTGAGCTTGACGAGTGGGGTGTTGCCGATGAGGTCGACGACGTGTTCCGCGATGCGCATTCGTCCATGTTCCCAGATGAAAGAAAACGGTGCGCGCGGACGTCGGGCGAAGGTGGTGCAATCCGGCTAGATTGGCAAGTGTGAGTCGAACCGGACTGAAAGCGTCGGTGGCCACGGTGGTGGCCGGATCGAGTGCAGGCACGCTCTCCTGGTTGGGCTACAACTATCTGATGTCGCAGGCAGGTGCGGCGCGTGGGGTGATCGGTCGCAATATCGCCAAGCCACCCGAGGCGGACGGTGTGTACGCGCCCGGCGCCGACAACCCGGAACTCTGGTGGCGGGCCGTGCCCTTCGATCTCCACTTGATGATCTTCGGCGATTCGTCTGCAGCCGGCGTCGGCGCGCTGACGGCGTCGGACGTTCCGGGTGTGCAGGTCGCGAAGCTGCTCGCGAGTGAAACCGGTAAACGAATCCGCTTGAGTACCAAGGCCATCGGCGGCGCCACCTCACGCGGGTTGAGCGGGCAGGTCGACGCCATGTTCGTCGCCGGCCCTCCCCCGGACGCTGCGGTGATCCTGATCGGCGCCAACGACGTCACCGCCAAGAACGCGATTCGCGCTTCGGCAAAACGCCTCGGCGACGCGGTACGACGCTTACGCGAGAGCGGCGCCGTCGTAGTTGTCGGCACCTGCCCGGATCTGGGGGTGGTCGCGGCCATCCCGCAACCTCTGCGCTCCGTGGTGCGTGAATGGGGTCATCGTCTCGCGCTCGCCCAGGCGGCCGCGACCAGAAACGCCGGGGGTCATCCCGTTCCGCTAGCCGACCTGCTGGCCAAGGAATTCCTGGCCTCGCCCGACACGATGTTCTCCGCCGACCGTTTCCACCCCTCCGCGGCCGGATACGAACTCGCGGCGAAGCAGATCGTCCCGGTTCTCGCATCGGCTCTGGGTGAATGGCAGGGTGGTCCGCTACCCGAACTCCCCCACGTCTCGGAGGCGGCGCAAGCTCGCACCGTCGCGGCCCGACTGACGGCGGCGGCAACCCAGTGGAAAGCCTTCGCACGACGCACCAAACCTGCAGGTCAACGCCACGACGTCAACTGAGTGAGACTGCGTGACCACCATCTGGGAGTGGCAACGTAAATTGTAAGTCGAAGCTGCATTCAACTTGCCCTGCTCGACGGCGTTTCAAGCCGCCCGCGAGCAGTACACAAAAGGAGTTTTCATGCCCGAGGCAGTAATCGTCTCAGCAGTACGGTCGCCCATCGGCCGCGCAATGAAGGGTTCGCTCAAGGACATCCGCCCGGATGACCTCGCAACTCAGATGGTTGCCGCCGCGTTGGCAAAGATCCCCGAGCTCGACCCCACCGAGATCGACGACCTCATGCTCGGTTGCGGCCAGCCCGCCGGCCAGTCGGGCTTCAACATCGCCCGCGTCGTCGCCGTCCAGCTCGGCTACGACTTCCTCCCCGGTGTCACGGTCAACCGTTACTGTTCCTCCTCGCTGCAGACCACCCGCATGGCACTGCACGCCATCCGCGCAGGCGAGGGCGACGTCTTCATCTCCGCCGGCGTCGAGTCCGTCTCCAGCTTCATCACGGGCAACGCCGACGGCCTGCCCAACACCAAGAACCCGCTCTTCGACGCAGCCCAGGCTCGTAGCGCCAAGCTCGCCGAAGGTGGAGTCGCCTGGACCGATCCTCGCGAAGAGGGCCTGATCCCCGACGTGTACCTGGGCATGGGCCAGACCGCCGAGAACGTCGCGTCCGCCACCGGCATCACCCGCGAAGACCAGGACCGCTGGGCAGTTCGCAGCCAGAACCGCGCCGAGGATGCCATCGCTCGCGGCTTCTTCGAGCGTGAGATCACCCCCGTCACCCTCGCCGACGGCACCGTCGTCTCCAAGGACGACGGCCCCCGCGCCGGCACCACCTACGAAGGCATCAGCGGCCTCAAGCCCGTCTTCCGTCCCGACGGAACCGTCACCGCGGGCAACGCCTGCCCGCTCAACGACGGCGCAGCCGCACTGGTGATCATGTCCGACACCAAGGCAAAGGCACTCGGCCTGACCCCGCTCGCTCGCATCGTCTCCACCGGCGTTTCGGGCCTGTCCCCCGAGATCATGGGCCTCGGCCCGATTCAGGCCGTCAAGAACGCCCTGAAGATCGCCGGCAAGTCGATCTCCGACATCGACCTGTTCGAGATCAACGAGGCATTCGCCGTGCAGGTCCTCGGATCCGCTCGCGAACTCGGCATCGAAGAAGACAAGCTCAACATCTCCGGTGGCGCGATCGCACTGGGCCACCCCTTCGGTATGACCGGTGCCCGCATCACCAACACCCTGATCAACAACCTGCAGGAGCAGGACAAGACCTTCGGCGTCGAGACCATGTGTGTCGGCGGCGGACAGGGCATGGCAATGGTGATCGAGCGCCTCAGCTGATCCCCTGAGCACGTAGAAAGCGGCCGCCCGGCTTCTACCGGGCGGCCGCTTCCGTGTGGTCGTGTTTCAGGTAGTCGTGAATTTCTGAGCAAAACTCCCCAACTCGCGAATCAACGCTCGTGCAGCGTCGTCCTCACGCTGAACTGCGGCGCGGGCTTCGTCGGCCCAACCGTGGCGGAGCAGTCCCTTGGCGGCAAGCACTGCCGGTCCGATGTTGGCCGCAATCTGCTCGGCGCTCTCCCGAGCACGGATGTGAACCTCGTCGGCTGGTACGGCGTCGGTCGCCAGTCCGTAGGCGGCTGCTTCGACGCCGCTGAGCCACCGGGCCGACAGGATCAGCTCGGCGGCGCGCTGCGTTCCGATCACCTTGGGCAGTAACCAACTACTGGCAGCTTCGGGCGCTGTACCCAGCGACGTGAACGGCGCCCGTAGACGTGCGTCCTCGGCGACGTAGACGACGTCGCAGTAGAGCAGCACGGTCAGGCCGATGCCCACGGCAGCGCCGTGCACCGCGGCAATCAAGGGCTTCGGGAACTCCACCAGCGCGACGATCAGCGGCGCGAATGCGTGGCCGAAGTCTGCATTATCCGTGCCTGGTTCGGCGAGCGCACGCAGGTCGACACCACTCGAAAAAGCCTTGCCTGCACCCTCGACTATCACCACGGCTACGGAATCGTCCGACGCCGCGTCGTCGAGCGCCTTGGTCAACGCTCGAAAGCCGGCTGCGTTGAAAGCGTTCAGGCGGCTCGGGTTGTTGAAGGTCAGCGTTCGCACCGCTCCGGCATCCGCCACCAGCACGGGTTCGGTGATGTTTGTCGACATCCGCTCCCCTTTGTTCCAAACCAAGCAGTTGCTAGGTACCCAAGCACCGTAACCGCCCACAGACGACCAAAGAAGGGCCCCTCGCGGGGCCCTTCTTTGGTGTTACGGAACGACTGGAGAACTAGTCGTTGTTGAAGTAGCTCAGCAGACGGAGGATCTCGACGTACAGCCAGACCAGGGTGACGGTGAGGCCGAATGCAACGCCCCAGGCTGCCTTCTCCGGAGCCTGCGCGCGGATCAGCTGATCAGCTGCGTCGAAGTCGAGCAGGAAGCTGAAGGCCGCGATGCCGATGCAGACGAGGCTGAAGATGATGGCAAACGTTCCGCCGTCACGCAGTCCCAGTCCACCCTCGGTGAAGAAGCTGGCGACGAGGTTGCCGAGCGCCAGAACGACAACACCGATGAGCGCACCGATGATCATTCGCGTCAGACGCGGAGTCACCCGAATCGCACCGGTCTTGTAGACCACCAGCATGCCGAAGAACACGCCGAAGGTACCGAGGACTGCCTGCGCGATCAGCATCGATGCGTCGGCGCCTTGGAGATTGAAGGTGAACATGAACGACAGCGCACCGAGGAACAGACCCTCCGCGACGGCGTAAGCCAACACGATTGCCGGGTTGTCCATCTTGCGGCCGAACGTGGCGACCATGACCAGGACCAGGCCGACGAGACCGCCGCCGATGACCAGCGGGCCTGCGAGGTCGGAGTTGTTGTTGACGAGGAAGTACGACACCAATGCCGAGATCGTCAGCACACCGAGCGTGATGCCCGTCTTGGTGACGACGTCGTCGATCGTCATGGCCCGCGAGGTGGGACCGGTCTGGTACGGCTCGGCCGGAGCGTACTGCGGCTGACCGAACTGCTGGGTTGCCTGCGAGGCGCCCGCCGTCGCAGATCCGAACGAGGCGTATCCGTTGCCCTCTTGCTTGGGCAGATTGCGGAACACCGGGTTGCTGGTGGTGCGCACCGTGATCATCCCTTCATCGTGGTGGCCTACGACGGGTGCGTCGCGGGTTCGCCGGACGGATCCGAGTTTCCGACACGGTCCGTGTACCTAACTAAAAGTAAAGCACTCGTAATTTACAACGTCGAAGCATCCGTTGTAGTTCCCGGCGCGTTTCCGGAAGGTCAACACTCTTCGACACTCGTGCCTTTTCGATACTAGGACGGTTTGACCGACTTCATCACGATGAACTTCGCGTTCTTCGCCATCGCCTCACTAGGACCCACCGCGGCTTTCAGCGGTTCGCGATAACCCAGATGCGCGTTGTGGACAGTCCACAGCTCCCCACCGGGGCGCAGGACACGACCAGCGGCTTCGAACATCTTGAGCGCTCCACCGGTGTGAACCGCCGCGCCGACGTGGAAAGGCGGGTTCAACAAAACCAGATCAGTGCTCGCGTCGGGCAGCGAGCTCATCGCGTCGTCGCGCAGACCGCTCACCCGATCGCCGACTCCGTTCGCGGACGCGGTCGCCAACGACGAAGCGACAGCTGCCGAGGACTGATCCGTCGCGATCACGTGCACGTCCGGGAACTTGCGTGCGATCGCCGTCGCGAGAATGCCGCTGCCACAACCCAGATCGACCACATCGCTCAACGGGTCGACCGCTATCTTGCCGAGATTCTCCAGCAACAGCCGGGTGCCGATGTCCAGGCTCGCCCCGGCGAACACTGCGCCGTGAGCAACGACGTCGAGATCGAACTCGTCGAGGCGTTCGGTCAACGGGAACGTGATCGCAACATCGGCCTTGGGTTCCGAAGCCTTGAGTACGCGCGACTTTTGACGCCCACGCGAGGCGCTGACGTCGGAAAACGATTCGCCGAGAACCTTGTTCATCGCCGGGGTGATGTGCTTGTCACGCCCACCGGCGAAGACACGAACCGCCGGGTCGGCGTGGAGCGCGATCAGCTGAGCGATCTCGGCCAGTTCGGCGAGGCTACGCGGCAATTGCATGAGCACGACGCGGGCGCCGCTGAGCAACTCCTCGTCCAGCCCGCGCGAGGTGAAGGCGTCACTGAATCCGAGTTCGCGCGCATTGTTCGCGAGGGCCAGCTCTCCAGTGAGCGGATCCTGGTGAACCCGCACGCCGGCGATTCCGTGAACGAGCGCAACACCGGCGGTCAGCGCACCGTAGTGATCGCCGATCACGACGACGGTGCCCGCCGGCGCGGCGGCCAGAGCGTCGGCGGCCTCGTCGAGGATCAGGCGATCGGCCGCGTCGACGGCAAAGAGATTGGGTGCCTCGACATCGGGAAATCGGCGCAGACGATCGAACAGTTCGGGTGTGTCGGACATGCCACCAGTCTTTCAGGTGGAACTGCGCAACACTCAATCCCCCGACCAGCAGGTGATCAGTTCGACATCCCGGTTAGTTCGACATCCACTGCACGACGTTGTCGACGGTTTCGCGTTCGGTGCGGAATCCGTTCACGGGGTGGTCGGTGTCGGGGTATCCGAACGAGATAGCGCACACGACTTTGCGGGTGTCGTCGATGCCGAAGTGTTCGTGAATGAACTTGGAGCTGCCTGCGAGCGCCGCCTGCGGAATGGTGGCCACCCCCAGACTCTGCGCCGCCAGCAGGAAGCTGTTCACGTACAACCCGCAGTCGACGGCTCCGTAGGTGCCCAATGCCTCGTCGGTGGTGATGATCGCGACGTGGGGAGCGCCGAAGAGCTCGAAGTTCTTCATCGTCTGTGCCGCGGAACCGGCGCGGTCACCGTGCTCGATTCCGACGCTCGAATAAAGCGCCATCGCACAGTCGAACCGACGCGACTTGTAGATGCCCTGGTACTCGCGGGGGAACTCGAAGTCCGACTCCTGGGCGTTGGTCATCCCGTACTCACCGAGGCCTGCGCGGAATCGTTCTGTGCCCTCCCCTTCGGTGATCGCAACCTGCCACGGTTGCGTGTTGCACCACGACGGCGTCTTCTGCGCCAGCCGAAGGATCTCCTCGATCACCTCACGCGGCACCTGACGGTCCTCGTAGGCGCGGCAGCTGATCCGGGCATCGAGCAACGCTTCCAGGCTCGTATCCACGACGATGCACTCGGTCATGTGTTCTCTCCTCGATCAGGCTGCACTACAACACTTCGCACGATAGAACTATCGCTTCGACGCAATTGTCATCGGGTCACCTTTGCGAAGGCCGACACCAACTCGCCGAACTCCGACATCGCCGTGTCCGGATCCGGATCTACTGCTGCCAGCGCGACCAGCACATCGGTAGCCCCGGATTCGAGCAGCTGTTCGGCACCGATCATCGTCGCCGGGAGATCGATCGAACCGTCAGCCCCGCGAACGACGGTCAGTCGCCCACGGACCTGCAATTCCGCTGGATCGCGTCCGAGGTCAGCCATGGCCTTCCCGATGACGGTGATCCCTTCACGTAGGTCGTCGTCCGCGGCGCCCATGATCGGAATCCACCCGTCGCCCCAGGTTGCGACGCGTCGTACCACGGCCTTGGAGAGCGAACCGGACACCCAGATCGGGATTCCCGCGGACGGACGGGGCGCGCAGTACACGTCGTCGAACTTCAGGCGAGGTGTGTCGATGCTCGCGGGCGCCGAACTCCACAGGGCCCGGCACACCGCAAGTGCGTCGTCGAGCAGCGGTCCCCTCTTACCGAAGTCCATGCCGACGGCGTCGTATTCGCGTTCCTGCCAACCGGTTCCAACGCCAAGGTCGAGTCGGCCACCGGACAGCAGATCGAGTGTCGCGGCCGTCTTGGCAAGTACCGCTCCCCCGCGCAGCGCCGCGATGACGATTCCGGTACCCAAGCGAATTGTCTTCGTCTGTCCGGCAACAAAAGCCAGGACGGTCAGCGGTTCGAGCCAGTTGGCGTCAGGCTCGGTGGGGAACGCCGACCACGTGTATGCCGAGTTGTCCGAACCCATCACCACATGATCGGTGACGAGGACCCGGTCGAAGCCGGCAGCTTCCGCGCTCTGGCAGACCTGCACGAGTTTCCCGTAGGAGTCCTCCGCGAGAGTGGCGCCGAAGTTGGGAACGTTCAGACTGAAAGTTGTCATGTGTCAAGCCTTTCGGGGCCGGTTGGTCCAGCCGCCTTCTTCGGTGGGGAACCAGCCGCCGGCAGCGTGCGAGCCGCCGTCGACGTGGATGACGGTTCCGGTGATGTATCTCGCCAGGTCTGAGGCCAGGAACAGCGCGGGGCCGGCAATGTCGACGGGCTGGCCCGGTCCACCCAGCGGTGCCCACCCCGGCCACTTGTCCCAGTCGTCGGCAGAGACGATCCTGCGATACGGCACCTGTACCGACTCGATCAGATCCGGGGCAATGGCGTTGACGCGCACTCCGGTTCGACCGATCTCCACACCAAGACTTCTGGTGAACTGTGTGAGCGCCGCCTTGTATGCCGAGTACATCGTGTGGCCCGGGATCGCTCGATGCGCCTCCACCGTCGTGAGGTTCACGATCGATCCACCCAAACCGCGGTCGATCATGCCGGGAAGCAGGGCATGGGTCAGACGCACGACGTGATCGAAATTGATGCTGCCGGCCTCGGACCAGAAACCCGGATCAGTTCCGGTGAACGCTGTCGGCGGATTCAGGAAATGCCCCACGTTGTTCACCAGGACATCTGGTGCGAACTCGGTCAACGCGACGGGGACTTCCGGCACCCGCACGTCGTACTCGAGATGTTTGATCGAACCACCTGCAGCGGAGTCGAATTCGACGCCGTTCAGCGGAGCCACGTCGACAACCAGAACTGATGCGCCATGCGATGCGAATGCCCGAGCTATCGCTGCTCCGATTCCCTGGGAGCCGCCTGTGACCACTGCCTTCTTACCCACCAGCATCGGCCCTGGGGAGTACGCCGATCCGACCTCCACGAAGACACCCTTCTGCAGTTCGATGTGAATCACTTCGGCGTACCGTCACACATCGATTCGCAAAACGGGCACTAAGTTCTCACTCAGTGGTAGCCGCTACACCCCGCCTGCTCGGACCGCCGAGTCGCCGCCGAGAGATTGCCGGGAGAGCGTCAGGGCGGCAGTACCCGATGCTGTACCCGATCTCCAACCGCGTGCCTGCCACTGTGATCGGATCATGGAGTGCTTCGATGTAGCGGCCGAGCAGAGTTCGCACGTGCGAACTGTCACCCACATCGGTGAAAAGAATCGCGAACTCGTCTCCGCCCAAACGCGCGAACAACTGTGACACCCCTCCGGCTTCGGACAGGCGATCTGCGACCTCCCGCAGAACCGCGTTGCCAACCGTGTGTCGCAGTGTGTCGTTGACCGATTTGAAGTTGTCGAGGTCGAGCATGGCCAACGCGAGACGGCTTTCGCTTGTGTACGGATCGTGCAGCAGTCGTTCCAACCCGGTCCAGAAGCTGTGCCGATTCGGCATTCCGGTGAGTGCGTCCACCCGACCCATCCGTACGATTTCGTCACTCTGCAGTTTCACTTCGGTGACGTCGGAACCGGCTCCTCGCCAGACGAACTCGTCGGACAGGAAAGGCCACAGGCGCGGCAACAGTCCTCTGTCCGGTGGAATCACATACAACGCCGACCCGAGCGTGACGACGAGGTGGACGGCTGCGGCCCATGGCAGCACGCCGAAGGTGACGGCCATCTGTTCACGCGTTACGTCTTCGCGTTGCGCGGGAGTCAGTCTTACTCGGGTGCGGTTGCAGACAAGAGAGGACCGACATCTCTTACCCCCACTCACACGCCGCAATTTCGAATCGGACGTCCGACTGAGCAATTCTCCCGTAAATGGGCACTGCTGCGTGTCCACGGATTGAAATTCGGATATGAGGGACAATGGCCGGAGATCGCCGATCACGTCGGTGGAGATTCCCCGACGGGTAACACGATCGGACTCATTCGAGTTCAGACAAGGACTATCACGATGGCAATCGACTACACCCGACGTTCCAGCGAGTCCACACCGTCGCAGGCACCGGTCAGCTTGAGCAAGATCACGCTCACCAAATCAGCGCCGACGGTCAACCTCGCGAAAGCGGGTGAACGACAAGGCAATATGCGCGTGAACCTCAACTGGTCACAGGGAGCGCCAGCGAAAAAGACCGGTTTCCTCGCCAAGCTCGCCGGCGCAGGCTCTGGCGCGGTCGACCTGGACCTCGGATGCCTCTACGAACTTGCCGACGGGTCCAAGGGAGTAGTCCAGTCCCTGGGCAACAGTTTCGGTTCACTGACTTCTCCGCCGTACATCTCCCTCGACGGCGACGACCGCAGTGGTGCGAACACCGGCGGCGAGAACATGCACGTCAATCTTGGTGACCCCAGCGCTTTCCGGCGAATCCTGATCTTCGCGATGATTTACGACGGCGCCCCCAACTGGGCGGCGGTGGACGGCGTCGTCACCCTCTATCCCACCAACGGACCCGAGGTGGAAGTGCGGCTCGATTCGGCCAGCAACCAGGAGCGTTTGTGCGCAATCGCTCTCATCCAGAGTTCAGGTCAGGGCGTGACGGTCACCCGCGAGGTGCAGTACATCAACGGCAGTCAGTCAGATCTCGATCGGGCATACAACTGGGGAATGAAATGGGCGGCCGGACGAAAGTAGGTGTCGCGGGCGGTTTGTCCCCTATCCGAATGACAATGTCCGAATCTTACACAATGCCGCAAGTTACTGGATAGTGTCGAGAAGTGGGGTCGGACATGAGGGGTCACGCTCGACACCGATAGTGGGTCGGTGACGCTATGTGCTTGGCGACGCCGACGTTCGACAGGAAAGGCCCTCGATTTCCCCCGATATCGAGGGTCTTTCCGTATCTTGCGTCACTGTTCGCACCCTTTCATTAGTTGATCGTTAAACTAGGCGTTCGTCCAACATGCACCGATGGAGAACGTGAATGTCCACGAATTCAGATCGACGCCCGCGCCTGCCCGTGAGAATTGGCTACCTCGCTGCAGGAATTCTTTTTGTCGCCGCCATGCTCCTGCTGGCAAGCGTCGTCAACCCTGACCGGGACCGCGACTTCTCGATGAACCACGTCCCCGCGGGGACGCCGACGACCGCCGTCGTTGCCACGGCTGACCTCGGCTAACGAAGGTACTGGTACGTAAGTGGCGCGCGTCACGAAGTGTGGGTACCTTCAACGCCAATGGTTCGCCGTAGGTCGGTATTGAGAGGGACGGCAAGCCACTGCCCTGCCTGGTTGCCCCACCCAAGCAGGCAGGGCACCCCCGGTAATTCAAGTCTCAAGTAGCTGTTACTCGGGGAAGACTTGTATCAAACCGAGACGAATCGTACATTTCATCCGGCAGTCGGCCTTTCGTCCGACGCCTTCGCCGTCAATGTCGACGGAACTTCTCTGAACACCACCACAAGTCGGCCACTTGTCGTGACCGCATTCGTCCTCGCGAAAGGCTCGCCCATGTTCGATTTCTTCGGCGCAATCTCCGGCTTCTTCGGTCTACTGTTCGGCACCGGCTCGTCGAGCGGGAGCTCGGGAGGAAGCAGCGACGCACCCGTCGCACCGCCTACCTGATCCACAAGCCTCACCCGACGCCGATCCGCCGGGTGAGGCTCTCCCGAATCTCTTTGAAACACAACGTAACAGCACTTCAACTCCACCGACTCTTCTGCGGACCCACGCCGACACACTCCGGCGTCCGGACGGTTTCACCGCAGCGCCTGCAGTAATGGGTCCGATGCCCGCCATTCTCGGTCGAGGCACACCCGCACACCTCCCAGCCGACAAGGCAGGTGTTCGCCGTGAGCCGGTGTCCGTTCGGGCAGCGGTCCGGAGATTGCTCGGTCAACCGCATCTCTACATCTTCGCACACATGTTCGATGATTTGGTACTGCGCACTGCAAATTCAATTGCACCGGCCGCTTCCGATCGGCCCGAACGCAACTATCCCTTCTGTCACTTCGGTCTGCTTTAATACGAAGGCTTTGTCGGGGGTTTACCAATGTCCGAAGTTGTCGAGTTTCTGCGAGCACACGCAGGCGAACACGGGGTTGAACTATGGGTTTCTTCAAGAAGGCGGCTGTGACTGCTCTAGCGGTCGCTGCAGTCGGAGCATCAACAGGGATCGCATCAGCTGATCCGTCGACCGACGTGAATTACGAAGCGAAGGTCGTCGACAAGTCGATCGTCACCACCATCGACGCCGGGCTGTTCAAGGTGTCCGGCGACGGCAAGTCCGTCGTCTTGCAGGACAGCAAGGGCGCCGACCTGGTTTCCCTGCCTCTCGCATACAACCTCGGAGATCTGCAGTTTCCCTTCGATCGCGCGATCAGTGAAGACGGTAAGACCCTCACGCTGACACCGATCACCGATTCGGCGAAGGCCACCCCTCGGCCCGAGAGTGCGCCTGCGGCAAAGGAATGGACGCCAGTAGCGTCGCCTGAGGAAAATGATCGAGCAATCGCGCACTTCCAGAGCCAACTCGGTCTCGGCACTCAGGTCGGGAGCCTGCTCGGCACCATCGTCGGCGCCGGAATCGGTTGCGCTGTCGGTGCTCCGCTGGGCTTGACCATCGTCGGACTCCCCGTCGCCGCGGCACTGTGCTTGGGCGGTCTCGCGACAGGAGCCGGCATCGGCGGTGTCGCCGGAACGATCCTCGGCGGCGGCGGCGCCGCAGTCGTGGCCGGCATCGATCTCGTCAACACACTGAATGCGCCTGCCGGAACGACTGTCTGGGCTCAGTAGCCCCTGGAACGTCAGTCACCACCCCAAGGAAAACCCCGCTCATCGGAAGAGGATGAGCGGGGTTTTCGATTCAATGTGCAGGCGGATCTACTTGGTGCCCCCAGTCGGACTCGAACCGACACTTGACGGATTTTAAGTTTGCCCTTCTTGGCGTTTGTTTCGATTGGCAGGTTTGGTGCGATTGGATTATCGCTGCAGGACAGGAGGTTTCAACCTTTGTGGCCTTGTTCCGATTGGGGAGTAGTGAAACTGCTGCGGACGCACTGCGGACGCAATCTGCCGATGGGTTGTGGGCAAAATGTGGGCACAGACGGGAAATCACCCACTACGAGGGTTCGAAACGCTCGCGATCGCGAATGAAGCGTTCTATTTCGATTGTTGAGACCTGACGCCCTCTGCCAATACGCACGCATTTGAGCTCGCCGGAGTTCCATAGCTTTCGAACAGTGGAAGCATGGACGCCAAGCAAGTCACCCGCCTGCTCACCGTCAAGAAGGCTGGGACCAGAGACAGTCACACCCGAAACGGAGGTCGTTTCATTCAGCCCGGACCTCCTGTCTGACAGCTGACTGATGATCAAGATGAGAGCATCGACCACTGCAGCAGGGATGACGATCGGTTCAGTTCGTGTCATACCTCAATTCAATCTCCAATCCACGCTATGTCCGGACTGTCTGGTATGTATTTGCCATGAAACGAACTCTGCTCGCTGTAATCGCAGTAGCCTGCCTAGCCGCCGGATGCTCGTCCGAGGGACCGACGGACACAGCGAACAACATCCCCCCCACAACTGCAGCAACATCGTCAGCTTCTGTTGTCGAGCCACGCACACTCAATGTGGGAGACACCGTTAAGCTTCGCGACGGCGAAGCGACCCTTCTCTCAGTCGAAATGATTAGCGACTGCACGTATCGCGACGCCTGGGACTCCACGGACGCGAAGCAAGGTCGGAACACGCATATCGCAATCGAACTCTCTGTCTCGGCCAACCCAGGCACAGGGTTCATGAACATTCCAAGCCTCAACATCTCCGAACGCGATCCCGATGGCTATGTAGCTACAAGCACCGCACATTCAACAGAGGGCAGATCGTGCATCGCAGAGCGAGATCGCCTCGACACTGTTGACGCCGGCACCAAGCAAAAGGGTTGGGTACTTCTGGCGACGAAGGCCACCGAAGGGGAACTACTTTGGAATGTCGGCGGCGGGACGTCGGTACTGATCCCGTTCCCGACCTCGACGAGTGAAACCGGCGGCGCACAGTCCCCTATAACTGTCACGACAAACCCAGCTGCGCAGATAAGTGGACAAGAACTGGCCAAGCGAGCATCTGAAGCAGTAGGCGAGCCTGCCACTGTCCAAGAAGTTGAACAGATGGCGGAGGTGGTCTGCCTCCAACTTCAATCCGGGACCTCAGTTGACGAGATCAAGACCCAGATGGAGTCCGGAATCGGAGATGGAGCGGACAAGGTTTCATCGTTAATTGACTTGATCGTCTCCAACCGCTGCCCCCGATAGCTGGACCGAGCCGCAAGGAAGGCCCCACCGTTTGGTGGGGTCTTCCCGTTTTTGAGACCGGTAAGTACGGTTCGGGTGATGCTGGCCGGTTGCGGCATGCGATGATTCGCGGACGATAAAGATCAGCCCCGGCGGATGCGGCAAACACCCCCCGAGGCCCGGCCGACAGGTTGACGTCGACATGAATGACAGTACGCAGCGGTACCGACAAGACTGTGAAGTCGTCAACACGCGGGCACGATGATCCCCTCGTTCGGTACCGATGGACACCTACCCCCGGGCCGGTACAGGTGCACCCTTGAGGAAGTTGAAGAGAGCCTCGTTCGCTCGCGTGTGTTTTCCGATCCGGCGCGCAGGGAGGAGCTATTCAGCGGATTGATTCGGTATCTCACCGCTTGGGAAGACACGCAGAGGAACACAGGTGCTGATGCACCGCTGCTGAGGTCGGTTTGGATGGCGGGCAGCTTTGTGTCAAGCAAGCTAAGCCCTAGCGACATCGACGTATCACCGATTGTTGATGGAGTCATCGCCGATTCAGTTGCCAAACGCCCTGGTTCGAGGATGATTCGAAATCTGACCCAAGACCGGGCATCAATTCTGCGGAAGTACGGCGTCGAAGTATTCCCCGTTCGATGGTTCCCCATCGAACGCCCGTTTCAAGCAGGGCTAGATTTGGCAGGCGATCAGCTCGCATACTTGTCTGATCGCGGCAAGATGGATGACTGGTGGCAACGGTGTCGTATCGACGGTGTTGACTTACCGTCTATTGCAAGCTGTGCAACGCGTAGAGGCTACCTGGAGGTGATGGTCGATGAGTCTTCGTGACAGATTTCCTCGTGCCGCACTGAACTACGAGCCAGACCCGGAACTCTTCGACATCGATCCAGCACCGGCTTCGACATTTCTGCGCCAGGCATTCTTGGACAGTGTTCGCAAGTTTGAGCCCGATGCACGCCTCGATGCGTTCGCGAATGTGCGCCTGTTCGGCCGAGGCATCACCGACGGAGTATTCGACAAGCACGCAGCGGAGATATTTCTCCGGCTTCAAAATGAGATTAGCTCGGCGGCCGAAAGTGGCGATGTTGACGCGGTTAACATCGGATTCTCGACTGTCGCCGAAGGCAGCGTGATCATGCACCTGCAGCCTGCATCCCCAATGGTTGCAGGTCCCGACGAAATGGAAATATCGGCCCCGTCGCCACTTGAAGTTGCATTGCTTCGGGTACTCGATTTGCATGACGCAGTAGAAACTGGCAATGGTGAGGCAGCGATCGGCAGCGCCAAGTCCGGCCTCGCAGCACGGCTTCGGCAGCTCGTTGAATCTCTCGATGATGCCGAAGCAGGGATTGAGATCGACATCTCCAGGTCCAGCGGAGCACGCAGAAAATCGGTCTTCACAGAGTCTGGACGCAACAACGCCCGTGAACTGCTCAAGCCAAAAGATCACGTCAAAAGAGGCTTGATCAGCGGCACCTTGAAGAGCGCCTCCACTGCAGGCAAGGTCGAGATTCAGGTAAACAGCCGCAGTGCTGTGGAGATCGTAGGTGTCCCACCGGACGATGTTAAGAAGCTGCCATGGGATAGGCAACTACGGGTTCGCGTTCGCATTGAAAAACTGATCGACCCTGCTGCAAGTCGCTCCAAAGTGACAAACCACTTCTTAGAATTGGTATCACACGACGAAATCATCCCCGAATCTGAAACACATCCAACGCCGTAGTGCCATCAGCGCTCCCAACCGGATGAGGTTGGGAGCTCTGTCTATTTCAGATGTAAATTCTGGGGCTGAAAATTGACCAGGAAATATACCGGCCACGCGCTGGTCATTGTGTTTTCCAGACGTAGTCGACACGGTGTGGGTCGAGTCCGTCGCGGCCTCGCCGGTCGGTGGGTTTGACGGTGAGATGGTCGACGACGATGGACACGACATCGCGGCGCCGGCGTTTATCCGCTTCCTCCCACCACTTCACGATGTCGTCGGCTGACGGTTCGGGTAGGTCGATGAGGACTTCCCGTTGCGCCATCTTCAGTTCGGTTGCGGCGATGTTCGCTCGTACTCGGTCGGTGCCAGCGCGCATGGATTCGCGATCGATGAGCCCGTCGGCGAAGTCCTCCCCAACGCGGTGAAACGGGCATTGAGTTCGGCTACCCGGTTCTCGCCTTCTTCGAGTGAGCCGAGCTCGTTAATCGACTTCGTCAACGCCTTCCGGTACTTCGGGGACGACAACCGCGCAAGGACCCGCTCGATGACGTCCGCCTCGAGCAGTTCAGCCTGGACGGACACGATGGACGGGCAGTCGCTGCTGCGGGTGGAGCAGGCGTAGACGGTGGGGCGGCCGACGGCGGATGCCGCGTACATGGGTCGGCCGCAGCCTCCGCACCGTGCGAGCCCGCCACCGAGGAGTGCCACTTGGGTGCGGTCGCCGGTGTACTTCGCTGGCTCCGGATCGAGAAGCAGTTCGCACAGCCGCTTGTAGGTTCGGGGCTGCAGGATCGGTGGGATGGTGGTGGCGACTAGTGTGTCGCCGCTCTGCTTCTTTCCGATCATGCAGGGGTTGGTGAGTGCGCGTTTGACGGTGATCGGTTTCCACGCTGTGCCGGAGACGGTGGAGATGCCTTCGGTTTCGAGGTGGTCGACGAGGCCGCGGAGTGAGCCGCCGTCGAGGAGTGTGGCGGCCATCATGCGGATGACTTCGGCTTCCTCGTTATCAAGAAGGCTGGCGTCCCAGCCATCCGCCTTCACTACGCTCTTCACACGTGCGCGACTTTGATGCATCTACGTGGGGTTCCGATCGCCGTCATCGCGGCATGGATGGGGCATGCATCGGCGGCTTTCACTCTGTCGACCTCTGCGCACGCGCAAGATCCGGCTCTGCTCGATGCCGCGAGTTACGCACCAGTTGTGACAATCCGTGACAAAAAGGCGTCCAGCTAGCAGGCGAATCCCTTCGAAACGTCTGCTGACCTGTGCCCCCAGTCGGACTCGAACCGACACTTGACGGATTTTAAGTCCGTTGCCTCTGCCAATTGGGCTATGGGGGCCTTGACGCACGCGACTGGTCGGGTGCGTCAGGAATCAGACTATCGGGTCGGTCTGAGCTATCGACATCGCGATGCCGTCGAGGATGTCGTGTTCGCTGACAACCAGTTCGGTGATCCCGGCTTTGGCCTCGAAGCTCTGAGCCAGCACCGTGGTGATGATCGCTCCGCCGCCGATGACGTCTACCCGCCCCGGATGCATCGGACCGAAGGCAGCACGCTCAACTCGAGGCATAACGATAAGGCGCTCACACACGTCGAACAGTTGATTGAACGGAATCCTCGACAGGTGCACCTTCTCGGCGTCGTACTCCGGAAGATCCTGCGCGATCGCGGCCAGCGTCGTCATGGTTCCAGCGACACCCACCCACGTGTGCGCCTTCTCGACGGGTACGGCCTCGAACGCCTCGGCCAATTTCGCGGTCGCAAAAGCCGTCGCCTCGGAAACCTGCTCTGCCGTAGGCGGATCCGACGGAAGGCACCGCTCCGTGACGCGCACGCAGCCGATGTCGGTGGAGTACGCAGCTTCGACGCCTGAAGCACCGCCGAGGACGACTTCAGTGGATCCGCCGCCGAGATCTACCACCACGAAGGGGCCCTCGGACGGATCGAGTTCTCCCACAGCACCGCTGAACGAGAGGCGTGCCTCTTCATCGCCGGTGATCACCTCTGCTCCTGATCCGGGAATCACCGCACCGAGCACGTCCCGCGTCATCGTGAAGAAGTCTTCCCGATTCGCAGCGTCGCGAGTAGCCGAGGTGGCGACCATGCGAACGGCGGTTGCTCCGGCGTCGGCAATCATCGACGCGTACTCGACCAGCGCGACCCGGGTGCGTTCGATGGCCTCGGGCGCGAATGTCCCTGTCGCATCAACACCTTGACCGAGTCGCACGACGCGCATCTCGCGCCGGACATCCACCAGACGACCGTCGGCGCCGACGTCGGCGATCAGCAGTCGAATGGAGTTGGTACCGCAATCGACTGCGGCGACACGGCGAGTCACTGGTCGGTGTTGTCGGCATCGTCGATGCCAGGCCAGTCCGCGGGAATTGCAGTGCCGCGGAGCTTTCCGTGACCGGCCAACGCGACGGACTCGTCACCGAGCGGATTCACGCCGGGACCCTTGGCAAGCGAATGCGCCATCAGCACGTGCAGGCACTTGACACGATCCGGCATCCCACCACCGGCAAAGTCGGTTCCGAGAGATTCGATCGCGTCCCGCTCGGCAAGGTACGACTCGTATGCCCGCCGGTAGGCCGCGGCAAGTTCCGGATCCTGAGTCAGGCGTTCGGTCATCTCACGCATGACGCCGGCGGATTCCTGACGGCTCGCTTCGGCCGTCAGTCGCGGATCGGTGAGGTAGTACAACGTCGGGAACGGTGTTCCGTCCGGAAGTTTGGGGGCAGTCTTGACGACGCCCGGCTGACCGTCCGGGCTGCGGTACGCGATCTCGATCACTCCGCGTGGCTCACGGCCCAATTGAGCGGCAACGGCGTCGAGGTCCGCCTGTGAAACCTGTGGGGAATTTTCGGACGTGTTGCTCACCCGGTGGGTACTCCTTGTTCTTCTGGCTCTATCGGCGCCAACGGCATCGGGGCCGGTGTCATCGTCTCGGGAACCACTGGCGGTTCCGAAATCGTTTGCCACAGATCGCGATACCACGGACCTGTCAGCGGTGTTTCCTTTTCCTGCTTCTTCTCGGGTTCCTTGTAGTCACCGGGAAGCTGAACCTGAAATGGGGTCTCGCCCGGTTTGACGTACCGAAGGCGTTCTCGTGCAAGAGCTTCGATGTACGCAGGGTCGTCGAAGCGCGCGTTCTGGCCTTGCAGCTTTCGCAGTTCTTCCTCGAGCACCTGACGTTCGGCCGCCACCTGCGCGGCATCCGAACGCTGGCTGATGTAAGTACGCAGCGGCACTGCCAGTGTCAGCGCCAGCATGAGCACAACCATCGCGAGCACCACGGCCCGACTGGTGGACAAGCCGAAAATGGTGTTGTCCGACTTCGGAAGCCGAGACCAGAACTTGTTGGTTCCGCTCTTCCCCCGGGCCGACTTCGACCCGCGCGCCGACGCTTTCGCGGCGGAGACCCCCGGTTGCGCGGGGTCTGTCGCAGCGGAATCAACTGCTGCCGGATCGACCGAAGATGCCGGTTCCGACGCGCGTGGGCGTCGAGCGCTGTCACGACGCGCACGAGACGGTGTGTCTCCACGACGGGAACCACGACCCCCCGGACTTCCGCCGGGGGATCGTGGCTTACCGCGCTGTGCAGACACTACTGAATCTTAGATTTCTGTCAGGCCTCGAAAGCGAAGCGCGGGAACGCAACCTCGCCGGCGTAACGTGCTGCATCGCCGAGGTTCTCCTCGATACGCAGCAGCTGGTTGTACTTGGCAACGCGCTCGCTGCGGGCCGGAGCACCGGTCTTGATCTGGCCGCTGCCGACGGCAACTGCGAGGTCGGCGATGGTGGTGTCCTCGGTCTCGCCGGACCGGTGGCTCATCATCGTCTTGTAACCGTTGCGGTGAGCGAGATCGACAGCGTCGAGGGTCTCGGTCAGGGTGCCGATCTGGTTGACCTTCACCAGGAGTGCGTTGGCCGCGCCCTTGACGATGCCTTCTTCGAGACGCTCGGGGTTGGTGACGAAAAGGTCGTCGCCGACGAGCTGGATCTTGTTGCCGATCTGATCGGTGAGCGCAACCCAGCCGTCCCAGTCGTCTTCGTCGAGCGGATCCTCGATGGAGACGAGCGGGTATGCGTCGATGAGGTCGGCGTAGAACGCCGCCATCTCGGCCGCCGTGCGGTTCTTGCCCTCGAACTTGTAGCCGGTGCCGTCGGTGTAGAACTCGGTAGCGGCGACGTCGAGAGCGAGCGCGACGTCGGTGCCCAGCTTGAGGCCCGTCTTGTTCACGGCGATCGTGATGAGGTCGAGTGCTTCCTTGGTGCCAGCGACGTCCGGAGCGAATCCGCCTTCGTCACCGAGGCCGGTGGAGAGGCCCTTCTCCTTGAGAACCGACTTCAGGGCGTGGTAGACCTCGGTGCCCCAGCGCAGCGATTCCTTGAAGCTCGGGGCGCCGATGGGCGCAACCATGAATTCCTGGACGTCGACACCGGTGTCGGCGTGTGCGCCACCGTTGAGGATGTTCATCATCGGGACGGGGAGTACGTGAGCGTTGGGGCCACCGACGTAACGGAACAGCTCCAGGCCCGAGGACTCGGCAGCGGCGCGAGCGACGGCAAGCGAGGCACCGAGCAAAGCGTTTGCGCCGAGGCGGGACTTGTCCGGGGTGCCGTCTGCGTCGAGCAGCGCCTGGTCGACCGTGCGCTGCTCGGTCGCGTCGATGCCGATGATGGCGGGAGCGATCTCGCCGAGCACAGCCTCTACGGCCTTCTCGACGCCCTTGCCACCGTAGCGCGCGCCACCGTCGCGCAGTTCGACGGCTTCGTGCTCACCGGTCGAAGCGCCGGACGGCACCGCAGCCCTGGCGAAACTTCCGTCTTCGAGCAGAACCTCGACCTCAACCGTGGGGTTGCCACGGGAATCAAGGATCTCGCGAGCTCCGACCTGCTCAATACTGGCCACTGTGTGGTTCTCCTTCGAATGGGCTTCGCATTGGGGCACGCACTGCGTGCTTGACACTTGGGCTCCGACCCCTCCGGTCGACAGAGGACCACGATCGCGGCTGGGCCTCTGCAGTGCCAGCACCTCTGTAGTGCCAGCACACAGCCTAACCGCACCGGCCGAAGGCTTCTTTATCGACGCGCGGTCATGGCCCCGACCTGCGGTAGATCACCGTCAGTCCGGTCGAACCCCGACTGAATATGCCGCCGCACGATCTCGGACCAGCGCGAGATAGTCGCCCGAAAGGTTGTACGCCATCAGCGCCTGCTGCCAACCGGCAGCGGTAGTGAGGTCTCCCCCGCGTGCGCACAGGTAACGGGCAGCGGTGAGCGCGGCGTCGTCGATGTTGTCCGGGTCCACGCGGCCATCACCATTGGCGTCGACACCCCATTTGAGCCACGTCTCAGGGATGAACTGCATGGGCCCCATGGCGCGGTCGTGCACAGGGTCGCCGTCCATCGCTCCGCCGTCGGTGTCGGGAATCTCGGCAACTCCCGGGCCACCGTCGAGAGGGATTCCCCGAATGATCGGGGCGACTTGACCCAACGCGTCGACCGACGAACCGTCGTAGGTCCCGTGGCGGCTCTCGACGCTGCCGATACCGGCCAGAGTTGTCCACCCGATTCCGCAGCCGGGAAGCGTCTCGGCCATGACCGCAGCGGCATACCCGTATGCCTCGAGCGCAGTGGTACCGATCCCGATGTCGTCGGACAATCCTGCCGCCCAATCGGCAAGTTGATCAGCACTGCGGCCGGGAGCGTTGATGTCGATCGGCGGTGTCGGAGAGCCGCTACCTGGGGGTATGCCCTCGGGAATAGCAACCTTCGGTTCGTTCGATCCACACGCGACGGCACCTACGCCCAGCAAAGCTGTTCCGGCAGCTACTGCGGCGACGGCTCGCGAGAGACGCCGGGGACTTCTGCGGGCAGAGGAGGTTCGGTACACCCTTCCATCATCCACATGCGAGCGAACTACTCCCCGATCCATTGGTAAAGAACAGCAAAAGTACAGGTCAGGGCATGGTTCCCCACTGATTGTGGAGTATCTTTTTCTGAGTTAAGGCTGGCCTAGCCTGATGAAGCTGTCCGAACCTGTTTCACCCACTCAGTCAGGAGTCGCCCGTGCCCGTGTCGGTACTCGCTGCCGCGAGCACACCGTCAGTTGCCACTCAGCTATTCGGTAGTGGCCTGATCGGTCTGCGCGAAGGCCTCGAAGCAGGCATCGTGGTGATGATTCTCGCTGCCTACCTAGTGAAGGCTCAGCGCAAGGACGCACTCAAATGGGTGTGGCTCGGCGTCGCGATCGCCGTCGCGATGGTGGCGATCATCTTCTTCGCGATCCACTACGGAACATCGACGGTCGACGGCTTGACCGCCGAGATCATCGCAGGCGTTGCCTCCCTGATCGCCGTTGTCATCGTCACGATCATGGTCCTGTGGATGCGCACGGCAGCGAAGAACATTTCCGGGGATCTGAAAGCCGGAATGGAAAGGGCGCTGATCGCCGGCCCCGTCGCCATTCTGTCGCTGTCGTTCTTCGCTGTTGGTCGTGAAGGCGTCGAGACGGCGTTGCTCATGGTCGGATATGCCGAGAACACCGCGGGCAGCTCCTGGCCGTTGGTCGGATTGCTCCTCGGAATCCTCGTGGCCGCCGTCTTGACCGTCGCCATGTACTTCGGCGCCCTCCGTCTCAACCTGACGACGTTCTTCCGGTACACAGCGATCTTCCTTATCGTGGTTGCCGCCGGAATCCTTTCGTACGGTGTTCGCGCTCTACAGACCGGAAACGTCTTGCCGGGCGGTTCGAATCTCGCGTTCAACCTGACGCCCGGCTATGACCCGTCGACCTGGTACGGCACCGTCCTCGCCGGAATCTTCAACTTCCGCCCGGACCCGACCGTCCTGCAAGCCGTCGCGTGGGTCGTCTACCTCGTAGTCGTCCTCGCGCTCTTCCTGCGTCCCCTTCCGTCTAGCCCTTCGGCGCCGACAACCCCGCCTGCGCACGACACACACGTTCCCGAGAAATCCTGAGAGGCATTGCCGACATGCGTAAATCCACCCTCGTACTGGCCACGGCTGCGGTACTTCCCTTCTCCCTCGCCGCGTGCACCGAGAAGACGACGGCGAGCGACGGCGACATCGTCGTCACGGCCACCGACGATTCGTGTGACGTCAGTGCCACCACCGGAACTACTGGCAGTTCGACGTTCCAGGTGACGAACAACGGCTCGAAGGTCACCGAGTTCTACGTCTTCGCCGAGGGTGATCGAGCGATGGGTGAAGTCGAGAACATCGGCCCCGGCCTTACCCGGCAGCTGATCGTCTCTCTCCCCGAGGCTGCGACCTATCAACTCGCATGCAAGCCGGGCATGGTCGGAACCGGCATCCGTCAGGACTTCGTCGTCACGGGCGATTCGCAGGCGGCCACCGACGAGAGCGGCCAACTCGCCGAAGCTGCCGACGGTTACCGGCGGTACATCCGCAGCCAGATCGTCGCGCTGCAGGACACCGCAGCTCAGTTCGTCGCCGCCGTCCAGTCCGCCAACGTCGACCAGGCGAAGGCACTGTTCCCGATCGCACGTACCTACTACGAGCGCATCGAGCCCGAAGCCGAGAGCTTCGGCGAACTCGATCCCAAGCTGGACCTGCGCGAAGCAGATCTGGAGCCCGGTCAGGTCTGGACGGGATTCCACCGCCTCGAGAAGGATTTGTGGGTCACCGGACTGCAGCCGGATACCAACGCAGTCGCCGATCAACTGCTCGAAGACATTCAATATCTTGCCGATCAGGTGAACGCCGAGGACTACACGATCGATCCAACCAAGATCGCCGGCGACGCCCAAGGACTGCTCGACGAGATCTCGACTTCCAAGATCACCGGTGAGGAAGACATCTTCTCGCATACCGACCTGTGGGACTTCCAGGCCAACGTCGACGGCTCGCAAGCTGCGATCGCGGCACTGAACCCGATTCTGCAGGAACGTAATCCCGAGCTCGCCCAGCGCATCGCCGACCGATTCGCCGACCTCGACGCCGCGCTGGCACAATTCCGCGTCGGCGACGGATTTGTTTACTACGACACCGTTACCGAGGCGCAGCGTCAGGAACTCTCACGTAAAATCGATGCCCTGTCCGCCGAGGTCAGCCAGGTCCAGGAAGTAGTTGCGGGGCAGTAGATGACTGATTCACCAGAAGGCACGCCCGCTGCGGAAAACACAGCACCGCAGGGAGTTTCACGACGCCGATTGTTCGGCGCCGTGGGAGCCGGCGCAGTCCTGGCCGGTGCCGGTGCCGTCATCGGACGGGTGACCGCCGACGACAATTCCGGCGCAAATCACGCAGATGTGGTGACCTTCCGCGGTGAACATCAGGCAGGCATCACGACGCCGGCCCAGGATCGCATGCACTTCGTCGCTTTCGACGTAACGACGAAATCACGTGACGAACTGATCACGCTGCTGCAGACGTGGACAGCGATGGCCGAACGAATGACTGCGGGTCAGGAAGCAACCGAGGACGGCGCGACCGGCGACGGCCCGTACGCACCGCCGAGCGATACCGGCGAGGCACTCGATCTCGCGCCGTCGCAACTCACCCTGACCATCGGATTCGGACCGTCCCTTTTCGACGACCGTTTTGGGCTCGCGGACAAGAAACCTGCTGCCCTACTGGACCTTCCCCACTTCCGTGCGGACAACCTCGATGCGAACCGCAGCGGGGGTGACATCGCCATCCAAGCGTGCGCCAACGATCCCCAGGTTGCCGTGCATGCGATCCGCAACCTCGCACGAGTCGCTTTCGGGACTGCGTCGGTCAAATGGTCGCAACTCGGGTTCGGACGAACGTCCTCGACCTCGACGACGCAGGCGACACCACGAAATCTGTTCGGGTTCAAGGACGGAACCGCCAACATCAAGGCAGAAGATCCAGACGCGCTCGCCCAGCACGTCTGGGTCGGCCCCAACGACGATCAGGCCTGGATGGCGGGCGGATCGTTCCTCGTCGCCAGACGCATTCGGATGCTGATCGAGCAGTGGGACCGCGCAGTTCTCAAGGAACAGGAAGCCGTCATCGGCCGCTCCAAACGGAGAGGAGCGCCGCTCGGCGGCAAAGACGAGTTCGATGAGCTCGATCTCGACTCCAAAATGGGACACGACTACGTCATCCCAGAGAATTCACACGTGCGCCTGGCCTCGGCCGAGGAACTCGGTGGGATTCAGATCCTGCGCCGCGGATACAACTTCACCGACGGCTCCGACGGCTTCGGCCACCTGGACGCGGGACTGTTCTTCGTCGCGTATTGCCGGAATCCAGTCGAGCAGTTTGTTCCGATGCAGCAGAACCTTTCGCGGCACGATGCGTTGAACGAATACATCCAGCACGTCGGTTCTGCAGTCTTCGCCTGCCCTGGTGGTCTCGCCGACGGGAGCTACTGGGGCTCCACGCTGTTCGCGTAGCCGAAGACCGGGACACCAGTCCAGGTAGCGATCTCGGAACGAAATCTGCGCACGGAGTACTTCTCGTGGGAGCGTGCACCATTCACGTCTACCACGGCGATATCTCGGATGCACTCGGCCACCGATTCCCAACTGTCGTCGTGAAAATGGAGTCCATCGACACCAGGTGTCACGGTTTCCGACGCTCCCCCGATGCTGTTCGTAATCACGCGCGCACCCGCAGCCATCGCCTCCACCGGCATGATTCCGAAGTCTTCGATCGCCGGAAAGACGTACGCGAGTGCCTGCTGATACAGCGCGAAAAGCAACGCATCCGAGGGGCGACGAACAATTCGAACGGGAACCGACGCAGAGTCAGCCATTGCGCGGAGCCGATCCTCTTCCGGGCCCGACCCTGCGATGACAGCAGCCGTCCCGGCCCGCTCGGCTGCCCGGATCACCCAGTCCAATCGCTTGTACGGAATGAACCTGGAGGCACCGAGAACGAATGGCGACGGCAAACTGGATAGTAGCTGAAGCTCGTTTTCACTCAATCTGGATCGCCAATCATCGACGGCGGAGATCCGATCGACGTCCACAGGGGGGTGAATGACCCGCGATTGCACGCCCCAGGCGCGCTCGACCCGCCGACGAACAAACTCGCTGTTCGCTGCGAACGAAGCCCCCTCTGACGCCCGTTTGCGGTCGATTTTGCGCAGAATGGGTGATCCCAGCCTCGCGAGTGGCGAGTTTCCACGCTCGTCCAGTTCCGGATTCCACACGTACCTGGCGGGGGTGTGCACGTAGACGAATTTCCGGAATCGCGCAGACTGCTCTTTGAATGTTGCGTGATGGGCGAACACGTGGGAACTGATCAGCGCGAAGTCATAGCCGCGATTCTCCAACCCTCGCCAGGTGAACGGCATGACGGGCAATGAGAGCGCTTTGCTACGGCGCAATGGTGTTGCAGCGAGCATACTTTCGTTGACATCGGTCGTCGAGTAACGCCCCGGAGCATCGTTCCACAGGCAGTACAGGTCAGCATCCGGATAACAGTTGACGAACTCGTCCAGCACCTTCTCTGCGCCGCCTGAACGCTCGATCCATTCGTGGACGAGTACACCTGACATTTCGGACTCCTATGCGCTTTTTCTACGCTTCACAGACCTAGAGACTGTCTCTACGCGATCAAACGGGCCAATGGTATGTTTACCAGCAACATACAGGCAACCGAACTTGACCGGGAGTGATCACCATCGAGACCCAACTGGCCACATGGTTCGGGTCGGCAGACAAGCCGTTGCTCGGATTCGTTCACGTACCCATCTCGGGCACTGCCCGTGAAGCCGTGGTCATGTGTCCCCCGCTGGGCAAGGAGCACATCGACACCTATCGCGGCATGCGACTACTCGGCGAAAAACTCGCGGCACGAGGAATGGCTGCTTTTCGTTTCGAGTACGCGGGAGTCGGCGACTCAGCCGGCGCAGAAGACGATCCTGTCGCTCTCACCTTCTGGCTGGAGAGCATTGTCAGTGCTGTGGACTACGTCCGACGGGCGGGCGCAGAATCCGTGAGCATCGTTGGACTGAGGGTAGGGGCACTACTGGCAGCGTCGGCATTGGAGGCATGTGGGACCGTCAACTCGATAGTCCTGTGGGACCCAATTCTGACCGGCCGCAACTACCTCAGGGAACAACGTGCGTTCTATGCGATCAGCGTCGGAGAGGACGATCCCACCGACTCACGCGTGTCGATCATGGGTGGCGTGCTGGCACCCGAATGCGCCGACCAATTGTCACGTCTCCGCATCACCGGGCCATTTCTCGGACGCCCGCACACGCTTCTGGCCGTGAAGTCTTCGGTAGTGGAGAGCAGGGCTGTCGCCGGGCTCGCAGCAACTCTCGATCCCGAGATGATGATCTTGGAGAACCACGACGCGTTCACCTCGCCCCCCAGTTTCTACGTCGACATTCCTTACGACCACATCGAAGAACTGGCCGAATGGGTGGCTGAGCACGCCCCGGTGACTTCGCACGCTTTCACTCCGGCGATTACCACGACGGCACGTGTCGCAGTGACACCCAGTGGCGACGAGGTTTTCGAATCACTCGAACGCGTGGGACCCAGCAAACTGTTTGCGATACGTACCCATCCCGCTGGAACAGAATCGCCTGGAGGCACTCTGGCCCCGCCCACTCCCGAGCGAGGCTTGTTGTTCTACACCACAGCTGTGGAGCACCGCTGTGGCCCAGGCCGCTCATGGGTGACTATCGCGCGTGAGGCTGCTGAACATGGGGTGACCAGCCTTCGATTCGACCGTCGTGGTGTCGGTGACACCGGACCGATTCGCGCCGACATGCCGACCGCTGTGTATTCCCGAAACGCCGACGAGGACGCCCTGGCTGCCGTCGACGCTCTGGGCGCGGACCCCAAGAATCTGATTCTGGCGGGATTGTGCTCCGGCGGCTGGACCGCAGCATCGGTCGCTCTGAAAGTCGGCGCCCGTTCCACCGTTCTCGTCGACATGATCCTGTGGTCGGTACGACGGAAGAAGTCGCTCGTCGACGCCGTGTTGCCGGAGGCTCCGCGGGCCATTTCTGACGGCGAGAAGCAGAAGCTGCCGTTCAAGGCCTCCCTCAAAGCTCAACTACAGTCCCGATTGCCGTACCTCGCATGGAAGCTGTTGGGGCAGAGGGGAATTACCCAGGTTCCCGAGGTGCTGCTCGATGCACTCGACAAGAAGGGCGTGCACGCGACGGTGGTTCTCTCGCCGGCGGATGTCGATTGGTTCCGGCAACAGCGTGGGCCCGAAGGGATCGCCAGAATGGCTCGTCGCGGGTACGACTTCGACGCCATCATGGCGCCCGTCGGTGACCACCCGGCATATCACCGTGACCTTCGAACCCTCATCCAGTCCTCGGCAGTTTCCGCCGTCGCCACCCAGTTCGGAGGATCGAAACCGGGACAGTGCGTCTCGCGAACGACGAGCGGACGGTCGATGTGAATATCGCCACCCTGCTGATCGGTGCGGTACTGGGTGCCGTCGTGTGCGCGGCCATTTACCAGCGGCCACAGCGTGGCGTCCTGCTGGTGGCGCTGTTCGCCCCGTTGCACGGGTTGCTGGCGATCATCCCGAACGGCACGGCGTTGGCGGGGTGGAAGGAAGGTCTCATCCTCCTCACCTTGATATGCGCTTTCCTGAGCCCGAATCGCCACGGAGTCATTCGGCCGTCGATGCCGTGGTGGCCCGCAGCAGTCGTGTGGGTGGCGATGGGGTGCGTGTCGGCATTCACCCTGTCCGGTCTGGGGAGTCTCGGCTCGATCAAGATCACCTACTTCTACATGCTGCTTCCCCTCATTCTGTGGCGCGCGCCGTTCACTCGTGAGGATCGTGATCATCTCGTCTCGATCCTGATGGGGGTGGGAATCCTCGCCGCAGTGGTCGGTCTGCTTCAACAAGTGGTCGGACCCGAATTCCTCGTCAGTCTCGGGTACAGCTACACCGAGGAGATACGTATCACCGGTGGGATTCTGCGGAGTTTCAGCACGTTCACCGGTCCGTTCGCATTCGGCCTGTACGTGATGCTCAGCCTAGTTGTGGGGTTGTCCGTCAGTCTCAACGAGCCGACGCGTCTGCGGAACATGATCTTCCTTGCCGCCACGCCCATCATGATCGCCGGTATGGGGGTGTCCATCGTGCGGGCCAGCTACATCGGTTTCGCTGCCGGTCTCCTCTGGCTGGCGATCTACAAGTACAAGTCGCTGCTGGTGCTGTTCGCTGCCGCAGCCGCTGCAATCCCGATCGCTCTCCTTCTCACGCCCACTTCCGTGATGAAAGCGTTGTTCTCCTCGAACAGTCTCGAGGAACGTGGCAACGGTTGGTCGGAGACGGTCAGCTCACTGTGGGTGAATCCACTCGGACAAGGTGTCGGCGCGACCGGGTCTGCTGCAGCGAAGGCCGCGGAACTGGCGCATCCCATGATCAACACATTGACGATCAAGGCAGCTACGACGCTGCGTCTGATCCCGTACCAGCCTGACAACTACTACATGAAGGTCGCCGTCGAGCTGGGACCGATCGGGCTGTGGGTATTCACGTTGATCTTGGTGTCGGCGGCCGTCACGGGACTCCGTGCATCGCGCATCCTCCCCGGCCAGGACGGCGCTCTCTCGTTAGGCGTGAGTGCCTCGATCATCGCCGCATGCGTCGCGTCCCTGGTCTCGACCTACTTCGAAATTTTTCCACTCGACCTTTACTTCTGGTTACTGATAGGAACCGCAGGATGCGCACTGAGCCAACATCACTCGGAGAAAACCGCGACACTCGGTCCGGAATCACCTACGGAGCCATGGCCCTCCGACCCGGCGGTGGTGGGGTCCAGACCTACGCCCGTGAGCTCCTCTCCGAGCTAGTTCCGTTGATCGGCGCTTCCGCAAAGCTGAGCGCCACTGTGCAACAGGACGCAATCGGTGAGCTTCCGCCGGCGATGGAACCGATCAGCCGTCCCGTCGTCGCCGGCGTCCGCCGAGCAGCGTGGGCGATGGTCCCGATCAGCGGAACTGACCTCTTCCACAGTCTCGACGTCGATATTCCGTTACGGCAGCGAGGCCTGACCGTATCGACCTTCCACGACATGTCAGTGTTCGACGTCCCATGGGCATTCAGTAAGTTTCGGGCCACCGGCGAGCGACAACTTCTGTCCATGGCGCTGCGTAAGGCAGATGTCATCATCGCGGTATCCGACTTCACGGCCGAACGCATCAAAGCATTGAGTGGTCGCGACGCTGTGGTCACCCCCCTGGCGCCGGCGCCGTGGGCCACCGTGCCCACCGACGCCGAAGTCGCGGATGTAAGGGGACGCCTCGGTCTTCCCGAACGATTTGTACTCCAAGTCGGGACGATCGAGCCCCGCAAGGATGTCGCGTTGGTAGCCGACGCCTGCCGTGAACTGGACATACCGATTCTTCTCGCCGGTTCCGGTTCCACGGGACCCGATGCTCCGGAACACTCTGTCGGCCTCGGTTACGTTGCAACAGAGGATCTTCCCGCACTGTATTCAGCGGCTACGGCCGTCGCGTACTCGTCGCGATACGAAGGATTCGGACTCCCACCGCTCGAAGCCATGGCATGTGGCGGCGCGGTGGTCGCCAGCGCCGTAGGCGCGCTCCCCGATTTCGCCGACAACGGCGCTGTCCTGGTGAAAACTCACGACAAGGATTCCTGGGTTCGAGCACTCCGATCGGTGATCGACGACGCCGACTTCAACCGCACCCTTCGATCCGCGGCACCTGGAGTCGCGGCGCGATCGACCTGGACTCGAACCGCTGAACTCACCGTCGACAGCTATCGATCAGCGGGACTGAGCGTGTGAGTTGGCATTCATGACGAAGCGTCGACAATCCGCGGTCAGCCGAGTTTCGGAACGCGAATTCGCCGAACTCCGACAGGCTGCCGTCGACAAGTTCGAGCGGGAAAGCCTGGAGCGAGCGGCCAAGATTCACGGCCCGTCCGTTCCGGAACTGACTGCGAATGCAGCTCGTCGAAGCACCGTCATCATGCTGGCGAGCCGAGTTGCCGTCGCCGCGATGGGTTGGATTGGCTCCGTTCTGATCGCTCGATCGATCAGCCCGGAGCAATTCGGCCAGTTCTCACTGATTTTCGGGCTGCTGGGGCTCTTGTCCGTCATCACCGACCTCGGCGTCGGTAGAGTCGTCCTCGCGAAATTGGTCGAGAGCAACCCGTGGGACGTATCTCTGGTCACGTCGGCCTTCATCTCGCTTCGTATCGCCCTCGGCTTGTTCGGATACGTGTTGGCAGTCGGATACGTATGGGTTCTCGGCTACCCCGCCGACGTCGTCGAAGCAACGGCGATTGCCGGCTTGGTCGTCGTGGTCGCAACACCGAGCCACGCGCTTTCCGTCATGTACCAGAGCCGTCTGCGAATGACATATGTGGCTATCGCCGAAGGCCTGGGACAGCTTGTCCAATTGATCGCGACTATCGCCGCGGTGCTGTGGAACCCGGTACTTGTCGTTCTTGTCCTTCCAGCCGTCGCCAACGAAGTAGTCGCCGCCGTCATCAAAATTCGTGGAGTGCGAAAAGGGATCGCCGGACCGCGGCCGTCGTCACGCGTCCAGTTTCGGCGATGGCGCGAAATGCTCATCGAGGCGATACCGCTGAGCATCGGATTCGCATTCGTCACACTGCTGTCGAAAGTAGACGTGCTTCTCCTCGGTAAGCTCGACACCTTCGATTCCGTCGGTCTGTACACCATCGGCTACAAGTTCGCCGACCTCTTGTCGATAGTCGCGATCACGGTGGTCACCCCGGTCACGACCCTGCTGGTATCGGCTTGGCCGGACCAGCTCGATGTCTTCCGGCAGCGCAGTCGCGAGGCATTCATCGTGCTCACGTTGATGGGGAGTGCCGCACTGGTCGCATTCTGGCCCGCCGCAACCGAAGTTCTTGCCCTGCTGTACGGCTCGAGATTTGCTGCCGCCGATACATCCACTCGTCTCCTCGTCCTGGGAACCTGCTTTTCCATGCTGACCCAGTTGGGTCTCATGGTCCTGGTCGCGAGTGGTCGTCACCGCACGTATCCTTGGATCGCCATCGGCGGTTTGGTGATCAATGTTGTGATCAACCTGGTCCTCATTCCCCGAATGTCTTTCAACGGAGCCGCAATCGCCACGGTTGCCACCGAGATTCTCCTCTTCGCGGCAATCTGGATAGTGGTATTTCACACACTCCCCGTTCGGAAACTCTTTCCGGCAGTGCCGTTCACGATCATCTCCGCCGTCTGCGCCGGCGTAGTCGTTCTGGGAACGCTGTGCGTGGACAGATTCGGAATTCCATGGCTCGCTGTTTCGCTCGTTGCACCGATCATGATGATCGGAATCGTCGCAATGCTCCCCATCTCGGACGGAAAGTCCTTGACCTCACTCGTCAGACCACGTGGAGGAAATGCGTGACTCGCACGCTCGTATTCGTCAGTCACACCGGAGAAGTGTCCGGTGCCGAACTTGTCATGCTCGAACTCATGCGATTGGCCAAAGTACGCGGGCACTCCGTAGTCCTCGCATGCGCAGAAGGACCGCTACGCAAGCGCGCGGCCGACATTGCCGAAATCATCGAACTCCCGGTTCTGGGCCTACGCGGTGAAAGCGGATTCGACCGCATCTCCGCGATCACGACGGTCGTGAAGAACTGGCGTAAAGCCGGACGTGTCATTGCCTCCCGAACACGAGGATCGAATGCGACCGTCATAGTGAATTCGCTGTTCGCGCTTCCGGCAATCAGACTCGGTGGGGTCGACGGCGGTGCCACATGGTTGGTACACGACACCCTCTCGAGCGCCAAGCAACGAATCGTGGTTCGAATCGCGAAGCCTGCCATCGTCAAAGCTGTCGCAGTGTCCGGACCCACCGCCGTTCCCGTGCGCCAGCTCGGTGTTCACACCACTATCTCGCGGCTCGGTGTCCCGGTACCGGCCGACGTCGTCGACATCAATTCTCCCGCAACAGGAGTCATCGGGATCATGGGCTCGATCACGCCGTGGAAAGGCCACCAGGTCTTGCTCGACGCAGTAGCCGAAATACCCGAGATCACTCTGGAGGTCGCCGGCACCGCGTTCCCGGGCGACGAAACGTACGTCGAAGAGTTGCAACGCCGTTCAGCGCTCCCGGATCTCGCCGGCCGCGTTCGGTTCCTCGGCCATGTCGATGCATTGAGCACCGTGCAGCGATGGGACCTGGCTATTTCGGCCAGCACGTCACCGGAAGCGGGACCTCTGGTGCTTCTCGAAGCAATGAGCGCGGGTGTACCGGTTATCGGAACGAACCACGGCGGTACGAGCGAGGTTCTCGCCGACGGCGCCGGCTCGCTGGTCGCGGTTGGCGACGCATCTCAACTGGCGTCCGAGATATCCAGACTGCTGGCGGACCACGCGTGCCGCACCGAACTTGCCGGAAAGGGTCGGCGGCGGGTAGTCGAGCGCTACGACATCAAGAAGAATCTACCCGCGATGCTGCAGGAACTCGTCAATGACTAGATATGTTCGGATGGCCGCAGTCGCCACAGTTCTCGTGACCGTCGGAGCGTTACTCCATTCGTCGGTGTCCACGTCGTACGAACCTTGCCCGGTAGCGCCGCCCATCGATGACCTCGGAATCGCTCTGGGAGCCGGCTATACGGCACTCCCGAAATCCGATATCGAGATCAACGTCGACGCAGTCCGGGATTCGGGCTCGAGTTGGGTCAGATTCGACGTCGACTGGTCGTCCATCGAAGCTGAGCAAGGGCAGTTCGATTGGTCGGGTACCGATCGACTTGTGGAGGCCTCGAAATCGGCAGGGCTCGAAGTACTTGCTCTGATCACGTACACGCCGGCGTGGGCACGGGACTCGAAAGCACCCGCCTCCGATTCGCACACCAAACCAGCCGACCCCGCGACGTTCGCCACCTTCGCGGCCATCGCCGCCCAGCGCTACGGCGATGCGATTTCGGCCTGGGAAATATGGAACGAACCCAACCTCCACATGTTCTTCAATCCCGCGCCGGACCCCACCTACTATTCGACACTTCTGTCCCTCTCCAGCGCGGCGATCAAGCGGGTTCAGCCCCATGCAACGATAGTTTCGGGTGGACTCTCACCGGCCCCCGACGACGGTGTGAACATCAGTCCCACCACCTTCCTTTCCGAGATGTACCAGTCAGGAGTACGGACCCATTTCGACGCCGTCGGAATGCATCCGTACAGCTTCCCTGCCATGCCCTCGGACCCACTCACCAAGAGTTGGAATGCGTTCTTTCGGATGAAAACAATGCGCCAGACCATGATCGACAACGGCGACGCCGCCAAGACGATATGGGCGACCGAATTCGGTTCGCCGACCGGTAACGATCCGACCTCTGTTACCACAGCCGATCAGGCAGCCATTCTCCGCGACGGAATCAACGAAGCCCGTCGGGGTGGCTACGTGTCGAAGCTATTCGTCTACAGCCTCGTGGATCGCGGAATCGACAAGGGAGACCGAGAACAAAACTTCGGATTGTTGGATGCCGCATTCGAACCGAAGCCGGCAATGAAAGTTCTCGAAGATGCCAGCAAAACTGGCGGATGTACCTGAAAAAGAATCACTGAATCCATCCACAGTCGGCCAAAGCCGAAAAATACCAACCGGCGCATTCCACCAAGCCATGGAAGCAGTCATAGGTGCTGAAGAAAAGACCTGGCGACTTCTGTCTAACAAGCGATTTCGTGCAACCCTGCTAGTTGCCGGATAGTTCGGCAATTTCCGGTTCCGCTTGGTCATTGGTGTTGCATCCACTGTGGAAGGAAGGTGGTCGACGTGAGTCGACTTCGGTTACTCCTCGCTGTTGCTCTGATATTTACGATCGGTTCGTTGAACGCCTGCGCACCGGCGCCGGTTCCGACAACAACTTCGACTCCCCCCGCAACAACCTGCAGTTCCGTGAGTCTGGGAATCGCGGCAGGAGCACCACTGAACACCCTGTCCCAGAATGATCTGGATGCCGAACTGGTCGCCATGAAAAATGCCGGCACCACGTGGCTTCGATTCGACATCGACTGGTCGGTAGTCGAACCTACACGTGGACAGCAGAATTGGGCATCAACCGACCGCATCGTAGACCGAGCGCGCCTCCAAGGACTCTCACTACTTGCCATCGTCACGTACACCCCGCCCTGGGCGCGAGTGGCGGGCGCAAGTGACAGCCATGGATACCCGTCCGACACCGCAGCCTTCGCAAAGTTCGCACAGCAAGCAGCACAACGCTATTCAACCAAGATCAGCACTTGGGAGATCTGGAACGAGCCGAACCTCACCCAGTTCTTCCGGCCGAAGCCGAACGTCAATACGTACACGACCATGTTGAAGGCCGCGGCGGCGAGCATCAGAGCGGTGCAACCGGGCGCCAAGATCCTCAACGGAGGCCTCTCGCCGGCCGTCGACAATGGCTCCGACATCTCGCCGGTGACGTACCTCAAGGGTATGTACGCCGCCGGGGCGAAATCGTCCTTCGATGTCTTCTCGATCCATCCATACAGCTGGCCCGCCCTCCCCTCCGACGCGAGTACACAGGAGTGGAACACTTTCTACCGAATCCGGCTCATGCACGATTCCATGGTCGCCAACGGTGACGGTGCCAAGAAAGTCTGGGCTACCGAATTCGGCGCCCCCACCGGCAACGGCCCGACCGCGGTCAGTCCACAATTGCAAGCAAGTATCTTGGCCGATGGGTTCGCGCAGGCGAAGATACTCGGATACATCGAACGGATATTCGTGTACAGCATGCGCGACCGCGGCACCAACACGGCGGACATTGAACAGAACTTTGGCATGGTGACGATGAACTACACCGCCAAACCCGCCCTGGCAGCGGTCAAACAAGCCATTGGCGGTTGCAGCTCACCGAAGATTTGATACTGACACCGTCGATCAGTTTTTCGATGTGTTTGCATTAGGCTCCGTGCGTGCCAGGTTTACTCGCGAAGCAGTTCGCCGCTCACGCGCCGCCGAAATATCTCTGGTGGTCAGCATAATTCGTTCGGTTCTCATTTCGGAGTTGATGTCGTCTCCATCGGCGACATCAACTCCGCGTCCGTCGCTGTCATCTTTCTCGACGTTGCGCGAATCGTCGTCATTCTTTGCCGCGTCCGGCTTTCCATTGTCCTCTGCGCCGGGAAGGCGGTTCCGATCGATAGTCACGGTTGCCGAATCGATCAAATCCCGACGGGCTCGGCGATCGATCATTTCGAACGACTCGGATGAAGAAACGACTCCTGCACCAAGATTGGCCGCTCCGTCTCCGTCAGCGGGGTTACGACGCCACGCTTGCCCGTCCACGGTGTGAGGCCGGCGCCGGTCGCTACCTACCGGCGCGGCCTCGTTCCAGGGTTCAGGGTTCCCCACATCACGGCTCCGTATGTCACGCATCTTGCCATCCATCGAGTCGAGCGACGCCGGAGACGGTGCGCGTGCAGCGCGACTCAGCTTCGCTCGCTCGTTGAGACCGTCCAGTTCGACCTGCGCAGGTGGTGGTCCGAGAGGCTCTGCTGCCCTGGCAGCCCCGGATGTGTCTGGCTGCCCGCTTCCTTCGCCTTTCTTCGACGAATCCGCGTGACCTTCGGCTCTGGGTCGGGGGGCGGCGCCGACGCTGCCCGTTCCGCCCAATCGACTTCGTACAGAAGCGATGAGAGACTCCGACACGGCGGGCCCCACGAGGATGAGCGATCGTGTGACGTCTACTTCGGCCAACGCGCGGAGGCAGTCGGTGACGTCCTTCTGATCAGCATCGAGAACCGAGACCACCACGAGGGCAAAGTCGACCGCATTGGAATCGACTGTGCTCCACCAGTCAGATGACAACGAACGTTGCGAGATGCGCGAGCGCAGCCCCTCCGGCACCACCCACGAATCCATGGCGACACCTTCACCGAACAACACCAATACGTGACTACCGAGACTTGCACGCTGAGTCACCGTCAAAGCGACATTCGACGGCATCTCGGCGGTCGGCGAATGCTGAAGCAACAGAGACGTACCGAACTTCTTCGCCGCGCGACGCGCCCAGGCGTCGGTCATGCGTGTGCCGAATCGACCCCGGCAGGCGGCAAGAATCTCGGCAGCAAGGATGGTCACAGCCAGGAAGGCAACAGCCGATTCCACAAAGGGCTTGGGGGCGACCGGTAGTCCGGACCCGGCAGGCGCCGACAGCAATTCCAGTCGATCGCCCGAGCCCGCATCGGTCGTCATCTGCTTGAGCTGTTCGAGCTTGGCGTCCAGATCAGCTCTGACGGCCGTGTCCTCGACCGGTGTTTCATAGTTGTCGATACTTTCCTGCCGCGCATCCGACAGTTCGGTATTCAGTCGTGCGACCTCGTCGTTCAGGGTCTTCGTTCGACGAACGAGAGTCTCGGCATTGCGCTTGCTCTGAGCATCGTCGAGAGCTTTGACGATGACACGCCCCAACTTGTCGGCCTCGAGTTGACTGTATCCAGTTGCCTTCACGAACAGGAGTGACGGCGTGGTTCCGGGCGTGACCGCCATGAAAGCAGAGACAGGCACACCGCTCCAGGCATCGCCCATTTGAGCCTGAATATCTGCGACAACGGCGTTGTCGGTCGCCAGTGCGACGTACGGAGCCACCAACTGGCCGAGATTCGCATCGGTGATGACGACCTGCGAGCCGGCCTGAACTTCGGCGACGATGTTCGACTCGTAGACCGGCGTCGCACTGCCCCGCACCATGTACAGCGCGCCACTCACCAACAGTCCGAGTACGAGTGCTGGAAGGAGGACCCGACCAAGGTTGCGCACGTGCGCAACCAGATCGAAGGTCGGTGGGACACCTAGCTCACGACGAATCGCAGCGTCCCTCGCCCGCACTTCTGACACGTCAGTTACCTCCAGTGTGACAATCGGCTAAAACCTTCAGCGAAAAGAAACTGATAGTTTGCTGAATCCAGTTAAACATACCCGAAGTCGGTCAATCAGTTACCCAACAGCCAACGAGGCCTCGACCACATCTGCCAGTACTCGATGATCTCGGCACCTGCCGCGTCGTACAAGCCGTTGCCGACGTCACTACCGAGGAAGCACACCGAGCCCTCCCCAACCTCGGAATATGCGGTTCTGGCCACCTGACGCACAACGCGCAACCCGTGACCCTTCCGTCGTCCGGTCGTACGCGTGCCGCCCGCCCAAGCCGTGCTGATCGGTTGCCCGAACGAGAGCATTGCCGCAGTCTGCAGGTCCCCATCTTCGATCAATCCGAGGACTAACCGTTCCACGCGCCCGTCTGTGTACTTCGACGAGTACACGAGTTCCGCGGACGCCAGATCGACGCCGAACACGTCTCCAGCGAGTTCGCGTGCGCCGGAAAGCTCCGCGCCATCGAGCACTTTGACGCTGGAGTCAGCTTCCCAAGGGATGTTCGGCATTGCTCGCAACGGACTCGACGCAACACAGACCCAGCCCGCGTCCGCCATGACGGTGGCAGCGTTCAACCCAGCGCCGGCAAGCATGATGACGCTCCGCGTCTCCTCTGCGAGAACCCGTTCCAACACCTCGGACGCATTCTTACGGACGTTCCCGTCGTAGACGAGCGCCAAGTTGTAACTTGGATCCGGAGCACCCGTGAGCGCAATCCACCACCCGTCTTCCATGATGTGCAGACCGTCCGGCGGCACAAGTCCATACATGTTGTGTCCGAAAGCCTCCCTGACCGTGCGAATTCCAGCCACGGTTCCGGGTACTTGTCTCGCACTCATCAAAGGGATCCTCGATTCAAAGTATGATCGGGTCTATCGGAAAACAATCAAAAGCCTTGAAGATTTCGGGCGCATCCTTGTCAGTACTCACCCTCGTCACGATCGCAGGATGGCCGGTATATGTGGCCCCGAAGATCGACACACCTCGAACCGCTGACGCCGTTGTGGTGCTCGGCGGTGCGCACGACGGCCGTGAAGAAGTGGGGCTCGAACTGATGAAGCAGGGCTTCGCGCCACGCATCGTCTTCTCGAATCCATACGGCGACAACGACCACACGATGCGATCGTTGTGCAAGCCGGCAGTCGACTTCGAAGTTGATTGTTTTGTGCCCTCACCGTCGACCACCGAGGGTGAGGGCATCGAGATCGAGCGGCTCGCTCAGCTGCACAATTGGCACACCGTGATCGTCGTGACCTTCGTTCCGCACATTTCCCGTGCGAGGTTCATCATTTCGCAGAGCTTCTCGGGGAAACTGCTGATGGTCGCGAGCCGCCCCGATCTTCCGATCGGCACCTGGGCCTTCAACTACGTCTACCAAACCGCGGGCTACTTGAGAAATGTGATCTCGCGCCGCTGATCGAGTTGATATCGCGACCAACCAAACCGGGCCATACTCGGAGATTCTGTCTCCAAGCATGGCCCGGCGGCTTTCGGTGTCAGTAGGCCCCATCGCTCTTCACGACAGCCGATACGGTTCGGACGATAATCGAAAGATCCTGCGCCACAGACCAATTCTCAACGTAGGAGGAGTCGAGACGGACCGAATCTTCCCAAGAAAGATCGCTACGTCCACTGATCTGCCACAGCCCGGTGATACCCGGCTTCACGTACAGGCGTCGGGCAACTTCGTCGTCGTACATTTCAACCTCACGCCGCAGCGGCGGTCGCGGGCCGACAACGCTCATCTCGCCACGCAGGACGTTGAAAAACTGTGGCAGCTCATCGATGCTGAGGCGACGAAGGATCCTTCCCACCGGCGTAATGCGGGGATCTGCGCGCATCTTGAACAGAACCCCGCCTGCACCTTCGTTGTCGCCGAGAAGATCGGTCACCTGCTGGTCTGCACCCTGAACCATGGTCCGGAACTTGTACATCGGGAACGGCTTTCCGTTCAGCCCGATGCGCTCGGCCTTGTAGAAAATGGATCCCTTGGACGTTGCCTTCACCGCGATCGCCGCAGCCGCCATGACTGGGGACACGAGAAGAATAATCAGAACCGAGAACATGGCGTTGAAGACGGCTGACAGACGATGGTTCGCACCTTCGTACCGCGGCCGCGCGACGTGGATGAGGGGCAGCCCGGCAACCGGACGGAACATCAGTCGCGCCTTGGACACATCAGCAACAACCGGCGACACTACGAGGTCGACGCCCTCGGCTTCCAGATCCCACATGAGGGTGCGGAGTCCAACCTGACCCAAGTCTTCCGTGCCAGTGACGACGACCGTGTCAGCGATGCTCGAACGCATCGCGTCGACTACCTCGAACTCGTTGCCGAAAACCGGAATTCGCGTTCCATCGACCATGATGTGGTCGTCAACCGCGGTAGCACGGCGAGGGATACACGCGCCCACGACGTCATAGCCTGCCGATGCGTTACGGACGAACGAGCGAGTTGTCGCCACGACGGACGCGTGCCCACCGACAAGCAGAACTGAATTTCGGCACTTACCCGACGAGCGCTTGCGCAGAATGTCACGGCGCCACAGGTAGCGGCCGAGAAGCAACGCACCCAGTCCGACGGGGAGTGCGATCATGAGATAACTCCGGGCAATGCCTACACCCAGAACGATGGCCGCGAGAGCGCCGAGCCCGAACACCTGGCCGGTGGCAAGAAGTACGCGCTCGTACTCGTCGCTTCCCTCACCCAGCATCGACTGGTGGCGACTGCGACCCCGAGCGAGTGCGATCATCCAGAGTCCGCCGAGCGTCACCGACGCGCCTACCTTCATCGGAGTCAACCACTCGATGGGGTGCGGCCACATGCTCACGACCTGTGCAAGGACGATAACCAACACGACAGTGACGGAGTCAGTGACGGCGATGCGACGCCTGTATTCCTGTCTCCAGTCCTCACCGACCTTCGCCGGCGAACTCGACACGGGACCGAACGCACGGACAGGCGATAGCTCGGACTTGGTTTCCACCCCGACATGAACGCTCATGGATAGTCAATCTTTCTCGTCATCGAACAGCTGCATGGTCGGAGCCAGTTCTCATTTGAGTCGCTGACCGTTAACCAACATTGCGATCCGATCGCAGCAACACCCCGCAGTTTGCTGTTCTCGGAGACGCACGGTTTCAAGTCGACCTGACCGTAGATCCCCCTCGATAACCAGGTCCAACCTGGTTAAATTCAGGAAATCGTACCCTGCGTCAAACTTCTTGGATGCAAACATACCTTAGGTTTGTTTCTAGCGCACTCATCGAGGGCGCGAAACCTATCGTTAACCAGAAAATTGCGGAAAAGCCCGACAAACCGGACGGAGGAGGCGTGCAAAGCCCCTGTGCGTACACGCAAAAACGTTTTCCACACTCCCGCTGTGAGTTATCGGCGGTCCGGTGAATCCGTTACTCACAATGGATCGAAGATGGCCGGATCGTGTCGGCGCCCACCCCCGACGCCGCTACCCGCTCACCGGGCGAAGCTGGTCACCAGAACCCCACGCAAGATTTGCGGGTTCTCCGCGACTCAGTGCAATTGTGCCCCCCCACATAAGATCATTCGTCACGTTCGGTCGCAGTTTTCCCAGGCGGCGAACCACTGTTCAGCATTCGTGGGCGGCCCGACCTGGCCGTCCGAATGGTTCCTGCCAGCAGAAATACGACTTTCCGCAACGCGGACGTCAGCGGCGAATTTCTCTGCCTCTGCGCGCAATCGGGCCTCCAGCTCCCGATGGTCCGCCAACATGTCCAGGAGGTCCGCGGGGACCAATTCCTCGGGAAATCCGGCCCGCAACGCTCTGCTCACGAACTTCTCGGCCAAGTGGCCGGCCGGCTGGCTCTCCGCGATCCCGTCCATCGCGGACCTACGTGCCTTCTCCAGCGCCTTGAGGGCCTCCCATGCACGTTCCTGCTCATCGATGTCCACGAGGCCCGAGGTCGAGAGATGCGGACTGCGGTGAACCAGCTTCGTGATGAGCGCCCCGGCCACGTCATCCAATTCGAAAACGCCGCGTGATTGGGCGATCCGCGAGTGGAACAACACCTGGAGCAACAGGTCGCCGAGTTCCTCACGGAGATCGCTCTCGTCGTCGCTTCGAATCGCGTCGAGCACCTCGTAGGTCTCCTCAACGAGGTAAACCGAGAGACTCTCGTGTGTTTGAGTCGACTCCCAACCGCCTCGATTCCACAATCGGTCCATGATCGACGCCGCTTCCACCAGCCGATCGCCGTGAACTGGTTCGGCACGAATCACCCTCACACCGGAAACGAACAACGACTCGATCCTCTGGCCTGGGGTGTCCATCATCACAGTCACGGTGGCGCCGGGTGTCGGGGTCGGTAATGCGCTGCGAACCGACTCGGGTACGTCGGCGTCGATATCCAGCGCACCGGACAAGAACGGTAGTGCCGCAAGCGGAAAGACATGCGGCCGCAAAGGATCGAGCAGTACGACGACGGGCGATTCGTTCACCGTGTGCTCACGCCTCGACCAGGACGGCACCGGCGGCGCGCCCGTCTATCGCCAGGATGAAGTCCGCGATGTATTGGAGTAATTCGACGTCCCGCAAGCGATCCGAGCCGACTCCACCGGTGCGAGGTAGTGGGAGTTGCACCAGCCCCGTCGTGGCCCGGTACTGCGCACTCGGATAGATCCTCTTGAGCCTGATCTGTTTGGAATCGGGCAGCGACATAGGAGAGATCTTGAGCTGAGTTCCGGTGACGGCGACTTCCTCCAGTTGGTACTCGCGGCAGAGCAGTCGAAGCTTGGCCACCGAGATCAGCCGTCGAACCTCTTCGGGCAGTGGTCCGTAGCGATCGACCAGTTCTTCGACGACGGCGGCGATGCCGTCGGAATCAGTTGCCGCAGCGAGCTTGCGGTATCCCTCCAATCTGAGCCTGTCACTGGTGACGTAATCGGGCGGGATGTGCGCGTCCACCGGTAGATCGATCCGGACTTCCTTCGTGCCCTCGTCCATCGCGATCGGTTTGCCGTCGGCTGCAGCCCGGAAGGCCTCGACCGCCTCACCGACCAGCCTGACGTACAGATCGAACCCGACCCCCGCGACGTGACCGGACTGTTCTGCGCCCAGGACGTTGCCTGCTCCACGTATTTCGAGGTCCTTCATTGCGACTGCCATACCTGCGCCCAGGTCCGAGTTCTGCGAAATCGTTGCCAGTCGGTCGTATGCCGTTTCCGTCAAAGGCTTTTCGGCCGGATACAGGAAATAGGCATATCCGCGTTCACGACTACGCCCGACGCGTCCGCGAAGCTGATGCAACTGCGAGAGGCCCAGCGAATCCGCACGTTCGACGATCAGCGTGTTCGCGTTCGAGATGTCGAGACCGGTTTCGATGATCGTGGTACAGACCAACACGTCGAAGTCGCGCTCCCAGAAGCCCTGCACGGTCTTTTCGAGAGTGTCCTCGTTCATCTGACCGTGCGCCACGACGACGCGAGCCTCCGGAACGAGTTCGCGGATCTTCTTGGCTGCCTTGTCGATCGAGCTGACGCGGTTGTGCACGTAGAAGACTTGGCCGTCGCGCAGAAGTTCACGCCGAATGGCCGCGGCAACCTGCTTGTCCGCATAGGCACCGACGTAGGTGAGGATCGGATGACGTTCTTCCGGCGGCGTGAGGATCGTGGACATCTCGCGGATCCCGGCCATGCTCATCTCGAGAGTACGAGGAATCGGGGTAGCCGACATCGTCAGGACGTCGACGTGGGTGCGTAGTGCCTTTATGTGTTCCTTGTGCTCGACTCCGAATCGCTGTTCCTCGTCGACGATCACAAGCCCGAGGTCCTTCCAGCGGATACCGGTCTGCAGCAACCGGTGAGTACCGACGACGACGTCGATCTCACCTTCGGCCATGCCGGCGATGATTTCCTTCGAGTCCTTGGCATCGGTGAAACGGGACAGCCCTCGCACCTTCACCGGGAACGACGCCATTCGTTCGGTGAACGTCTGAAGATGTTGCTGTGCAAGCAGAGTCGTGGGCACCAGCACCGCCACCTGCTTGCCGTCCTGTACTGCCTTGAACGCGGCGCGAACGGCGATCTCCGTCTTGCCGTAACCGACGTCACCGATCACCACCCGGTCCATCGGAACCGGCTTCTCCATATCGGCCTTGACCTCACTGATAACGGTCAACTGGTCGATGGTCTCGGTGAATGCGAATGCGTCTTCGAGTTCCTTCTGCCACGGCGTGTCCGGGCCGAACGCATGCCCGGGTGCTGCCTGACGCGCCGCGTAGAGCTGAACCAACTCACCCGCGATCTCACGAACCGCCTTGCGGGCCTTACGCTTGGTGTTTGCCCAATCAGATCCACCGAGCTTGCTCAGCGCCGGCAACTCTCCACCGACGTATCGGGAGAGTTGATCGAGCGATTCCATCGGGACGAACAGACGATCACCCGGGTGACCACGCTTGCTCGGCGCGTATTCGATGACCAGGTATTCACGACGCGCTCCGCCGATGGTCCGTTCGACCATCTCGACGAACCGGCCGATACCGTGCTGATCGTGCACGACCATGTCGCCTGCCGACAGCGCGAGGGGGTCAACCTGATTGCGGCGCTTGGCCGGCAAACGCTTTCCGTCGCCGACCGCCGCAACACGGTTGCCGGTCAGATCGGACTCAGTGACGATCACCATCCCCGGCGTCGAGTCGTCGCCGGCGAGTACCAATCCGTCATGCAGTGATCCGCGGAGCACGCCGACCTGTCCACGGGCGGGGGCAACGCCGGCGTCAAGCATCTTGGCGGGCACTTCGGCTTCACCGAGTCTCTCCACGACGCGGCTTGCCGTTCCAGCACCTGCCACCACGATCGCCGCGCGACCGCCCGTGCTCACGTGTGCCCGGAGGCTGACGAACAGCTCGGCCAACAAGTCGTCGGAACCACGTACCTGCGGTGCCGCCTGAACCGGGAGCTCGAGTTCTTCACCGTTTCCCGACGCCAGCGGACTGACCGTCCACCAAGGTCGTCCGGCAGCTTCGGCAGATTCGCGAACATGGCGAAGCGACCGGTACGCGGAGGCGCCGAGATCGACTCCCCCGCCGTTGAGGATCGACGTGTCGAGCGGTGCCGCGCCGCCGATCGACGCCGCCGTCCACGACGCTTCCAAGAATTCCTGGCCGGTGCGCACCAGGTCGGTGGCGCGGGTGCGCACCTTCTCCGGATCACACAGAAGGATGTGGGCCCCTACAGGAAGAACATCGGAAAGTAGTTGCAGTTCACCGGGTTTGAGAACCGGGAGCAGAGCTTCCATTCCTTCGACAGGGATGCCTGCCGAGATCTTGTCCAGCATCTCGACCAACGACGCGTCAGCCTGGTTCTCCGCGGCAAGTGCCGCAGCTCGATCGCGAACATCAGCTGTCAGAATCAGCTCACGACACGGCGGCGCAATCACGGAATCGACGTCGACGTCCGGTAGCGAACGCTGATCGGCAACAGAGAAGTACCGAAGCTCCGATACCTCGTCACCCCAGAATTCGATACGTACCGGATGATCCGCGGTCGGCGAGAACAGGTCGAGAATGCCGCCGCGGACCGCGAACTCACCACGCTTTCCCACCATGTCGACACGGCTGTACGCCATCTCCACCAAACGTACGAGAACGGAATCGAAATCGATCTCGGTGCCGACGCGCAACGTTATCGGCTCGATCTCGCCCAGACCTGGTGCCATCGGCTGAACGAGAGAGCGCACCGTGGTGACGATCACCCGAAGAGGCGAACCGTACGAGGCGTCGTCGGGTCTGGCAAGTCGGCGCAGAACCTCCACCCGACGCCCGACGGTGTCCGCGCTCGGCGAGAGCCGCTCGTGCGGCAGCGTCTCCCACGACGGGAACTGCGCGACACCTCCGCCGAGCATCTCGGTGAGTTCCGAAGTCAGATCGTCGGCTTCACGGCCGGTGGCCGTCACCAGCAGCACCGGCGTGCGGGCGGCAAGTGCGGCGGCGATGAAAGGTCGCGCCGGCTTCGGTGCCACGATGTCCAGGGCGGCGGCGCCAATGGAGTCGATCACTGGAGTGAACGCGGCGTCTGCGAGGGCGACCTCGGCGAGTCCAGCGAGCGCAGTCTGGGCAGGGGACAAGGAAGTCAACGAATGCGCTCCTGAACAGTGATGACGGGTTGCGGACGCACAGCCCGAGCGCAAGATCCCCGCCGAGGCAGAGTTGTGCGCCGGTTCGATTCTATCGGTGCGCGATCTCGCAGCGCAGTCCGATCCGTTCAGTTTCCCGTAGCACTCGTCTTCTTCGACGTCCGCTTGGACTGTGAAGATTGTGTGGCCGGGACGCTCGGAGGTGTAACCGCCACACTGGTGTGAGAGTTGAGCGCCCGAACGCGACCGATCACTTTCGTCGCCTGGCCGGTTCTCCGTAGGCGTACGGTCCTGCGACCGTTCGGCGCGAGGTGGAACCAGGAGTCTTCAGGCTCGAAGCACTGAAGTTCGAGTGCGACGTATTGGGCCGCGGCATCGGTCGAGACATCGACCACCCACTCGTCGTCACCGATGTTGCGCGCCGTGGCGACAAGTCCGACCGAACGCTCGCGGGGCCGCGCCGGACCTCCCAGGAGGTGCACAACTTCGTCGACCATCTCGCCGTCTTCGGTTTCGAGGGTGACGGTGACCGCGTCGTATGTCCTGGCCCCGAATTGAAAGACGTGGGTGAGGTCGGTGAATCGGCCGACCAGGCTGTCAATTGACCAGGTCAGACTCGAATGCGCTTCCACCTTGACCGGTAACCCGACGTCGACTGGGACGACGCCTGTCCGACTGTGCGCCCGAAACCTGATCTCGCCGACCACGGGGTGGGCGGCCTCGTTGATCGCGTCGAGCCTCAAGCCATCCATACCGTCATCCGTGACGAGCAGTGCGATCGGTTTGGCGCTCCTGCGCAGTATGAACCACGGAGCCTTGGGATTGCCGTTCCAGTCGAGGACTCCCCATCCCGGTCCGGGCTCCAGGTCCCGCAGTGCGAGTGTCAAGGCGCCGTCGCACCGAGAGTCCGGCCGACGCCAATAGCCGAGAGTCGACGCGTACGCCTCACAAACAGCTGCCCGACCCAGGTCGAGATACCGTTCCGGATCGGACCACCGAACGGCGCGGGGGTCCTCGCCGAAGAGTGTGTGGACGTAGTGGTCCCGAACATCCTCGAAATCCCACGACGATCCGTTGTCCCGCGGTACCGCGGCTTTCCACGCCGGGTGGTGCCCTGCCACGGCGAGTGAACCGAATTCGTTTTCGATCACGGCGTTCGACGGCGGAATTGCGAAGGCCAGTGACTCGGTGGCAAAACGCACTCGTGCGCCGAGTACGTCGGCAAGTGGACGACGGTACGCGCCTACCCCGAAGTAGTGGGCGACTCCGCTACCGACATGGGTGGCCAATTGATCTCCCTCGAGCGGCGCCGAGGGCGACGACGTCACATATTCGAGTTCAGGTGCAACTTTCGAGATCAGCTCGGGAAGTCTCGAATGAATGAGGGGAATGTGTTGATCGACCAAGCCCAGCATGGTCGGCTGCTGTTCGGTCTCGCTTCCCCCGCAGAGGACAGCCAGTGCCGGATTTCCGTGCACCCTCCGCAAGAATGCAGTGACCTCGGCGGCAACGAGTTCGAAGAATTCGTCGGTGTCGGGCGGGTCGAGCGTCGCCAACATCATGTCCTGCCACACGAGAATGCCCAGGCGCGCGCATTCGTCCCAGAAGTGGTCGCTCTCGTAGACCATCGTTCCCGGGACTCGGATCATGTTCAGACCCGCCTCGGCCAATCGTTCCAACACACGAGTGGTGCCTGAGTCGTCTTGCAGTGAGACCGGGTCGGTCGGTACCCAGACCGAACCACGGCAGTACACCCCGACACCGTTGACACTCAACCGGAATCCGCCATCGGATCTGTCGACTTCCACCGTCCTGAAGCCAACTGGACCGAGGTGCTCGGATACTCCTTCCGTTTCCACCGTCACCGGATAGGTACGCGCGTCGCCGTGAGTGTGTGGCCACCACAACTGCGCGTCCGATACCTCCACGACGCCGGACACCTCGAGCAATCCGTCAGGACCGGGAACCGCGGCCAACTGTCGCGAGTGTTCGCCGACGCGCACGGTGACGTAACCCGTCGAGGCCGGCAATCCGGTGAGCCGAGCATTGACGGCGACGCGACCGGTTGTGCCGTGGACACTCGCGTGCTTGTCGGCCGAAACTACGGCGGCAACTCCCAAGTCCAACAAACGAATACCCCGCCACGGACCCACCGGTACCGCCACGCTGCCGAAGACAGGAGCCATACCGAGCATCGTGGTCCGGATCCACCGAAGACCCTGTTCACGGACCATCGACGAACGCCAACGTCCGCGCGGCCGCCGTGAACTCAAAGTTGCCGAGAGAGAATGAAAACGAATGGCCACTTGAACGCGTTTGTCGACCCCGGTTCCGACGGTAACGTTCACCTCACCAGGCGTGAACATGGATTCGGCGGACGCCACGAGAACTCCGTCGATCCAGACATCCGCGAACGCAGTCACGCCGTCGAACTGAAGCAGCCACGACCCCTCATCGGTCGTAGCCACCGAGGTGACGAACCACCAGTCCGACGATTCAACAGACGCCGACGCAACAGATTTTGTGCGTCCGGCGTCAGACTGCGACTCACGCAACGCTCCGCCGACCGTTCCCGGCACGGACGCTGTCACCCACTCGGTTACGGTGTCGAGAGCATCCGGATCGGACACGGACCCGGGTTCGGTTGCAGCGCATCGCCATCTCGCGCCGACCAACAGGTCTGCTGACGATCGAGGCACTGCTAGACCAACCTCAGGCGTCGATACGAATCGACTCCAACTACGTCAGCGACGACATCCATCGCCCTCGTCCACGACACGGCCATCTCCTCGAGCTGCTCGCGGGGATCCACCGCACGCCCCCTGGCTGCGCGAGCCATCTGAAACTGCACGCTTTTGGCCCCGGCCGCCACCCTGCGGAAGTCGGGCGCAGCCTCGCCCGTTCCGGAAAACCCTGCGGTATCCAGGAATTCGCTGACATCGGCAGCAAGCTCCGCACTGGCGCCGCACTGACGAAGTAGCCCGAACGACCAGAGATGAAAGCCGTCCATTCCCGCCCCCTGCACCCATTCGAGGTCGTCGATCACCCTCCGGCCCAGCTCGCGCACAGGATTGCCCGGCGCTCGAACCGCCACATTCCGCCGAGCCACTTCGGCGATGTTTCCGGCGTTGGTGGCGTGAACCGGATTCAACCGAATCTGTTCGACGTAGGGCACAAACGAAGGAAGTGAGGAACGATCGAGATCGAAAATACCTGCGAAGTCTTCCCCTCGTAGCAAGTAGTACCCGCTGTTGTGGAAGTACTCGAGCTCGCCGGCCACGCGATCGATCCGATTGGGCACGATCGTGGTCTTGGTGTGTGCCTCGTGATAACTCGTTCCGAGTGTGTCGGGAAGCCAGTATCCGTCCACCTCGACCGTCGACAGCATCCCGACCGCGAGGTTGTCCTCGACATGTATCAGCGGTGCGCGCCAGACGTTCATCTCGGCGACTTCAATCCCGTACAGCGCGTAGATGTCCTCGGCCTTGAGCTTGAGGAACGTCCACTGATTACCGTCGAATCGGGAGGAAAATGCGCAGGCCAATGCCGGGACGGGGTCCAGTCCCAACGAATGCAACACTTCAATCCACAGATCCGTGTAGCAGTTGGTCTGCGCCCACACCCTGTCGTCCCGGTGCAATGTGTGAGGCAGGTGACGCTCCGGCGAGATGTCGACGAGACGTGACATCACATGCCCATTCGTTCACGAACGGCAAGGGGCCATGCCGATACATCGAGACCATGAGTTCTCAACAAAGACAATGCAATTCGCTCCATTCCGAAACCGACACATGAGCTGTGTGCCACCTCGCCCCGCGCCGTCCTGATGTCGAAATTGACACCGAAATGGTCGAGATGATTGTTCGACGACACGATGGCCGTCCCCTCGTCGAGATCCCCGTAGAGCCGAACTGTCAGTTCCGTCTTGAGATTCTCTTCGCGTTGATTTGCCGCGAGCATCTTTCCTGCGCGGCCGAAGAACGGATCGTTGGCGATGACCGGAGTGGCGTCGAGTTCGAGCCGTCCCAGTACCTCGAGTCCCCGCTCGATCCAGTACTCGCGATGTGCTCGCGCCGCTGCGGCGTCGCCGATCGTCACGAACTCGTGCATCCGAAACGCTTGCATGCGAGCCGGATCGATCGCCGGTTCGTGTCGGAAGCAAAAGCCGTAGATGTCGAGCAGTACCCCACCTTCGGGGAGAACCCCGGTGAACTTCGCATATGCCGGATGGCACGCAGCGGACACGAGCATGGTTTCGGTCGGCTCGAGGTGCTGATCCCAGGATTGCCCCTCGGCACGATCTGCAAGCAATCGCGCGTGATCGCGGTTGGAGCCGGAAAAGGTGTTGATGGCGCCGGTGAGGTTGGGAAACGACGCGATGTAATCGGTGCGCTCGAAACTGCTGCGCGGGAACACCGGCGGGAACCGCAGCCGAGTAGCAGCGGCGCCCGGACCCGCTGCCATCACCACTCGGTCGATCCCGTCGACGATGTCCTCGAACACACCGGAACGCCCGTAGAGTCCCGGTACTTCCGTCTCGACGAGAAGCCCTTCGACAAGCAGTTCGCGCTGAAAAGTGGCCCTTGCCAGATCCAGGTCGGTCTCGCGTGCCGCGGTCTCGCCTGTCACGATCTCGGTTGTCATATCGTTCCCCGGTATCCGATAGCCATGTGAGCTGACCCCGCCATGATTCGATCGTTGTTCACCATCACTGCTGCGCCGTGCGCGTCACGAAGGTGCCGGCCGAGCGAAAATTCGGTGTCCTCGCGATAGCCGGAGATTCCGCAGATCAACATTGCCTGCCCGACGATTTCCACCACCGCGGTGGAGGTAGTGACTTTCAAGTTGTTCATCGCGAGCGAAAAGCCCACAGCGCCGGTCGCCTCGGAATCGGCAGTGCCCACTTCGGCCTGGACCGCCTGGTCGTAACGTCGTGCCGAAGCGTCGACGAGATCAGCGAATTGTTGCGCAGAGGCTGCAACTTCGGCCAGCCTGAGCGCCCCGGGGGAGGCTACTCCCGGCTGTTTGCGGGCCGCGGCACGAACGTACTTGCGCGCCTTCTCGACAGCCGCATCCGCGATTCCCAACCACACCGAACTCCAGACGACGTGCGAGACGGGGAGCATGGTGTGCGTGGAGATCTCGGAATACGAGACGTCGGCAACCATTTCAGGCGTCGAGGTGGCCCGAAGGATGTAGCCGAGGCTGCAGGTTCCCCTCAGCCCCAGCGTGTTCCAGTCGGTGGTGCGTTCGAGAGTCAGGTCTCCGGTGCGACACACCACGAGAACCTGATCGTTCGGCTGACTCTCCACGGTACGCCTGGCAGTCACGACTATCGCGTCGGAATGCTCACCGTACGAAATTACGGGCGCGTTCTTGATCAGAAGGAGGTGACCGCCCAAATCTTCTACGGCGCAGTAACTCCGGCTGACGTCACCACCGATTCCCAACTCGGTTGTCGCCGACGCCAACAGCAATTGCTTGTCGACAGTTTCCTCGACGAACTCGCGGAGGGCTTCGGTGTTGCCATGTTTGAACAGCGAGTAGATTTGCGTCTGATGCATGGCGAAAATCATTCCGCTTGCTGCGCAGCGTGTTCCGAGCACTCGAGCGATCTGCGACACCTCCTGCAGCGAGAGGCCCTCGCCGCCGAGTTCCTTCGGCACGGCTACGGACAACAGTCGTTCACTGCGCATGGCATCGACGGCTTCGCGCGGAAACCTTGCTTCTACATCAACTTCGTCGGCCCACATCGCTGCAACTTCGTCGGCCACCCGTACAGCGCGCTCGAGAGCAGTCCCGGTCGAGCACTGCGATTGCGGAGCGTTCATGCAGCACCGAGCTCCGTCAGCGCGCCCTCGATCGCGTTCACGCTCGCGAAGGTACTCTTCCGCAACAACTCATCCGGGAACTCGATGTCGAACGAATCTTCAAGCGCCAGCATGACATTCACACTTGCGTGCGATGTCAACCCCAACTCGTAGAGATCAGCCTCGCCGTCGATCGTGTTCACGTCGACCGCTAGTCGACCGTGCTCGACGAGCACATTCCGAATTGCCTGATCAATCATCAGCGATGTCGTCCTTCTTTTCGATGCGAGCGCCCGAGCGCGTTGCGATCACCATTGCGATGGCCACGTCCGCCTCGTGCGAGATAGATACTTGAAAGTCGTGTAAATCCTGCACCTGTGCGAGTTCGGCAGCATTACCGGTCAGAGCGACCCCGCAACCGCCCCACTCGGCTCGGGTGATCTCGATGGAGTTCCACGGCACGGGGACGTCACCAGGCCTGAGCACCTTCACAACAGCCTCTTTGGCCGCGAAACGTGCAGCCAATCGCTGATCCCGAGCCGGCCCGGCGCACGTCTGCAATTCATGTGGAGTGAAGGTCCGATCCAGGTACCGTCGCCCGAAAAGATCGATACTGCGGGTGACATCCACGACATTCATGACGTCACAGCCGATCCGCGGACCGATGTCGAGCATCGGCGCCCGTGCGGTGTCACCCATCGCCTGACTCCCCCTTTTTTGGGGCCGCACACGCCGGGCAGCCCCCTATGCTGCCCGGTGCGCCGACGCCGTAATCCTGCCCTGACCAACCCTGCGTACTCAGCAATTCTTCAGCTACCAGTAGAACATACCGCAATCCGAAGATAGTCCGCAAGATCAGACTCCGAGATTCACATCAACGCCATAAACATACTCCTAGTTTGTTTTGAATGCAGAACAAACAGAATATTTTCCCTACCAGGAAATTTGCGACGAACTGAGCAAAAATGAGGTGGTCGAGCGCCGCGATGTCAGTGATCGCTGGCAAGGCGGCGAGCCGCAAATTGCCTGAAGTACTCCACTTTGGATTCCGGGACCACGATCGGAAGTATCAGGTTCCAGGACGCTTTCATGGAGTCCGAAAGCTCACGCACAGTCCCGGTCGCCGCTGCCATCAGCCGAACTCCGGATGCCACTTCCAACAGGAACCGGGCGATGTCGGCGGAATCCGCGTCCGAACGCAAATCACCTTCGTCCGCTGCACGACTGGCAAGTTCGCGGTAAATATCGAGCCAGACGTCGAGAGTTGCCGGACCGGAACCTCGATAGTCACCGATCTCCACCAACAAACGGAAGGTCGCACGAACCATAGCGTCGTGCGCGCCGATATCCACGATTACGGACGAAATGCCGATCAGCGACTCGAGCGCGGGCGTGCGACGGTCCAACCAGAGTTCACATTTTGCATCAAAACGTGCCGACCCCTCGTCGATCACTGCCCGAGCGAGTTCTTCCTTGGACCCGAAATGGAAGTACAGGGCGCCCTTGGTCACCTGGGACTCGGCGATGATCTCGCTCAAGCTGGCGTTGGCATAGCCCAGGCGCAAGAACACCCCCGCTGCTCCGCGCAGCACCGAATCACGGGTGGCTTCTGCCCGCTCTTGCCTCACCATCGATCCGGCCTCCAATCACCACACATCGAACGAATCCCTGGTCTTACCCGTTCACAGCGTCAAAATGGAAGGCTCGGTTTCGGCATTCAACCCACCCTTGCAAACAAATAAATCATTTGCCCATCAAACGATCGTGATACAGCGAACACAGCTTAGACCGCGATCCATCTCTGCGTGGCAGGCGCGCCTGGTTAACCCTCCAATTGAGGGTCGGCTTCCAGATTCGTCAAGCCATTCCAACACAAATTCACTAGGTGAGCGGCGACAACTTCCTTGGACGGAGTTCGTTCGTCGAGCCACCAAGTAGCCGTCGTGGACACCATGCCGACAAGTGCCTGGGCGTACATCGTTGCTAGTCCTGGGTCGAAACCGCGCCTGGAGAAGTCTCCGGCCAGTAGGTAGCCCACCTGGCTGATCGCGTCATTGAGCAAGCTCGAATACGTCCCACTCGGTGCGACAACCGACGAGTCACGCACAAGTATCCGAAATCCGTCCGTGTGCTCCTCCACGTAGGTGAGCAAAGCCAACGCAACCCGCTCCACTCGAACTCTCGAGCGATTCTGGGAGAGGGAAGACGTGATCATCTCGAGAAGGCGCGACATCTCCCGGTCCACGACGACGGCGTAGAGACCCTCCTTGCCACCGAAGTGCTCGTACACGACCGGCTTGGACACGTTCGCTCGCTGCGCGATCTCCTCGATCGAGGTCGCCTCGTATCCGCGCTCCGCGAAGAGTGCCCGCCCGATCTCGATCAGTTGTTGCCGACGTTGGGTACCGGTCATCCGGATCCGTGCCGCTCGTTCGGGAACTGGATCCCCGCCAACCGAACCGGGCACCGTCGCCATGGTCTTCCTCTCCCTGACACCTGAATCCTGACACCTGCAACAACTGCTGCGGCTACTCAGCCTATCGGGACTTCGGGGACCTATTTGGCGTAGCGGTTCGACCTACGGCGGGTCGGCATGCGATTATTCTTTCGCGCGTTCGACCGCAAGGCTCGGCAATGCGTGGCAATCCGCCGTGGTGTAATGGCAGCACCTCTGATTTTGGTTCAGATAGTTCAGGTTCGAGTCCTGGCGGCGGAGCTGGTGAACACCGTGCGTTTTCCGAGTGGAAACGCACGTCTTGATCGACAAGAGGGAGCTCAACCAGTGCAGACCGCCGTGATCGTTCTCGCAGCGGGTGCCGGTACACGAATGAAGTCGAAGACTCCCAAGGTCCTCCACGCTCTCGCCGGACGCAGCATGCTGGCACATTCGCTTCACGCAGCAACGTCACTGAACCCCACGCACCTGGTGACCGTCGTCGGTCACGACCGTGAGCGTGTCACCGAAGCGGTCAGCGCAGTCGCCGGCGAACTTGGCAGGCCCGTCACCGTCGCTGTCCAGGACGAGCAGAAGGGCACCGGGCACGCCGTCAGTTGCGGACTCGAGGGTCTGCCTGCCGACTTCGCCGGGACCGTACTCGTCACAGCCGCCGACGTGCCGCTGCTCGACGGCAAGACAATCGCAGACCTCCTCGCTCAGCACACTGCCGCCCCTGCGGCTGCGGTCACGGTGTTGACGTCGACGGCGCTCGACCCCACCGGCTACGGACGGATCCTTCGTACGACGGACGGCGAAGTCAACGCCATCGTCGAGGAGAAGGAAGCCACCGATTCGCAGCGCTCGATCACCGAGGTCAATTCAGGTGTCTACGCCTTCGACTTCGAGACTCTGCGCGACGCGCTGGCGTCTCTCGACTCCAACAACGCACAGCACGAGTTCTATCTCACCGATGTGATCATGATCGCCCGTCGCGCAGGCAAGCGTGTTCGCGCGCAGCACATCGCGGATTCAGTTCTCGTCGCGGGCGCCAACGACCGCGTGCAGCTCTCGACGCTTGCCCGCGAGATGAACCGTCGGATCCTCGAGACGTGGATGCGTGCCGGCGTCACCGTCGTCGATCCCGCGAGCACGTGGATCGATTGCGGCGTGCAAATCGCACAGGACGTGACGCTCCAGCCCGGAGTTCAGTTGACCGGCACGACGTCGGTGGGCGAAGACGCCGTGATCGGCCCGGACACCACCTTGGACAACGTGAGCGTCGGGGAGCGCGCGGTGGTCGTCCGCTCGCACGGGACCGACTCCGTGATCGGCGCGGACACAACTGTCGGTCCGTTCGCCTACCTCCGGCCGAATACCCGTCTCGGTGACCACGGCAAGATCGGTGCCTACGTGGAAACCAAGAACGCCGAGATCGGCGAACATTCGAAGATTCCGCATCTTACCTACGTCGGTGACGCCACCATCGGCCATCACAGCAATATCGGGGCTTCGAGCGTCTTCGTCAATTACGACGGGGTGAACAAGAGCCGTACTGTGGTGGGGTCGCACGTCCGAACAGGCTCCGACACCATGTTCGTCGCCCCTCTCGTCGTGGGAGACGGCGCTTACACGGGAGCGGGCACGGTCTTGAAGAACGACGTACCGCCTGGGGCGCTTGCCGTCTCGGGTGGAGCGCAGCGCAACATCGAGGGTTGGGTACAGAAAAATCGACCCGGCACTCCTGCAGCCGACGCCGCTGCAGCGGCTGCACAACCTGACAGCCCTGCACAACCTGACAGCACAGATCACCACCAGATCGACCGGCAAGTACAAAAGGACGGCATGAACCAGTGACTGCGAATTGGATCGACAACCAGAAGAACCTGATGTTGTTCTCGGGTCGCGCACATCCCGAGTTGGCGGAGCAGGTGGCGAAGGAACTCGACATCCGCGTCACCCCGCAGACCGCGCGCGACTTCGCGAACGGTGAGATCTTCGTTCGATTCGAAGAGTCGGTTCGCGGCTCCGACGCGTTTGTCCTGCAGAGTCATCCGGCACCGCTGAACACGTGGGTGATGGAGCAGCTCATCATGATCGATGCGCTCAAGCGTGGATCGGCAAAGCGCATCACTGCCGTTCTTCCGTTCTACCCGTACGCCCGCCAGGACAAGAAGCACCGCGGACGCGAGCCGATCTCTGCTCGCCTGATCGCGGACCTGCTCAAGACTGCCGGCGCAGATCGCATCATCACGGTCGACCTGCATACCGATCAGATCCAGGGCTTTTTCGACGGCCCCGTCGATCACATGCACGCACACAGCCAGTTGGCCAACCACATTCGCGCGGGCTACAACCTCGAGAACATCACGGTGGTCTCCCCCGACTCTGGCCGCGTTCGTGTCGCCGAGAAGTGGGCCGACTCGCTCGGCGGAGCACCGCTGGCGTTCATTCACAAGACGCGCGATCCGTTGGTGCCTAACCAGGTCAAGTCCAACCGCGTCGTCGGTGATGTCGAAGGTCGCACCTGCATCCTGATCGACGACATGATCGACACGGGCGGAACGATCGCCGGCGCGGTCAAGGTACTCAAGGAGGCCGGTGCGGGTGACGTCGTCATCGCCGCAACCCACGGCGTCCTGTCCGACCCTGCGGCTGAGCGCCTGTCGACGTGTGGTGCGAAGGAAGTTGTTGTCACCAATACACTTCCGATCGACGAGTCGAAGAAATTCCCGACGCTGACGGTGCTGTCCATCGCACCGCTGCTGGCTCGCACCATAAAGGAAGTTTTCGAGAACGGTTCTGTGACTTCGCTGTTCAACGGCAGCGCCTAGTCTTCCGCCGCACTACGGGCGCGTACCTGTGACTTCACTGTCACCGGTACGCGCCCGTAGTCGTCTTCGTGAACCCAACGAAAACAGACCACGCGGTCATCATGAAACCACCTGTGCGACACACGAATACCAGCAAATGCGGCAAACAGCATGATCTTGATCACGCCCGCGTCGAGAAACCCAGGTCGATGTTGGGGCGGTGTTCACCGCGCCGCAATCTTCGCCTAGTGTGGCTCGTCGTGATCGACGCGCAAACCCTGGAATCCCGGCCCGAATCTCATTCCCTGAATTCATCAGTTCCGACGATCCGGCGGTGGCGCCCAGGATCTTGTGTCTGGTGCGGAGACGACAACTCCGTGGACATGTTCCGCAACGAACCCCGCTGTGGAATATGCCGTGAAAACGAAGGCATCATCGACGACGCCAAGCGCTTCCTCGGGATGTACGGTCTGCGCCCGCTCGGCGGCACGCTGCAGTCCGACGACGACGAAGAGCGCGAGTACCGCGTCAACGCACGCGAGGCACGCCGAGTCCTGAACGAGATCCGCATGGACGTCCTTCCCGATGCGGCCGCTGTTCGCAAGGCAATTCGGCCCCGCGCCGCAACGGTTGTCGCCGACACGTCACCTGCGCGGGCTTCCAGCCCCTCCAGCACGGGCACAGTGACGCGCGTTGCCGCTCCGGTCAAGACGGACACCGTGGACATCGACACGCTCCAGACGCGCGTCCTAGGGCTTCTCGATCAGCTCGGTTCCATCGACGAGCAGATCAAGGTCGCCGAACTCGCACAGGGGTTGCCGGCTCGCGCACGACTGAGCGATTTGAACAAGCAGAAGGCCACGGTTCTTCGCACGCTGGCCGCTCTCGAGAAGGCTCGCATCGCCGCCTCCAACTAATTCTCCTCGCGTCCATCCCACGGCCCCGTCTCCCTTGCGAGACGGGGCCGTTCTGTATGAGGAGGTACCTTTACGAATCGTGAATGACATCACCATCACCTTTGTCGTGCTTGCACTGGTCGTGGCGCTGTTCGTGATCGGCCGAATCCCGGTCGGCATCATCGCGATCGGCACTGCCCTGGCGCTGTACGCCACCGGCGTGATCACGATGGAGCAGGCGCTTGCCGGATTCGGCGATCCCACGGTGGTGTTCATCGCCGCGCTTTTTGTTGTCAGCGAAGCCCTCGATGCCACCGGTGTCACCACGTGGGCGGGCGAGAAACTGCTGGCGAAAGTCGGTGAATCCCGAGTCCGTCTCGTGAGTGCGATCATGTTGCTGGTTGCCGCGTTGACCGCATTGATCAGCGTCAACGGAGCCGTAGCCGCGTTGGTACCGATGGTGGTTGTCTTGGCAGTACGTCTCGGTAAATCGACGTCACAACTGCTTCTGCCGTTGGCATTTGCCGCCCATGCCGGATCGATGCTCACCTTGACCGGAACACCGGTCAACATCATTGTTTCCGAAGCCGCCAAGGAATCCGGGGCCGGTGCTTTCGGGTTCTTCAGTTTCACCTTGGTCGGTGCGCCGCTCGTATTGGGAACGATTGCGATCGCCGTACTTCTCGGTCCTCACGTCCTCCCCCATCGTGCAGGGACGTCGATGTCGCCTGACCTGAGCCGGCATGCCAAGACCCTCGCGAAGCAGTATCAGCTCATGGGAATGGATGCGCCGTCCGCAGAGCCCTTGATCACCAAGCACGACGGTGTGGTCGAAGTGATCATCCCGCCGCGCTCGGAAATGATCGGCGACAGGGCTTTTCCCGGCATGGTGACCGACAGTGGAGATCTGGTGATACTCGCAGTCCAGCGCGCCGGTGAGGACTGCGGCCCCAAGGGCGTCAAGTTGGCGGCCGGTGACACGCTTCTCCTGCAAGGCAGCTGGGACGATCTCGACACCCACACCGCGGTGGATCCGAACGTCCTCGTGGTCGACGCACCAGCCCAGATCCGTAAGCAGGCAGCCCCGTTGGGAACCCGCGCGGTCATCGCTCTCGTCGTCGTCGCGGCGATGGTCGTGATGCTGACGTTCGGATTGGTACCGTCGGCGATAGCCGGACTCCTCGCGGCGTGCGCGATGGTTCTGTTGCGTGTGATCAGCGTGGAGCAGGCGCATCGGTCCATCTCGTGGACAACGTTGATTCTCGTCGGAGGAATGATCCCGCTGTCGACCGCGATTCAGCAGACCGGCGCAGCCGAGAAACTCGCGCATGCGTTCGTCGACGTCGTCGGTGGTGCAAGCCCGTATGTCGTCGTCGCCGGACTCTTTGTCGTGACGGCGACTCTGGGCCAGCTGATCAGCAACACTGCAACCGCGTTGATCATCACGCCGATCGCAATCTCGGTCGCCATCGAACTCGACATCTCGGTGCTGCCCCTTCTGATGACGGTCACCGTCGCTGCCGCGGCCTCCTTCCTGACGCCCGTAGCCACTCCCGCGAACATGATGGTGATGGGGCCTGGCGGGTACAAGTTCGGCGACTACTGGAAGCTCGGACTCCCGATGTTGTTGTGGTTCCTGATCGTTGCAACGGTGTTGATCCCAGTGATCTGGAGTTTCTGATGTGCTCACCGAAGGTCTTGTCGGAGGTCTACGAATCGATCGGACGCGAAGGCAGGAAGGTCAGCCGTCGATCGATGTTCGCGGCGCTGGGCACCGGTGCCCTCGGCGCGGCCGTCATGGCCGGCGCTGTACAGCCCACTGCGTCGGCAGCACCAACCGGCCAGACCATCGTCGATCTGACCCACGTACTGACGCCGGAGTTCCCGGTGTGGCCGGGCGCGCGCTCGTTCGAGATGAGGAACCTGGCGAAGATCGCCGACGCCGGCGGCTCTCTGGGCTCGCTCGGGTCCGCCGGGTTAGGTGGAAACTTCTACCTCAACGAACTCCACCTCGAAGAACACACTGGTACTCACATCGACGCTCCCGCACACGCCAGTGCGGACGGAATCACCGTCGAGAAGATTCCAGTCGCCGACCTCGTCGTGCCGATTGCGGTCGTCGACATCAGTGCCCGAGCCTCCGTCGACCCTGACACACTGCTCACCCGCCAGGACATCCTCGATTGGGAGTCCCTCCATGGGAAGATCGCTCCCCGCAGCCTGGTTGCGATGAACTCGGGTTGGGATACCCGGGCCGGTGCCGGTGGGGCCTTCACGAATCGAGATGCACTCGGCGTGCAGCACACACCGGGATTCGACCCCGAGGCGATCGACTTTTTGGTGTCCGAGCGCGCCATCGTCGCCGTGGGCTCGGACACCCTCAGCATCGACGCGGGCCGAAGCACGACCCACGGGGCTCACCGAAGCGCTTTGGGCTCAGGAAAATACGCAGTCGAAGCCCTCGCAAACCTTTCCGTACTGCCAGCCGTCGGCGCCACGGTGATGGTGGGCGCGCCGACGCACGCGGGTGGTTCCGGTGGTCCGTGCCGGGTAATCGCCTGGTACTGAAGGCTCTGGTGTTAAAGGCTGACGTGTTGAGAAATCAGGGCGTGGGTGTCACCCGAAGCACCTTGTCGCCTGTTCCGTTGTCCGTGGTCACCAGAAGCGAACCGTCGGGCGTCGGAGTCACCGACCGCAAGCGACCGAACTGGTTCTCCAACCCAAAGGTCTGAGCGTCGACCGAACGGCCGTCGGCACTGAGGCGGAGGAAGATCAGTTCCTTGCTCTTGAGACCACCCATCACAAGCGCTCCGTCCCAGGCACCCCACGCAGCTCCGCTGGTGAAGGCTGCGCTGGCGGTAGCCAACGTGGAGCTACCTGAACGCCACACCGCCGCAACTGCTCCCGGCACGCGCACGGGATCGGTCATCGGCACGGATTCGTCGTACGTTCCGGGAAGCCGATCCGGGCGGTAGCCGTAGTTTCCGCCCGGGGTAAGCAGGTTGACCTCGTCGTCGACGCTGGTGCCCTGCTCAACCGAGTACACCCGGCCGGTTCCAGGTTGCACGGCCAAGCCTTGGACGTTGCGGTGACCGAGCGTGTAGACGGGGCTGCTTGCATTCGGATTTCCCGCCGCCGGCGTTCCGTCGGCGTTGATGTGCAAGACCTTACCGCCCAGCGAATTCGGATCCTGCGGGACGCTCGGTGTCGCGGTGTCACCCGTTCCGACGAACAGCGTTCCGTCCTGGTCCGCAAGAATTCGGCAACCCCCGTGACGCCCGGACGAGACCGGGATTCCTGGCAATACAGTTCCGATTCGAGTGAGCGCGGTCCATCCGGCGTCGACGGTCCACGAGATCACTCGAACGTCCGTGACTCCCCCAGCGCTGAATCCTTGACAGGTGTACAGGGTGCGCGACTGAGCGAAGTCGCGGGCAAGCGCGATGCCCATGAGGCCGGTTTCGGACTGAGCGTAGAGATCCGAAAGGTCAGCAGAGACTGGACCTGTCGTGTTGTCGCTTCGGCGCACGAAGAATCCGCCGGACCGTTGTCCCGTCAGGATTGCACCGTCCGGGGCCGCCGCGACATCCCAAGGGTGATCGAGTCCGTCGACGAGCGTGGTGACCGACAACTGTGGGAGGGTGTTCTCGATGGGGATGTCCGGGTCTTCGCCACCCAGCGATCCGGTGCTTCCGTTGCCGAAACTGCCGGGGTCGAAAGGGAATGGTTGAGCCACGCTCTGCGTTACCGGCATCACCAGTACTGCAGTCAGGGCCACGGTCAATGCGGCGAGCTTCGGATGACGCACGCGTTCTCCTCGGGTCGGAAACCGTTCTGCGCCTCACTATAAACGGACAAACACCATTTTTCGGGCCCTCTCGCTATACCCGCAGGCCACAGGAGAAACGAAACCCCTTCAGAAGTCGGCAAACTCCGGCAAGGCGTTCGCCAGTGGGGACGCGTTACGTCTTGATGCAGATCGTGCTTTCCTCCAGCCGGGCACACTACAGTCCAGGAGGTATTCAAGATCCGCTTCCACACCCCTGTCCCGAAGTCCGAAACGTCGTTCCAGCGCATCGTCGTCCGTCAATTGCGGTCTCGCCGCGTCGGGCACTCTCAATTCGGGGTCACAGAATGAGCCTACGGGCGCGGTAACCGTTCGTCGTCCTGAGGGATCTGTCCACTCCAGAAGACCACCTCCGATTTGCTTCACCGTCCACCTGCCAAACATCTTCAGTCGGTGATGTTTTCGACACAAGCAGGCCAAGTTACGCTCTGCAGTAGGCCCTCCCTGAGCGGGGTTGCCGTGATCGAACGGCACCGTGTGATCGATATCGCAACTATCAGAACGCACAACACAATTCGGAAAGCGGCACGTACCGTCTCGCGTCCTTACAATCGTCGCCAACGCCGCGGACGGCTGGTACGTGGATTCACCGCGCCGCGAACCACTATTCCTTCTCGAGCGATTACCCATTGCCACAGCGGGCAATATCTCCGGTGAGCGCATCGACCGACCCACGCCGAGCACCGGTCCGACTGCCCCCGCAGTCGAAGAACGTTGCACCTCGGACGGTGCAAGGGTGAGGACTCTCTGCCACGTGGCGTCCGCGGCGATCGCGCGCGCAAGGTCAGCATCGATGTGGCCGTACCCCTGCAAATAGCCTGGCAGGTCGTCGAATCCGAGCAGGGTGGAAGCGTTGACACCCACAAGAATTGTCGCAATCGGGAGCGCGGAGGTCTTCGAGTCGTCCGTACGGGTGCAATCGCCGTCGCACTGACAATCCAACGACGTCTTTCCTTCCGCCAATGCGATCAGTGCATCGGCACGACGTTGCCCGAAAGTTCTCGGATCGGAACCACACACCTGCATCGACATCGCACGGAGTCTTGTGGCCAAAGTCTGAGCGCCGACCGCTGGAAGCATTCCGTCCAGAGTCGACATACCGTCGTGCGACGCGCACGTCCGAACGTCCCGATCCGCCTCCGCACGAACTCGCCGGGCACGCACCCCATCAGGGTCGTGCCGAGCAATGAGACCTCGTGCGCGCGCCTTCAACTTGTTACCGGTTGCACGACAGGCACCGTCCACTAGGAGTCGCTCGATCTCATCGAGCACGTGCTCGGAAACATTGGCGAGAGCTTCGGACAGTGCCGTCGCTTTGGCCAGATCTATGTCACCGCAAGCAAAAGCGGCCGCCACCCGCGGAAGTCGCCAGCGCAGGTCACATCCCAGTGCAATCATTTTCTGCGCGGCGTACTCCGTAATGCTCAGTATCGACGCGATCTCCACGTGCGCGAATTGACCCCGAAAAGCCTCATTGACTCCAACCGCGGCATCCTCCTCACAACGGTCCAGGTACAGCGCAGTGACCGCGTCGATCTCGAGGAAGTGGGCGCGCGCGATTTCCGCATGCTGCCGAAACAGCGCGTCCGCGGAAGTCTTCGATTCGAACATATGGGCGATTCTACGGGCACCCGCCGACAAGTTTTGCGGAATCCCGGGGTATTCACCGATACCCTTTGCGCTCCGATGTCACTACGTTCAATCGCATGACTCAGCATCCGACACGAGATCAACCGTACTTCGGCATAGCGATATTCGAGTTGGGGAAGAATGACGGAGTCGGGTGCTTCTACCGAGAGGACTGTTATCTCATCTGGGCTGGCGACCCCGCTGAGGCGCGGTCAAAATTCGAACGCAAGGCCAGCGAGCAGGAGTATCCGGTCGGCGCGAGCGATGACCAGTCCTATGTAAAACTCGCGCATCTCGTGGATCTTGCGCCGGTGTCCGACACTGTCCATACTGGCACCGTAGATCTCTACTCCCGACACTTCTCAAATATTGCCGCCTACAGAACTTTTGAGGCACTTCTAGGAGGAGACAGCATCCTCTGACGTGCGCCCACTTCACGCCCGCTGCGCGCACAACAGCGCGAAGCGCTGATCCCGATCCGTCCACACCTGCCGCACCCCGAAACCCGCCGATGCGAGCTCCGCGGCAATCCCGCCCTCGGTGAACTTCGCCGAGATCTCGGTGCGCAGCTGCTCGCCCGCTGCGAAGGTGATCTCCAGATCCAGCTCGTCGATCCGGACCGAGAGTTCACGAAGCGCTTCCAGCCGCATCTCGATCCACTGGTTCTCGGCGTCCCAGAGCGCGACGTGACGGAAGTCCTCCAAGGGAAAGTTCGCTCCCAGTTGCTTGTTCAGGACCGCGAGAACATTGAGGTTGAACTGTGCCGTCACGCCGGCAGCGTCGTCGTACGCGGGCACGAGAACAGCCGGATCGATCACCAATCCGACGCCCAGGATCAGGTTCTCCCCCGGATCCAGCACCGCTGCAATGCCCGAGAGGAACTCGGCGCGTTCTGCCGGAACGAGATTGCCGAGAGTTCCACCGAGAAACGCGACCGCCCGCCGTCCACCACCGGGCAGATGATGCAGCGAGCCTGTGAAGTCACTGACCACCCCGACCACATCGATGCCGGGGAACTCGGCACCGACCTGCCGCGCCGCGCCTTCCAGTGCCGTCACCGAAACATCCTGCGGTACATACGTTCGCAGAGTTCCGCGCGCGGTCATTGCATCGAGTAGCAACCGCGTCTTCTCCGAGGAACCGGAACCCAGTTCGATCAGGATCTCAGGTTCGGTCAACGCAGCGATCTCGTCGGCGTACTGCGCGAGCAGGCCGCGCTCGGTACGGGTGGGGTAGTACTCGGGTAAGGCCGTGATCTCCTCGAACAATTCACTTCCACGCGCGTCGTAAAACCATTTGGGCGAGAGCCACTTCGGCGTAGCGGTCAGACCCTCCCTGGCCTCGGCTCGCAGTGCGTCGACCGATTCGGCCGGTGTCAGATAAACCTCGAGCGTAGGGGTTTTCATTGTTCTCCCATCGGTATCGGGGTGATGATCAAATGGCCAGGACGCGCGCAGACGATGTGCCGGTCCGGCACCTGCTCCCAGTCCGGCGATCGATCGAACGGTTCGGAAACGATCAGGGCTCGCGACTCGTCGACCCGCGTGTACAACGTGTGGCCCCAGGCCGTGGCCCATAGTTCCTGTCCGTCGCCGAACAGGAGGTTCAGTCGTGAATCCGGTGCCGCCGCAGCCACATCGTGAACGAGGCTCGTCACGGCGGCTTCCACGGGCTTCGACTTCAACCGATGCCGAAGCACTGTCCACAACAAGGCGGCATCCGTCGGGGCGGGCATCTTCAGCAGTTCGACGGCCGGAACTTCTGCCGCCAAGTCGGCAAGTGAACCAGGCCAACCGGATACCGCTCCGTTATGGCTGAAAGCGTAGGTTCCGTCGACAAAAGGTGCGCAGGCACCGATCTCGACGGCCATCCCCTCCGTCGCGGAACGTACGGCGGCGAGAACGGATCCGGAAACGATGTGGGACAACGTCTCGTCGACGGTCGGGTCCGACCAGATCGGCGAAATGCTGCGATACCGCCCCTGTCTTCCGTCGTTCCACCACACCGCGCCGAATCCGTCGGCATTGATGGTCCCGCCTCCACGCATCTCACGTGGTGCCCACGACTGTCGCATCAGTGAGTTCTCGCCGTCGTGGAGGAGCTCACGAACCGAACGTGGCGGCCCGAGATACCCGAGGTGCCGACACATGTCAGGATCTACCCGAAATCGTTCTGGCGCAGCGAAAACCCGAGAAGATCTGGCGTCTGATCGGATGGTCCCAGTTGCGGAACGTCCCCCGGCAGGCAACGCTGTCGGTCCCGAACGATCCCCCGCGCAACACTTTGTAGTCGCCGCCGAAGAACACCTCCGAATACTCCCGATACGGGAAGGCCCGGAAGCCGGGATACGGATGGAATCCCGAAGACGTCCACTCCCACACGTCGCCGATCAACTGCTCGACACCCGCTGCCGACGCCCCCGCCGGGTACGAGCCGACGCCGGCTGGACCGAGGTGGCGTTGACCGAGATTGGCAAGATTCTCGTCTGCGGACACGTCCCCCCACGGGAACCGTCGTGATCTTCCGGATTCCGGATCCCACCGTGCGGCCTTTTCCCACTCCGCCTCGGTGGGAAGCCTTTTACCCGCCCAATTCGCGTAGGCTTCGGCTTCGTAGAAGCTCACATGCACGACCGGCTTGTCCGGTGGGACCGGCGCCTCGACGCCGAAAGTCTCGTGCCACCAACCCGAACTGTCATGTTCCCAGAACAGAGGCGCTCGAAGCTTCGCGTCGACGCGATGCCGCCAACCGTCTCGAGACCACAGTTCCGGTCGGGAATAGCCGCCGTCCTCGATGAATTCGATGAACTGCCCGTTGGTGACCGGGAATCTGTCGATTGCGAAATCAGTGAGATAGACCTGATGTGCAGTGCGCTCGTTGTCGAGTGCCCACGGCTCGTCGTCGGTCCCCATGACGAAGGAACCGGCTGCGATGGTGACCTCGTCGAGTTCCGGCGTGCAGCCTGCTTGCGGAGCGGGTGTCGCAACGAGTGCCGCCGGCCCCGAACGTAATTGGTGTGTCGCGAGCATAGTCTCGGCGTGTTGCTGTTCGTGCTGGGCGATCATCCCGAAGGCAAACCCGTCCACGTCGAGTTCTGTGCGCCCGAACGTGCTGGCTTCGAGCACATCCCACACCTTCCCACGAACCGTACGTACGTATTCGCGCGCCTCGGCCGGGTTGAGCAGGGGAAGTGTGGGTCTCGACGACCTCGAATGCTTGAAAGCGTCGTACAACTCGTCTATGTCGCTACGCACCGGATCGCGGCCACCGACATCGCGCACCAGCCAGAGTTCCTCTTGATTGCCGATGTGCGCCAGGTCCCACACGAGCGGACTCATCAACGGGGAATGCTGAGCGATCAATTCGGTATCGTCGACGCAGTCGGTGAGCAGCGTCGACCGCTCACGCGCTCGCAGAAGTACGGCCTCGACCGCTTCTTTGGTGATCTCCCCCGTCATGTGTCGCTCTCACCGGGCACGATTGCGCGACAGCACCGTTCGGCTGCGGCATCGAGAAGGCGAACAAACTGGGGTTCCGGCGCGTACGACGCGGCAAGCGACATCAGAGATGTTGCCGCCGAACGCAGTTCGACGTCGTCCAAACCGTACTCTGCCGCATCCCGCCACCTCCCGGCTGTCGACGCTGCAGCATCACTCGCCTCGCGCATCACAGCGGGCCCGGACAGCAACGCGTCGACCGCTGCTATCGGCACTCGCCACAAATCTCCCGGTTGTGCGTCGATGTAGCGAACCTCCAGATGGCCGACAGCGCGAACCGGCGGGAACAGCGTCGACAGGTGATAGTCCAAGTCCGCCCAGACGGGACGACGTCCGATCTCGGCATCCAAGGCGCCGTCGATCCAGTCCGCGAATGTCGCACCCCTCGGAGCCGTCCAATCATCGCCTTCGTTTCGCACACACATGAGCGGAACGTCGAGCGCCCGGGCGGCGTAGTCCTGCGCTTCCGGGATGGCGGCTGTGCGCCAGGAATCGAGCTCGAGCCACGTCCGCATGCGTTGGGAAGCCCAATCCCCCCTCGGAACCCCTTGCAAGCGTGGAGAACACGCAAATGCTGCGATGAGAGCCGGGCCCATGTCCCCGAGGAGCCGCCAACGCTGGGCGATGGACTCCGGACTCCCGCCGGCATCGACACTGACCTGCACTGCTGCGGTATTGCACATCATCAAGGTGCCGTACGGGCCTATCCCGGCGAAGCGGGATTCCATTGCGCAGTAACGCGGCAACCGGAGAATGCGAGATGGCGGGCGGGCGACGTCGGCCGCGGCAGAACTGATTTCTATGGAGTACGACGCGAGGAGAGATTCGAGAGTCCGACGGTCTTCGTCGAGACAGTCACACAGTTCACGGGCGGACGTGCGCGGAGCGGACGAGAGTTCGATCTGTCCGCCGGGTTCTACGGTGACCAGGCTGCCACGAGGGAGCGGAACCGCCGGTGAATCCGGGTCGATGCTGGTGGGTGCGTGTCGCCCGAGTGCTCTTGCCAGCGTCGCGGCGGATGGCCGCTCCCCACCGGGATCTTGCCTGGTCAGCCACTCGACCTCGGCTCCGACCAAGCGGGGTGGCCCCTGTTTGAAGCACACACCACCGACGTAGGCCTCGGCCGCAGGACGCGTATCCACCTGCATGGTCTGTGCTGCTGTCAACGCTGCTGTCACCATTCGACTTCCCCTTCGGGCGGTCTTCGCGGTCGTTACCGACGATAGAACGCCTACGTCCGAGATGCACCCATTGTGGTGTTACGTGTCGTTGAATTTCTTCAGTCGTATCCACCGGTACCCACAACCGGCCAGAACCACACCTACCCCGGAAACAACCGCGATCCACGGAAGTGTGACCACCAGAACGACACAACCGGCCGCCCCGACTGCCTGCAGCCACTTCGGATACATCCGGTCCACTCCGCGCTGGCTGTACGCGCTCACGTTCGCAACGAAGTAGTAGAGCAGCACTCCGAACGACGAAAAGCCGATCACGCCACGAAGATCGGTTGTCGAGACCAAAGCGATCACAACGGCTCCGACCACAAGTTCTGCATGGTGAGGGACTGCGTACCGTGGATGGACGGCAGCCAGGGCAACGGGCAGATCACTCTCGCGGGCCATTGCCATCGCCGTACGACTCACCCCGGCGATCAGAGCCAGCAGCGCCCCCGCCGACGCCGCCGCGGCACCGATCACCACCACGGGGACGGCCCAATTCCACCCGGCTGCGCTCACTGCATCGGCCAGGGGCCGCGCCGAATTCGCCAGCCGATCAGGCCCCAGCGTCACCAACAGCACCACCGCAACCAACGCATAGAGGACAACCGCGATGGTGAGTGCAATCAGAATCGCCCGCGGAATCGTGCGGCGCGGATCACGCACTTCCTCCCCCAGCGTCGCGATCCTGGCGTAACCGGCGAAGGCAAAGAAGAGCAGCCCCGCCGACTGCAGAATCCCGTACCACGACCCGAACACGAGATCCGGGAGCTCACGTATGGCGCCAGGTCCCACGACGGCAATCAGCAACGCCACACACAATGCCGTCGTCGACACGGCGACGATCACCCGGGCCATGTGCGCCGTCCGCGTCACTCCGCGGTAGTTGACCGCAACCAGAGCCGCCACCACCAGTACCGCGGCGGGGACACGCCAGGCCGCAGGAGCAACGTACGTAGCGAAGGTCAGAGCCATTGCCGCGCAACTCGCGATCTTCCCGATCACGAACGACCAGCCTGCGGCAAACCCCCACCAGGGTCCGAGCTGCTCACGTCCGTAGACGTACGTCCCACCTGACGTGGGGTATCTCGACGCAAGCTGCGCCGACGACGTCGCATTGCAGTAGGCGACGAACGCTGCGATCGCCAGGCCCACAAGCAACCCGGTACCGGCTACTGCGGCAGCGGGCGCGAACACCACGAAGACTCCGGCGCCGATCATCGCGCCGAGGCCGATCACCACGGCATCGGCCGTGCCCAGTCTTCGCTCCATCGGGACAGCTTCGTTCACAGGTAGTTTGAACCACACCGACATGAACGGAAGGTGCCATGTTCGATCTCGACACGATCCGCCGCGACACTCCCGGATGCCTCGACAAGGTGTTCCTCGACAGTGCGGGATCCTCGCTCCCGCCCGAGCCGGTGCTGACCACCATGATCGAGCACCTGCGACGTGAAGCCGACGTCGGCGGGTACGTCGCCGCTGCTCGCCAGAGCGGCGCACTGGCTGCTGTTCCGCATTCACTGGCCCGGGTCATCGGCGCCCAGGCAACCGATATCGCGTTGACCGACAGCGCAACCCGCGCGTGGAACGACTTCTTCGCTGCCGTTCCACTCGGACCTGGTGATCGAATCCTCATCAGCGGAGTCGAATACGCGAGCAACGCAATCGCCGCTCTGGGGCGGGCGCGTTCCACCGGCGCCGGCGTCGAGGTCATTCCGAGCGATCAGTACGGACGCATCGACCTCGACGCACTCGAGAACATGCTCGACGATCGGGTTCGACTCGTCTCCGTCGTACACGTCCCCACCAACGGCGGCTTGATCAACCCGGTCCGTGAGGTCGTCGAATTGGCCAGAGCCCACGGCTCCCTCGTTCTGCTCGACGCGTGCCAGTCCGTCGGCCAGTTGCCCATCGACGTCACCGAACTCGGCGTCGACGCGCTCAGCGCCACCGGCCGCAAGTGGCTCCGCGGGCCACGCGGAACCGGATTCCTGTACGTCCGCCCCGGACTCGTCGACGCGCTCGAACCCGCTGCGATGGACCTGCACGGAGCGGAATGGACCAGCGAGAACAGCTTCGTCCCTGCGCCGGACACAACACGATTCGAACTCTGGGAAACGAGTGTCGCTGCGCGCCTGGGTCTCGGCGTCGCCGCAGACTATTTGCTCTCGATCAGCCCCGACACGGCGTGGGAACAGATCGAATCCCGAGCCTGCGCATTGAGGGAAGGTCTGGCCGCGATTCCCGGAGTCGAAGTCCGCGATCGAGGAACCCATCTGAGCGGCATCGTTTCCTTCACCGTAGACAGTATTTCCGAGCATCGGGTGCGGGATCAGCTTGCAGCACAGAACATCACCGTCACCGTCAGCGGTCGCGGGTCCACCCTCCTCGACATGGATGCCCGCGGGCTCGACGCCGTGGTTCGCGCATCGCCGCACTACTTCGTCGACGAAGCCGACCTGGACACATTTCTGGGCGCGGTCAGGAGTTTGCAAACTTCCCGTTGACCGGGACCATGCCTGATCTGGGGAAGTCGAAACTGCAACTGTGTGATGACCAGTAGTTTCGCCTTCCGAGAGGACGCTTCGCATGGCCGACCCCACCGTCAAACCGATCTCCGCTGCCGACATCACCACCTGGGACTACGAGGCCGACGTCGTCGTCGCCGGATACGGCATCGCCGGCGTCACCGCTGCGATCGAAGCGGCGCGGTCCGGCGCCGAGGTTCTCGTCCTGGAGCGAACGGGCGGCTGGGGTGGAGCAGCATCGCTGGCGGGCGGATTCATCTACCTGGGCGGTGGAACGCCGCTACAGAAGGCGTGTGGGTTCGAGGATTCGGTCGAGAACATGAAGACGTTCATGAAGGCAGCGCTCGGCCCCGGAACCGACGACGCAAAGATCGACGCGTATTGCGAGGGCAGTGTCGATCACTACAACTGGCTCGTCGATGCCGGCGTTCCGTTCAAGGAGTCCTTCTGGGGTCAGCCCGGCTGGGAACCGCCGTACGACGACGGCCTGATGTACTCGGGAGGCGAGAACGCCGCGCCGTTCAACACCCTCGTCGATCCCGCGCCCCGCGGACACGTTCCGCAGATGTCCGAGAAGAATACCGGAGAGCGGGGCGGCGGCTACATGCTGATGAAGCCACTCGTCGAGACGGCCGAAAAGCTCGGTGTCCGAGCAGAATACGATCTGCGCGTCCAAACTCTGGTGGTAGACGGCGATCGGGTTGTCGGCGTAGTCGCCAAGCGCTACGGCAAAGACGTCACGATTCGCGCACGCAAGGGCGTGGTGCTGGCGATGGGCAGCTTCGCGTACAACAACGAGATGGTGCGCTCGAACGCACCGCGTATCTTCGGCCACCCGGCGGCCTCCATCGAGGCGCACGACGGCCGCGCAATCCAGATCGGTCAGGCACTCGGCGCCGACACCGCGCACATGGACGCCACCGAGGTCGCGTTCTTCTGCGACCCGCAGTTGATGGTGCGCGGCATTCTTGTCAACGGCCGCGGTCAGCGATACATCCCCGAGGACACTTACCCCGGCCGCATCGGCCAGGCAACGCTGTTCCAGCAGGACAACCAGGCATTCCTCGTCATCGACGAAGCTGCATACGAGGAAGGCATGAATGCCGAGTCGTCCAGTGCGCAGTTGCGGGCGCAGCCGAGTTGGGTGGCGGAAACCGTCGAGGAACTCGAAGCCGAGATGGGGTTGCCCGCCGGATCGTTGCAATCGACGGTCGACCTCTACAACCGGCACGCGGCTGAAGGGTCGGACCCGGTGCTGGGGAAGAAGGGCGAGTGGGTGAAGCCGATTGTCGGCCCGTTCGCGGCAATCGATCTGCGCGGACGCACGGGCGGATTCACGCTCGGCGGGTTGAAGACCACCGTCGACTCCGAGGTTCTGCACGTCTCCGGTGAGCCGATTCCGGGATTGTTCGCGGCGGGCCGGTGCACTTCCGGTGTGTGCGCGGGTGGTTACGCCAGTGGAACCAGCCTCGGTGACGGCAGCTTCTTCGGACGACGTGCCGGAATCAGCGCAGCGCGCTAGATCACCACCACCCGCACGCCGTCGGCAAAGCGGTACGGCTGAGTCTGCAGGACCGCGCCGAGGTGTTTCCGCAGTCTGGACACCTCGGCGCGCACTGCCACCACATGCTCGCGATCACCGAAGAGCACTTCGCTCAGGCCTGCGGCATCCACGCCCGCCGAACCGACCGCTGCCAGGGCCCTCAAGATCTGGGCGTGCCGCGGCGAGAGCGCTCGCGTCCAGTTGGCGTCACCACGCACCGTCACCTGCGGCGATGCGCCGAGGGACAGCTCCAGCTCGATCACCGGCCCGCCGAGGCCGGTGCGCAACAGCCAGCCGTCCCCGAGCGGCTCGGGCAGACACATCCCCAGCCCTGGCACGATGACGGGCTTTCCCGCGCTCGGCGCGGCCACGCGGTCGGGCGCGGCTATCCCGCTGGCGCCGGCCACCCATCCGAACTCGTCGACCACCAATGCCGGACCGGTCCCGGCCGCGAACAACGGTGCTGCCCGCGAGCGCAGACGCTCGAGCTGAGCTGCGTGCTCGCGCCACAGCGTCGCCTCCGCGAGGCGAACCGCGGTGCGAACCAGAGCGACGGTGGTGGGATGCACCGAGGCTGCTGACCCACTGATGTCCACCACTCCCAGAATCTCGCCCGTCCGCGGGTCGTGCACGGGCGAACCGGTACACGACCAATTGTGGTGAGTTGGCGCATAGTGCTCGGCCGAGAAGAGTTGCACCGCAGAATCTTCGATCAGCGCGGTACCTATCGCGTTGGTACCGACCGACTGCTCCGACCAGCGCGCACCTTCGGCGAATCCGAGTGCGTCCGCCGCCCGCTTGACTGCCTTCGCACCCTCGCGCCAGAGCAGGACTCCTTCGGCGTCGGCAACGACCACGATGAAGCCCGCGTCTTCGGCCACCTCGGTCAGAGTGGTTCGCAACTCGGGCAGAACCGAGCGTAGTGCGGTACGCGAACGCCTCGACTCCAACTCGGAGAAATCAGCGACAGCAGACGCGCCGCAGTGATCCGGCGTGAGCCCGCCCGCAGCCACTCTCGACCACGACCGTGCCACGACGGTCCGCGGCTGCGCCGGTGGTTCCTGCCCGGAGAGAACTGCATCGTGCACCCGACTGAGAAGGCGAGCATGCTGCGACAGATCGGTACCCGGCACGACGGCACCGAGCCGACTGCCGTCGGGAGCGTTCCCCAGGGTGGTCACTCCGTCAGGCTACCGCTTTCGATGTGACGCGAACCACGTCCACACGGCCAGGTCTGCGCCACCTGCGATTAGCGGCGAGGAGCAAACTCCGGTAACGTATCCAAAGTTGTCTCGGCGAGGGTGAATCGCAGCAGTTCCACAAGTTGCAGGTTTACCGTGATCGACGCGGCTACGGCTCAGCTCGAGCGTTTCGCTCCTGGCCGTGTGCGCGCCTGTCCCCCTTTTCGCAGGCAAAACCACACGTCAGTAAACCGAGCACGAACCCCGTGAGTTGTAGGAGCCGTTTCATCATGTCTGAAGAAAACAACCTCGTCGCCGTCGTCCGCACCGAATTCGGCAAGGGCGCAGCTCGCCGCGCACGTCGCGACGGCCAGGTCCCCACGGTTCTGTACGGCCACGGCGAAGATCCCCGCCACCTCAACGTGCCGGCTCGCGACTTCGCTCGCATCCTCCGCGCACAGGGCACCAACGCCATCCTCACCCTCGACATCGAGGGCACGGAGCAGGTTGCACTGACCAAGTCGGTCGTCGTGCACCCCATCCGCAGCTACATCGAGCACGCTGACCTCCTCGTCATCAAGAAGGGCGAGAAGGTCACCATCGACGTTCACGTCGTAGTCGTCGGTGACGCTGCTGCAGGCACCATGGTCGCGCAGGATGCATCCACCATCTCCATCGAGGCAGACGCCCTCCACATCCCCGAGCAGATCGAGGTTTCGGTCGAGGGCCTCGAAATCGGCACCCAGATCCTCGCAAGCCAGCTCGAACTGCCCACCGGCTCCGTCCTGCAGGCTGACGCTGACACCCTGATCGTCAACGTCGTTGCTGCACCCACCGAGGCTGACCTCGAAGAGGGCGCAGAAGCTCCCGCCGCCGACGAGGCTGCAGAAGAGGCCTGATCCTCTCGGTTCCTACAGAACTCACTGCGCGCGGCGCGTCATTCCGATTCGGAGTGACGCGCCGTTCGCGCGTCGCAGGAAAAAGAACAAGCCAGAAAGTAGCGTCCGTTGAGCACAGATACCGCCCTCGTCATCGGCCTGGGTAACCCCGGCCCGCAGTACGAGAAGACTCGGCACAACGTCGGTTTCATGGTCGCAGGCACCCTTGCCGGACGCATAGGCGGAAAGTTCAACGTACACAAGAAGAGTGGCGCCGAGATCGTCGAAGGTCGCCTCGCCGGCCGACGCGTGGTCCTCGGAAAGCCGCGCTCGTACATGAATCTCTCGGGCGGCGCGGTCGCCGGTCTCGCACGATTCTTCTCGGTCGATGCCGCGAACATCATCGTCGTCCACGACGAACTGGATCTCGATTTCGGGACCATCAGGCTCAAACTCGGTGGCGGCGAAGGCGGCCACAACGGGCTGCGGTCCATTTCGAGTTCGTTGACCACCAAGGACTACCTGCGCACGCGCGTCGGGATCGGTCGCCCGCCGGGCCGCATGGACCCGGCGGACTACGTTCTCAAACCGTTCTCGTCCACGGAGCGAAAAGAACTCGATCTCGTGTGTGAAGAAGCTGCGGATGCAGTGGAGCTACTGCTCGAACTCGGGCTCGAGGCAGCACAGAACCGTCTGCACTGACGATCAGTTACCCAGCAGGGCAGCTGAATTGGCGCGGCGAAGCTTTCCCGACGACGTCTTCGGGATACTGCCGGGACCAAGGACCGCAACGGCGCGAGGGCGCACGCCGACGTCTGCGACCACGGCGTGGACCACTTCGCGCTCGATGCGCTTGACCTCTTCCGGATCCTCGAAAGCGTTGGTCTCGACGGCGACGGCAAAGCTCTCACGCTTCTGGCCGGCATCCAGGCGAATGGCGACTGCATTTCCCGGGCGCACACCGGCAACGCTCCCGGCCGCCCGCTCGATGTCGGTCGGATACACGTTCCGGCCACCCATGATGATGACGTCCTTGACTCGCCCGCACACCACAACCAGGCCTTCTTCGGTGAAATAACCGACGTCACCGGTGTCTAGCCAACCGTCGGCGTCCTGGGCCGGCTTGTGTCCGTCGACGGTGACATACCCGGGGGTGACTGCCTTGCCGCGAACCTCGATGATTCCGACGCCGCGAGCCGGGAGCACCTGGCCGTCGCGGTCGACGATGCGTCCCTCGAGGTCAGGCACCATCTTTCCCAGCGTGGCGAGGGCGCGCGCATTGGGACGATTGGACGGCACCGCGCGGGACATCGACTCGAGGAAATCGGGATCGACGTAGTCGAGAACCTGACCCTGATCGGGATCCGGAATCGACACCGCCAGGGTGGTTTCCGCCATTCCGTACACGGGAGCCAGCGCAGTCGGGTTCAAACCGAAACGCGCGCCGGCCGCGGCGAGGGCATCCATCGTGTCGGGATCCACCGGCTCGGCACCGTTCCACATGTATCGGACGCTGGACAGGTCGACCGCCCCGTCCTCTGCCTGCGCGAGTCGACGCGCCAAGAGGGAGTATGCGAAGTTCGGTGCGGCCGTGACAGTTCCGCCGTACTTGCCCATCAGTTCCGCCCACAGCACAGGGGTGCGGAGGAAATCCATCGGTGTGATGCTGATGACCTCGGCGCCCACCTGCATCGGAACCGTCAAGAACCCGACCATGCCCATGTCGTGGAACAGCGGAAGCCAGCTCACCATCACGTCGTCTTCGATGGAGAACTTGATGCGGTTGATCATCGCGTAGGCATTTGTGTAGAAGTTCTCGTGCGTGATCTGCACGGCCTTGGGCGAACCGGTGGAACCGGACGTCAACTGCTGGAGCGCGATATCCGATTCGACCGTTTCCACGGGATCGATCGACGTTCCGCCACGAAGCTCGTCCACCGTCACGACGGTGATGCCACGCTCTTCGAGTAGCGGCTTGGCCGCATCGAAGGGCGCGCCCAGAATCACGGCTTTTGCCGAGATCATGTCGATCACCGTCTCGGTGTCCTGAGCCCAGACACCCAGATCCGTTCGGGGGGTCGGCTGATGAAGCATCGTCACCGACGCACCGCGCATCCACGTCGCCTGGCAGGCAGGCGCAATGTCGACGGGCTGTCCAGCGAGAATGCCGATCGCAACGCCACGGTCTATACCGACCTCAGCCAGCCCGCCGGCCATGCGCCGCGCCTCCTGATGGATGTCGCCCCAGGTCTGACGGAAAGCGTTGTCGGGCTCTCCCGTCACCAGGCCGCGGTCGGTGACTGCGGCGGTCGCATACATCTCTTCGGTGAACTTGCTCAACGCAACTCCTCGGTCAGTGTCACTCTTCGATCACTGCAACTCTTCGCAGGACACAAATGGCTGTGTGTTCGAACACACACATACTTGGATAATCAGCGATCGTTCGCCGAGTGTTACGCCGCAGTGGTTATTGCATCGTGGTCTGCGAGTATCCTTTCTCTGTTGTGCTGCCGCACTCTCCACCTGTCCGCGCACCGGCACGTCGCCGGCACTGACGCCCACTTCGAGAGGTTCTTCGTTGACTACCCCGTCCGACTCGACCGTCCCTTCCGACTCGACTGTCCAGTCCGACACCGAAGGCCCCGATTCCACCGAGAGCGGGACGGTTGCGGTCACGACGACCACCAAGGGTTTGTCAGCCGAGGCGGAGCGTCGCCGCACCTTCGCCGTCATCTCGCATCCTGACGCCGGTAAGTCGACGCTCACCGAAGCGCTGGCACTGCACGCGAAGAAGATCTCCGAGGCAGGTGCCGTCCACGGCAAAGCCGGCCGCAAGTCGACGGTCTCGGACTGGATGGAAATGGAGAAAGCCCGCGGCATCTCCGTCAGTTCCACCGCACTGCAGTTCAACTACCACTCGTCCGAGACCCCGGACGAGCAGATCAACGTCATCAACCTCGTCGACACCCCCGGTCACTCCGACTTCTCCGAGGACACGTACCGCGTCCTGACCGCGGTCGACGCAGCCGTCATGCTCATCGACGCTGCCAAGGGTCTCGAACCGCAGACGCTCAAGCTGTTCCAGGTGTGTCGTCACCGCGGTATTCCGGTCATCACGGTCATCAACAAGTGGGACCGCCCCGGCCAGACTCCGCTCGAACTGCTCGACGAGATCAGCGAGCGGATCGGCCTCACACCCACTCCCCTGTACTGGCCCGTCGGCATCGCCGGAGACTTCCGCGGACTGCTGCGTCGCGGCGAAGACGGCGAGGCTCGCGAGTACGTCCGCTTCACCCGTACCGCCGGCGGCGCGAAGATCGCCCCCGAAGAGGTCATGGACGCCGACGCCGCACTCGCCAAGGAGGGATCCGAGTGGGAGACCGCGGCCGAGGAGAGTGAACTGCTCTCTGCTACCGGCCAGGACCACGATCAGGAGATGTTCCTCGCCGGTCAGACGTCCCCGGTGATCTTCGCGTCCGCGATGCTCAACTTCGGTGTCCGCCAGATCCTCGATACCCTGGTCGAATTGGCGCCACCGCCGCGAGGCCGCGAAGACCTCAACGGCAAGCCGCGCGAGGTCACCGATCCGTTCAGTGCGGTCGTCTTCAAGGTGCAGGCCGGTATGGACACCGCGCACCGTGACCGTCTGGCATTCATGCGCATCGTCTCCGGCGTGTTCGAGCGCGGCATGGTCGTCACGCACGCACAAACCGGCAAGCCCTTCACGACCAAGTACGCGCAGACGGTGTTCGGCCGCGAACGTTCCACTGTCGAGTCCGCGTTCCCCGGCGACGTCGTCGGCCTCGTCAACGCCACCGCCCTCGCGCCCGGCCACACGCTGTACACCGAGAAGAAGGTGGAGTTCCCGCCGATTCCGTCGTTCGCGCCGGAACACTTTTCGATCCTGCGCGCCGAAAGCGCAGGCAAGTACAAGCAGTTCCGCCGTGCCGTCGACCAACTCGACTCCGAGGGCGTCGTCCAGATTCTTCGCAACGACATCCGCGGCGACGCCTCCCCCGTCATGGCGGCCGTCGGCCCGATGCAGTTCGAAGTTGTCGCAGCACGCATGAAGGCCGAGTTCAACGTCGAGGCCAAGATGGAACCCCTCGGCTATGCATTGGCCCGTCGTACCGACGCCGCGTCCGAAGTCGAGCTGAACCGCCAACGCGGTGTGGAGGTCTTCACCCGATCCGACGGTGTCCTGCTAGCTCTTGTCAGCGACAAGTGGCGCCTGCAGTACATCCAGAAGGAACTTCCGGATCTGACGCTCGAACCCCTCGTCGCTGCTGCGGACTGATGAGCCTGATCGAGGCGCTGTTCGACGCAGAACTGCACATCGGCAGCGCCACGATTCTCTGGCGAGAGATCATCGGAAACGCGTTCGGAATAGGCTCCGCGATCGCCGGCGCACGACGCTCGGTATGGGCGTGGCCTGTCGGTATAGCCGGAAATGCCTTGTTGTTCACGGTGTTCATGGGCGCTCTTTTCCACACGCCGCAAGAGCTCAATCTCTACGGCCAAGCCGGCCGTCAGTTGTTGTTCATCACCGTCAGCGTCTACGGATGGACTCAGTGGCGACGTGGGGCACGCGACTCCGGTCGCGCAGTCCTGCCCCACTGGGCGACAACTCGCGAGCGTCTCGCGATGGTCGCCGTCATGGCAAGCGGCACAATCGCTTTCGCCTGGATCTTCGACCTTCTCGGCTCGTACGGGGCGTGGGCGGAGGCCTGGATCTTCACCGGTTCCATCCTCGCCACGTACGGCATGGCACGCGGCTGGACCGAGTTCTGGCTCATCTGGATCGGCGTCGACGCCGTCGGTGTCCCCCTCCTTTTCCGGGCCGGATACTACCCGTCGGCACTCCTCTATCTGGTCTACGCATTCTTCGTACTGTGGGGCTTCGCAATGTGGCTGCGTATTCAACGTCGAACTCCACAAGGGGTATGAACACAAACCAACTCCTGGTATGTTTACGTCCATTAAGCACACCTACGGTCTGTTTACGGGCATCAGGAGCAAAACAATGGAAGACAAAAACTCTCACGGAACATCGGCCTCCAGCGGTTCCGGCAACGGATCGAGAGCCAGCAGTTCAGCGAGTAATAATTCCGCGAGCAACGGTGCGGCGAGCAACGGTGCGGCGAGCAACGGTTCCGGCAGCGCCACCGCCACAGCAGATTTTCTGTCGACCGCACCCAAGCAATCGGATGCCTTCACGTTTCCGCTTCCCACCCGAACCACGGCCGCACACAGCAGCGGAGAGGACCTTTCAGTGCCAGCTTCAACACGCGAATCATCGAGGACACTCGAGACTCGGAGTCGCACCGTCGTACGGCGCGACGCGATGGGCGTAGCTGCCGTTCGAGTGGCCGGGCGTCTCACCCACACCGAACTCATCGCGAATCAGGCCTCACCCTCGAGCACGCATTCCTCCGATCCCATGATGGACCTGGACGAGTTGCTCACGATGCTCGGCAGTTACCTGTTGTCCTCGGGGTTCGAACATCCCGAAATCCACGCCAAACTCGGCGGACAGTCGATCGTCGTCAACCTCGTGTCGCCGGAGATCAGCGCCAGCTGATCTGGGCCCAGCTGTTCAGGGCCCAGCTGTTCAGGGCCCAGCTGTTCAGGGCCACAGCACTGAGCGTCTCCATGCTCGGTCCGAGCCACGCCTGTACAACCACCGCTGATGCCGACGCCCGGAGTCTGCCTGCCAGAACTCGACAGACTCCGGCTCGACGCACCACGCACGCCAGTCCTTCGACACGAACCCTGGGTCGTCGCCGATTCTTGCTTCCGCGGCGGCCACCGACGTGTCGTACGCATCGAAGTCTTCGAGCACCTCACTCTGCTTACTTGCCGTCGCCACCGCTCTCGCAGTGACGGAGCGTTCGACGAAGTCTCGGCGTCGAAGTGCGTCTTCACCCTCGTGAACCAATCCGCGAATCCGGACCTGCTGGCCCGTCTCACGCCAGTAGAACGCGAGCGACGCCCGCGGATTTTCTTTCAGCTCAATACCTTTCGGGGATGCAGCCGAACCGGAGAACCAGAATCCACCCTCGGTCACATCCTTGAGGATGAGGAAGCGGGAATCGGGCATGCCGTCGCCGTCCACGGTCGAGAGTGCACACACGTGTGGCTCGACGACCCCGAAGGCCACGGCCGCACGGAGCCAGTCGAGGAACAACTCTCCTGGGTTCTCCGGAAAACGTTCAGGCGCGGGCGGCGGGGTTCCGGTCAGTGCGGGAATACCGCGAATCCATGCCCGGACGTCCGGCAGCGAGAAATCTGCGTCAACCATGAGCCGACTCTAATCGCGCGCGACCTCAGGAGACGTTGCGAACGATCGAGTCACCGAACGAGGGTTGCTGCAGCAGCGCCCACTTGTTGGACGTCAATCGAAAACTAGGCATGTCGGCGAGCGCCACCACCGATTCCCAGGTGCGCTCGTAGCTTGTGTGGGAGATTCGCCATTTACCGTCGCTGCAGCGGGTGTATCTGTCGTGATAGAAAGCCGATCCACGAAGCAGCATGCCGTCCTCGGGGATGACCACCGTGTCCGCAAGGCACCAGATCCCGGTTGCGGTGTCTCCATCGACGTCGATCTCGGGTTGCCCACATTGATGTTCGGTGATGATGTGTGAGCCGAGGGTGTTCTCGAGGAAGGAGACAAATGAATCTCGAGAATCGAAGCTGAGTTGTTCTCCGTAGATCGCGGTGGCGTCGACGGTCAGAGTGTCCGCGAAATCGACCCACGATTTGGTGTCCAAGGCGCGTGCGTATCGGTACTTGAGTCTTTGGATGAGAACAATCGCTTCGAGATCCATGATCCCCGCCTCCCGGTGCAGCAACCACCCGTCCTATGCGTGCACATTAGCCTGTATCACGCAGAAACGGGCATTACTCTCAAAGCTAGTGGAAATGTCAGCCGATAACACGCTTTTCCAGGCCGTCGAGCATGATCGTGATCTTCTCGTCCAACCAACCGCGTCCGTGCCACCTCGATTCGTCGCCGATCCCCTCGATCAACGACTCCGACGCAGTCCAACTCTCCTGATACGCCTGGCGTGCGGAACGCGAATCCGCGGAGCTGACGGTCTTGTCCAGTGCCGCCATCATCGCGAACTGAGTCATCGTCACCTCGGAGATGAAGTCCACCGCCAGTACCGCGTCGTGTGGCGTGAAGCCTTGCGCAGTCAACGAACCGACCAGTTTCTCCACGATCTCGATTATCGCCGGCGGCGTGCCCGGAACAGCGAGACCAACCTGGGCGAGACCAGGATAGCGCTCGAACGAGGACCACAGAACGTCGCAGAGGTCCTTCAGAAATTCACGCCACGGACGATCCGTGTCCGGCCACACAGTCTGACGCACAACGTGATCCGAACAGGCCCGCAACAGCGCTTCACGGTCGGCGAAGTAGCGATAAAGTGCAGAATGACTGACGCCCAGACGCTTTGCCACACTCGGCATGGTCAATTCACTCAGATCACCAGCCAGGGCGGCCTCGACGATGTCCACTCTCGACAACGTCGGCGGCCGCCCCGTCTTCTTTCCGGTCTGCATTCTGCTCAGCCTGCCACCTGCTCAGCCTGCTACCAACCGCCATCCCGACGCACGGTGGCGCTGATTCCAGAACGCGGCGTAGTTCCCGCCGGCGGAAAGGAGAACTTCGTGGGTTCCCACTTCGACGATCGATCCGTCGTCACCGAGCACGATGATCTGGTCTGCGGCCACGACGGTCGACAGCTTGTGAGCGATCACGAGCAATGTGCTTTCGCTGGCGAGTTCCTGCATCGCTCGCTGAACGTGTGCCTCGTTCTCGGGATCGAGCGCCGCCGTCGCCTCGTCGAGCAACACGATGGGTGCACGTTTGAGGAGTGCACGGGCAATGGAGACTCGCTGCCGCTCTCCACCGGACAGTGCCGTCCCGCCCTCACCGACACGGGTGTCCCAACCCCGCGGAAGTCGCTCGACGATTTCCGCGACGCCGGCGATCCGAGCTACATCGAAGACTTCCTCGTCCGTGGCTTCGGGGCGGCCGAGGCGGATGTTCGCGATCAACGTGTCGTCGAAGAGATACACGTCCTGGAAGACCAGGGACAACTGCGACATCAGATCGGCACTCGTGAGGTCACGCACGTCGACGCCGCCGACACGCACCACCCCGGAGTCGACGTCGTAGAAGCGCGAGATCAGCCGGGTGACGGTGGTTTTGCCCGAACCCGACGGACCGACCAACGCCGTCAGCGACTTCCGCGGCACGTCGAAGGAGATGCTCCGCAGAACCTGCCCGCCGTCGGCGTAACCGAAGTCGACGGCGTCGAACTGCACGGCCTTCTCCCCCGTCGCCGTCCCGCTGGTTTCGGGTTCGACCAGTGGTTCCACTTCGAGGATCTCGGACATCCGACGGATTTCGTTGCGTGCCATTCTGATTGCGCCGCCGAACTCGCCGATCTCACCCAGTGGTTGGATGAACCGTGCGGTGAGCCCAAGTAGCGCGATCAACGTGACCGGGTCGATGTCGCCGCCGAGCGCGAGGAACGCACCCAAGATGATCACGGCCGAGAACACGAACTGTAGGGCGATCCCGTTGACCACGGAACCGATCACCACGAACCACAGTTGTGAGCGACCCGCGGAGTGCTGAGCTTCGATCGCGTCGTCGAGCGGTTCGTACACCCCGTGGGTGCGTCCGAAAGCACGCAGGACCGGTTGGCAACGCGCGTATTCGAGCACTCGATTATTCGATTCGACCGCCGCGGCATGCGCCTGATCGTCGGCTTTGGCGGTCATCGCCGAGGCAAAGCGTGCTGCTGCGAACAGAATCGGAACGCCGACCACCAGTGCGAGCCCGAGCCGCCAGTCGAAGAACAGCATGCACACGACAATGGTTGCCGGGCTGGCGATTCCGGAGATGATCGGTGTCATCAGATGCGCAGCCGCCCCCATCACCGAGATGGTGCCCTTGCTGGCGACCTGCGATACCTGGCCGAGTCGGCCGGCACCGAACCAACCGAGCGGGAGCCTGACGAGGTGATCGCCGAGGCGCAGATGCATCGTCCGCAGCAGGGTGAGCGCCGACTCGAATCCCTTGATGGCCTGCAGGTAATGCGCAATCGAACTGATCACGGCGCATACGGCCATGGCGGCGAGCCACCGAACGAAACTTCCCCAGTCCCGCTCGAACAGTGCCTGCACGGTCGGCACGAGCAACGCCACTGCCAAACCCTGCATCACGCCGTACAACACTGCCCACACCAGGAACTCTCGATAGCGTCCTTGATTCTGCGGGCCGAGTATCCGGAAGAGGTCGCGAATCATGAGTTGGCCTTTCCTCCTGCTTCGGACGTACCCGCGGTGTTGTTTTCAAACGAGTCGGCCCGACTGTTCTCAAACGAGTCGGCCCGACTGTGACTCGCCCACATCCGGGCATACGTCGAACCATTCGCCACGAGCTGATCGTGCGTACCCTTCTCCACGATCCGCCCGGCGTCGAGCACCACGATCTGATCGGCACTCACGATCGAAGCCAACCGGTGCGCGATCACCAGCACCGTGCGCCCCACCGTCAAACGCGACAATGCTTCCTGGATATCGGCTTCGGACTCCGGGTCCGCAAACGCGGTCGCCTCGTCGAGCACGAGAACCGGAGTGTCCGCGAGAATGGCCCGCGCGATGGAGACTCGTTGCGCCTCACCGCCCGAGAACCTGGCGTCGACCCCGACCACAGAGTCGTACCCTCTCGGGAGGGCTTCGATTCGGGTGTCGATCTGCGCGGCTGCGGCAGCAGCCTTCACCTCGGCCGGCGACGCCTGGGGGCGGGCAAGCCGAATGTTGTCGAGAACTGTTGCTTCGACCAGCTGCACGTCCTGCAGAACGAATCCGACGTGGCGATACAGCTCGTCGGTAGCGACGTCCCGGACGTCGACACCGCCGATAGCCACGGATCCGGTACGCACGTCATGGAATCGGGGAACGAGCGTCGCCAGTGTCGACTTACCCGAACCCGAAGGTCCGACCAGCGCCGTCACCGTGCCCTCCGGCAGAGTCAGATCGATGCCGCACAGAACGTCGGCCCCGTTGTCGTAGGCGAAAGAGACTCCGGAGAATCGAACTTCGTTCCCCGCCGGCTTTTTCGGATGATCGGTTTCCGCCAGTGCGTCGGTTGCGAACAGAGCGACCAGCCGCGCCGCAGCGGCAGCAGCCTCACGGCGGGCCTGCATACCGAAGCCGATGGTCGTCACCGAAACCGGAATCACCATCGCGACAAGAGAACTGGTCAGCACATCAATGGGTGACACCCACCCGGAGTGGACGAACCACGAGCCGAGACCAAGGTTCACCACCAGCACTACCGGTGCGCTCAAGGCAATCGAGGCCAGCGCCTCGGTCCGAAGCATCGGGCGAACCCAGCCCTCGTACGAAGCGGCAAAAGCCTTGGCGGCATCGCGGTATCGAGAATGTGACTGCCGGTCCTGACCGAAGGTCTTGACCACTGCGATGCCGGTGACGAACTCGACGATCGTATTGCTGATGGCCGCGATGCCCTCATTCATCCGGCTCATCTTGACGGCCATGTCCTTGGTCATCGTCGCATAGGCGATCATGTAGATCGGGAGCGTGGCAATCGCTACCAACCCCAGACGCCAGTCGATCGAAATCACGTAACCGAGTCCGACCAGCGGCACCGCGATGGCTCCGGTGGTCTCGACGGCGCTGTGCGCAACCAGGTAGTGGAGATCGGAGATGTCGTTCTGCGCAGCTTTGCGCACCGTCCCGGACGAGTGGGAGGTGAACCAGCCCAGAGGAAGTCGCCCGAGCGTCGCTGCGATTCGGCGTCGAAGCACAGCTTGGAGATTCACGTCGGCGAAGTGCGTGACAATCAACGCACCGCCACCGAAGAACGCACGCATACCCAGGCCGAAGACAACCACCCACACGATCGTCCAGACGCGGGACGAGTCGATGTCGCCGCCCACGATCAGCGTCTTGCCCAGTTCGGCGATGGCCACGTACGGGACGATGGCAGCGACCGCGGCAATCACCTGCATCACCGTCGCGATGGTCGTCCGTGTGCGAACTGGCGCAAGGAGTTCGCGTAGCGCGCTCTTGTGCGCCGCCGCTTCGGCCTTGGCCTGTGAGGCTTCAGCCGCAGATCCATGCGGCGTGTTTGCCTCCTCGGGTGGAACGTCTGCTGTCTTGTGCTGTGTTGTCGTCATTTCGAGAACGCCTTCCATCGGATGACTGCGTCGGCGTCGAATGCAAGGCAGCCTTGGAGTTCCGCGCCGGTGAGCGTGCGATCCGCAAGTACCCCGAGAGCCTCGCTCTGCAAGGCCTCCTTCGCTACCTGTGATTGCGGGGTGGCGAAGACCGTATCGGGCTTGACCTCGAGCGTGAGTGCCGTTGCTCGTAGGCCCCACTGCTGCCGCATCATCTCTCCCTGCTTTAGTTACATGCTGTCTCAATTAGGGGAGCCTACAATAACTCAGATCGTTTGTGCAGCCCTCGTCACCGGAAGTGCAATCGCCGGCAGACACGCGACAACACTGATGACGGCACCCATCACGAACGCCACCGCAAAGGAGTCGCCGGACATGCCGATCGCCAGGACCGCCGTGGTCACCGGGGCGCCCACCGCCGATCCGACGGTTCTGATCACACTGTTGACTCCACTGGCCGCTGCCATTTCCGATGGCGGGACGATCGAGGCAACCAGCAGAGCACAGACCGCGAACCCCACGCCGTTCCCCAATCCGACGAGGGAAAAGAACGCCACGATCGCACCCACCGAACTCGGCCAGATCGCGAGTCCGACTGCGCCCGCCGCCATGAGCGCGAGCGCTATGACCGCAGGCACTCGCGGCCCGAATCGCCGCGCGAGAGCCGGCGTCAAACGGCCACCGAGAAAGACGAGGACAGCGGCGGGTAAGAGCGCCAAGCCGGTCTGCACAACAGTGAATCCGCTTCCATACGTGGACGTTTCCGGCGCCTGGAGGATCCGCGGCAGACAGAGGTAGAAGATGTACGGCACGAACCCGAACACCAGGGTGAGTGCGCTGGTGATCATCATCGGCTTGTCCCGAAAAACTCGCATGTCGACGATCGGAGCGTCGTGACGGGAATCGACGGCAATCAACATTGCGAACGAAACGAACGCGATCACCACCAGTCCCCAGAATCCGAGCGACAGAACTCCCCAGTCGGAGGCTTTGGTGATCGCCAGGAGCAGGCTCACCAATCCGAACGCCAGAGCGCCGGCACCGGCCCAGTCCGTCGGCATACCCGGCCGGCGATGCGAACCCGGCACTACGGCCACCACTGCGACCAATGCAAGCACGATCAGGATCCCGGCGATCACGAACAACCACTGCCAGCTGAGGTACTCGAGAATGACACCGCCGATCACCAGTGCACTTCCGGCACCAATTCCCAAAGTTCCAGCGAGCCAACCTATCCCTGAAGACAACTCGGGGCCGGCCACCGTTCTTCGCAGCACTGCCATCGCGAGCGGGAAGCTCGCCATGCTCACTCCCTGAAAAGCTCGAACGACAAGGAGCACCCCGATATTCGGGGCGGCCGCCGCGGCGAATGTCGCGAGAGCGAAGATGATCAGGACGATCACCAGGACTCGCTTGTCGCCGAATCGGTCACCCATCGCCCCGATTATCGGAGCCATCACCGCGGCCGCCAACAGGTACGCCGTCAGGATCCAGCCGGTCACCGCCACGGACGTATCGAAATGCTTGCCCAACACCGGCAACGCCGGCACCAGCATGGTCTGCATGAGCGAGTAGACGAGTACCGCTCCAGCCAGGGCTGCGATCACCCGCCTCCCGGATCGCGTGGGCGCCTCTGTCAAGGTCGTCATCGACACCTTCCTCCAATCATGAATCGAATCGGAACGGAACCCTCCGTTCCGATTGAGTAAACCATGCATTGCTAGCCTGTGGGAATGGCGAAAGAGAATGCGAGCCTCCCCGGACGCGCCCGAGAAGCCGCAGACAACGACGTCACCGTGCTGCGAGCAGCGCGCGAGATTTTTGCCGAACAGGGTTGGAATGCACCGGTATCGGCGATTGCCGCACGGGCCGGAGTGGGCGTCGGCAGCATCTATCGCCGATACCGAGGCAAGGAGGAACTGGCGCAATCCCTGCGCGTCTGGGCGATCGATCACCTCGCCACCCTTGCCCGAGAGTGCGTGAGCACCGCGAAAACCGATGAAGCCGTATTGAAGACGTTCTTCTCGCGATATCTCACCGAATCGGTGGGACCGCTCATTCCGGTCCTCGGCGGCAGGTTGCCTGAACACGCCGAAGTCACTCGTGCCGCCGAAGAATTGGAGGCCGCACTGCAATCCATGGTCGACGTCTGCGTCGACGCTCACGAAGTCCCGCCCGGCTTCACTGCTGCAGACGTCATGCTCATGACAGTGCATCTGCGGCCGACTCTGCCGATCGAGGGCGATCGAGCCACCGAAATACACACGCGTTATCTCGATTTCATGCTCGACGGACTTCGTGGCGGAACACCTCAACCGTCGATCACTCCCCCATCCTGGAGCGAATGGCTTCAGATGTGGCAGGGCACCTGACCCGGAGAACACCCGAACGGAACATCAGGTTAGGCTTACCTAGCTTAGTTCGCCATGTTCGGAAGGTTTTCATGAAACTCACCCGCCGGTTCGCCGGATTCGCCGCACTACCCGCCGTCGCCGCACTCCTACTCACCGGTTGCGGAAGTAGCGACGCATCACCTTCTACCGAGACCAGGTCCGCCGACCAGTCCTGGAGTTACACAACGGGATACGGAAACACGATCACCCTCGATCACGCCCCGCAGCGGATCGTCGTCGACGCGTATTCCGCTGCTGCGCTGTGGGACTACGGTATTCGGCCGGTCGGCATCTTCGGTTACGGCGTCGGCAATCCCGACGTCACCGATCATGCCGACGAGTCGACCATGAGGGTCGTCGGCCGTGAAGGCGAACTCAGCGCGGAAGCACTTGCGGCACTGGACCCCGACCTCGTCATCGGGTACGGCAACAGTGACGACCCGACGCGCTGGACTTGGTGGGACGAGCCGATGGGCAACACCATCAACAATGTTGCACCGTTTGTCGGTGTCAAGTTCTCCGGAGCCTCGACACCGGACGTGTTGAGCGAATATGCCTCACTCGCCGAAGCTCTCGGCGGGAACACCGACACAGCCACAGCACGCGAGGGCAAGGAAGCATTCGAATCCGGTGCAGAGCGCATCCGAACTGCCGCGGGCAAGGTCGACGACATCGAAGTCCTCGCCCTGAACGGTGACAGCTCCGAGTTGTACGCAGGCACAACGGCGCTCGCCCAGTTCGGTTATCTGAAGGAACTCGGTGTGAAGTTCACCGGACCGGGAGGCGACAAAGGCTGGGCCGACCTCAGCTGGGAGCAGGTCCCGGATTACCCGGCGGACATCGTGTTCCAGTTCGCGAAGTCCGCAGAAGCATTCGCAGCATCACCCGTGTTCGTCAAGCTGCCCGCGGTGACCGCGAACCAGGTGATCGACTTCGACGACAAGCGTCCCAACACCTACGCCAATTACGGCGCTTGGTTCGAGCAGGTTGCACAACTACTCGACCAGGCCCGCAACGTCGCCTGAATTACTGCCCAGCAGTGATTCGCCCGGCCGCTTCCTCGAGAACGTCGAGGAAGATGGCCGCGGTGAGCGCAAATCCTTGGTTGTATCGCGCGTCGCTGGTCAACACGTTGCCCGCTTGAACTGCAGGCAACCGCTGCCACGTCGGCTGCGTCTTGATCGCGTCGAGCGCTTCCTGATCGCGTGCTTGCGCGATGATCACATCCGCCGGAGCCAAGGTGTCGAGTTGCTCGAAAGACAACTCAAACGAGTTTTCTGCATTGTCGTCGTCGCGGAAAAGCACGTCGAGGCCGGCATCGATTGCGACGCTGATCCTCAGATTCCGCTGGTGCACCAGGAATCCGGTCGGCGTCTGAACGCCGAAAACGATCTTCTTTCCGCCGAGCTTCTCCTGCAACATCGGACGCAGTCTCGCGAGTTTGTCGTCGTACTCCGCGATGGAAGCCTCGGCGATCGCCACCCGGTCGAGCTGGCTCGCCTGCGCCATCAGCGCACCTCGCCAGTCGACCGGGTGTCCGGCGATCGGTTCGACGTCGTCGCCGACGACCAACAGCGGCGCGATGGAAGACAAGCGCTCGGTGCCGTACCAGTCACTCGTGTGGCCAATCGCAGTGATCACGATCAGATCGGGTTCGAGAGCGAGCAGAGCCTCGAAATTGGTGGAGAAATCGCCGGCGACGTTGACGAAGCTCGCGTCCTCGATGGTGCGGCCGGGAAACTGGAATCCTGCCTTGGCATCGGGGAACCAGAAGTTCCCCGAACCGACGATCGGGTAGTCCATCATCATCGCGAATTCGAGGTCGACGCGGCCGTCCAGCACCACAACGCGCTTGGGGTCGCGCGGAACGTCGCCGCTGAACTCGCCCCACGTGTACGGGAGAGTGTCACTGGCCGAGTCCGACTCGGCATCCGAAGTTCCACACGCACTCAGCACCAGTGCTGCAGCCACACCGGCTGCGCCACCGAAGAATCGGCGCCGTGAAATGCGGTCGACGATCTGAGCCCACTCCCTGTCGGTGACCTGCGTATCCAGAACGAGTGTCATACCTTTACTCCTTCGATGTTTCGCTGACGCTCGCGTCCCAGCGGAATGACAAGCGGTGTGCGGGAAACCGGATCGTCGATGATGCGGCACGCCATGCCGAACACCTCCTGCACCAGTTCTTCGGTGATGATCTCCGCGGGCGGGCCCTCGGCGACCACCGCGCCGTCCTTCATCGCAATGATGTGAGTTCCGTAGCGGCACGCGTGATTGAGATCGTGAAGCACAGCCACCAGCGTGTGCCCGTCGTTCTCATTCAGATCGCGGCACAGCTCCAACAGCTCGATCTGATGCGCAATGTCGAGGAACGTCGTCGGCTCGTCCAGCAGCACCAACGGAGTCTGCTGCGCGAGAACCATCGCGACCCAGACACGTTGGCGCTGACCACCGGACAGTTCGTCGACCGGCCTGGCCGACAGATCCGTGACCTTGGTTGCCTCCATCGCCTTGATGACGGCGGCCTCGTCCTCTCGCGACCACTGGCGGATCAGCTTCTGATGCGGATAACGTCCTCGCGCAACCAGATCGGCTACCTTGATGCCGTCCGGGGCGATCGACGTCTGCGGCAGAAGCCCGAGCCGCCTCGCAACTTCCTTGGCCGGGTACGACGTGATCGCTTTGCCGTCGAGAAGGACCTTGCCGGTGGTCGGCTTGAGCAACCGGGACAACGCACGCAGAAGCGTCGACTTGCCGCAGGCGTTGGGACCGACGATGACGGTGAAACCACCGTCGGGGATCTCGACGTCGAGGTGCTCCGAGATGACGCGCTTGTCGTAACCGATCGTGACATTCTCGGCGCGAAGCCGATTCATCCTTTCAGCCACGACGGCGGCCGTACTTGCCTCGTTCACACTGTTCCTCGTTCCTTCACCGATCACTGCTTACGGGCCTCTCGCGCGAGAAGCCAAACAAAATAGATGCCACCGATGGAGACGGTGACGACGCCGACCGGCAACTGCGTCGGCGCAAAAGCTCGCTGCGCCACCCAGTCACTGACCATCAGCAGTGCTCCACCCATCGCAGCCGACGGCAGCAGAGTCACTCCGGCGCTACCGGTCAATCGTCTGACCAACTGCGGAGCCGCCAGCGAGACGAACCCGATGGGCCCGGCCGCAGCCGTCACCATGGCTGTCAACGCAACACCGAGAACAACCAGGGACAGCCGGGTGGGTTCGGCCCGGACGCCGAGCGCCTTGGCGGCGTCGTCGCCCATCTCGAGCATCTGCATCCGCCTGCCCAACACCAGGATCAGCGGAATGAGGATGGCCAGCACGACAACAACCGGCCACACCTGAGTCCAGCCGAGACCATTTAACGAACCGGCACCCCACACTGCAGCAGCCATGGCGTCGTCGAGTTTTGCCTTGAGGATCATCCAGGTGTTGACCGAGCCCAACATCGCACTGATAGCGATACCGACGATGATCAGCCGGAACCCCTGCACGCCACGTTTGTACGCAAGCAGATAAACGACTGCTGCGGTGGCGATTCCGCCCACCAGAGCGCCGACTGCGATCTCGTAGTACGTGCCACCGATGAGGAGGATGACCACCAGAGCACCCGTGTACGCACCGGAGTTGAACCCGATGATGTCCGGGCTACCCAACGGGTTCCTGGTGAGCGACTGGAAGATCGCACCACTCATGCCGAGCGCCGCACCGAGCATCAGCGCCAACAGAACCCGGGGCAGACGCCATTCCACGACGACCATGTGAATACGCGCGGGCGCCTCGCCGAACAGTGCGCCGAGGACGTCCCCGATCGGCACCTGGTAGTCACCACTACCGAGCGCGATGACACCGATCGCCAGTGCAAGCGCAACGAGGACGAGGCAGACCATGACCGTGCGGACGTCGATCCGCGCGGACCAGCCTTCTTTGGGTGATCGCACCACCGTGGTGGGGCGCCCGAAATCGATGCTCATAGACCGCTCACCTTGCTTCGACGCACCAGCATGATCAGCACCGGAGCACCGATGAAGGCCGTGACGATGCCGACCTGAAGTTCACCCGGGCGCAGCACGATTCGGCCGACGACGTCGGAGAAGAGAAGAAGAATCGGCGAACACACCAATGTGTACGGAAGAATCCATCGCTGATCCGGCCCGACGAACCATCTCGCGACGTGCGGAACCATCAATCCGACAAATCCGATCGGTCCGGCCGCAGCCGTCGCCGCGCCACACAGCAAGGTCACCGCAATGACGCCGAGGATACGAGTACGGGTGATGTTGGCACCGAGCGAACGTGCCAGATCGTCACCCAAGGCCACGGCGTTGAGTTGGCGCGCCAATGCGAGGGCCAGGAAGAGCCCGATGAGAATGAAGGGGGCAACGGCGAGAACGATTTCCAACGAACGTCCACTGAGTGAGCCGGCATTCCACTGACGCATCTGGTCGAAGGCAGTCGGGTTGAGCAGGGTGATACCGGAAGAGATGCCGCCGAGCACCGAGCCGATCGCAACACCGGCCAGGGTCAGCCGAATGGGCGTCGCACCACCTCGGCCGATCGACCCCAACGTGTAGACGATCGCCGTGGCTATCACCGCTCCGAGGAAAGCGAACCAGATGTAGGACCAGATGCTGGTCAACCCGAAGACCGCGACGGCAACAACCATCGCGAACCCCGCGCCGGCATTGACACCGAGAATTCCAGGGTCAGCCAAGGGATTTCGTGTCATCGCCTGGATGAGGCCACCGGCCACACCGAGCGCCATGCCGACTAACAGACCGAGCAGAGTTCGCGGTAGCCGCAGGTCACGGATGATCACGTGATCATTGGAGTCGTCGTAGTTCATCAGAGCGTCGATCACGGTGCCGAACGGAATGGTCTTCGATCCCACCGCGATACTCAGAAGGAGCACGGCGGCGAGCGCTACCAGGCACACCAGAAGACCTGCCATACGACGAGAGTTAGTCGATACCAGCCCGTCCGGTTGCTTCTGCTTCTCTTGCAGCGACTCGTCGATCAGCTCTTCGGTGTGTTTGTCGACTGCGCTTTTGTCGACTGCACTTTTGTCGAATCCAACGGTCACAAGCCGGCGCTCTCTAGAGTCTTCTCGACCTCGTCGCGGATCTCTTCCTCGTCGCGGTCCGATTCCCAGGCTGCATCGAGTGCCGCGCGGACATTTTCGTCGAGGGCCTCGTACTTCGCGTTCCACACCTCGGCCTTGTAGGTCCAGTAGCCGATGACCTTGTACTGCTCACCAGGCAACTTCAGTTCGTGGCGAAGGTACTTGCGGATGTCGCGGAGCATCGTGCTTTCGCCGGCCACCCACACGTATCCGAGATCGGTAGGCAGGTTCATCGCGCGGACCGCGTCCGGGAGTTTCGACGGTGCAACACCGTTGCCGCTGCCGACGAGCCAGATGAACTCGACGTCGGCCGCGGAGGTGATCTGCTGCTTGTGAGACTCGTCCACCACCTCGACGATTGCCTTCGCCGACGTGCCGGCGGGCAACTGTTCGATCAGGCGCCCGAGTGCGGGGAGTCCAGTCGCGTCGGCGACGAATACCTGCCAGCGTACGTCGGCCGGCGGCTCGTAGAGCCCGCGAGATTCGCCGATCGCCAACTTGTCGCCGATCTCAGCGTTCTGCGCCCAGTCGCTGGCGATGCCGCCCTCGTGAACGACGAAGTCGATCGTCATGCGGCTGGCTTCGGTATCGAACCGTCGCACGGTGTACGGCTGGCACGGGGACGGTTCCTCGCCCTCCGGGTACCGCCAACCGCGTGGCGCGTCCGGATCTTCGGCCGGCAGAACGAACTTGCCCGTGGCCGGGACCGGGAAGTGCAGACGCAAGTATTCGTCACCGGTGCCAGTGGTTTCGAACGCGGCCAGCTCCTCCCCACCGAACACGATACGAACCATTCCCGGGGTCACGTACTCCTTGTGAAGTACCTCGCCGAACACAAGACTCACAACAATCTCCAACATCGATGGAACATGAACCGGACCCGAACACGAGGATCAATCCGACTTCCGGACATAGTTAACCCGCGCTAAGTAAGGTAGACCTTAATTTATTGCAGTGTTGTCGATGAGTCGATGCCTTCCCCGCCGCAACGGGGCCAACTACTATCGCGATTCGGCCACCGCCAGACGTATGGCCTGTTCACGACAAGTATTGGCACCTGTGTGACTTCTGACTACCGCCCACGGTCCCTAGCGTGGACCCAGTGCCTTCGACACCACTTCTTTCGGCCGATACAAACGGTCCCCCAACCAGCCCGGCGATCACGCCGCGCCAGGTAATCAGACACGCGATCGCCTCCGACGGACGCGGAGCCAAGCTGGCGGCAGCGTCCGTCGGCTTCACGGGCCACCAGGTCGCGGAAGCATTGGTGCCGGTGGTGATCGGTGCGGTCATCGACCGAGCTGTGGCGACCAGCGATGCGGCAGCACTGGGAAAGTGGATCCTCGTTCTCGGAATTCTCTTCACCGGCTTGTTGCTCAGTTGGCGCTTTGCGGCGCGCATCTCCGATTCCGTCACCGAGCACGGAGCACACCGCTTGCGGATGGACATCGCGAGCCGAAGCCTCGATCCGCACGGCATGTCGCCGCGGCGCATGCCCGGCGAGGTCTACTCGATCGCAACATCCGACGCGGGTTCGGTGGCCGGATTCACGCACACGCTGAGCACAAAGCTCGCCGCGGCCTGCGGAGTACTGACCGCAGCGATCTCGCTGCTCGTGATCTCGGTACCGCTCGGCCTGCTCGTCATCCTCGGCACTCCCCCGGTACTCGCCCTCATGCAGGTGGTCAGCCGACCGCTCGAACGCCGAGCCGAAACCGATCAATGGCAGGGAGCCAAAGCCGGTGCACTGGCCGCAGACCTATTGTCGGGGCTTCGAATCCTGTCCGGAATCGGCGCCGGAGACGCTGCAGCGCAGCGTTATCGGGGAGCCAGCCGGACTTCGCTGGAAGCAACCCTTCGCGCACAGCGATACCAAGCGATGTACTCCGCCGCGAACGTGGCGATCGCCGGCGCTTTCCTGGCCGTCATCGCGTACGTAGGTGGGCGGATGGCAGCATCCGGGAGCATCTCGGTCGGTGAATTCGTTGCCGTGGTGGGCCTGGCACAGTTCCTTCGAGGTCCGTTGATCGACATCATCTACTTCGGCGCCGGCCTGGCACGGGCCCGCGCTTCCGCCAACCGCGTCGCAGCGCTTCTCAGGACCGGCGAGGCTGTCACACCCGCGAGTGAACCTGTACCCCTGAACCACTCGGAGTTCCTGACGCTGCGTGACGTCGTGTTGGCCGGAGCGTCACCGGTCGATCTCGATGTCAAACGCGGCGAGATCATCGGCATCGTCACCGAGAATGCCGCCTGGGCGGATGCGTTGGTCGACGCACTGGCTCGTCGAATCGAGCCTTCGAGCGGAACGATTCATCTCGGCGACAACGCCATTCACGAACTGCACATCGACGAGCTCCGGACCCATGTTCTGGCTGCGCCGCACGACGCCGCACTGTTCATCGGCACAGTCGGTGACAACATCGAGGCACTCGCACCGATCGGCAGCCGCAGTGACGGGGCAATCGCAGCCGCTGCCGCAGATCAGGTGATCTCGGCCCTTCCACTTGGCCTCGCCACCCGAGTCACCGAGCAAGGAAATTCGCTCTCCGGCGGTCAGCGTCAGCGCATCGCCCTGGCAAGGGCACTGGCGAGCGAAGCTCCGGTCCTGGTGCTGCACGACCCCACCACTGCCGTCGACTCCGTCACCGAAGCGCGCATTGCACGCGGGATCGCCGAGGTACGCGGGGCGCACGCCACAATACTTCTGACCAGCAGCCCCGTGCTGCTCGATATCTGCGATCGGGTGATCGAGCTGTGAACGAACTACTCCCCACCGCAACACCGAAACAAGCGCGCCGCGCGGCACTTCGGTTGATGGGACCCCACCGGATCTCCGCGATCGCAGCAGTCGTCACCCTGACCGCCGCGACCGCGATCGGCCTGCTCACACCGCTGGTCCTCGGCGCCATGGTCGACGCCGTGACCGACGGAGACGGCGACGCTGTCTCTCGCATCGGCACACTGACTCTCGCGTTGGTCGGCATCGCGGTTGCCTCCTCCTTCCTCGTCGGAGTCAGCAACTACCTGCTCGCCGGTGTCGGCGAACGGGTTGTCGCCGACCTGCGCGAAGAAGTTGTCGTCCGGGTTCTCGATCTTCCGCAGAGCGACGTCGAACGAGCAGGGCGCGGAGATCTCGTCTCCCGCATCACCGGGGACGTCCGCTTGGTGACCCGCGCTGTATCCGAAGCACTTCCGGTTTTTGCCACCGCGGCACTGACCATCGCGTTGACCCTGATCGGATTGGGCAGCCTCGATTGGCGATTCGCCATGGCCGCGGTGATCGCGGCGCCCATCCAGATCCAGGCGCTGCGCTGGTATCTCTCGAGGTCGGCACCGGTCTACCGCGAGGAGCGAGAGGCGGAAGGTGCACGTGCGCAACAGCTCCTGGACTCACTGAGCAACTCCGACACCGTCGGATCGCTCCGTCTGGCCGAGCCGCATCTCGAACAGATCGAATCTCGATCGATGACGGCCGTCCGGCTGAGCTTGTTGACCACGCGTCTACGCACCAGGTTCTTCGGCCGACTCAACATCGCCGAGTTCATCGGCCTGTCCGCCGTGCTGATCACCGGCTTCTGGCTGGTGAAAGACGGTCAGATCAGCATCGGTGCCGCCACCGCCGCAGCATTGTTCTTCCATCGTCTCTTCGATCCGGTGGGTGCGGTTCTCAGCGTGTTCGACGAATTGCAGGAAGGCACAATCGCGTTGGCTCGCCTGGTCGGAGTCACACTTGCGCCCGTGCCATCCGCACCGACCGATCCGCAGGAACCTGTCGACAGCTCGGCGTCGTTGGAACGCGTCACATTCTCGTACCGTGGCGGCGACGCTCCTGTTCTGCGAGACATCGACATCATCATTCCGGCAGGAACCGTCACCGCACTGGTGGGCGCTACCGGAGCCGGAAAATCGACAGTCGCAAAACTGATCGCGGGGACCTACGAACCGACCGAAGGCGTCGTGAAGATCGGGGACGTCCCCCGGAACGAACTGCCGCGGTCGACTTCTCGAAGCGCGGTCGCTCTCGTGACGCAGGAGGTCCACGTCTTTGCCGGCACATTGGCCGAGGATCTGCGGCTGGCCGACCCGTCGGCAACCGACAACGACATCACTGCGGCGCTCGATACCGTCGGGGCCTCCGATTGGCTGCGGGCGCTCCCGGACGGACTCGAAACCGTGGTCGGAGACGGTGGACACCGGCTGACCGCAACACAGGCACAACAACTTGCGTTGGCGAGAATCGAATTACTGGATCCGCCGCTGCTGATTCTCGACGAAGCGACCGCCGAAGCGGGCAGCGCCGGAGCCAAGGTCCTCGACGATGCCGCGCTCGCCCTGACCCGGGGTCGCACTGCTGTCACAGTGGCACACCGACTCTCGCAGGCCGTCGACGCCGACCAGATCCTCGTCATGAACGACGGCCGCGTCGTCGAGCAAGGCTCTCACGATGAGTTGGTCAACCTCGGCGGTCGGTACGCGGAGCTGTGGGAAGCGTGGTCCGCGCCGCGGCGCTAGGCGAGATCGATACGCCGTCAGCCTTTTCGGAATCGAGATGCCGGCGTATCAATGACGTCCCGACAACCACCACTGCCGGAACCCACATGAAGCTGTACAGAGTGCGGAACGTCTCGCTCTCTCCTGCCAGAGCTCCTACCATCACCAATCCAGTAGCCCAGATCAGCGCTGCGAGCATGTTGAGCAGCGCGAACTCTTTGTGCTGCAGGGTGCTACCGGCTAACAGTCGAGGTGCAACGGTCCGAACAGCTCCCACCGGATGCGCGCACAGTGCAGTCAGCTGAGGGCGCTTGTGTACTTGCTCGATCAACACGCCCTGCCACCGCACCGCAACCTTGGGCAGCTTGACTTCGAGTCCTTGCGGAAGCACCACGAGGCCACGAACCCGTGACCGCCGAAACGCGAGTTGTGCCCCCGCACTGGAACCCACAGCGATCGCGATCACCGCAGACACCGCGTCGACCGCGCCGGCAGATACCAACACACCCATCGTGATCGGGAGACTGTTGCCCGGAGTCGCCAAACCGAACAGAAATCCGGACTCGATCAGCAAGAGAAGTGCGACGCCGACGAGCAGGACTACGGACGGAATATGTGCAAGGTTGTCGACATCGACGACTCGGGTGAACTGCGCCGCCAAGGTGTCGATCCGCTCCAGAAGTTCCATAGGCACCAGCGTCGCGATTCCAGCGACCGAAGTCGGCAGCGTGTGCCGACCGATACACGGTGGGGTTTCCCCTACTATCAGTCCGTCAGTTGGCCTGAATGTTTGGACGACCCAGCGCCTCTAGGCTGTTCAAACCGGCAGAGTGTCGGGTTGCTGGACGGAGGTGAACCAGATGCAAGAAAGTGGCTTGTTCATTCCACGCAATCCCCTGCGTGCCTGGTTCACCACGTCGTGGTGGCTGGCATTCGTTTCTCTCGGGACCTCGCTGGTCTCGGGTTCACTGGCAATCGTCGTCATCGCATGGCTAACCCTCGCCGTCGTCACACTGCCATTTGCACTAGTGGGCGTGTTGGTATTCGCGCTCATGATCCCACCGTTGCGGTACGCCGACCGAGCACAGCTGTGGTCAGTGAAGTTCTTCAGTGGCGTGGTCACCGATCGTGCTTCGCCAACCCGTGCTGCCACCTTCCGTGCACGCTTCGTCGAGTCCGTTCGAGGTCCGACGCTGTGGAAGTCGTTACTTCACTGGATTCTTCGCCTTCCACTATCAATTGCCGTTCTTGTCCTCGTCACAGCGCAACTGATTGTGCCTGTCGTTTTTACCGTTGCGCCTCTCGCCTGGCTGATCACCGATCCTCCGGGATCACAGCTCGAGATCGCCGAAACTTTCACGCTGGAAGTGCTGGTAATCATCGCGATCCCCGCTGTCCTGTGGTTCGTATTTGTCACACCACCTTTCGTTACCTGCCTCGCGCGCGCCGACTGGTGGTTCAGCCGTTCGCTTTTGGGTGCGTCCGCACAGGAAACACGTGTAGAAGAGTTGACGCACAGTCGGACACGGGTCATCGACGCGGCAGAGGCGGAGCGCTTGCGCATCGAACGGGACCTCCACGACGGCGCCCAACAACGTCTGGTGGCAGTGTCGATCTCTTTGGGTCACGCAAAGTCTCGCGCCAAATCTTCAGACGACGCCATGCTTCGCTCCTTGCTCGACGACGCGCATCGCGAGACTCGGAACGCGATCGCCGACATTCGTGCGTTGACCCGAGGCCTGCACCCGCCCATCCTGACCGATCGTGGACTCGACGCCGCTCTCTCGTCCGTCGCGGCACTGTGTTCGGTTCCAGTCGACATCAACATCGCTCCCGAATTGGGCGGAATTTCGCGGCCTACGGCCACCATGGAGTCGACCATTTACTTCCTCGTATCGGAGGCACTCACCAACGTGACCAAACACGCGCAAGCAACCCGCGCAACCGTTTCCGTCGAGCGTCTCGGGCAAAGCTTGAGGATCGAAGTCTGCGACAACGGACGAGGCGGCGCAGTGATCCAACCTGGTGGCGGACTTGCTGGTCTGGCGGATCGTCTCAGTGGTGTCGACGGAAGTTTGCACGTCGAGAGTCCAGTCGGCGGCCCAACTTCGATTGTCGTGGAGGTACCGTGCGCGTGATGCTTGCCGATGATTCGGTTCTGCTTCGAGAGGGCATCAGACGGCTCCTCACCGACCACGGAGTCGACATCACGGCGAGCGTCGGAGACGCCGAGAACCTGCTCAGAGAACTCTCTGAGGTGGACGTGTTACCCGATGTCTGCGTGGTCGACGTTCGTATGCCACCGACTTTTCTCGATGAGGGTCTGCGCGCAGCCCTTGTCATCCGTCAAAGGTGGCCTGCTGTAGGCGTTCTCGTCCTCTCCCAATACGTCGAGGAACGGTATGCCGCCGAACTGCTTCGAAGTCGTATCGACGGCGTCGGCTACCTTCTCAAAGACCGCGTCGCGGATGTCGACGAATTTGTCGACGCCGTCAACCGGGTAGCCGCTGGCGGGACTGTGATCGACCCGGACGTCGTACAACAGTTGCTTGCTCGCGCGCCCAAGGACGACCCGCTGGCCAGGCTCACTCCGCGCGAACGCGAAGTACTCACGGTAATGGCGCAGGGTCAGTCAAACTCGGGTATCGCGGCCACTTTGGTCATCGGCCATGCTGCTGTCGAAAAGCACATCGGCAACATCTTCACCAAACTCGATCTGTACAACGACTCTGCCGACCATCGCCGAGTTCTTGCGGTACTCAGATATCTGGGAGCGACGTGAAATTCACCAAGACCCCGCGGCGATTTGTAGCGATCGCCGGCGCACTGACTACCGTTCTCCTCGTCAGCCTTCTTGCGGGCTCCACTCTCGTGTACGCCTTCGGCGTGCCGAAGTGGCAAGACTTTCGCACGACAACAACCCGCGAATCCAGTTCGTCGCTCGCGGTTCTCACAGAGAGCGGCGACATCGATGTTCGACTTCAACCGAGTACCGACGGTCAGGTTCACGTAACGGCCGAGGGCCGGTATCGGGGTGATCCACCGAGCGTCGACTTCGCTTCAGACGATTCATTGATTGCGCACTGCCCAGACCTCGGCTTTGCGCGATGCGATCTGACCGTCACCGTCGAACTTCCTCCCGATACAAGCCTTACCGTCGAAACGCGGGCAGGGTCTGTCGAGGCCAGCGATCTGTCCGGTCGTATACGAGTGACCTCCTACGTCGGCGATGTCACACTGCGTCGCCACTCCGGGGACATCACCACGCGAACGACAGTCGGCCGGATCAACGTCAGTGCCGAATCCGCCGATCCAATCGACGCGCAGTCCACCGTGGGCGATATTCGAATCAGTGCGGAATCGCCGCCGTCATCGGTGAAAGCACGCACTACTCATGGCGATATAGCGGTACAGGTTCCGAACAACGTGACCTACATGGTCGACGTGCGGTCCGAGATCGGACAGTCGATGTCATCGGTCCCCGAGGACTCGATGAGCGCCCACCGGATAGATGCTGAATCCGCCGCCGGAACTGTGCGCATACGCCCGCTGTGACCCGAATCAAGCGTGCAGAAGGTACGGCACCGATTCGGGCGCCACACTCCCCTTGTTCATCATGCTTCCGGGCGTACGGCCGGTGACCCGACGGAACACTGCGACAAAAGCACTCGGAGTTTCGTACCCGACTCGCCTACTGACAACCGAAACCGGCACTCCAGCAGCCAGATACGTCAGTGCTGCGCGGACTCGAACCTGAATTCGCCACTGTGCAAAGGTCATTCCCGTGCCCTGCGCGAACACTCGCGTCAACGTACGGACACTGCCGCCAGCCGTCAGTGCCCATTCCGACAGCGAGCGCTGGTCTGCGGGATTGGCGACCAATGCTTCGGCAACGAACAGCGCCCGCGGATCGGTCGGCATCGGAACCTCCACAGCAGCAACTTCGAGCGGCTGCAGCATGTCGAAGGCCACCCGCTCGGCTCGACTACGCGCTTCGTCGGGCATGTTCCGCCGATGCATGTGCAGGAGCACCTCACGCAGGAGAGCACTGACACCGAACAAGCCCGGAACGCCCGAGGGCGCGGCGTGAGCCTCGGGCCGGAAATAGGTGCAGAAGAACTCCGTACCCGGACCTGCCTTCACGGCATGCAACGCGCCGGCGGGCAACCACAGCCCCGCCGAAGGCGGAACCTCCCAGGTGATGCCGTCAGCGACAACCGTGAGCATTCCGCCGGAGTTTCCCCAGATCAGCTCATGTTCAGGGTGACGGTGCGGTGCCCACTGCCGTTGGTGAGAGAGCTTCAGAGTCACCGTTGTCATCGAGTAGGGGTGATCGATGGAACGCGGCCCCACGGGCACCGAAATTCTCTCTGCCACAGCTGTCATGATGACGAGTATAGGACTTTCGTTAGGCATACCTAAATAGGAACCCGAAAATTGTTGACTGTGACCCCAGAGTTACACATACCAGGGTCCCCGATATCGTGACTGCAACTCCCGGCTACGGGTCGGCAACGAGAGGTACATGATGGTTGACGCATCACGAATCCCGGTCATCGTCGGCGTCGGCGATCTGCGCTGGAATCCCGCCGACGGGCACCGCGAACCTCTCGATCTGATTCACGACGCCACCGTCGCCGCCTTGAACGACAGTGGACGCGCTGAACTGGGAACACAGATCGATTCCGTGTTCGCGATCAAGACAGTCAGCTGGTCGTACGACGATCTCCCCGGGCTGCTTGCCTCACGACTAGGCGCGACCCCCAAGGTCACCTCGACCTCTCCGATCGGTGGACACTGGCCCGCGGCGCTCCTCGATCGGATCGGCGCGGCCATCGCCCGCGGTGAATCTTCGGTTGCTCTGCTCGTGGGCGGAGAATCGCACGCCAGCACCACCGCGCTGCGAAAGTCCGGAGTCACCCCCGACTCGATCGGGTGGACGGCAGCGCCCGGTGGGCCTCCCGGATTCGATCCGACCGACCTGGGAAGCCCCGAAATGCAGCGCGCCGGTTTCATCGTGCCGACGCGCGTCTACCCGCTGTTCGAGAACTGTTTCAGTGCAGCGGAGGGCCTCGGCGCCCGCGAATCGCTCGCCTGGTCCGCGAGGATGTACGCCGCGTTCTCGGAGCTGGCGTCGAAGAATCCCGCTTCCTGGACGTCGGAGATCCGATCGGCGGAAGAGATCGGCACTGTCGGCCCCGGTAACCGGATGGTCTCCGAGCCGTACCCACTGATGCTCAACGCGATGCCCTTCGTCAATCAGGCTGCGGCCGTTGTCGTCTGCTCATTGTCGACGGCCGTCGAATTCGGTATCGACGAAGGAAATCTGGTCTATCTCTGGGGCGGAGCCGGTGCCAGTGATCCATTGGACATCCTCAGCCGCAACGGCTTCGACAATTCAGCCGCGATGCACGATGCCGTGCATCGCACCCTCGATGGTGCCGGAGTCGGTACCGACGCACTCGACATCGTCGATGCCTACAGCTGCTTCCCGATCGTGCCAAAGCTGTTGATCCGCGAACTCGGGCTCCCAGAAACCGCGATCCCGAGCGTCACCGGAGGTCACTCGTTCTTCGGGGGGCCACTGAACAGCTACACCCTGCATTCCGTCGCCGAGGTCACCAGGCGAATTCGTGACGGCGCCAACCTTGCCCTCGTCCACGGCAACGGTGGATTCCTCACCTACCAGCACTGCGTACTGTTGTCCGCCGCCGCTCATGCTGACGGGTACGTCGGCGATCCCAACGCACGCGCGTTAACTGCGGAGGTTCCGGAACTGATCACTGATTACACGGGCACGGCGGAAATAGTCACGGCTTCTGTCGAATACGGCCGCACTGGCGAGCCTGAGATCGGGTTCGTGATCGCGACGACGCCGGACGGCCGTCGCGTCGCCGGTCACACTGGTCCCGAGAATGCGGCCGAACTGACCCAGCTTCGCGGCGACAACCCGCCGGCGATCGGGCGAACTGTTCACATCAACGACGAGAACGGGCGACTCACGCTCACGTTCTGACAGTTGCGTTCCGACAGGAGACAGCCGTCAGCACCGGGGCATAGTTCTGCCCCGGTGCTGACGTCTTCAGTTGTCGCGGTTCACGCCGCTGTCGGTGGACTGTTCCCGCCGATCGGCCGCTGGAACGGATCAATCGACATCGGCGGATAGAACACCGCCTTCCGATCCTGGCCGATCTCCACCCGCCACTCGGTGTGGTGCAGCGTCCGATGATGATGACCACACAACAAGATCAGGTTGTCGAGATCCGTTGGGCCACCGTCACTCCAGTGAACGATATGGTGAGCATCACACCACCCCGACGGTGTCCCGCACCCCGGAAACGCGCACCCGCCATCACGCACCGTCAACGCTCGCCTTTGCGGAACCGTCGCCGTTCTTACTTCCTTACCGCAGTCGAGCGGAACACCATTCTCGTCCAACAGAATCCGCGTCACGGTGCAGTCACAGGCCAACATCCGTGCGGTGTCAATACTGATCGGGCCCACCCAATCCGCCCACGCGTACCCGAGTTCCTCCGTCGACGGCAGGAGGTCTTTCAAGGCCTGCATATCGGTCATGTCTTTCGCGCTGGCGGTGACCGTGATGTGTGGTTTCACGCCGCCCTCGATTGGACCCAACCCCGCCCGCTCGTACCGGCGCAACAACTCACAGAACCCGTCCGCACGTCGTAGTGCCGGAGTGCGAGTGTCTTTGACGCCGTCCTTCTCCGGCGTCGGCGCCGACAGGCTCGACAGCAACGTGATCAACCGCGCCCCGTTCACCGCATCCAGATCACCCTTGACTGTGACCCGCCCGTACAGGCCTTTCGAGGCGTAGAACTCATTCCGCTCAGAGTCTTCCCCGACCGGAACACCGTCCTCACGCTTGCCGTACTGCTTCTCGATCCTCCGGATCGCCGCCCGCACCGCATCACAATCCGCAATATTCTTCGACGCCAACGACAACAAAATCCCGCGAGCCTTCTCCACATCCGCCAGGGTCATATTCTTCGGCGGATGCTGACAAAACGACGCCACCTGCCGCGCCTTCAACGCATCAACATCGCCCCGGTGAAACGCATCCGCGACAACAGGCTCGAGCAGAAGCAACCGCGCCAAACCAACGAGCAGACTGCACTCACCGATCTCCAAATTCGTCGAACCGTGCAACCACTGCGCGATCGCCCGAAAACCCTTCCCACCGAGAACCTCCCGGGAAAACATCTCCACGATCAACAACACCATCCGCGACTGCAACTCGTGCCGGACACGCACCAGATCCAGAACCTCACCCTTGAGGCTCTCACCATCCAGCTGCCACGCATCCCGACTGTCCATACCGAAATTTTAATCGAACACACTTTCGAACGCCAGGGGCAAAACGGACAACTTCGAGAACATGAAGACTCGAGACCTGTTGAAGTACATCAACATTCGCCTAGTCGGTCAATATCACGCGATAGAAGACATACCCCGCAAAACACACAATCGCAACAACGCACAGCACAAGCAGGGTGTCGAAAGAGACGAGCCGGGTTGGGTTTCGAGCTTGGTCGATGAGGGGTGTCGAGGACGAAGCCGGCGTGCCGCACGGCAGCGCACGGCACTATTTCGCAAACCAACGTGGGCTGATAGTCGAAGTGGTGCGACACCTTCTGGACGGCGATCTTCCTCGCCCGGGCGAGACGCCGAAGCAACAGGTGGCCCGGTGGCTGGGGCCCGAGTCCGGTCGCACTCGTGCTCGCTACGAACTGATCATCGCGTCATTCCACGATCCCGACCTCGCAGTGGAACTGGTGCGTGGTCGGGATCGATTTGTTGCCATCTTGATCGAACGCGGCATGACCTCGTCCGATGCAGCGGAATTGGTCGCAGCACTGGACGGGCTCGTTCTGGATGCGCTGCTGCGCAGGCAGGCTCCGGACACCGTGGATCCAGAGCGAACCTTCAAGAAGTTCGGGGCGAAGTTCCCCTAGCCGTCGAGCTCGGCGAACAGCTCCATCCACTGCTCTTCGGCGGCTTCCTTGTCGGCGATGACCTGCTTGAGTTCTGCGCCGAGCTTCTGCAGCTTGTCCGGGTCGGTGGCCGCGTCGGCGAGTGATGCGTGCAGCTTCTTTTCACGGTCGTCGAACTTCGCGATAGACCGCTCGAGCTTCGAAAGTTCCTTGCGTGCAGCGCGATCCGCGGCACCGTCGCGAACCTGCTTGCTCTTCGACGCACCACTCGCGGTCGAGGCCACTGACGGGTTGTCGCCATCCCCCATCGCGGCGCGCCGACGCAGGTAGTCCTCGATACCGCCGGGCAGGTTGGTGAGCTTGCGATCACCGAAGAGCGCCCAGGTGGTGTCACAGATGCGCTCGATCAGGTACCGGTCGTGCGAGATCACAACCATGGTGCCTGCCCAGCCGTCGAGCAGATCCTCGAGTTGCTGAAGCGTGTCGATGTCGAGATCGTTGGTGGGCTCGTCGAGAAGCAAGACATTGGGCTCGGCCATGAGAACACGCGTCAACTGCAGACGTCTGCGCTCACCACCGGACAGGTCACCGACGGGGGTGCGCTGACGCGCCGGTGTGAAGCCCAGCCGCTCAGCCAGCTGACCAGCCGATACTTCCTTGTCACCCAGGGTGATTCGCTCGGCTACATCCTTGACCGCGTCGAGTACGCGCATGTCGGTCGGAAGATCGTCGAGTTCCTGCTTGAGCCAACCGATGTGGACGGTCTGTCCCTGAATGCGCTTTCCGGCTGCAGGCTCGAGTTCACCGGCCAGCGTCCGCAGCAGCGTCGTCTTGCCCGAGCCGTTGACGCCGACCAGGCCGACACGCTCGCCCGGTGCCAGACGCCAGGTCAGATCCTCGACGAGTACGCGCCCGTCCGGGGTCTCCAGACGAGCGTCTTCGAGTTCGATGACAACCTTGCCGAGCCGACGCTGCGCGAACGACGCAAGCGCCACCGCGTCACGAGGTGCCGGAACGTCGGCGATCAGGGCTTCTGCTGCTTCGATGCGGTACTTCGGCTTGGACGTACGGGCAGGAGCACCGCGGCGCAGCCACGCCAGTTCCTTACGCGCAAGGTTGCGGCGACGCTCTTCGGAAGCGTCGGCCTGACGGGAACGCTCGGCACGGGCGAATACCCAGTCGTTGTAGCCACCCTCGTAGCTTTCGACGCCGCCACCGACAACCTCCCAGGTGCGGGTGGCGACGGTGTCGAGGAACCAGCGATCGTGGGTCACGACAACAAGCGCACTGCGACGTGAGACGAGGTGCTCGGCCAACCACTGAACACCTTCGACGTCGAGGTGGTTGGTGGGCTCGTCGAGCACCAGCAGATCGAGGTCCTGAACAAGAGCTGCAGCCAGCGCGACGCGGCGGCGCTCGCCGCCGGACAGTCCGTCGACCTTGGCGTCCAATGCAGACCGCTCGCCGCCGGCGCCCAGGTTGTCGATGCCGATACCCGAGAGCACTGAACGGATGCGCGCATCGCCGGCCCACTCGTGCTGAGCTACTCCGAGCGGCCCCAGGACCACTTCACCGACCGTGGAGCCGGGAGGCAGTACGCCGCGCTGTGTCACGACGGCCATCCGCAATCCGCCGACGCGGCTCACTCGTCCCGAATCCGGCTGCTCCACACCCGCGAGGACCTCGAGCATAGTTGTCTTGCCGCCACCGTTGAGGCCGACCACGCCGATGCGCTCGCCCTCCTCGACGCCCAGGGAGACCCCGTCGAGCAACGGCTTGACGCCGAAAGACTTCGACACGTTTTCCAGATTGATCAGATTCGCCATCAGTGCTGTCCCTTTGCCGCATTGTCGAGTATTCGTGCTCCGGGAACAGGTCCGCTCGCCACGCGAACGGTGCGGCACACCCCCGCTCCCGCAAGTTCTGCGCTCACTTCCACCGCGGACTGTGCGTCGGCGCAGAGAAACGCGCATGTCGGTCCGGAGCCGGAGACGATGCCGGACAATGCTCCGGCTTCGACGCCCGCTCGCAGCGTCCGTCGTAGATCCGGGTTGAGTGAGAGCGCTGCCGCCTGCAGATCGTTGCCGAGGAGCGGGGCGAGCAGATGAGCATCACCGGTGGTGAGCGCCTGAATCAAGGCGTCGGCACTCCCCAACCGTTTCGGAGAACCTTCGGCCCGCAGCTTGTCCAGTTCTCGAAACACGACGGGCGTACTCAAGCCGCCCTTGGCCAGCGCCAACACCCAATGAAAGGTGTGGCGGGTCAAGACGGGGACAAGTTGTTCGCCGCGGCCGGTTCCGAGCGCGGTGCCACCGTGCAGGGAGAACGGGACGTCGCTCCCGAGGCGTGCCGCGAAGGCGTCGAGATCGGGCCGAGAGAAGTCGAGCTTCCACAACGAGTTGAGCGCAACCAACGCGGCGGCCGCGTCGGCGCTCCCGCCGGCCATTCCTCCTGCGACGGGAATGCCTTTCTCGATGACGATCTCCACGTTCGGGGCCACGCCACCCTCAACCGCGAGCATCTCGGCGGCCCGCCACACGAGATTGGTGCGATCGGTAGGCACGGCCGCGGCGTCGTCGCCGATAACCCGCACGGTCAGAGCGTCCGCAGGCGCCACCGTGACGGTGTCTGCCAGCGACAATGCCTGGAACACCGTCGTCAGTTCGTGATAGCCGTCGTCGCGCAGGTCCCCGACGGCAAGGTGGAGATTCACCTTGGACGGGGCCCGGACAACTACGGGGCGGGGAACGACGGAGAGCACAAGGAACAACAATAGGCGCTGCGAACACCTGGGCGAAAACCTGCGACCGCCGCACCCCGTCCGACAGCCAGCACACCGACGCTATTTCACCGCGCGCACACCTACGCCCAGACCGACAACCGCAACGCCCACAGCGGCCACGATTCCTGCCAGAACGCTGCCCGACGCGAAGTCACCGGCAAACAGTGCCCGCTCGGCGTCGACGACGTAGCCCAGCGGATTGATGTTCACGAGGACCTTCATCCAACCCGGCGCATCGTCGAGCGGAAGCATGGTTCCCGACAGGATCAGGAGCGGGAACATCAGCGTCTGCTGAACGACCCAGAACATCCAATCCTGCTCTCGCACAGCCAGAGCGAGAGCGTACGAGAGCGCACCGAGTCCGACGCCGAACACTCCGAGCAGGACGATCCCAAGCGCGGCGCCCGCTGCGTTGACGTCCAACCCGAGCGGAAGTGCAACTAGAATGATCAGAATCGCCTGCGCGGCAAGCGGAACCATCTCCTTGCACGCCCTGCCGATCAGCAACGACGAGCGTCTGAGCGGAGTCACCAGCATGCGCTCGTGCGATCCCTGCTGCATCTCCATCAGAAGGTTGGAACCGGTCATCGTCGTTCCGAAGATCGCGATCATCACCAATACACCGGGAATGAACCAATTCCATACGCCGTCACCGGTACCCGGGACCCCTTTGAGCGGAGGTCCGAACAACGCCAGCAGGATCAGCGGCTGAACGAGGCTGAAGATGACGCTGACCGGGTCACGCAACATCGGTCGCAGCTCACGACCCATCACGATTGCGCTGTCTCGAACGATGTTGCCGCGCAAGGTACGTGGGGCATCGAGTGTGATTGTCATGGCAGATTCCTGTTCGTCGAAGTTCTTTGTCGTGGTTTCAGGAAACGACCGCGGCGGCACTCTCGCGCAGACTGCGGCCGGTGAGGGTGAGGAAGACGTCGTCAAGAGTGGGTCGGGCGATGTCGGCGGTGAGAGCGCGGGCACCTCGGGCATCCGCTTCGCGAAGCAACACAGGTAGGGCCGAATCACCCTCGTCGGCACGGATACTCACTGCGCTTGCGTCGACAGTGACTTCACGGACGGTGACAAGTTGCTCGGCCACCGACGCTGCGATCCCGGCCGCCTCGGCGCTGTCGAAGGTGAGCAGAAGATGATCTCCCGCAAGATCCGCCTTGAGTGCGGCAGCGGTGTTGTCCGCGATGACAGTGCCCTCGTCGATGACGATGACCCGCTCTGCCATCGAATCCGCTTCTTCGAGGTAGTGCGTGGTCAGCACGATCGTCGTGCCCATCTCTCGCCGCAACCGGAGGATGTGGTCCCAGAGGTTGGCCCGACTCTGCGGGTCCATGCCCGTGGACGGCTCATCGAGGAACAGGAGGGGCGGGCGATGGACCAGGCCCAGGGCAATATCGAGCCGCCGTCGCTGCCCGCCGGACAGCGTACTGACCTTGCGAGCGCCCAGATCGGTGAGTTCCAGATCACCCAGCAACTCGTCGGCCCGGACCTGCGAGTCGCCCTTGGACATTCCGTAGCACAACCCCTGCGTCACCAACTCGTCGCGAACCCGCTGGTTGTGGCCGGCGCCGTTGCCCTGTCCGACGTATCCAAGGCTCGAGCGCACCTCGTTTCGCGCCGCGGAGATGTCGAACCCTGCGATTCGCGCGCTGCCGGACGTGGGCTCGAGCAAGGTGGTCAGCATGCGCAACGTCGTCGATTTTCCGGCCCCGTTCGGGCCCAGCAAGGCAACCAACTCACCCTCCGCGACGTCGAGCGTGACTCCCTTGACGGCTTCCACGAGCTTCTTGCCCTGAGCGAAGTGCTTGGTGAGCGCCTTCGTCTCGATCATCGGTCTGTCGTTTCTGCGACTCATGATGTGCCCCAATTTCTTCTCGACTGGTCGGATGTGGACCAACCTAAATTCAATTGAGGACGCATTGGGTCCTAAATGTTTGGCAGACTTCTTGCCATGAAGGAGACATCGGCTCGCCTACTGCGGTTGCTGTCACTGCTCCAGACACGTCGAGACTGGTCCGGTGCCGAACTCGCAGACAAGCTCGCGATCACCCCGCGCACAGTCAGACGTGACGTGGACCGCCTCCGCGATCTCGGCTACCCGGTCGACGCGACGGTCGGCGTCGGCGGCGGATATCGCCTGGGAGCCGGTGCGGAAATGCCCCCGCTACAGCTCGATGACGAAGAAGTGCTCGCGGTGGCGCTCTCTCTGCAGTCTGGAGCGACCGGATCCGTGGTCGGCATCGGCGAGGCTTCGATGCGCGCGCTCGCGAAACTGCGACAGATCATGCCGTCGAGACTGCGGCACCGTCTGGAGTCCCTGTCGATCGACGTGGTGCCACGAGAGCCGGCAGCGAGCGCAGTCGATGCGTCCGTCCTGTCCGCCATCGCGTCGGTGTGCCACAACCACGAACGTCTGAGGTTCGACTACAGCACGCACGACGGGACGCAGAGCCGGCGCGAGGTGGAACCGTACCGACTCGTGCGGTCGGGAGTTCGGTGGTACCTGGTGGCCTGGGATCTCGCTCGCGAAGACTGGCGGTCGTTTCGCGTCGACAGGATGGAACCCAAGATCCCCACCGGTCCACGATTCACGCCTCGGGACCTACCTGCCGGTGGCGCAGCAGACTTCGTCTCCCGCGGTGTTGCTCGGGCTTATTCCTCCACGCGCGCAACAGTTCTACTGCATGCACCCATCGAGCAGATTGCACCCATGGTCAGTGAACAGTGGGGATCAGTGGAGTCCACCGACGAAGGCCGTTGCGTCATAGTGCTTTCGGGCACTTCGCTGCGGTCGATCGCACAGTGGCTCAGGGCCTTCGACGCCGATTTCACGGTGGTGAATCCACCTGAACTCCGCGAAGAATGCCGCACGATCGCGGCGGAAACGACAGTAGCCGCTCAGCGTTATCTCAATGCATGACAGCACTTTTCGCGCAAAATACAACAAGACCCCAACTCCGAAGAGCTGGGGTCTTGTCAGTACGTCATGCGCCGGTTGCCCGACTTACATGGACGTCTTAGACGATGGTAACGCCGGTGGCCTGCGGGCCCTTGTTGCCCTGACCGATCTCGAACGCCACGCGCTGGTTCTCCTCGAGAGTGCGGAAGCCGCCACTCTGGATCTCGGAGTAGTGAACGAAGACGTCAGCACTGCCGTCTTCCGGAGCGATGAAGCCGAACCCCTTCTCGGAGTTGAACCACTTCACGATGCCCTCTGCCATGTAAATCTCCTCTAACACAGTGTCAACAGGCAGTCGCTTCGACCGCCCGGGTCACTTACTACGACCGTTCTGAGACAAATCCGTGGAGGATGTCCAAACGCTCGCAACCTAACTATTTGCGAGCGTGGAAACACAAACACAAACACTTACGACCAACACAAGTAGACCACACATCCGCCCTGTTGTCTTCCCTGAGGCCTTCATCACTGCCCAACCCATTGACAGGCATACCCCCTGGGGGTACCTTCAGTTGCAGAGCGATACCTACACCGGGTATCCGTAAAATGAGTTTTCCACAACCGAAGGGATCTGCGATGACCACCGCCGAATACACCGTTTCCGGAATGACCTGCGGACACTGCGTCGGATCCGTCAAGGAAGAGGTCGGCAACATCGCGGGCGTAACCGCGGTGGATGTCGAATTGGCGAGCGGACGCGTCGTTGTCACCAGCGATGCTCCTGTCTCCGAAGCCGACGTCGCCGCAGCAGTCGACGAAGCCGGCTACGCAGTCGTACCAAGCTGAGTCAGCCGTGCGCACCTCCACAACACTTGCCACCTACGCCGTAGGGTTGGTCGCCGTCTTCGGCGCCGCCCTCGGCGTGGGGGCCGCAATCGGAAGCCCGATAGACATGTCCACCACCCAGCACAGCACCCACGAATCAACCACCGAATCGATGCCAGGCATGGATTCGGCAACACCTGCAGGGCTCGAAGTCTCTTCCGGCGGATACACACTCACCGAAGTGACCGCACCCGTTCGAGCTGGGGAGCCGGGAACCTTGACCTTCCGGATTCTCGACAGCAACAACGCGCCCGTCGTCGATTTCGACCTCCTGCACGAGAAGAAGCTTCACCTCATTGTCGTCCGAAACGACACCAGCGAATTCCGCCACGTGCATCCGTCGCTCGCCGCAGACGGCACCTGGTCGATCGACTGGGCCTGGCCCGTCGCCGGCACCTACCGAGTCTTCGCGGACTTCGATCCCACCGACGGCACCCAACTGACACTCGGCCGAAACTTCGACGTGGCAGGCGAATTCACTCCTGCGCCGCTGCCTGCGAAGAGCGCGACCGCAACTGTCGACGGATACACCGTGACTCTCGACGGTGACCTGACCACTGCCGGCGGCCCGATCACGCTGAGCGTTGCTCGCGACGGAACCCCGGTCACCGATCTCGATCCGTACCTCGGCGCCTATGGTCACCTCGTTGCCCTGCGCACCGGCGACCTCGCCTACCTGCACGTGCACCCCGAAGGTGAGCCGGGCGACGGCGTCACAGCTCCTGGTCCGGACATTTCCTTCCACGCACAGGCACCGAGCGAAGGCACATACCGACTGTTCCTCGACTTCCAGCACGAGGGCGTGGTTCGGACCGCCGAATTCACTGTAGATGCAGGCACTTCCATAGCTTCAGTTCCAGACAATCACGAGGGAGGGCACTGATGACGTCACCGACTGCGGTCGACAATGCTGCCAAATCGAGCAGCGTCGAACTCGCGATCACCGGAATGACCTGCGCCTCCTGCGCGTCACGAATCGAGAAGAAGCTCAACAAGATCGACGGCGTCACAGCCACCGTCAACTACGCGACGGAAAAGGCCAAGGTCACCTTCCCGGACGGGGTACCCGTCGAAGATCTGGTCACTGCCGTCGAGAACGCCGGCTACGCCGCCGCGCTCCCCAAGCCACCCAGCGCGCCTGACAGCGTCGACCCGGACGCGGAAACGCCGCAGGATCGCGATCTGCGCGAGCTTCGTACCCGCCTGATCATCTCGACTCTGCTCTCGGTACCGGTCATCGCGATGGCGATGATTCCTGCGCTGCAGTTCGACAACTGGCAGTGGCTCTCCCTCACACTGGCCGCGCCGGTCATCGTGTGGGCGGCCCTTCCCTTCCACCGTGCCGCCTGGGTGAACCTGCGTCACGGCGCCGCCACGATGGACACGCTCATCTCCCTGGGCACCATCTCGGCGTTCGTCTGGTCGCTCTACGCACTGTTCTTCGGCACTGCGGGCGAAGCGGGAATGAAGCACGCGTTCAGACTGACGGTCGACCGGATGGACGGCAGCGCCAACATCTACCTCGAGGTTGCCGCGGGCGTCATCACGTTCGTACTGGCCGGACGCTACTTCGAGCACAAGTCCAAGCGCACGTCCGGTGCCGCACTACGCGCGCTCATGGAACTCGGTGCGAAAGACGTCGCGGTATTGCGAGACGGCGTCGAAGTACGAATCCCCGCCGAAGAACTGGCAGCGGGCGACTCCTTCATCGTTCGGCCCGGCGAGAAGATCGCCACCGACGGCATCATCACCGAGGGCCGCTCAGCCGTCGACATGAGCATGTTGACGGGTGAATCCGTGCCGGAGGAAGTCGGTGTCGGGGACACTGTCGTCGGCGCTACCGTCAACGTCGGTGGAACGTTGACCGTCGAGGCCACCCGCGTCGGGAGCGACACCCAGCTCGCCCAGATGGCGGCACTGGTCGAAGACGCACAGAACGGCAAGGCCGAAGTTCAGCGCCTCGCCGATCGGATCGCCGGTATCTTCGTTCCGGTCGTCATCGCGATTGCCGTTGCGACACTGGGCTACTGGCTCGGGACTGGTAACCCCATCGAGATGGCGTTCACCGCTGCGGTCGCCGTGCTGATCATCGCGTGCCCCTGTGCTCTCGGATTGGCAACGCCCACAGCCTTGTTGGTGGGCACGGGCCGCGGAGCCCAGATGGGAATCCTGATCAAGGGACCCGAGGTGCTCGAATCGACGCGCGCAGTCGACACCGTCGTGCTCGACAAGACGGGAACCGTCACTACTGGTCAGATGACATTGCTGGACACCGTCGTGGGCGAAGGAACAACCGTCGACGAGGTACTTCGACTGGCCGGCGCACTCGAACATCGCTCCGAACACCCCATCGCCGCAGCGATCGCGAAGGGCGCGACCGAAGCCGTGGGCGAATTACCTCCGGTCGAGGATTTCGTGAACGTCGCCGGACGCGGCGTGCAGGGAATGGTCGACGGTCATGCCGTCGTCGCCGGCAGAGACGCGCTGCTCGCCGACTGGTCGATGCCGTTGCCGGAGAATCTGCGCGAGGCGAAAGCTGAAGCAGAGAAGGCCGGGCGCACCGCAATCGCGGTGGGCTGGGACGGCGAGGCACGCGGCATCCTCGTGATCGCCGACGCGGTCAAGGACACGAGCGCCGAAGCGATCGCACAGTTGAAGTCACTCGGCCTCGAACCCGTTCTGCTGACCGGTGACAACGCCACCGTCGCCCGCACTGTCGCGGATCAGGTCGGAATCAGCACCGTGTTCGCCGAGGTCATGCCGGCCGACAAGGTCGACGCCGTCAAGAAGCTGCAGGCAGAAGGACGCGTCGTGGCCATGGTCGGCGACGGCGTGAACGACGCGGCAGCCCTGGCCCAGGCCGATCTCGGTCTGGCAATGGGCACGGGTACCGACGTTGCAATCGAGGCCAGCGACATCACTCTGGTGCGCGGTGACCTGCGGTCGGCAGCCGATGCAATTCGTCTGTCTCGCAAGACGCTCAAGACCATCAAGGGCAACCTGTTCTGGGCATTCGCCTACAACACGGCAGCGATCCCGCTGGCTGCGGCCGGCCTGCTCAACCCGATGCTCGCCGGTGCCGCAATGGCATTCAGCAGTGTGTTCGTGGTGAGCAACAGCCTGAGGTTGCGGCGGTTCAACTAAGGGGGCGAGCCCCCTGTGCGCGGTTAGGGAGTCCCTGCACTCCTTAACCGCGCACGGGGCTATTCGCCTCCAGCCAGCCGAACGAAGGCTGCTGCGTCGAGCATCTCGCCACGCGTCTGTGGCTCGATGCCCGCAGCGAGGAGTCGTCGTTCGGCTTCAGCCGGCGAACCTGCCCATCCGCTGAGAGCGGCACGCAGAGTCTTGCGGCGCTGTGCGAATGCGGCGTCGATGGCAGCAAAGACCTGCTTGCGGTGCTTTTCGTCCATCGGCCACGGTGGCTCCGCGTACCGGTCGATACGAACCAGACCGGATTCGACCTTGGGCACCGGCCAGAAGACGTTGCGTCCGACGGCACCGGCGCGGCGAACCTCGCCGAAGAAGTTGGCCTTGACGCTGGGAACGCCGTAGATCTTGCTTCCGGGATCAGCCGCCAGGCGATCGGCGACCTCGGCCTGCACCATCACGAGTGCGGTCCGCAGACTCGGAAGCGATGCAAACAGATGCAACAGCACCGGCACCGCGACGTTGTACGGCAGGTTCGCGACCAGCGCGGTCGGCTCGCCGGGAATCTGTGAAGGCAGCACACGCATCGCGTCCGCTTCGACGACGGTCAGTCGATCGGCCAGTTCCGGCGCTCGCTCGGCCACCGTCTTCGGAAGGCGAGCCGCGAGGTTCGGATCGATCTCGACTGCGATCACGCGATCGACGACGTCCATCAGCGCCATCGTCAGCGAACCGAGACCAGGCCCGACCTCGAGAACGACGTCGTCACGAGTGACGCCTGCCGTGGTGACGATGCGCCGCACGGTATTGGCGTCGTGAACGAAGTTCTGCCCCAACTGTTTCGTGGGCCGGACACCGAATTCCTCGGCAAGAGCGCGCACCTCGACCGGACCGAGCAGGGCTGCCTGCCCGCGCGGAGTAGCGATGGGTTCGTTCGATTGTTCGGCGTCTGACACCAGTAGAACTTATCCCAGTCCGAGGCGACCCGAGCACGACGGCCATGCGCCCCAGCCCTGAGTGCGCTGCGTTTGCGTCGCGATCGCGATCTGCTCTTCACGGGTTGCGAGGTCGGCGCGAGGCGCATACTTCAACCCGCCCTGCCGTTCCCAGGTGTTCTGATCGAACTGCACGCCGCCGTAGAAACCGTTGCCGGTGTTGATAGCCCAGTTGCCGGTGGCTTCGCACTGTGCGAGCGCATCCCACGTCGCACCGTTCTCCACGGGCGGCACCTCGGTGCCCGGCTTCGTTCCGACACGCACGACCTTCGGCTGCGCCGGTGTGGTGATCGTCTCCGATACCTGTGTGCGTCCGGCCTCGACACCGTTGACGAGATTCACGGCGAACGTCACGTCACGCACGCCGGGCACGCCCGGGTTCTCGACGATCGTGCGACTCTGGTTCATCGTCGGATCCTCGATGCGCTGATCCGGCGGATCGAGCGGCAAGGTCTCAACTTTGTTCTCGGTGCGGTTGCGCGTCACCGTGACCTCGAGGCCCTCGGTCAGTGGAGCGTCGGCGGCGGGAACCACCGTGTCCGACTGCTCGAGAGGAGTTCCGTTTGCGGTGAGGAACTCCCCTACCGTCGGAGCCGCGACACGCACGTCTGCTGCCGCGTTTGCGCCGTCGACCAGTTTTGCGACAACCGGTGTCAGCACATCGAGCGCGGCGCCGTCGAGCGGGAGACGCTGCGAGCGCGAAGCCGACACGTGCACATCTGCCGCGACATCCAACTGCTTCAACGCGTCGTCGACGGTCAAAGCGGTGGTCCAGAGCTTCTGCGGCTGACCGTCGACCGTCAGCGTGATCTCTCGCGCGCGACGGAGCACCACGGTGTCGCCGTCGGACAGTGAAGCGTCGGCCGCGGGGGCAACTGCGTCCTTGTCACCGATCGGGTAGCCCGCGTCCTCGAGAGCGCCGTCGACGTTGGTCGACATGGTGCTCAGGCGAATCTGCTCACCGTCGACGTCGAGTGTGATGGTCTTGTGCCGGACGACAGCGAGAACACCACCCACGAGGACGGTCAGAAGGAGCGCGGCGATCGCCGAGTACAACAACGGCGACCTGGTCGAGTTGATCTTGGCGAACGGTGACATGGGTTCCTGAGTTCTGTGTGGAGTGAGGGCGGGTCAGCGCAGGCCCAATTTGCTGGTGCAGGAGGGCCACGCACCCCAGCCCTGACCGGCGCGGACCTTCTCGCCGATCGCGATCTGCTGTTCACGTGATGCGAGGTCGGCGCGAGCCGCGTACTGACCGCCGCCGAATGCTTCCCAGGTGCTCTGGGTGAACTGAAGTCCGCCGTAGAAGCCGTTGCCGGTGTTGATGGCCCAGTTTCCGGTCGCTTCGCACTGAGCAATGGAGTCCCACGTCGACGCGTTGGACACGGCGGGCGCGGAAGTCTGCTTGGTGCCGACCTTCACTACTGCTGCGACCGGTTCCTTGATCACGGTCGCGGACAGTTCGGTTCGTCCGGCCTCCACGCCGTTGACGGTCTTGACCTCGACGGTGGCCGTGCGCTCGCCTGCAACACCCGGGTTTTCGACGACGGTCTTGTCCTTCTCGAGCTCGGGATCTTCGACCTTGTTCTCGGGCGGCGCGATCGGCTGGGTCTCGACGCGAGTGTCCGTGCGCTCGCGGGTGACCTGGATGGTCAGGCCGTTGGTAACGGGTGTGTCAGCGGTGGGAACAACCGAGTCGGCCTGCTCGAGCGGCACATTCCTGGCAGCGAGAAGATCACCGACGGTCACGGCGGCGAGCTTGATCTCCGACGCGGGAGCGCCGCCGTCGCTGACGCTGACGGTCTTCGGGCTGACGACGTCGAGTTCGGTCCGTTCGAGGGGCAGACGATGCGAACGCGAAGCCGAGACTGCGAAGTCGTCGGAAACATCTACTTGCTTCAATGCCTCGTCGACCGTCAATGCGGTGGTCCAGATCGTCGTCGGCTGGCCGTCGACGGTCAGCGCCAACTCACGGGCACGGCGCAGTACGACGGTATCGCCGTCGGACAGAGAGGAATCAGCGCTGGGAGCGAGAGCGTCCTTGGGATCGACCGGGTATCCGGCGTCCTCGAGAGCGGTACCGACACTGCTCGACATCGTGGACAGCGAAATCATGTCGCCGTCGACATCGAGGGTGATCGTCTTGTGCCGAACCACGGCTAGAGCACCCCCGACGATGAGCGTCAGAAGCAACGCACCCACCACTGAATAGAGAAGTGGTGACTTCGTGGAGTTGATCTTGGCAAAAGGCGACACAGGAAATCCCAAGGCAGACGACGTTCGATCACAATACGGTAACGGCCGAGCGTTGTATCGGCAACCAAATCACAACGAAATGCGACTTTTGTCACGAAACGACAACGGCGTGTCGCGTGTTCTGCACTTTCCGGCTCCGATACCCGTGTATCGATTCAGCTCTGGGCGCAGTATGTTCTCGTCTGGTTCAAAGCAGTCCGGCGATCCCGGGCGCGACAGAAGAAAGCTGGGCGATAGTGCGAAGAAGATTCGACAGACCACGTAATGCCAGGTGGCCGATCCTGGCCATCCTGCTGGCGCTGATCGCAGCGCTGTTCGCCCCCGGAATCGCGAGCGCGCAACCCGGTCGCACCTACACGATCGCCACCGATCTGACATTCGCCCCGTTCGAATTCGAGAACGAAGACGGCAAACTCGTCGGCATCGACATCGACCTGCTCAATGCGATCGCCGAGGACCAAGGTTTCAAGGTCGACATCAAGCAGCTCGGGTTCGACGCGGCCCTTCAGGCCGTGCAGGCGGGGCAGGCCGACGGCGTCATCGCCGGCATGTCCATCACCGACGCCCGCAAGCAGGTCTTCGACTTCTCCGACCCGTACTTCGAGTCGGGCGTGCAGATGGCGGTTCTCGAGACCGACAACGACGTGAAGTCGTACGAAGACCTGAAGGGCAAGCGCGTCGCCGTCAAGAACGGCACCGAGGGCGCCAGCTTCGCCGAGTCCATCAAGGACCAATACGGTTTCACCACTGTCTATTTCGCTGACTCCGCCAGCATGTACGACGAGGTCCGCACCGGGAACTCCGTCGCAGTCTTCGACGACTACCCCGTCCTCGCCTACGGCATCACACAGGGCAACGGCCTCAAGACGGTCACCGAAAAAGAGGTGGGCGCGAGCTACGGCTTCGCAGTCAACAAGGGTCAGAACGCCGAACTGCTCCAGATGTTCAATGCCGGACTGCAGAACCTGCGCGACGACGGCCAGTACGACGAAATCGTCTCGACCTACCTCGGTCAGGGCGCGTCGACGTCGGACAACTCCATCATCGGCTTGATCAAAAGCACCTACCCGCAGCTTCTCAAGGGCCTGTGGTTGACGATCGTTCTCTCCGTCGTCTCGATCGCGATCGCTCTGGTCCTAGGCGCGATCTTCGGACTCTGCCGCGTGTCCACCAACATGTTCGTCCGAGGTATAGGCACGACCTACGTCGACATCTTCCGTGGCACACCGCTGTTGGTGCAGGCATTCTTCATCTACTTCGGCATACCGGCAGCCCTGCATTTCCAGATGTCCGCCTTCACCGCAGGCATCATCACGCTCTCGCTCAACGCCGGCGCGTACATGGCTGAAATCGTCCGCGGCGGCATCCTGTCCGTCGACAAGGGACAGATGGAGGCGTCACGAAGCCTGGGCATCAGCTACATGAAGTCGATGCGAAAAGTCATCATGCCGCAGGCAATTCGCACGATGATCCCGTCGTACATCAACCAGTTCGTCATCACCCTCAAGGACACGTCGATCCTGTCGGTCATCGGACTCGCCGAGCTCACTCAGACAGGGCGCATCATCATCGCGCGCAACTTCCAGTCGTTCAACATGTGGCTGATCATCGGCGTCATGTACTTCATCATCATCATGGCGCTCACCAAGCTGTCGAACCGCCTCGAGAAGAGGATCAACAAGTGACCGAAACAGCCGTCAACATGGGCAAGTCCGACACCGAGGTCAAGATTTCGGTCCAGGGACTGAAGAAGTCGTTCGGCGACAACGAGGTCCTCAAAGGCCTCGACGTCGACATCAAGAGCGGCGAAGTGGTCTGCGTCATCGGGCCTTCCGGTTCGGGCAAGTCCACCTTCCTGCGCTGCCTCAACCGCCTCGAAGACATCACCGCAGGTTCAGTGCGCGTCGACCAGTTCGACCTCACGAACAAGGACGTCGACATCGACAAGGTGCGCCAGCACATCGGGATGGTGTTCCAGCACTTCAACCTGTTCCCACACATGAGCGTCGTCGAAAACGTGATGCTCGCTCCGGTGCAGACCGGGCGATCGACCAAGGAACAGGCTCGCGAGATCGCCGTCAAACTGCTCGGCCAGGTCGGCCTCGCAGAGAAGGCAGATGCCAAGCCCGCCAGCCTGTCCGGTGGGCAGAAGCAACGTGTCGCCATCGCCCGCGCGCTGGCGATGAGCCCGGACATCATGCTGTTCGACGAGGCCACCAGCGCCCTCGACCCCGAAATGGTGGGCGAGGTTCTGCAGGTGCTTCGCGACCTCGCCAAGCAGGGCATGACCATGGTCGTCGTGACCCACGAGATGGGCTTCGCCCGTGAGGTTTCCGACCGAGTCATCTTCATGGCCGACGGGTACATCGTCGAAGAAGGCAAGCCGGAGAACTTGTTCGGCAACCCCCAGCAGCAGCGCACCCAGGACTTCCTGGCGAAGGTTCTCTAGGGGCAAGCCCCCTGTGCGCCTTTTTGGTAGTGGGGACTACCGGAAAGGCGCACGGGTGGTGGCCAATTCGACGACAACGGCCGTCTCCATCCAGCCGCGCCGACCGGCAACCAGCGACGACATGCCGCGAAAATGTGGTGGGACCTTCTCGACTCGAACGTGATCGGTGCTCCCAGGTACCAATACCCAGTGCCTGGGTTCTTGTTCGACAAATTCGCCGCGCTCGAGTCGGATCGCGAGAACGATCCCGGCTGTTGGTTCCACGTCGTCGGGATGGATTCCTCCATGAACCGACCCGTCGAACCACCGCGACTCACGAATCGGGTGCAAAGCCCACGAAGATTTTTCGCCGACCACTGGCAACGGTGCACAGCACTCGAATTCCCACGTTTCGATGCGGACTGTGACCACGTTGTAGTCATTCATCTGAATACCCCGCGCAGTAGACGAGCCGGGACACGACGGTCCCGGGCGCGGAGTTACCTGTCAGACCACCATAGCGTCAGAGCTTGTAAACGCGCTCCGCTGTCGCCGTGGACGCTGCTGCGAGCGCCTGCGGATCCTCGCCGCGAATGTCTGCGAGCGCGCGCACCGTGTAGGGCAGGCAGTACGACTCGTTGGGCGCCCCGCGAAACGGGTGCGGCGTCAGGAATGGCGCATCCGTTTCGACGATCAGCTGATCCGACGGCACCAGCAGCGCGGCCTCACGCAGTGCTTTCGCGTTCTTGAAGCTGACGGTTCCCGAAAAACTCAGCACGTACCCGGCGTCGATGCACTCCTGCGCCATCTCCGAATCCGAGGAAAAGCAGTGGAAGACCACCGTCTCCGGTGCACCTTCCTCGTTCAATACCCGCAGCAAGTCCTGGTCGGCTTCGCGGTTGTGGATCATCAACGTCTTGCCCAGACGCTTCGCCAAGTCGATGTGCCACCGGAAACCGTCGACCTGCTCCTCGATGGTGGCGCACCCCTCGAGCTTGCCGGGCCAGTAGAGATCCAGCCCGGTCTCCCCGACGGCAACTACCCGTGGATCGGACGCCAAACGCTCGATCTCGGCTCGGGTGCCGGCATCAAGAACGTTTGCCCTGGTCGGATGGATAGCAACGGCTGCGTAGACCCTCGAATCCCAATGGGCCGCGTCGACGGCAAATCGCGCGGCGTCGAGGTCGTCGGCCACCGTGACGACTCGTCCGACGCCGACGGCCTCGGCTCGATCGACTATCTCGGCCACGGTCGCAGCGTCGTGCGCACCACACGCGTCGAGGTGTGTATGGGCGTCGATCAGAGGCGACAAGGGCTCAGGGGCATCGGGGGCGGGACGGTCTTTGCTCACGCCCGATAGAGTAAGCGCACCATGACTGTGCCTGCCTCACCCTCCCAGACCTCGCGCCCGGACTCCGCCGCCTCGGAAGGCGCGGAACGACCGCCGTTCTACATCACGACAGCGATCGCGTATCCCAACGGCGCTCCGCACATCGGCCACGCGTACGAGTACATCTCCTCGGACGCGCTCGCCCGCTTCAAGCGGTTGGACGGTCATGAAGTGTTCTTCATGACCGGCACCGACGAGCACGGTCTGAAGATGCAGCAGACAGCGATCAAAGAGGGTATCGACGTCCGCGAACTCGCGGCTCGGAACTCCGATGTGTTCCAGAACCTCGACAAGGTCCTGAACATCTCGTACGACCGTTTCATCCGCACCACTGACGCAGATCATCAGGTCGCCAGCAAGGCGATCTGGGAGAAGATGGCAGCATCGGGCGACATCTACCTCGACACGTACTCGGGGTGGTACTCGGTTCGTGACGAGGCTTTCTACACCGAAGCCGAGACCACGCTTCTGGAGGACGGCACCCGCCAGTCCACCGAGACCGGTACGCCGGTGGAGTGGACCGAGGAGTCCAACTACACCTTCCGTCTCTCGGCGTACGAGGACCGTCTCCTCGCACTGTACGAAGAGCATCCCGAGTTCATCGCCCCCACGACTCGCCGCAACGAGATCGTCAGCTTCGTCAAGGGCGGCCTCAAGGACCTGTCGATCTCGCGCACCACGTTCGACTGGGGCGTCGAGGTTCCCGGCGACCCCGACCACGTCATGTACGTCTGGGTCGACGCCCTCACCAATTACTTGACCGGCGTGGGCTACCCGAACGTCGACTCGGAGGAGTTCAAGAAGTTCTGGCCCGCGAGTCTGCACATCATCGGCAAGGACATCACGCGGTTCCACACCGTGTACTGGCCGGCGTTCCTCATGTCTGCCGGCATCGAACTGCCGGAGCGAGTCTTCGTCCACGGTTTCTTGTACAACAAGGGCGAGAAGATGTCGAAGTCGGTCGGCAACGTGGTCGATCCGATCGCGATGGTCGATCAGTACGGCCTCGACGCGGTCCGCTTCTTCCTGCTCCGCGAGATCTCGTACGGCCAGGACGGCAGCTACAGCCATGAAGCAATCGTGACTCGCATGAACGCAGACCTGTCCAACGAACTGGGCAACCTCGCGCAGCGTTCACTGACGATGGTCGCGAAGAACTGCGACGCCCAGGTCCCCACTCCCGGTAAGTTCACCGAGGACGACCTGGCGATGCTGGCGTCGGCAGATGCCTTGCTTGCCAAGTGCCGCAGCGAGTTCGACGTGCAAGCGCTGCATCTCGCGTTGGAAGCCATCTGGGGCGTCCTCGGAGAGACCAACCGGTACTTCTCCAAGCAGGAACCGTGGGTTCTGCGCAAGACCGATCCGGCCCGGATGGCAACGGTCCTCTACGTGACGATCGAAGTTGTCCGTATCGTCGGCCTTCTCGTTCAGCCCGTCATGCCCGACGCGGCGTCACGCATCCTCGATCTGCTTGGTCAGAGCGAAGAGAACCGTCAGTTCACCGACATCGCGGTTCGCATCGACTCGAACCGGAAACTGCCTGCTCCGGCCCCGGTCTTCCCCCGCTTCGTCGAGGAATGACCTAGGCACGAGTGCCGCACGTGGGGTCCGAAATATCCGGCTACCGGCGGATGTGTCGGACCCCACGTGCACACTCCAGCCATGACTACGAATAGAACATACATTCGAACCAGCGCTTCGGCGCAGACACTGCCTTGGAACGGAGCACGGGTGTCCACTCAGGAGGTCAGCCCTCAATCCGTCTCTGCGGCGCAGGGTCTCGTCAGCGAACTGGCCGCGGCCTACGAACACGGATGGCAACCGGCAGATCTGATCCATCTGGCGCGCCGAAGCAAAGACGCGTCCGACGCCGATCTCGCTGCCACCACCATCCTGTTCGACGCGAACGCATCCCGCGCGTCGGATCGCGCACCACTCGAGTGGGTGGGGCAGTTGCAGACGATCGGCGAGCAGTACCCGAAGTCTCGGCGCGTCGCCTCTCGAATCACCGTGGACGACGACGCTTTCCGCTCCCTCGCGGCCGGCCTACTGTTCCAGGACCCCTACTTCCTTGTTTCGCAGATCGTCGATGTCACGCGATCGTGGATGCGCCTACCTCAGTGGACGGTATTGCTCGCGCCACCATCCATCTGGCCGTCGCAACGCACCGACACCAGCTATGCCGGCGTCGGCGACACCGAGGTCGATGCCAAGGTACTCAAGCGAATTCGTGGGCTACTCGCCAAAGCCGAAGCCACCAACTTCGCGGAAGAAGCCGAGATCTTCACCGCGAAGGCCCAGGAGCTGATGACTCGATACGCGATCGATTCCGCACTGCTCCACAGTCGTGCCGGGGTCACCGACACGTCAGTAAAGGCACGACGCATTCACATCGAGAACCCGTACGTGAAAGAAAAAGTTCACCTCCTGACCGAGATCGGCGAATCGAATCGTGTCAGGACGGTGTGGTTCAGCGACATCGCGCTCGCGACCGTCGTCGGCACTCCGGTCGACCTTCAGCAAGTCGACATGCTGTTCACTTCACTGCTTGTACAGGCAACCCGTGCAATGCAATTCGCCGACTCGAGCAATCGCGGCGGCTCCCGTACCACATCGTTCCGCAAGGGGTTCCTGGCCGGTTTTGCCAGCCGAATCGGACACCGCCTACGCGACGCAGGCACCAAAGCCACAGCCGAAGCGGCCGACGCAGCATCGATGGACGTCGCGGATCTTCTGCCGATCCTCGCCACCACATCCGAGGCCGTCGACGCCGAATTCGATCGACTGTTCCCGACAACCCGCAAGACTCGCGGACGCTCCGTCGACGCCGAAGGCTGGCACGCCGGCCAGGCCGCAGCCGACGACGCCAACCTGCGTCCCGGTGCGCCGGCAGTGCACCGCTCGCGCTAGTCCTTGCGAGCGGCCAGAACCGTCTCGTACAACTCACGCTTGGATACTCCGGCGGTCGCGACCAGTGCGCACGCGTCCTTCAAGCGCGCTCCCCCCTCGACCAGCCTTTCCACCTCGTCGACAAGATCGGCAGGATCAGATGCCACCAGCACGGCGCCTTCGAGCACTACCGTGATCTCGCCGCGAACACCCTCGGCCGCCCAGGCAGCTAACTCCCCGAGAGTGCCGCGCTTGACCTCCTCGTAAGTCTTGGTCAATTCCCGGCACACGGCCGCGCGGCGATTCGGCCCGAGAACTTCCACCGCATCTGCGAGGCAGTCGGCAAGGCGATGGGGTGCTTCGAAGAACACACACGCTCGCTGCTCGGTTGCCAAGGCCGAGAGCCACGTCTTGCGCTGCCCCTGCTTACGCGGCGGGAATCCGTCGAAGCAGAACCGCTCCACCGGCAAACCCGAGAGTGCCAGCGCTGTAGTCACCGCCGACGGGCCGGGAAGGCACGTGACGGCGAGGTTCTCGGCTACACAGGCAGCAACGAGGCGGTATCCAGGATCGCTGACAGACGGCATGCCGGCGTCCGTGACCAGAAGAACGGTCTTGCCTTCGGCGACGTCGGCGACCAGTGCGGGCAGCCGTGAAATCTCGACCTGATCGTAGAAACTGACAATTTTTCCGGTAATGGTGACGTCGAGCGCGGACGCCAGAGACTTGGTGCGTCGTGTGTCCTCCGCAGCGACGACGTCGGCGGTTGCGAGAGCAGACCGAAGACGCGGAGACGCGTCACCGACATCTCCCATGGGTGTTGCGGCGAGTACCAAACGACCAGTCATACCTGACAGCCTACGATTGCCAGGTGACTGTGCAGACGGACGAGCGGCCAACGCCCGCCACGAGCGATCGGGTAGTGCGTAGTCCCGGGCCGCTGGTACCGGATCCTGATTTCGGCCCGACCGACAGATTGCGCGGCTGGATCGTCACCGCTTTCATCACCGCCATCGCGGCAATCACACGCTTCACGATGCTCGCCTATCCGACCGACGCCGGCACTCCGGTCTTCGACGAGAAGCACTACGTACCCCAGGGTTGGCAGGTTCTCACCGGCGGCGGCATCGAGGACAACCCCGGCTACGGATTGGTAGTACACCCGCCGATCGGCAAGCAGATGATCGCGATCGGCGAAGCACTCTTCGGTTACAACGGTTGGGGGTGGCGATTCTCGTCGGCCCTGGTCGGGACGCTGATGGTCTTGCTCATCATCCGCATCGTGCGCCGCATGACGCGATCCACGCTGATCGGCGCCATTGCCGGAATCCTGCTCATCGTGGACGGCGTCACCTTCGTCTCCTCACGCCTGGGGATGCTCGACATCTTCCTGGCTTTCTTCGTCCTCGCCGCGCTCGGATGCCTGGTGGTTGATCGCGACCACGTCCGCGAACGGATGGCGAAGGTATACGAAGAAGGCCGAATCGGTGATTCTGCCTGGGGTCCGCGATTGGGTTTCCGTTGGTGGAGGTTCGGCGCCGGCATCCTGCTCGGTCTGGCCTGCGGAACCAAGTGGTCCGGCATGTACTTCATTCTGTTCTTCGGATTGCTCAGTGTTGCCTTCGACCTGTCAGCGCGCCGCGCGTACCGCGTGCAGCGCCCCTGGGTCGGCACCGCCGTTCGCGACATCGGTCCGGCACTGTATGCGCTGGTGATCATTCCGCTCGGTGTGTACCTCGCGAGCTACTGGGCTTGGTTCACCAGCGAGACCGGCGTCGACCGTCACGCCGTCGGTAACGAGATCGGTGAGGGCGGCACGTGGAGCTTCATCCCCTCCGCGCTGCGCTCACTCTGGTACTACAGCGGAAATGTTCTCCAGTTCCATGCCGGTCTGACGAACTCCGCCGGAAACCACCACCCGTGGGAGTCGAAACCGTGGACGTGGCCGATGGGGCTGCGACCGATGCTCTACTACTACGCCGACGGTGAGCAGGTCACCGGTTGCGGGGCCGCCAGCTGCGTCAAGGCCGTGATGCTGATCGGCACACCGGCGATGTGGTGGCTGGCCCTGCCGATGCTGGCGTGGGCGATCTGGCAGACGTTCGTGCGCAGGGATTGGCGATACGCAGTGGTCCTGACGGGTTACGGTGCCGCCTACCTTCCGTGGTTCGCGACGCTGGACCGCCAGATGTACTACTTCTACGCCGTTGCGCTCGCCCCGTTCATGGTCATGGGGTTTGCGCTCGTCCTCGGCGACGTTCTGGGCAAGGCGAGCGCGTCCGTCGAGCGTCGTACCACCGGACTTCTTGCAGTTAGTTTGTACATCGGTCTGGTCGTGGCCAACTTCGTCTACCTCTGGCCGATACTCACCGCCATGCCGATCACGCCGGAATCGTGGCAGAACCACCTGTGGTTGCCGAGCTGGAAGTAACAGGACAAAAGAAGGAGGCACCGAACCCAGTTCGGTGCCTCCTTCTTTTCGCGGTTACTCCGCTGATCTACCGACGCGCCGCCCCCGCCGCGGGCGCAGGAGTGCACGTTTCTGCTCCTTCGCCGCAACGATGATCGGGTCGTGCGAAAGATCCTTGTACAGCGAGAAGCACAGTCCGATCATGACAAGCACGAACGGCGCCGCAGCGATGATCGTCATCGTCTGCAGGCCGTCGAGCGCTTCGGAACCACCGGTCCACAACAGAAGCGCCGCGACGCCACCGGTCAACATGCCCCAGAAGACCACGACCCAGCGACTCGGTTCGAGCGTTCCGCGCTGCGAGAGCGTGCCCATCACCATCGACGCGGCGTCGGCGCCGGAGACGAAGAACACTGCGACGAGCAGCATGACCAGGACAGTCGTCACTCCGGCCAACGGCAGATTGTCGAGCATGCCGAAGAGTTGAGCCTCTTCCGAGCCTCGGCCGGACAAGCCGATTCCGTCGCGTTCCTCGCCGATGCCTGCGCCGCCGAAGATCGCGAACCAGAGCAAGCTGACAGTCGTAGGAACGGCGATGACGCCGACGATGAACTGACGGATCGTGCGACCGCGGCTGATGCGCGCCAGGAACATGCCGACAAACGGCGTCCAGGACACCCACCATGCCCAGTAGAAAATCGTCCAGGACGACAGCCACGCGCCCGTTTCAGGATTCGACGACGCACCCGTGCGGGCGGACATCTGGGCAAGGTCGGAAACGTATGCACCAATGGTCGTCGGAAGCAGATTGAGAATCAGTACGGTGGGCCCGAGGACGAACACGAACAGGGCCAAGATCAGCGCGAGCACCATGTTGATGTTGGACAGCCACTGAATTCCCTTGGCCACACCGGAAACCGCGGAAGCGACGAACGCCAGGGTGAGCACCGCGACGATGGCAACGAGCAGGAACACGCCGGCTTCTTCCATCCAGCCGACTACCTCGAAACCGGAGCCGATCTGCAGTGCGCCGAGCCCCAAGGATGCTGCGGTTCCGAAAAGTGTCGCAAAGATTGCCAGGATGTCGATGACCTTGCCGATCGGCCCTTCAGCTTTGCGGCCGAGCAACGGGATGAAGGCCGAACTGAAAAGTTGCTTGCGTCCGCGGCGGTACGACCCGTACGCAATGGCAAGGCCCACAACGGCATACATCGCCCAAGGGTGAAGACCCCAGTGAAACATGGTGGTAGCCATGGCAGTTCCGACGCCGCCGTCGGTGCCGGGAGGCGGAGTCACGTAGTGCGCAAGCGGTTCCGCGACACCGAAGAACATCAGGCCGATCCCCATACCGGCGCTGAACATCATGGCGATCCAGCTGACGGTGCGAAACTCGGGCTTCTCGCCGTCTTTACCCAGCGGAATGTCGCCGAATCGGCTCACTGCGAGGTAGATGGAAAACAGCACGAAAGCCGAAGCTGCGAGTACGAAGAGCCAGCCGATATTGGTCACCAACCAGCCGAGAACACTTCCGGTTACCGAGTTGAGGTTGTCGGGCGCTACGAGGCCCCACACGACAATGGCCAACACCGCTGCGGCCGCCACGGAAAACACCACGTAGTCGGTCCGAACGCCTACCCGAGTAAAGCCCGTCTCCGGGTGCTCTTCGTTGGCCCCGGAATCTTGTTCGGATCGATCAGATTTCGTCACCATAGATGACTACGTTCGTCACTTTGTGGTCCAAAAGCAAGCCAGAAGGCGGGCTCAACGTCCGCTGAGCCCGCCTTCTCACCCCGATCAAGCTGGGGTTTTAACCCAACCGTTGCCCTTGCCGATCAACCCGTCGATGCTGATGCGTCCTGCGCCGATCACGGCGATCAAGAGCGATCCGACACCGAGAGCGACGACGAGTTCGTAGCCTCCGTTGTCGATGAAGACACCCTTGTCCGCGTGCACGATGAAGAACGCGCCGACCATGTCGAGGAACAAGAGCGCTCCGACGAGCGGGGTCAGCAGACCTGCGATGAGCAGGATGCCGCCGCCGAGTTCGATCGACGCTGCCAGAACTGCAGAAATCTTGGGGAGCGGGGCGCCCATCCCTTCGAATGCGGCCTGCGTTCCGGCGATCTTGTAGGTGAAGAACTTCTGCCAACCGTGGGCGATGAAGATGATCCCGAGGCCGACACGGGCGATGAGGAGTCCGAGGTCACGAGCAATCGACGAATTCATGAGCCAAGACTGACAGCTTTAACTTGAAGCGTCAACTTAATCATTGTGTCACGCACCTCTCAATGCCGACTCCACCATGGCGACGATCTCACTGTCGGAATACCCGAGCGAGCGGACGCTATGCGCAAACGCAGTCGCCGCTTGTTCGGCCTGCGCCTGCACCGGATCGGCCCCGGAAGCGATGAAGGTCCCTTGCTTTCCCCGCGTCTCGATGACGCCCTGATCGCTGAGCGCGCGATAAGCCTTCGCGACGGTGTTGGCCGCCAAACCCAGCTCCGAGGCGAGCGCCCGCACCGTCGGAATCTTGGTTCCCGCGATCAACCCACCGCCGTGCACCTGCTCGATAATCTGTTGCCGCAGTTGGTCGTACGGAGCTGTGGAGGAATCGTGGTCGATCGCGATCTTCATCGTCACCCTCGTCGTATCTTCTCGGTCACAGGCCCTCGATCGCTTCGCGGATCGTATGCGGGCCGGAGGTCAGAACCAATATCTTGCCGACACTGGACGGGGCATCGATGAGCGCTTCGACCACCGCGGCGACATCTGCACGAGGCACCGAGCCTCGATCGACGGGCGGCTCGGCAAGAAGGACTTCACCGGTGGGATCGTCGTCCGTCAGAAGCCCTGGCCGAAGAATCGTCCAATCCAGCGAAGTCCTTGTCTTGAGATCTTCCTCCGCTGCAGTCTTCGCTCGTAGATAGGCGGCAAAAACCTCGTCGGTGTTCTCCGGTATTTCGTCACCAGCACCCAGGGCGCTGATCTGGATGAACCGACGCACTCCGGCTTTCTCGGCAGCATCGGCCAACAACACCGCCGCGGCCCGGTCGACGGAGTCCTTGCGCTCGATCGAGCTACCAGGTCCGGCACCTGCGGCGAAGACCGCGACGTCGGCACCGTCGAGTACCTTCGCAACTTCCTCGACCGTGGACGATTCCAGATCGATCACCACGGGGAACGCGCCGAGTGTGCGGACGGCACCCTCGTGCGCGGAATTGCGGATCAGCGCTACCGGCCGATCACCATGCCCTGCCAGCAAGTACGTCAGGTGCTGCGCAATCTTGCCGTGCCCACCGGCAATGACCACGCGTCGTTCGTCCACACTTCGATGTTCCGTCATCGTTTTCTCCTCACAAGTCGGTACTTCAAGTGCAGCGCGCCGGAGGTGTCCGTTGTTCCCCTGTTTGTCCCACGAGTCCGGACGCAGAGGCAGAATGACGGACATGGCATCTGCAACCATCTTCCACAATCAACGGTGCAACACCTCGCGAACTGTTCTCGGGCTCATCCAGGACGCGGGCATCGAACCCACAATTGTGAAGTACCTCGATACTCCGCCTACCCGATCCGAGCTGGAAAAACTCCTCGCCGACGCCGGCCTCGAGCCCAGCCAAGCGGTTCGCAAGCGCGAAACGCAATACAAGGAACTCGGACTCGCGGATGCTTCCGAATCCGAAATCCTCGACGCGATGATCAAGCACCCGATTCTGATCGAACGCCCGTTCGTGGTCACCGACAAAGGCACCGTCCTCGCGCGGCCCGCAGCCAAGGTGGAAGAAATTCTCTGACAGCGTCGACGGCTCACAGCGGATCGCGGGCGATCGGGCAGGACATACACCGAGGTCCACCGCGGCCGGACCCCAGTTCCGAACCCGCGATTCGCAAAACCTCGATACCCGAGGCCTCCAGCCTGGCGTTCGTTTCGACGTTGCGCTCGTAAGCGACGACGACGCCAGGTTCGACGGCCAGCGTGTTGTTCCCGTCGTCCCACTGCTCACGCTCGGCAGTCACCGTGTCGAGTCCGGTGTCGATCACACGAAGTTTTCCGATTCCCATGGCATCGGCCGCCGCTTCGAGGAACGGCGTGGCCCCGCGAATACTCACCCCGTCGTCTTCCTTGCGCAGAGTAAACGCCGCCAATGTGTCCTGGATGGCCGGATACATGACGACCGCGTCGGCCTCAACCATGGTGCAGACCGTGTCGAGATGCATCGACGCTCGGCGCTGCTCGATCGGAACAACCAACACAGTGTGAGCGAGACCGTCGTCGAACACGCTGCGCGCCAATGCTTCTGCTCCGGCCGGTGACGTCCGCTCACCGACACCGATTGCGATCACCCCCGGAGCGAGAAGCAGCACGTCCCCTCCCTCGACAGGAGCGGTGTGGGACTCGTACGCGCGGCGCACGCCCTTGAATCGAGGGTGATGGGCGTACACGAGATCCGTGATCGAGGATTCGCGAGTTCGCGCCGACAACGCCAAGGACGTGATGATCACCCTCGGCCCGACCCAGAACGACGAATCGCGGGTGAAGAGCAAATTGGGCAGGGGGTCGATCACGAAGTCACCGCCGTGATGCATCCTGCGCACCAACGAGGTCGAGTCGGCATCGATCGGCAGCTCGTCGAACGTCATTCCGGCAGTGAGGATCGACGACAGCTCCTTCGGCTCTACCTGTCGCAGGTACGCGGCGAGGTGTTGTCCGAGCGCGTGCCCGATCTTGCGTGCGTCGACGGCAGCCGCGATTCCCTGGATCCTGGCTGCGCCACTGACCTCGAGCGCCTCGGTGAGGAGATCGGACAAAAGCAGTACCTCGACGCCACGCTCACGAAGGACGGTCGCAAACTGATCGTGCTCTTCCTGCGCACGGTCCACCCACGGCAACGCGTCGAACAGCAGCTCGTCGTTGTTGCGCGGGGTCAACCGTTTCAACTCGTCGCCAGGCCGATGAAGAATGACCGATCGCAAGCGGCCCACCTCGGAATCGACACCGAGGGGGACGGAGCCAGAAGCGTTCATGAGTGAACACTAATCCCGTAGGCCCCACCCAGCAGGGAGAAGCAGCTGCCGTACCGGCCCGCGTAACGTCTGATCCGACGCAGGCGAGAGAGGACTACGCAATGGGCAGTACGGATCAGGCGGCGCTGAGCAGCGCCGGAATCGACAGGTTCACCGGACGCTGGGTCGGCGCTGGAGCCGGACATTTCCCGACCATCGACGACTTCGAGTACTCCGAGGAGATCGAGTTCGCGGCCACTCCCAAACCATTTGTCACCTACTCGTCGCGCACTCGCGGGCTCCCCGACGGCCGACCGCTTCACATGGAATCGGGATACCTGCGCCCAACACCTGGTGGCGAGCTCGAACTGCTCGTAAGTCAACCCACCGGATTTGTCGAGATCCACCGCGGCACCGTCGACTCCGAAGGCACTCTCGCCTTGACCCGTCTCACGCTCGCAGCATCGCCCGACGCAAAACCCGTTCACGACGTCCGACGCGTCATGCGGGTCCAGGGCGACACGCTGACATACGACTTGTGGATGGCGCACGGAGACACCCCGCTGACGCATCATCTCCACGCCACTCTTCATCGGGCGACGGACCGGTAACCGTCATGGAGATGCCGTCGTGGAAGGCCAAGGAACTGACGCCCGGCCAACTCTCCGAGCGCAGCGGCGTGGCCGTCTCAGCCCTGCATTTCTATGAACGGGAAGGCCTGATCGTCAGTCGCCGGACCAGCGGCAACCAGCGTCGATACCAACGAGACACGCTTCGGCGCGTCGCCTTCATCAGAATCTCGCAACGCGTCGGCATTCCGCTGTCGGAAATCCGGGAGGCCCTCGGCACACTGCCTGAAGGCCGGACGCCGAACCGCGCAGATTGGGAAAGGTTGTCGACCGGGTGGCGGCGCCACCTCGATCTACGCATCGAGCAGTTGGAACGCCTGCGTGACAACCTCACCGGTTGCATCGGTTGCGGGTGTCTCTCACTGGAGGGGTGCGCCCTCGCCAACCCTCACGATCAACTCGCGTCCGCCGGTCCGGGTGCGCGCGTTCTGGAGGTCGATTTCGGCGCCGATTCAGGCGAGAAATGACTCGACGGCGTCCCGATCGCGCCTCAGCAAGTCCTCGACGGTCTTCTTCAGCAACTTCTCGATCTGGCCGCCGATAATCGGCATCTTCACTTCAGCCGTTCCATCGACAACCAGCCGCGTGCAGGACTCGACGGCGGTGAGATCGAGCGTCGTCTCGATTCGTATCGGCAGTCCGTGCGCGATTCCGGTGACCGACCCTGCTGCCTTCCCGTCAGACAGGGGTCCCCAGTGGTCGACCCTTTTCAGACCGAGTCGACTCGGCGCAACCTTGGCGACCAAGCTCGGGAGGGAGGCGGAGTCGATTTCCTCGGACACCGATACTTGAATCGATCCGTCTGCAACTTCGATGCCCGAGGTGGCATAGAGGTCTCCGAGTCGGACTTGCCAATAACTCGGGTCCGTCAAAGTTCGATGAACGTCGTCGATGGGATATTTGAATTCGATATCGAAGTGAAAACTCTTCGGCATGACTTTGGTCCCTATTCGACTAGATAAAAGTCCCGGCGGAGTTAACGCTCATCGCTTGATCAATTTACTGAACTGGTCGTTCGCTTTTTGCATCACGAACTCGTATGGTGGGGCGAATTTACGCGCCCACCAGTATCCGAATCGGATGTCATTGGACGTATATACGAGATACGTGTTCTTCTCGATTCCCCGCAGAATGCACGACGCCACCTTCTCCGGAGAAACCGCGCGCTTCTCGAATCGGTGCGTGAGCTTTTTGACCCGCGGGTCATCCCTGTCGATACCCGCGATTTCCACGGTTCCCACCAATGGCGTCTTCACGCCACCCGGCACAACCAGACTGACGCCGATGCCGTGCCGCTTCAGATCGAATCGCAGCACTTCGGAGACACCGCGAAGGCCGAACTTGCTCGCGCTGTAGGCGGCGTGCCACGGCAGGGCCAGGAGCCCGGCGGCCGAAGACACATTGACCAGGTGCCCACCCTTGCCGGCACGAATCATGGGCGGAACAAACGTCTCCATGACATGGATCGGCCCCATCAAGTTGACGTCCACCATGGACTTCCAGTGCCGATGTTCGAGGTTCTCGATAGTTCCCCACGCCGAAATGCCGGCGATATTCATGACGACATCCATCGGAGAGAATTGAGTGTGAATCTCGGTACCGAATTTCACGACCTCGTCGTAGTCCGAGATATCGAGCGCCTTCGCCATGCTCACCGTGCCGCCGGCGGCGCCGACCATCGCGACCGTCTCTTCCAATCCGAAGTTGTTGATATCGGTGAGAAACAATTCGGCGCCGGCCTCGGATGCACGCAGCGCGGTTGCGCGTCCAATTCCACTACCAGCGCCGGTGATCAGGCATTTCTTGCCGTCGAGCGACCTTACAGACATGGATGAACACTCCCCCGCACTCGTACTGTGGACATGCGGGAAAGTCTACGCACGCACGCTGCGGCCGCCCCGAAACACGCAAGGCGACCTGCGAGTGCGGCCGCGCACCTCCACAAATATTCAAGGGGAGACGACCGCACGCAGCACTACAGACGCTGCATCATCTGCTCTTGATAGCCCCTGACCGTACGGTCGAGTTCTTCCGCCGCTACATCGTCCCCACGCTTGCGCGCATCGTGGGCTCGATCCTGAATTTCACGGATTGCGCGGCGCAGTTCACCATCGCTCATTGTGTGTTTCATGTCACAATTCTGCACCTATCCAGAGAGTTTAGCTAGCACAGATCGCATTCCGGCAAACCGTTCAAGGTTCAACCCCGAAGTGATCCCCATGACATCGCGAAGAAGCAGTCAGATTGCGACCCCATTCGCTCAAACCATGCCTGAACTGCAGTTTTTCAACCGAAATAGTCGCGGAAAACCAGGCTAACGCATAGCTAATATCGTCAAAACGGGTAAAAGGTTTGATATTGGGCAGATTGGGCAAGTACTGGAAGGTTCGAATAGCGCAGTCGTAGCTGCGCATTTCCGCGCGGCGGAAACTCAATGTGCGCTGAGACATAGCTGAGCACTCATTGGCCGGACGAATCCAATCTCGGACACATTTGACAACTAGTCCACTAAACAGACTACGGTGAGCTACCGATCGGTTATCCGCGTGATACCGTAGGATTCACTGAACGGACAATTGCTAGCTAGAGAGGATTACGGGGCGGTTCACAATGGCTGACTTTGCAGAACGATTGAACAAACTGTTCGACAGTGTTCATCCTCCGGGGCGCAAACCCCACACCAATGCCGAGGTTGCGGCAGCGCTCATCGAAGACGGCCATCAGATCTCCAAGCCGTACATCTCGCAGCTCCGCTCGGGACAGCGCACCAACCCCTCCGACGAGACAGTCGCAGCGTTCGCCCGGTTCTTCAAGGTGAAGCCCGACTACTTCTTCAATGACATCTACGCAGCCAAGATCGATCATGATCTCGAACTGCTCTCGCAGCTCCAAGGCTACGGTCTTCGCCGCCTCTCGAGCCGTGCATTCGACCTCTCGGAAGAATCGCAGAATCTACTCACAACGATGGCTGAAAAGCTCCGCGCGAGTGAAGGTTTGCCAGAGGTTCCGCCTGACGCGTCGCGCTGATGCGAACGTGCTGAAGCTCTGAAATGACCTGAAGCACTGAAATGACATGGAGTAGGTCGACTATGAACGTCGACCTACTTTTGTCGTTTCATCGAGTTCTTTCGCCAACAACAACACCCATCGGCGCGCCGACATCTTCTCCGGTGGCGCAATCCACCTGGTGTCCAACACATCCGAGGCCAAGGGATCGGCGATCCACCCTGCCAATATCCCCGCGTGTGCAGTGACCGCCCGCGGCGGTTCCTGTCCACCGACGTCGAACATCCCGGCACCGGACTGGATGTACATCGCATCCATGATCTGAGCGATCATGTCCGATGCCCGCAGCACGGACGTACTCCCGGCACTGTCCGCGTCGACTACCTCGGGGAATCGCTTGACGAGAAGCGCGTGCATCCGCCGCAGACGGTACAGATCACGTCGCGCACGTATCCAGGTCTCGAGAAGCACCCAGGTGATGCCCAGCGCGATCAGAACACTCGACGCAGCGATGAACCACACCCCTGCGCCCGTCCAGATATCCGATTCGAGTGCGCCGGTACCACCGATCGATTCGACCAGCATCACGACGACCACGACGAGCAGGATCGACGAACCGGTCACGATCAACGCGATTCCACGCCCCAACGGTGCCCACGCGACGTGCCGTAACCCCGTCGAAATGACAAGGGACAGAGCAACGATGATAAAGATGAGCGCCGGCGCCGGGTAACCGAAGAGAACCGCGATCGCCACCAGCAACCCCACCGAGTACAGCACCGTGGCGAGACCGCGCATGGCTGGACGCGACATCACCGGCCAAGCGGACACGGCGCCGACTGCGCTGGCTGCAGACAACGCGGTCCACAAGACGATGACGATCATCGCTGCGGCATGCTGCTCCGGTGCAATGCGATCGACGATGTCCCACACCGCCGGCACCATGACCGTCGAGGACAATGCGACCGAGAAGCCTGCGAAGACCATCGACATCCGCAGAGGCGTCGCGGTGCGCGCGACAACTCGACCCAATCTCGCGCCGGCTGCAACCCAGACGAGAAGGGCCACAGCCCAAAAGATCATCCGATCGCCTCGTCGTACCGCAATACCGACAGCGGTGTTCCACGGCCACTCATCGTTCGCAGACGCATGATCAACATCGACGCGAACGTCTCGGCTTCCCACTCCGCGATGTCATCCATCGGCACGGGTTCATTGCGCCTCAGAGAACGTTGACTCAGCATGTACGCGATCAAATCGTCACTGACCTCGAGCGTTGCCTCGGCGATCTCGGCACCCTCGTGGCGAAACACTATGTGCCCCAACTCATGTGCCAGAGTCCGCTCGACATTGGGCAACCCGGGGGCCAAAACGATGACGTCGTGATCGTCGTAGGCCCGGCGCTGCCCGCACACTCCCGTGGCGAGCGGGGTTTCCAGATCGATCTCGATCGGGCGACCACGCTCGCGCGCGACTGTCTGCACCACCGTCAGCAGTGACACGGCCTCCGACGACGCTGCTGCGTCACATACGGCATCCACTGCGGCCAGAACGCGGCGATGTGAACGTCTGTCCGGCACTACTCACGCACCTCCCTGTGATCCGGGTGCCAGGAATTCAGCACGTGCGGCAGCCAATCGCGCCTTCTGCAACGATGCTCCGCGGAAAGTCAATGCTCCCGCACCGGCCGCTACTACTGCCATTCCGCCCACACCGCCGGCGACGGCGGCAGCGTTGAGAATCGGCGGAAGCCCTTGAGTGAACGCCGTCGGGAATGCCTGCGGGTTCTCACTCGGACTCGCGACGTTCGGAGCGTTCGACGGCACTTGGGGAGCTACGGGTGCCGGTGCGGCCAGAACCTCGGGCGCGGAAGGTGCTGCGACTGCGCCCGGTGCTGCGTTCGCTGGTCCACCAGCAGACGGTGCCGGTGCTCCGCCGCCGGCCGGCGGCCCTTGCGGGTCGGACGGCCCCGCCGGTGGAACTGCCACCGCCGAAGACTGCTCGGAGCTCTCCTGCGACTCGGAAGGGGACTGCGTCTCAGAGGTCTTCGACTCGGAGGGCGCTTCGCTCGAAGGACTCTCGGTCGGCGAGGTTGCATTGGTCGCCGGTGAGACACTGCTGCTCGGACGGTGCGACACCGAAGGGTTCGCCGAGGGCTCGGTCGTCGTCGTGGTCGGCTCAGTCGTGGTCGGCTCAGTCGTCGTGGTCGGCTCAGTCGTCGTGGTCGGCTCAGTCGTGGTCGGCTCAGTCGTCGTGGTCGGCTCAGTCGTCGTGGTCGGCTCAGTCGTCGTGGTAGTCAGCTCAGTCGTCGTGGTCGGCTCAGTCGTCGTGGTCGGCTCAGTCGTCGTGGTCGGCTCAGTCGTCGTCGTGGGCTCGGTCGTCGTCGTGGGCTCGGTCGTCGTCGTGGGCTCGGTCGTCGTCGTGGGCTCGGTCGTCGTCGTGGTCGGCTCGGTCGTTGTCGGCACTACCGTCGTCCCGCAGTTGTGGTGGTGACAATGCCAGCCGTAGTTGCCGTTGCCGTTACCGTAATTGCCGTTGCCGTTGCCATTGTTGCCGCCGCCGCTGTTGCCGCCAGGTTGAGCGGCGACGATGGCAGGGAAGACCGATACGGCAAGGACGCCGATACCCATCAGGCACATCACAGCAACAAGCATCATCGCTAGCCGTCGTGGCTGGCTCATCGACATTCCTCCCCGACACATACGTCCGACCTGCGGAAAACTGCGGCAGACTCACCGTGCCTATCGCACCGGACACACCCTCGTTACATTTCCGGCAAACATGTATCCGCCCAAGGATCATCCCTCACTTGGAAGCTCAACGGTCCGGATCAGCGGTCGCAATCGTATGAAACGGCGCACACTCAGATCGAATCTTCGCAATTCGGGCAGGCCCTGAAAATGCAGGAAAGGGTCGTTCAACTTTCGTTGAAAGACCCTTTTTGCTGGTATTTCTTAGTGGAGCTGAGGGGAATCGAACCCCTGACCTCTTCGATGCGAACGAAGCGCGCTACCAACTGCGCCACAGCCCCGTGCCACCGCCTCAGCGGTGCTCGGCAACTCTAACAGGAACGAATACTCCCGTTGGAATCACCCGACACGAATTTCCGGCCCGGCAAGGTCGGCCCAGAAGATCACTGACCGGACGCGCGACGCATCTCGGTGTGCCTGACCTCTTCTTCGTAGTGATCCAGGTGATCGAACACCGGATCTTCGTCGTCGACCTCGAGGACAACCGCTCCGGGCCGACGCAGTCGCGCAGGAATCAGGCGCAACTCTTCGTCGGTGTGCGATTCAACCCCGAGTCGCGATCGATTGAGGCGTTCGGTGCGACGACGGCGAATCTCCTGCTCGATCCGAACCTGCCGCCGCAGGTACGCCATGTACCCGCCGAGGCCGCACACGGTGAGCGCGAACAACCACCACATCATCGGCGAGATGATCAACGCGAGAGCGCCCGAAAGAATTGCGACGAACGCAAGTCCCAGCAATGTCCGCTGACGGAAGGCATACCGCGCCTCCCGGGCGATGGCATCCGCTTCGGGGTCGAACCCGCCTCGGCCTCGCCTGACGGGAACAAATTCTCCGACCGGCGCACGACCGCCGGCGTAATCGTCTTCTGCGTGAGTGTCCATCTGGTCCTCCGCGTCGTAGCCGCTGCGCACTGGTTCTGGTTGCCAGTTCGGATCGCTTCGATGTCCTGCTGCCGGCCCGCGCTGAACAGGGTTGCTGTCGCCGCGGTGGAGTACTCGAGTCGCGAGCGCCGCGTCACTCGTCTGCCGGATCCTGGGGCGCTTGTTGACAAGCATCGGTACCAGGACGAACAGCCACACGGCCACCAGCCCGATCCACACGAATGAGCTAGGCATGCCGCGGCCTCCTCCCGATCACCTACCAGCACCTATGCCAGCCGTTGACGAGTCAAGGTTAACGGCCGACGCCCTCGCATCGTTGCCGACGCGCCGAACCCCACCATACTCATGTGTCACACGCGTACCGAACTGAACTTCCGGTTCAGTCCCAAAAGTCTCAAGTTCTAGTTGAATCAAAAATCACAAAATTTCGACCAAAAGTAGGACTACTCAGCGGTAACTGCTGTTTAGCTCGCGTTTCTCACGTTTCTGGCGCCGTCTTCGTCACACCCACGAAGCGCGTCCGGACCGCACCAATCTGTCAACGACGGTGGTGGGTACTTCCTCGATCGTCATTCCGACCAGAAGATGGTCGCGCCATTGGCCGTCGACGTCGAGATAGCGTTTGAGGAGACCTTCCTCCCGGAACCCCACATTTCGTAGGACTGCGCGACTCGATGCGTTCTCCGGCCGAACAGTGGCCTCCACTCGATGGAGACCGACCTTCGAGAATGCGTGATCGAGTGTGAGCGCAACGGCCGCTGTGGCAACGCCCCCACCGGTGACGTGCGAGGCGACCCAATAGCCCACCCAGGCGGACCGCAGAGCGCCGCGCACCACATTTCCGATGGTGACCTGCCCGCAGTACTTCCCGTCGAGTTCGATCACCAAGGGGAGGATCCTGCCCTTGCGCGCTTCGGAGCGAAGGTTTCCGCACAGGGACGGCCAGACAGTGATGTGGTGGCGAGCGTCCCAGGGCGATTCTCCGGTGGGCTCCCAGGGCTCGAGGTGCTCGCGATCGCGAATGCGGAGACGACTCCACACAGCAGCGTCACGAAGTTTGACGGGGCGGACGGTCACCACGCCCGCGGGCACTCGCAGCGGGCCGAGATCGTCCGGCCATCCTGGATGGACTGACATCACACCCCACTCGGGTCGGCGTTACCCACGTTGGGCGAGAAAAGCTACGTCGACTTCTTCACCGATGTGCACTTCGGTGACGTCTCGATCGACAAGAACCAGGCAATTGGCTTCCGCCAAGGTCGCGAGGAGATGAGAGGACGCGCCGGGTGCACCGCCGAGGGCTTGCACCAGGTACTCCCCCGTCGCTTCGTCACGCATCAGCTGACCACGCAGGAAACCCTTGCGATCGGCAATCGACGTGATCGTTCCCACCGTGCGCGCCTTCACTACTCGTCGCATCGGTTGGCGTCGTCCCAGCGCGATTCTGATCAGCGGGCGAACCATGACTTCGAATACCACCAGTGCGCTGACCGGGTTGGACGGTAGGAGGAAGGTCGGAACCTCGTCTCGTCCCAGCTGGCCGAAGCCCTGGACTGATCCCGGATGCATGGCAACGCGCTCGACCTCGAGTGTCCCCAGATCGGCAAGCGCCTCACGAACTTCGTCGGACGCTCCGCCGCCCACTGCACCGGCGATGACAACGATTTCCGAGCGAATCAGCTGACCCTCGACTACTTCACGAAGACGGCGCGAGTCGTTGCCTGCGATTCCGACGCGGTTGACGTCGGCACCAGCATCGCGCGCGGCGGCGGCGAGAGCATACGAATTGACGTCGTAGACCTGACCAGGCCCCGGCGTGCGATCCACGTCGACGAGTTCTCCACCGACGCTGATGACGGAGAGGCGCGGACGCGGATGGACGAGCACTTTGTCGCGGCCGACGGCGGCAAGCAACCCGACCTGCGCTGCTCCGATGATGGTGCCCGCACGAACGGCGACATCGCCCGGTTGTACGTCGTCACCTGCACGGCGAACGTAATCACCCGAACGCACCGGCTCGAAGATCCGAACGCGAGCGCGACCACCGTCGGTGTTTTCGAGCGGAAGAACCGCGTCGGCCAGCGTGGGCAACGGCGCGCCGGTATCGACTCGGACGGCCTGACGAGGTTGCAGCCGGATCGGTTGGCGTGAGCCCGCCGTCACCTCGCCGACCACCGGCAAGCTGAGGTTCGTGGGCTCGCCGTCCTCGCCTCGGAGATCGGCTCCCGCACCGGCGACATCGACGCTGCGAACCGCGTAACCGTCGATGGCAGCTTGATCGAATCCCGGCAATGGGCGTTCGGTCACCACTTCCTCGGCACACAGCAGTCCCTGCGCCTCCGAGATGGCGACCCGAACCGGACGGGGTGCCACTGCAGCAGCGGTAACCCTGGTCTGCTGCTCCTCAACCGACCGCATCTGGTCCGCGTCCTCCTGTGTCTGGAAATTCGGTGATATCCGTCAGCTCATGATGCCTTGCCTTCGAAAAGGGACAAGCACATTGATACTGCGTTATCGGGCGATCAACCACCGTGGCGACACGCTCAGCGGTCGAGTCGATCCGCGAGCCACTTGCGCAAGGACGGACCGTAGTCGTCACTGTCGAGAGCCAGGTCAACCGAAGCGCGGAGGTACCCGCCAGGGTTGCCCAGGTCATGACGCGTTCCGCGGTGCACAACCACGTGAACCGGATGGCCCTCGGAGATCAGCAGCGCGATGGCGTCGGTGAGTTGCAACTCACCGCCGGCTCCCGGCTTGATGCGACGAAGTGCGTCGAAGATCGCACGGTCGAGCAGGTAGCGACCCGCCGCGGCAAAGGTCGACGGCGCATCTTCCACAGCCGGCTTCTCGACCATGCCGACGACCTTGAGTACGTCGGGATTGACCGCGTCGGGAACGATCTCGACGTCGAAGACGCCGTACGCGCTGACCGCATCCTTGGGGACGTCGATCGCACAGAGAACGGACCCGCCGCGCTTGGCCCGAACTCGCGCCATGATCTCCAGGACACCACGCGGAAGTACGAGATCGTCGGGCAGAAGAACCGCGATGGCATCCTCGTCGTCGTCGAGAACCGACTCGACGCAACCGACTGCATGCCCGAGCCCAAGGGGCTGTTCCTGAATCACGGAATCGACTTCGAGCAAACCGGGCGCTTTGCGCACCTTGGCCAGAGCAGCAAGTTTTCCGCTTGCTTCCAGCTTGCTTTCGAGCACCAGATCCTCGACGAAGTGAGCAACCACTCCGTCTTTGCCCGGGGACGTCACGATGACGAGGCGCTCGGCTCCCGAGTCCGCGGCTTCACCTGCCACCAGTTCGATACCCGGTGTGTCCACGACCGGCAGCAATTCTTTCGGAACCGTCTTGGTGGCAGGCAGGAAACGCGTACCAAGTCCGGCTGCGGGGACCACGGCCGTACGGAAGGCCCTCGTGCTGCTAGCGACAACGTCTGTCATGCCAACACCTTAGCCGCCGCTTGTTACCGCTCGGTCAGCAAGACGAATATCGTTGCGGGGTGACACCTCGGACAAAAGCGCAATGGCGACAAAACGCACTCGTAGCCCGTGAAGCAGTCTCGGAGCACACTCGAAACACGGAAACTGCGGCGTTGATCACGCACCTACGGTCGGTGATCGTCGAAGGGTCAACGGTATGTGCGTACGTCCCCACCCGCACTGAACCCGGGTCCACCGAATTGCTCGACGCTGTTGCCGAGATCGCCCAGCGTGTACTACTTCCGATCACCGGGGAGCCGGGACCCTTGTCCTGGGTGCAGTACAGCGGCGCCGACAGTTTGCGCCCGGCGAAGTACGGCATTCGGGAGCCCGTCGGACCCGTCCTGCCACCGGAAACCCTGTCCGAGGTTGAATGCATGCTGATCCCTGCACTTGCAGTGGACTTTCGCGGAACACGCCTCGGCCGCGGCGCAGGCTTCTACGACCGCACTCTCGGGTCGGTCGGCCCGCAGACTCGATTGGTGGCCCTCGTCAGGGACTCCGAACTCGTCGAGACCTTGCCGGCAGACGACCACGACATTCCCATGGGCTGGGCACTGACGCCGGGCGGCGGTCTCACACGGCTCCAACACCAATGATCTGCGGGAATAGATCCCTGATTAGCGCTGTTGGCACTGTCACTTGTAGAGTGCTAAAGGCTGCGGTGTAAATACGCGGCTGCTCGAACATCACAGTGCGGAGGAAGCCCGGTGCCCACCTACTCATACGCATGTACGGAATGTGACAACCGTTTCGACATCGTCCAGTCCTTCAGCGAAGATTCGCTGACGGTCTGCCCAGCCTGCTCAGGCAAGCTCCGCAAGCTGTTCAACTCTGTTGGCATCGTGTTCAAGGGCAGCGGCTTCTACCGCACCGACAGCCGCGGCGGCTCCGGAACAGCGAGCGAGCCGGCCAAGAGCGATTCGGCACCCGCTGCGAAGGCCGAGTCCAAGTCGGACTCCTCTTCGACCCCGAGTTCGTCGACCAGCACGCCGGCGCCCGCGAAGGCTGCCGCAAGCTGATTTCCACAACCTCCGGGTTGTCCACAGGTTCACATCGTTAGGGCCGGAAGCACCGCTTCCGGCCCTAACGTGCATGAATGCCGTCAGTACGTTCTCGTTCGCCGAGGCGCTCCCATGCATTGCGCGCCCAGCTCGATCTCACGCCGAACACCTTCGATCGCGTCGTCGAACTGACACGCGGCACACGATTTCGCTCGGCGACCGTCCGGAAGATCGCAGCCGTTGTCCTGGCTACACTCGGCGTTGTTCTTTTCTTTCGAGGCGATCCCGCGACCGACACCGCCGCCGTAGTTGTCTCGAGTCGCGATCTCACTCCGGGGCAGGTAATCGCGAATTCGGATGTCGAGATCCGAGAGATCGACTCGAAACACCTTCCCGATGGAGTTGTCTCCGATACCGACCTGGTAGTCGGGAGAACCGTTGCCGGCCCGATTCGCTCCGGAGAAACCGTCACCGACGTGCGTGTTCTCAGCCCACGGCTGGCCGGGTTGTCGGTGGGCACCGACGACGCCCGCATCGTTCCCGTTCGACTCGCCGATGCGGCCGTTGCAGACATTTTGCGCAGCGGCGATGTCGTCGACGTCCTGACTGTCGGCCCAGACACACCCCGCCCCGACACACCCAACGAATCAATTCCCGACAAGACCCCGCAGATTCTTGCCGCGGGGGCGGTCGTCGCGCTGGCCACCACCTCGGAAAGTGCACGTAACCAGCAGGAACAGGTGATTCTGCTGGCACTACCGACACCGGCAGCCAACGTCGTAGCCGCAGCATCTCTGTCCAATGCGATCACCGTGACATTCCGCTGACCGTACAAAGCGGCCGAAGCTCCTCTAGGATTTTTCCAGTCGGTTCGGTATCAACGGACCATCTGGCACTTGCCATCGGAGACTCGAGGGGACACCGACATGCTCAAGGGATTCAAGGATTTCCTGCTTCGCGGAAATGTGCTCGACCTGGCCGTCGCAGTGGTCATCGGAGCTGCCTTCACCGCCATCGTCACGGCATTCACCAGCAACATCATCAACCCACTCGTCGCTTCGATCGGCGGCGGCAACGAATATGGGTGGGGCATTCAGCTGACGGGTGACACCTCTGAGACGTTCCTGAACTTCGGCGCAGTGGTCACCGCGATCATCAACTTCATCATCATCGCAGCGGTCGTCTACTTCGTGCTGATCGTCCCCGCGAACGCGGCGAAGAAGAAGTTCGTCTCCGAGCCCGAAGACAAGGAAGCAAGCGAAACCGATCTGCTCATCCAGATCCGCGACATCCTCTCCGCCAACAGCGGCGCCGACACGGGAGCGCACGCGAAGACGCTCGAATAGGCAGTGCCCACAGAACGAATCAGGCCCTCGGACATTGTGTCCGAGGGCCTGATTTTCTACTCAACCACCGTGGTGCGGGGGCCTCTGGCTGCGCAGCCAATCGTCGTCCGAGGATCGCGACGATCCTTCCGGGCCCCGCTCGTCAGACGTCGTCTCCGGAAAGACGTCCCCGAAGATGCGCGCCAGGCGCTTCTTGTCGACTGGCGGCTTCTTCGGGATATCTGGCTGCTCGGGCAAACCGTCTCAGCCCTCGAGGCTGGACAGCTCGGCGATGACGTGGCTCGCCAGTGCCGTCAGGGTTGCCATGCCGTCGCGAATTGCCGGCCTGGTCGACGCCAGATTGGCGACCACGGTGCTTCCCGAAACCCCGACGAGGCCCCGGGACAAGCCTGCTTCGAGCGATCCGGCCGAAAGACCGGAAGCACGAAGTGCTTCGGCAATTCCCGGGATCTCGCGATCGAGAACCTCAGCGGTCACGTCGGGAGTGACGTCACGCGGGGATACCCCGGTACCGCCGACCGAGATGACGAGGTCGACGCCACCGATGACTGCGGTGTTGAGAGCGTTGCGGATCTCCACTTCGTCGGCGGCGACGGCGACCGTCGCATCGACGAGAAAACCCGCTTCGTTCAGCAGTTCCGTGACCAGTGGACCGATGGAGTCGGTGTTGTCGCCGTGGGCAGTGCGATCGTCGACGATGACGACCAGAGCGCGGCCGGCGGATGTGGCTTCGAGTTCCATGACTCCTACCGTAGTGTCCGATCCCGACGCCGTTGCGATCTGGCCGAAGATCGGGTCGATCGTCTGCTGATCGCCGAACATCATCGGCCGCCCTGCGCCGCCGCGGTTCCCAACGTGACGTCGACGGTCTTGGTCTGCCCGCCGTCGCTGTACGTGATCGAGACCTTGTCTCCGGGAGCATGTGAACGCACTGCCGCGATCAGCGAATCACCATCTGCGACAACACGATCGTCGACTTTGGTGATGACTGCACCCTTCGGGATACCGGCCTTCGCGGCCGGCCCGTCAGCGGTGACATCCATGACGGTTGCGCCGTCGGCGTTGTCCTGCGACGGCACGGTCACGCCGATCATGGCTTGGGTCGCCTTGCCGGTCTTGATCAGCTCGTCGGCGACGCGGCGTGCCTGATCGATCGGGATGGCAAAACCGAGGCCGATGGAGCCGCCCTGGGTGCCCGAAGACGCTCCGAGCGAGGCGATCGCCGTGTTGATGCCGATCAGCTGGCCGTCCATGTTGACGAGGGCGCCACCGGAGTTACCTGGGTTGATCGCTGCGTCGGTCTGCAGAGCGTCGATGACGGTATTCTGGTTGCCCGACTCGCCGCTCGTGGACACCGGACGATCGAGTGCGGAGATGATGCCTTCGGTGACCGTGCCGGCCAGACCGAGCGGGGACCCGACGGCAACAACCTGCTGTCCGACCTGGACGTCGCCGGAGTTGCCGAGATCGATAGGCGTGAGGTCGTTGCGGCCGTCGACCTTGATGACGGCGATGTCGGAGACGGGATCGGCACCGACCAGGGTGGCCGAGGCCTTGGTTCCGTCGGAGAACGCGACGCGAAGTTGCGCTCCCTGAGCTCCGACAACGTGGTTGTTGGTGAGGATCAGGCCGTCGGAGGACAGGATGACACCGGAACCCTCACCGCCCTGTCCCTGCGCGGTGGCCACCTCGATCTGCACGACGCTGGGCACCACCTTCGAGGCAACGGCCTGAACCGAGCCGGCAGGAGCGTTGGACGTGTTGGTGGCAGTGGGCTTCGGAGCGTTCAGCGAGTTGGTGACCGTCGCGGTTCCACCGTTGCGGTCCGCGACGACGGCACCGACCACGCCACCGACGCCGCCACTGACCAGGACCAGAGCGAGAGCGCCGGCAACCAGCGCCATGCGTCCTGACCTCGGCTTGGTGGTGGTCGACCTGGGGTTCGGCCCCTGCAATGGCGCGGGGATCTGATTGTGGCCCCCCGGACCGTTCGGGCCGCCGGGTCCACCAGGGTTGGGCGCGCCGTACGGAGCGTTCTGCTGGTACGCCGCCTCATGAGCACCGTGCGGGTGGCCGAAAGCCTGCGTGGGCTGCTGCGGCGCCTGCCCGAAGCCTTCGGTGGGTCGGCCTTCGGTGGGTCGGGCAAAGGATTCGGTCGGCTGGTACGGCTGCTGGGGCGCCTGCCCCTGAGGCTGCTGCGCCTGGGTACTGGGCTCGTTGTTTGACTGCTCGGGCCGGGTCGGCCCGACGTTACGGTCCTCGGTCATCGGCTCGCTTTCGTCTACGGTGACCACCGGACGGGCAGTCACAACTGTTCTGCCGACAATGCTGCCTTGCGCTGCTGAGAAGGCGCTGAGACGTGCCTGTCACTTTACCCAGAGTTCGACGTGAAAAATCGGTGTTGCCGGCTCGGCCCGAAATACTTTCGGGCCGAACGCATTTACCCCGTGACCTCGGTCACCGATACTCGGGACCGACGGGCCTGGGCGGCCGCCGGAACACGCTACTCGGCGGTCGGACCCGGTTCACCGGGAAGCACGATTCGAACCAGCGCTCCCCCACGATCTGATTCGTCGATCGCGATGGTGCCGCCGTGCTTGACGACGACCTGACGCACAATCGCGAGTCCCAGACCCGATCCCGGCATGGAGCGAGCCGCAGTCGACCGGTAGAAACGATCGAACACCAACTCCCGATCCTCCTCCGGAATGCCAGGTCCCGCATCACTTACGGTCAACTCCAACAATCCTTGGCCGACCGGACGCATTTCGACGCGTACCTGTTCGCCCTTCGGGCTCCATTTCGCAGCGTTGTCCAGGACATTGAGCACGGCACGCGACAGGCCCGCCTGGTCTCCGTAGACGTACCACGGAGTGGTGACCGCCTCGAACTCGATTTCGTTGCGCCTGCGCCGTGCTCGCTCGAGCGCCCGCTCGACGACGTCGCTGACGTCTACGCGCTCGTACACAGTTTCGGGCGCGTCTTCGCGGGCCAGATCGACGAGGTCGCCCACAAGAGTCGACAGTTCCTCGATCTGCGCGACGACGTCGGCGCGTAGTTCGGCCATGTCCTCGTCGGGAATCTGCGGCGCACCTGGTCGACTGGACGCGATCAGCAATTCCATGTTGGTACGCAACGAAGTCAACGGTGTGCGCAACTCGTGCCCGGCATCCGCGACGAGACGCGACTGACGCTCGCGGGACTCGGCGAGTGCCCGCAGCATCGTGTTGAAACTCTCTGTCAGGCGCGCCAATTCGTCGCTGCCGGTCACGGGAATCTGTGTCAGATCGTCTGTCCGGGCGACGCGTTCGGTGGCTGCAGTCAGCCTGGCAATGGGCCGTAAACCGGTGCGGCCCACGGTAGTACCCGCCACTGCCGCGAGAATGACACCACATCCACCGACCACAAAGAGAACCCAGGCCAGACGGTCCAGTACCGCAACGGTCGGCGCGAGCCGCTGCCCGATCACCAAAGTGCTTCCGTCATGGGTTCGTTGGGCCAGCACGCGCTGGCCGTCGACGGTTCGCAGCGAGGAATCCGATTCGCCCCGCGCAACGGCATCTTCGGCTTCGCCGATCGGCACGTCGGAACCGGGCGGCTGGTACGTACTCAGATCCGAGAAGATCAGGGCAACGCTGATGTCGGTGGTGTAGAGCGTCGCGCCGGAGATGTAGCGAGGATCGAAGCGCACGACATTACTGTCGATGAGCACCGCTGCTCTGGTCCGCAACTGGTGATCGACGTCCGCGTAGAGCGCACGCGAAACCACCGCGTACGCCGCGATCGCCATGACCGCGACGGCAATGGCCACCACCGACGCAGCGAGCAGTGTCACGCGCCAACGCAGCGACACCGAACGGGTCAGTGGCATCGGCGGGCGCATCTCGACGGACGCTTGGGTGGTGGAGGATTTCTTCGGTTCGGCGTTCTTGCCGAACGGAGCGGTGATCACGGAGGCGTCTCCCGCAGGACGTAGCCGACTCCACGGACGGTGTGAATCAACCTCGGTTCGCCGTCCGCCTCCGTCTTACGACGCAGGTAGCCGACATACACCTCGAGCGCATTGCCGGACGTCGGGAAGTCGTATCCCCACACCTCTTCGAGAATGCGTCCACGAGTCAGCACGCGGCGCGGGTTGGCCATAAGCATTTCGAGCAGGGAGAACTCGGTTCGGGTGAGGCTGATCGATCGTTCGCCGCGCTTGACCTCGCGGGTGACCGGGTCGAGGGTGAGGTCCTCGAACGCCATCATCTCGGAATCGGCGTCGAGATCGGGTGCGGTGCGACGCAGCAGAGCGCGTAGTCGCGCGAGCAGTTCCTCCAAGGCAAAAGGCTTGGGCAGGTAGTCGTCGGCTCCGGCGTCGAGGCCGGCGACTCGCTCGCTGACCGAATCGCGAGCGGTGAGTACCAGGATGGGCAGGTCGTCGCCGGCGCTGCGCAGTCGGCGGCACACTTCGAGTCCGTCGAGTCGCGGCATCATGACGTCGAGAACTACGGCGTCGGGCCGGTTGGCGAGGATCTTCTCGAGAGCGTCGAGCCCGTCGACCGCGAGTTCGACCGTGTAGCCGTTGAAGCTGAGCGACCGCCGAAGCGACTCGCGAACCGCCCGGTCGTCGTCGACCACCAAAATACGCATACCGACAGTTTGGACTGAAGTGCTGAGATGCGGCTGAGAGGGTCCGATTCCGGGCTCCGGCGTGTCGCGATCAGTCCCGGGTTCGCCGGGGTCCCGGCAGGCTCCAATGACGCCACAACGCAAGCAGTCTGAACACCGCGGCGAATGCGGTGCCGCATACCAGCGCTGCGTTGGTGGACAGTCCGGCTTGCGAGACTGTGACCACCAACGCAGCGCCGAGCAGTGCGGGAACCGCGTACAGGTCCTTGTGCAGGAGCAGTGGCACCTCGTTGACGAGGACGTCGCGGATCACTCCGCCGCCGATCGCAGCGGTCGCACCGATCAACGTCGCCGCCAGCGAACTGGCGTTGTTGTCCAGCGCGATGACGGCGCCGGTGCTCGCGAACAGGCCCATTCCCAGTGCGTCGAGCGCCAGGATTTCACGACGCAGTCGATTCAGCGGCTCGTGGAGGTAGAACACGGCGAGGGAGGTGGCGGCGGCCGTTCCGAAGTACGGCCAACTGCTCAGCGAGCTGGGCGGATGGACGCCGAGGAGAACATCGCGGACGATGCCGCCGCCGATACCGGTGAACACACCCACCGAGCACACTCCGAAGATGTCGAGTCGCTTGGTGACGCCCACCAGGGCACCCGAGGCCGCGAACGCCACGATGCCCACCAGTTCGAGGATCCTCAGCAGCACCGGCCAAGGATCGCACGGTCAGATGCGACTCGGGTCGATCACCCCGAGTCGAACTGCTTTGACCAGTCGCCGGGGAACCCGGTGGGTCTGGCCGAAGGCCGTGACCTCGACCAGATCGGGCGCCGTCGCCTTCCACTGGGCACGGCGACTGCGCGTGTTGGAGCGGGACATCTTCCGCTTCGGAACGGCCATCAGAGTGCCTTGCGCTTTCCGTAGCGACGCTCGAATTTCTCGACGCGTCCTGCGGTGTCCATCACGCGTTGCGCTCCGGTCCAGAACGGGTGCGAGTCGCTCGTGACATCGACGACCAGCAGCGGGTACGTGCCGCCGTCTTCCCATTCGACGGTGCGGTCACTCGTCACGGTCGATCGGGTCAGGAAGCTCTTGCCGGTGCTGGCGTCCTGGAACACCACCGGGTGGTAGTCGGGGTGGTGCATCTGCTTCTTCATTCGTTTCCCTCTCGCGTTGATTCGGTTTCGGCATAAGGTGATTCGGATTCGTCGCACGGGTCTTCGTGGAACTCACCGAACGGGTCTTCCCAGGTGGCCCACGACGCTTCGTCCGCCAACTCCTCGTCGGTGACCAAGGCGTGCTGCAGTGTTCGGTCGATCTCGAGCGGGTTCGCACCGCAGGTCAGAATGACCATCGAGGTGTCGCGGTCACCGAAACGCTCGTCCCATTTCAAGGCCGCGAGGGCACGGCGTTCGGCTGGAACGCGCTCTCGTTGCTCCGGCGTCATCGCGGCAAGCCAGGTGTCTGCGCTGGCAACTCGCAAGCCCCCGCCGGCCGATTCGAGCCAGAGCGCTTCACCCGGTTGCGTCGCCACCCAGACGCGCCCCCGGGAGTACACGACGCCTTCGAGCAGGACGTCGATCGCCTCGTGCAGACGCCCGGGGTGGAACGGCCGGTTCGCGGTGAACTCGACCAGCATCACTCCGCCGTCGTCGTCGAGCGGCGGCTGGCGACGCAGCAACGGTGAATGTGCGCCGGCCAGTTCACCGCGTCGCGCATCCGTCGGCACCTCGAGGAGCAGTGCCTCGATGTCGTCTCCCTCATCGAAGACGGGTACCCGCGGAGCAATGCGCGCGAGAACCGCGTTCAGGCGGGACCGCTGCCAGCCGTCGAGTCCATCGGACCCGCGTAGGACGAGCGCGTCGGCGAAGTCGACCTGACCGACGATGACCTGAGCCAGGGTGCGGTCGTCGTCGAGAGCTTCGTCGCCGATGGCGTCGGCCAGCCAGGTCTGCGCGTCGATACACGTCACGACGGCGTCGACACGGACGTCACGCTGTGCCGGTCCGTCCAGTTGGCCGACGACGCCGGTCACGACGACGTGCTCGATCGCCCAACACAGCGCTTCGGGTTCGAGTTGGCGGTCCAGCAACAGGACGATGCGCTGCACCGAACTGTGCGAGTGAAGCCGACGCAGAAGCGGCAGCAGGTCTTCGCGCAGGGTGCAGGAGACGCAGCCGTGCGCGAGCTCGAGGATCGTCTCGCGCTCGGACACTGTGCCGGCAGACCCGGTACCCCCGGTCATCGAAGTGACCGTCCGCCGGACCACCCCTTCACGGACGTGGCTCAGGTCGTGGTGAACCAGAACAGTTCCGGTTCGCAGCAACGCTCGTGCGGTGTGTGGGGTGGATTCGCTCATACCGGCGACCAGGACCAGCGGAGTCCTGCCGTCCAAGATCGTGTTCACAGCGGGCCTTTCTGGGAATGATTGTCATTACCGAGGTTGAACGCTACATTGATCTCACCGCATTGTCGAAAATGATTGTCATCTGCAAGTTGAAAGGAATACCCATGTCGGCTCACTGCCAAGTGACCGGACGTGTGCCGGGGTTCGGAAAATCCGTCTCGCACTCCCACAAGCGTTCGAACCGTCGCTGGAACCCGAACATCCAGCGCAAGACCTACCTGCTGCCCAGCGAGGGTCGTCGCATCACACTCACTCTCTCGACCAAGGGCATCAAGACGATCGACCGCGACGGCATCGAGTCCGTCGTCGCCCGGATCCGCGCGCGCGGCGAGAAGGTCTGAGCAGATGGCACGCAACGAGATCCGCCCGATCGTGAAACTCAAGTCCACCGCGGGCACCGGGTACACGTACGTGACCCGCAAGAACCGTCGCAACGACCCCGATCGACTTGTACTGAAGAAGTACGACCCGGTGCTGCGAAAGCACGTCGATTTCCGAGAAGAGAAGTAGGCATGGCCAAGAAGTCGAAGATCGCCAAGAACAATCAGCGACGGGTCATCGTCGAGCGCTACGCGGAGCAGCGGTCCGCTCTCAAGGAGACGATCCGCTCCCCGAAAAGCTCGCCCGAGGAGCGCGCGAAGGCCCAAGCGACCCTGCAACGTCTACCACGCGACGCCAGTCCGGTACGATTGCGCAATCGAGACGCTGCGGATGGACGTCCGCGCGGCCACCTGCGGAAGTTCGGGCTCTCCCGGATTCGCGTGCGAGAAATGGCGCACCGTGGGGAACTGCCTGGCGTACACAAGTCGAGCTGGTAAGGAAGTCGGATGGCAGTCAAGCGTTCACCGTCGAAGAAGCCACGCCCCGTAGAGGGTCGTAAGCCCAAGAAGAACCCGTTGTTCGCAGCGAAGATCACGCATGTCGATTACAAGGACATCAACTTGCTTCGCACGTTCATCTCGGACCGCGGCAAGATCCGCAGCCGTCGCGTCACGGGCCTGACTCCGCAGCAGCAGCGTCAGGTCGCCGTTGCAGTGAAGAACGCACGCGAAATGGCGTTGCTCCCCTTCACCGCCGCACGGTAGTCATACGTAGAAGTACCGAAGAGGTCGCGCAGTCACTCGACTGCGCGGCCTTTTTGTTGCCCGGACTAAGATTTCCCGAAGTCGTTCATTCCAGTCGAGAGGTGCCCGCAGCGTGTCGGGAGTTGTTGCGGGTTTCACCGTAATTTTTGTCGTCATCGCGGTCGGGTATCTCCTCGGCCGTCTCGGCACCCTCGGTAGCCAAGGACAGTTCGTTCTCGGTCGACTCGTCTTCTTCGTCGCGACGCCTGCCCTGCTGTTCACCACCCTCGCGTCATCCGATCTGTCGGTGATCTTCTCGCCGACGCTCGCAGTCGCGTCCGCCACGGCCTTCGCCGTCGGCGCTTTGTACGTTCTTGTTGCAAAGCTCTGGCTCAACCGGCCGCTGCCCGAACTGACTATCGGAGCGCTGTCGGCTTCGTACGTGAATTCGGCCAACCTCGGAATCCCGATCGCGGTGTTCGTGCTCGGCGATGCCACGTTCGTCGCGCCGCTCCTGCTTTTCCAGATCGTCGTGTACTCCCCGATCGCCTTGACGATCCTCGATCTGACGGCGCTTCGCGGCGCGGATGCCGAGAAGCTCTCGTTGATCGACACCGTCACCGCCCCGTTCAAGAACCCGATCGTGCTCGCGGGCGCAGCGGGATTGATCGTCGCGTTGGTCGGTTGGTCACCGCCCCGGCCATTGATGCAGCCTTTCGAATTGATCGGCGCCACGTCGGTACCCGGAGCGCTCTTGGCATTCGGGCTCTCGCTGTACGGCGTTCGGGTACTGGAGAAGGGCTCGAGTCCGCGCCGCGACGTCGCGCTGGCGTCGACGCTCAAGATCGTCGTCCAACCCGTGTTGGCCTATCTGATGGCGCATTTCCTCCTCGGCATCGACGGCCATCAGTTGTTCGCCATCGTGGTTGTCTCGACATTGCCGACGGCGCAGAACGTCTTCATCTACGCAAGCCGCTACCGGCGCGGAATGGTCCTCGCCCGAGACAGCGCCTTTGTCACCACTTTGGCGTCGATTCCGGCAATTGCGCTGGTCACGGCACTACTCGCTTGAGCAGGGTTACGGTGGATTCATGCGTGTACTAACCCTCGCCGTTCTGGCCTGCCTTGCTTTGGCCGGATGCTCCGTCGGGGCCCAGACAACCGGGCCGGTAGCCGCGCCGAATCCGATGGCGGCCAACGAAGCGAGTCCCGCCGACTGGTCGCTCGGAACGCCCGTTCCCGACGAGGTCGACGACAGCGAGATGGGCACGGAGTTCGACAGTCGCACCGACATCGTGGGTGCGACGGCCACGATGTTCGAATCGTGGTCCGAGGTCGACGATCACACGGTGGCCGTCCACTTCGTGACCGGCACTCCGGAGTGCTACGGCGCGTACGCCACCGTCGAGGAGACTGATACGACGGTGATCGTCACTCTGAGAACCGGGGCACTGCCCGAGGCCGCGGACAAGATGTGCATTCTGGTTGCCGTGTTCGGCAGCTTGGACGTCCCGCTGAGCCGACCGCTCGGCGATCGCCACGTCATCAACGGCTAGCCGCGCCTAAACGTCGCAAGATCAACGATCGAACACTCCGTTTCGTCAGGTGTGGTGTGCGTCTCCTCGGGACAGACTGAAAACCGACACCCGTTCACTCGCTCGTCGGCAGCTTTTCGACTCGAGCGGTGCTCAACATGAAGGAGCTCGCAAGTGCCTACTCTCCAGAGAGACGTTGCAATCGTCGGCGCCGGCCCCTCTGGCCTGGCAGCTGCAACCGCGCTGCGCAAGGCCGGCTTGTCCGTCGCCGTGATCGAAGCACGTGACCGTGTCGGCGGCCGCACGTGGACCGACACCATCGACGGCGCAGTCCTGGAGATCGGCGGCCAGTGGGTCTCGCCCGACCAGACCGCTTTGATCTCGCTGCTCGACGAACTCGGCCTGAAAACTTTCGAGCGCTACCGCGAGGGCGAATCCGTCTACATCTCGTCCGCGGGTGAGCGGACGCAATACACGGGCGATTCCTTCCCCACGAACGACACCACGAAGAAGGAGATGGACCGTCTCATCGACGAGATGGACGATCTCGCAGCGCAGATCGGCGCCGAGGAGCCGTGGGCACACCCCCTCGCTCGCGATCTCGACACCGTCTCGTTCAAGCAGTGGCTGATCAACCAGTCCGACGACGCCGAGGCGCGCGACAACATCGGCCTCTTCATCGCCGGCGGCATGCTCACCAAGCCCGCCCACTCGTTCTCCGCTCTGCAGGCAGTCCTGATGGCCGCCTCCGCTGGTTCGTTCTCCCACCTCGTCGACGAGGACTTCATCCTCGACAAGCGAGTTGTCGGAGGAATGCAGCAGGTATCCATCCGCATGGCCGAGGCGCTCGGTGACGACGTCTTCCTCAACGCGCCCGTGCGTACAGTGCAGTGGAACGAATCCGGCGCAACGGTGTTGGCGGACGGCGACGTTCGAGTCGAGGCAAGCCGGGTCATCCTGGCTGTACCGCCCAACCTCTACTCCCGGATCTCCTACGATCCCCCGCTGCCGCGCCGTCAGCACCAGATGCACCAGCACCAGTCCCTCGGCCTCGTCATCAAGGTGCACGCCGTGTACGAGACGCCTTTCTGGCGTGAAGACGGCCTGTCCGGCACCGGCTTCGGCGCGTCCGAGGTAGTGCAGGAGGTGTACGACAACACCAACCACGAGGACGATCGCGGCACCCTGGTCGCTTTCGTCTCCGACGAGAAGGCCGACGCGATGTTCGAGCTTTCCGCCGAGGAGCGTAAGGCCACGATTCTGGCCTCACTCGCCCGCTACCTGGGCCCGAAAGCCGAAGAGCCGGTTGTGTACTACGAATCCGACTGGGGCTCGGAGGAATGGACACGCGGTGCCTATGCGGCGAGCTTCGACCTCGGTGGCCTGCACCGCTACGGCGCGGATTCCCGCACGCCCGTCGGCCCGATTCACTTCTCGTGTTCCGACATCGCGGCCGAGGGGTACCAGCACGTCGACGGTGCTGTCCGGATGGGTCAGCGAACCGCCGCCGACATCATCGCCCGCAGCAAGGCCTGACGGCCGCTTTGCCAAGTCTCGATCATTGCCCGGCAATCACGACTGCCGGGCAATGATCGAGAGCAGCAGTTCCGCACGGACTCTCGCAACTTCCAGCCGACAGTCGATCAGGCTCTCCACCTTCGCCATTCGGCTTCGCAGCGTGTGTCGGTGAACGCCCATCGTGATGGCTGCCGCTTCCCAGTGCCCGTTCGCCTCGAGGAACGCGCGCAACGACGCCAGCAGTTCGGTGCCGTTGTCACGGTCGTAATCCTCGATCGGAGTAATCATCGTTTCCGCCAGCGTGTTGAGCACTTCACGGGTGGAATCGAAAGACAGCAGCACACTTCCGGTCAGAGCCGCGAATTCCAAAGGTTCGCCGCCGATTTCCGCCGCAGACGCACACAACTGGGACTGTTCGACGGCGACCGCCAGCGCCGCGACCACGCGTCGGGCGCTCAGGCCGACGCGAAGTGAGCGAAGATCCGACCTCGATACCCCGCTCAGTAACTCTCGGGCGAACTCGACGTCGTCGGATCCTCGCAGCAGCACGGTGACGCGAGCGTCGTTGATCCGCGAAAACAACTGCCGGCCTGCCTTGTTCATGAACTCGGCAATCTCGCCTGCGACGCGTCCCGCGACGTCGGACGTGTCGGCAAGAACTGTCAATCCACGGATCATTCCCTCGCCGTCCGCGGCTTGCCGGATCTGTTGCCACGCCGGCGCCGGGTCGCGCTCTTCGGTGAGCAACAGCCCGAGGGCATGCGAATTCAACTGATCCTGAGTGGCACGCAGGCGCGCAGGTTTCTCGAAGTCCAACGCCAACAACGAGTTCGCGTGACCGAGAAGTATCTGATCGACATAGCTGAGCGCAGACGTACTGATCACCGCCAGGTATCCGTACGGCATCCTCCCGACGCTGATCTGCTGCACAGCGATCGACGCTCCGGAACTGGCGAGCGTCACGCTGCTGGACGCGCCGCCCCCGAGAGTCGCTCGTAATTCGTCGATCACGTCTTGGGTCGGCAGTTGAGGTGAGCTCTCGAGAACCCGTCCGGCGACGTCGAGCAGGAGCACCGTCGCCGAAGTCGCGATCGCCAGTTCACGCACGGTCGCAGCAGTTCCGCCGGAAATGACTGCGCGCGTCATCCGCGGTTGCGCCCGTGACGCTCGAAGGACAGCTTCGTATTCCTGCTCTGCCAACCGGCTCATCACGCGCTTGACGACGGCTGCGAACGGTGTCGGCAGCGGCACCTCGATCAGCGGCAGTCCGATCTCGTCGGCAACCGCCACCAGATCGGCTGGGACCTCGGGGTACGAGAGTCCGGTCCCGAACCCCACCGCCGCCACACCCGCCGCGTCGAGCATCCGGAGGTAACGGCCGCGCTTTTGCTGAGTGGACGGCAATCGAATGCCGGTGGTGAGGATGAATTCGCCGCCGGTCAACCATCGGAACGGGTCGAGCAACTCCGTGGCGTGCGCAAATGTGATTTCGCGACCGACACCCTGCGCCCCACCTTTGAGTTCCAGCGCGAGGTCCGGCTGCGCCAACATCCACCGCACAGCGATCGTCATGGGCTGGACTGTACAACTCGGCGCGTTGGTGATCAGAGATTTCACCTTTTTGGCAGCTGCCATTATTTGTGAGTCAGCGCACACTTGCTCACACACGCCCCACAAAGTGCGAGTTCCGTGCTGATCACCTCGGCCGGAACTCGTTCGACCTCGAGAGGAACCGGTACCGATGTCGATCGTCGTACTCGAGAACTACATCAACGGTGAATTCGTCGCCTCAGCCGCGACGGAAACGCTCGACCTGATCAACCCCGTGGACGAGAGTCTGGTCGGGCGTACGCCGATCTCCACCAAGGAAGACGTCGACGCCGCCGTCGAAGCCGCGCAGCGCGCATTCGAGACCTGGGGCAAGACGACTCCGAGCGTGCGCCAGGCCGCACTCCTCAAACTCGCCGACGCCATCGAAGCGCACAGCGACGAAATCGTCGCGGCCGAAAGCGCCAACACCGGCCAGGCCCACCAGATGATCGCGGACGAAGAGGTCAAGGTCGGAGCCGATCAGATGCGGTTCTTCGCCGGCGCCGCACGCCTTCTCGAAGGCAAGGCTGCCGGAGAGTACATGGAGGGTTTCACCTCGTACGTCCGTCGTGAGCCGATCGGCGTCGTCGGTCAGGTCACTCCCTGGAACTACCCGTTCATGATGGCGCTGTGGAAGATCGGGCCCGCGCTCGCTGCCGGCAACACGATCGTCCTCAAGCCCAGCGACACCACACCGGGCAGCACGCTGGTCCTGGCGAAGCTCTCGAAGGGCATCCTGCCGGACGGCGTGTTGAACGTCGTGCTCGGCAACGGCGGAACCGGCGCGACGTTGGTGGAGAACCCGGCCCTCGGTCTCGTCTCCATCACTGGTTCGGTGCGGGCAGGCATCGCCGTCGCCGTATCCGCGGCGCAGCAACTCAAGCGCGCACACCTCGAATTGGGCGGAAAAGCCCCGGCGATCGTCTTCGGCGACGTCGACATCGAGAAGACCGCCACCGGTATCGCCGAGGCAGCGTTCTTCAACGGTGGCCAAGACTGCACCGCGGCCACTCGCGTGCTCGTTCACGAGTCCATCCACGATCAGCTCGTCGAAGCCCTCGTCCGGAACGCCGAGAAGCTGCGCCCCGGCGCGCCTTCCGATCCTGACGCCTTCTACGGCCCGCTCAACAACATCAACCACTTCAACGCCGTGAGCGACAAGATCGCGAACCTGCCGGCGTCGGCCAAGATCGTTACCGGCGGAAAGCGTTCGGGCGAAACCGGATTCTTCTTCGAGCCGACCGTCATCACCGGCGTCGCGCAATCGGACGACATCGTGCAGGAAGAGACTTTCGGTCCTATCCTCACAGTCCAGAGCTTCTCCGACGAGAAGGAGGCGATCACGCTTGCCAACGACGTTCGGTTCGGCCTGGCCTCGAGCATCTGGACCAAGGATCACGGTGTCACGCAGCGCGTCTCCGCTGCTCTCGACTTCGGTGCGGTATGGATCAACTGCCACATCCCGCTCGTCGCCGAGATGCCGCATGGCGGCTTCAAGTACTCCGGCTACGGCAAGGATCTCTCGGCCTACGGAGTCGAGGACTATACCCGTCTCAAGCACGTCATGAGTTCGCACGACTGAGTCGCCGCCCCTCCTGCTGTGCGCCTTTATCAACCCCCCGCGGTTGACAAAGGCGCACAGCAGATTCCTCCAATCCGGAAAAGAGCCACCATGCGCCTTATCGTCGGATACCTCGCCACACCCAGCGGTAAAGACGGGCTGGTCCTCGGGGCCCAGCTCGCGCGCAGTCTCGGCGCGCAACTCGACATCTGCATGGTCCTCCCACCGGATCGGACACTGCCGGCCAAGGTTCCCTCGGAAGCCGGCTACGACGACATCCTCGCCGCACGTGCACACGACTGGCTCGCCGAAGCGAAAGCGTCGGTGCCCGAGGACATCCAGGTGGAAGTACACCTGAGCTTCCACGAGTCGTTTGCTCAGGGCCTACTCGACGAGGTGGACCGACTGAACGCGCTGGCGATCGTGGTGGGCGCTTCCGGCGACGGTCTGCTCGGCCGTCACGCGATAGGCTCGGTCTCGACCGAACTGCTGCACTCCGCCCACGTCCCCGTAGCACTGGCCCCTCGCGGAACGCGGCACTCGTCGGCTACCGCAATACGAGAAGTCACCTGTGCACTCGGCACCCGTGTCGGCGCCGACATCGTCTTGAACACCGCCGTACGCACCAGCAAACTGATGCAGGTTCCGCTGCGACTGGTCTCTCTTGTGGCGCTCGACCCCCAGAACGATCTGCGCGATCATCGCGATACCGCCGAGTCGGCCAGGGAGCGTGCACGAAATCACGCTCAGGACACACTCGACGTCGCAAGAGCCGCGCTCCCCGCGGAGTTCCCCATCGAGGTCATCATCGCCGACGGATCCACCGTGGAATCGGCAGTGCGTCAATTGGACTGGCAGGACGGCGATCTCGTGATGGTCGGTTCGAGTCGCCTCGCACAGCCCCGCAAACTTTTCCTGGGTTCCACCGCCGCCAAGATGCTGCGCGTGTTGCCCGTTCCCATGGTCGTAGTGCCCAAGCACGAATTCACCCAGCCGGAGGCACTGTCATGACCAGCACCGAACTGAGTTCCAAAGGCCTCGCCACCGGCAAGATCGGCATGATCTCCGGCGCAGTCCTCGGAATCTCTTCCGTGGCACCGGGTTACACCCTGACGGCCAGCATCGGATTGATCGTCGCCGCAGTCGGCCTCAAGATGCCCGCCATCTTCATCGCCGGCTTCATCCCGATGTTCCTCACCGCGTACGCGTACCGCGAACTGAACGCCGACACTCCTGACTGTGGGGCGTCATTCACGTGGTCCACCAAGGCATTCGGACCATACGTCGGCTGGATGTGCGGCTGGGGCATGGTGATCGCGACCATCATCGTGCTCTCGAACCTCGCTGCCATTGCCGTCGACTTCTTCTATCTGTTCATCGCGCGGGTGGTCGACAATCCCTCGATCGCCGATCTACCGGGCAACAAATTCGTCAACGTCGGCACCACGCTGGTGTTCATCGCCTTGGCCACCTGGATTGCCAGTCGAGGAATCACCACCAGCGAGCGCGTACAGTTCGCGCTCGTCGGTTTCCAGATGGTGTTGCTCGTCGTCTTCGCCGTCGTTGCCCTGGTTCACGTCGGTGCCGGCGATGCCCCGGCCGGATTGTCCTTCGACCTGAGTTGGTTCAACCCGTTCAGTGGACTCGCCATCGGCGCATTCGTCATCGGACTCACCGGATCGATCTTCGCGTTCTGGGGCTGGGATACCTGTCTCACGCTGGGCGAGGAGTCGAAGAACCCCAAGAAGACCCCGGGCCGTGCCGGTTTGCTCTGTGTCGCAACCATTCTCCTGACCTACCTGCTGGTCGCCGTGGCCGCGATGATGTACGCCGGCGTCGGCGAGGAAGGCCTCGGCCTCGGTAATCCCGACAACTCCGAGAACGTCTTCGGCGCTCTGGCCGACCCGGTCTTGGGCAACTGGGGTGGAATGCTCCTGTTCCTCGCCGTATTCGTCTCTTCCGTCGCGAGCCTGCAGACCACGTTCCTGCCCGCCGCGCGAACCATGCTCGCCATGGGCGCGTACGGAGCCTTCCCCAAGAAGCTCGCCGAGGTCTCCCCGCGCTTCCTGGTGCCGTCGTACGCCACAGTCGTGGCCGGCGCTGTGACCGCCGTGTTCTACAGCGTCGTCACGTTCCTTTCCGAGAGTGCACTGCTCGATACGATCGCCGCACTCGGCATCATGATCTGCTGGTACTACGGCATCACGGCATTCGCGTGCGTGTGGTACTTCCGCAAGACGGTGTTCGACAGCGTGCGAAACTTCGTCTTCCGGCTCGCGTTCCCGCTCATCGGGGGGCTCATGCTGCTTGCGGTGTTCGTCATTTCGGTCCAGGAGAGTATGAATCCGGACAACGCCAGTGGAGCATCCATCGGCGGTATCGGCCTGGTCTTCTTCCTCGGATTCGGAATCCTCATCCTCGGCGCGGTCCTGATGATGGTCATGCGAGTGCGCAATCCCGCGTTCTTCGAGGGCAAGACCCTCAACCGCGACACGGAGGCTCTGCGCGACGAGAACGACCTCAGCGTGTCCTAGGAGACAGCGGATTCGGGAGCCTGCGCGATCAGGCCCGCCATCAACACACGTAAGCCGAATTCGAAGGCGGCGTCGGCACGTTCGGGATTCTTCCCGGACGTTGCCAACGCCGCCTTCATCGCGTCGTTGGCCTCGGGCCCCGACGCCCACTGGACGTCCGGCGCCGCCAGGTCCAAGGCCGAACCGAGAACAAAACTGTCGACGGTCGTGATCGCGTGCAGTGTTTCAGCCGGGCCGAAGCCACCATCGGCAAATGCCTGCGCCAATGCGTTGTAGAGGGTGAACGCCACACCGGCTTGCACGGTCTGCGCCGTGAAGAGCGGAATCAGACGAGGATGCGCGGCGTAGCTTCGCCGATACTCGGCTGCCAGCGCCGCGACGGTCTCACTCCAGTTCCCCGAAGCCGACTTCACGTCGATTCCTGCCATCAGTTGAGCCCTCATCAGTTCGACGATCTCAGCTCGTCCGGAAACGTGGTTGTAGAGCGACGAGGGTCGAACCTTCAGTCTTGCGGCGAGTCCCGGCATGGTGAAGTCGCCGGACTCGTCCACCGACTCGATCGCTGCCTCGGTGATGATCGCCGGTGAGAGCAGTCGTTGCGATGGCCGCGGCATATGTCCTCCTGTAGTGATCCACACCGTTCGGGGCGCCGCAAAAAACAATTCCTCGAAAGTCCTTGATCAATCAGCGCTCACCCACCATACTTAACGAATCACATTCGTTTTACGTTGAACGTCGAATACCCGAGCGCCGAGGAAACCCCATGCTGACGATCACCGCCCTCACTCCACCCGAGTCGCTGGCCGCGACTTCGCCCTCCACGTCTGCCCCACTGCGAATAGGTCTCGTCCAACATCGCTGGCACGAGGATCAGGACGACCTCCGCGCCGAACTGAGTGAGGGCATCGCGGCCGCAGCGAAGCTGGGAGCGGCGGTGGTGTTCCTTCCGGAGTTGACGCTCAGCCGCTACCCCGCCTCCACTCCTGCCGGGGACAATCCCGGACGCGAAGCGGAAGACCTGCTCACCGGACCCACTCTCTCCTTCGCTGCCAAGGCCGCCGCCGAGAACCAGGTCCTCGTTCATGCGTCGCTGTACGAGCGCAGCGAAGCCGAGGACGGACTGGGATTCAACACCGCGATCCTCGTCTCCCCCGGAGGTGAGCTTCTCGCTCGCACCCGCAAGCTCCACATTCCGGTGACGGCCGGGTACTACGAGGACACGTACTTCCGAGGCGGTCCGTCCGAGGACGCATACCCCGTTCACGAGGCGCTCGGCGCCAAGTTCGGACTCCCGACGTGCTGGGACGAATGGTTCCCCGAGGTCGCTCGTGCTTACTCCCTCGCCGGTGCACAGGTTCTGGTGTATCCGACGGCGATCGGTTCGGAGCCCGATCACCCGAACTTCGACACCCAACCACTGTGGCAGCAGGTGATCGTCGGAAACGGGATCGCGAACGGCACGTTCATGGTTGTCCCCAATCGCCACGGCAGTGAAGGCCTCATCACCTTCTACGGTTCTTCCTTCATCTCGGACCCATACGGACGCATCCTCGTTCAGGCTCCCCGCGACGAATCAGCCGTGCTGGTCGCCGATCTCGACCTGCAGCACCGTGAAGACTGGCTGGCACTGTTCCCATTCCTGGCAACGCGTCGTCCTGACACCTACTCGACTCTGACCGCACCGGTGAACACCGCGGGAGCCAAGCGATGACCTGGCGCATGCCCGCGGAGAGCGAACCGCACGAACGTACCTGGATGGCGTACCCCAGCGCCGGATATTCCCTCGGGGACACCGCGGAAGAACAACACGAAGCTCGCTCGACGTGGGCTGCAGTTGCACACGCCGTCGCCGAATTCGAGCCGGTCACCGTCGTCGTCGATCCCGCCGAGGTCGAAGAAGCGCGAAAGTACCTGTCCGAGAAGGTAGACATCGTCGAGGCACCTCTCGACGACGCATGGATGCGCGACATCGGACCGACGTTCGTATTGTCCGACGAAGGCCGTCTCGGCGGAGTCGACTGGGTGTTCAACGGATGGGGCGCACAGGATTGGGCGCAGTGGGACAAGGACTCGAAGATCGGCAGGTTTGTCGCCGAACAATCCGGTGCCCAGTTGATCGACTCACCAATCGTCAACGAGGGCGGCGGCATTCAGGTCGACGGTCTCGGCACCGTGCTGGTCACCGAAACCGTCCAACTCGATCCCGGGCGCAATCCCGACCTGACGAAGGCGGACATCGAGGCCGAACTCGCCCGCACTATCGGAGCCAAACACGTCATCTGGCTTCCCCGCGGATTGACCCGCGATCAGGAGACCTACGGAACCCGCGGACACGTCGACATCGTCGCTGCCATCTCTTCCCCCGGAGTGGTACTGGTCCACGACCAACGCAATCCGGTGCACCCCGACTACGCCGTCAGCAAGACGATCATCGAGTTGTTCGAAAGCTCGACGGACGTCGGCGGCCGGCCGTGGAAGGTCGTTCGGGTACCCGCTCCCGAAATCCTGCGCGACGACGAGGGATTCGTCGACTACAGCTATATCAACCATCTCGTGGTCAATCGTGGAGTGGTCGCCTGCAGCTTCGACGATCCGGCCGACGCCGAAGCGGCCCGGATCCTGTCAGCAGCTTACCCCGGACGCACTGTCGTGACCGTCGACGCAAGACCGCTGTTCGAACGCGGCGGCGGCATCCACTGCATCACCCAGCATCAGCCCGCTGAACAGAATTAGCAGCGACAGAGTTAACGGCGACCTCGCATGTAGTCACTCACGACGGCTGCGCCGAGGCCGTCCAGGTCCGGCGCGATGACGCGCCCACCCACCCGGTGCGCCATCCGGTCGACCACCCTGGCCAGGCCCGGATCCTCACCGAGGCGGAAGAACGTGACCTTGGCGCCCAGCCTGGCCACGGCATCGAGTGCTCGAACCGTCAAACCGAGGGTTCGAGCACTCGGCGGGTAGTCGAACCTGGCTTCTCCGTCCGCTTCGAGATGGGCCGTCGGCTCACCGTCGGTGACGATCAGAACCACCGGCTGCGCATTGGAATGGCGCCGAAGGTGCCTGGCCGCCAACAACAGTGCGTGGTGCAGGTTGGTTCCCTGGTCCCAGGCGCCGTCCAAACCGGCAAGCTCCGACGGGCTCAGTACGTGCGCGTGGCGTCCGAAGGCGATCAACTGCAGCTCGTCGCTACGAAATCGCGTACTCACCAGATGATTGAGCGCCAGTGCGGTGCGCTTCATCGGAACCCAGCGATCCTCCATGACCATGGAAAACGACGTGTCCACCAGCAGAGCCACGGCAGCCTGACTGCGCTGTTCGGTTTCGGCCACTTCGACATCGACGACGCTCAGCCTCACCGGCATTCGGCCCGGGTCACGCAGGACGGCGTTGGTGATGGTTCTCGTGACGTCCCACGGTTCGGTGTCCCCGAATTCCCATTCGCGGGAAGCTCCGGTCGGTTCGCCCATCGCACCTGCCCGACGCGTGTCGCGTTGACCGGTTCGCGAGGACAGTTGCCCGGCGACGTCGCGCAGAGCTGTCTGCCCGAGCTGCCGCATGGCCTTGGGCGACAGGCGCCATTGACCGTCCGGTGCGCGATCGAAGAAACCCTGTTCCTGCAAGGCCTTTTCGAGGTCGGCCAGGGTGCGGGCGTCAGCAGCGGCTTCGTCGCCGAGCTGCCGCGCGAGTAGCTCGGGGTCGATGTCGTCGAGCGCTGCGCCTGCATACTGCTGCGACAGTTGGTCCGCCAACGATTCCAGCTCGGCAATGTCCTGCAGTGCGCCGGTCCCCTCGCCCAAACCCATTCCGTTGTCGCCGCGGAACTGTTGCGCTCCTTCCCAGTCCTCACCCGGTCGAGCTGACTGAAGGTACTGGTCGAGTTGCCCCAGTTCACTCACCAGGCTCGGATCGCCGAAAGCCTGCTGCGCCAACGCATCCAACTCGTCGCGCTGCTCCTGCGAGAGCGAGTTCCGCAATCGTTGTGCGGCCGCTGCGCGCTGCGCCAACGAATCCAGAAGTTCCTCGACGTTGCGGGGGTTGTCCGGGAAGTACAGCCCGTGCTTGTCCATGAACTCTGCAAACTGCTCCGGAGTGTCGACGCCCCGAGAGTGCGCATCGAGCAGTTGATTCAGATCTGCCAGCATCTGACGAATCTGCTCCCGATCCTCGTCGGTGGCACCCTCGAGCGCCTGCTTCATGCCCGAGAATCGCTGATCGAGGACCTCGCGTCCGAGCAGATCACGGATCTTCTCGTAATCCGCGCGAGCCTGTCCGCTGCGCCAGTTGTAGTCGGCCAGATCTTGCACGGCCTGAGCTGTCGACGGTGGCAACTCCTCGATACGCATTTCGTTGAATCGTGCGTCGTCGTCGAGAGCACGTGCCAGTTCCTTGCGCTCTTCGAGCACCGCCTTGTCGAGGAGCTTACGAACCTCGTCGAGCGTTCCGTCGAGATTGTTGCGGCGCAGCAACTCCCGTCGACGCCGGTTCGCCTGGGCGGCAAGGTCGTCGAGCCCACGCATGTCACGATTGCCTCGCCGCAGCAGCTCCCGGAGGGCATGGCGCGGCGACGTGCCGGACAGGACGTCGTCGCCGATTGCCGCCAAGGCCTCGCGCAGATCTACCGGAGGCGCCAGCGGATCGGGACCACCGTCGTACGGCCCGTACCGCGGATTATGGATCATTACTGCCCCTTACGAATACACCGAGCGGCCGCCCGGGCCTTGATCTTTGGAGATCCGGCGCGCGAGGTAGAGCCCTTCAAGGGCAAGTTCGGCACCGGCGGCACGCTCGCCGTCGGATTGCGCGCCGAGACGTTCGGCTACTTCGTCCAGGACCTCGAGATCCGGAAGCTCGTCGAGAAACGCCTTGGCCGTGACAGATTCACCGGTGACGATCGTATTGCCCATCTCTACAGCAGCAACCAGCATTCCCAGGTCGATTCCGCCGAGACGCACCCGAACGGTATCGGCCGTCGCGCGACGTAACAGGTGCTCGAGCACCTCCAGTTCGCGGCCCTCTTCGCCGGATTCGAACTCCACCTTTCCACGGAGAACCTCGACCACCGACTCGAGATCGACCGGCCGTGCGACAGGATCGGCTTCGCCGAGCACCGCCGCGCGTCGTACCGCGGCCGCACTGACCGTTTCTGCGCCGGCGACGGCAAATCGTGCCGACACACCAGATCGCTGGTCCACCGAGGTGGATTCACGAAGCAGGCGTGTAAATCTGGCAAGAATTTCGAGGAGGTAGTCGGGCACCTCGGCGGCCAGATGCGCTTCCTGCTCGATCACCGCGATCTCGCCCTCCAACTCGACCGGATAGTGAGTGCGGATCTCGGCGCCGAAGCGGTCCTTGAGCGGTGTGATGATGCGTCCACGGTTGGTGTAGTCCTCGGGGTTCGCGCTCGCGACCAGCAGGACGTCCAACGGAAGCCGGAGCGTATATCCGCGGACCTGGATGTCTCGCTCTTCCATCACGTTGAGCAACGAGACCTGGATGCGCTCGGCCAGGTCGGGAAGCTCGTTGATGGCCACGATTCCGCGATGCGCGCGAGGCACCAGACCGAAGTGAATGGTCTCCGGATCGCCGAGACTCCGGCCTTCGGCAACCTTGACGGGATCGACGTCGCCGATCAGGTCGGCGACCGAGGTGTCCGGCGTCGCCAGCTTCTCGGAGTACCGCTCGCTGCGGTGTCGCCAGGCAATTGGAAGGTCGTCCCCCAGTTCGCGGGCCCGGCGAATCGATGCCGGTGTGATCGGCTCGTACGGGTGCTCCCCCAATTCGGAGCCGTCGATGACGGGCGTCCACTCGTCGAGCAGGAGCCCGAGAGTGCGAAGCAACCTCGTCTTTCCCTGACCTCTTTCGCCGAGCAGAACCACGTCGTGGCCGGCGATCAGCGCCCGCTCGAGTTGTGGAGCGACCGTGTCCTCGAACCCGACTATCCCGGGCCAGGGGTCACGGCCGTCCCGCAACGCGGCGAGAAGGTTCTCTCGTAATTCTTCCTTGACACTTCGCTGTACGTGTCCGGAGGCGCGTAGCTCTCCGAGGGTCTTTGCGACAGTCACCACTCCACGCTACGAGTGTTTGCGGGGTTTCGCCTCTCGCCGAGGAAGTTCGGTCGCTCAGCCCTCGATGTTCTCGGGATTCATCCAGACGATTTCCCAGATGTGGCCGTCGGGATCCTGGAAGCTGCGGCTGTACATGAATCCGTGATCCTGGGTCGCACTTCCGTCGACGTCGAGGTGTCGGCGATGCCCTTGGTGGTGAAGGTCTTGAAGAAGGGCTCGGCCAACAGCATCACGACGATGGTGTCGCTGATGACCATCGACGACGCGTTCTCGTCGGAGAACTGCGTGTTCTTGGAGTATCCGAGGACCTTGTAGAGGTTGGTGGCCTTGCCCAGGTCCTTGACGGGCAGGTTGAGGAAGAACATCGGCTGCGGGTTTGTCGCCATCGAAGGTCCTTTCCGAGTGCTTGCTGTGCGCCTTTGTTAACCGCCGGCAGTTAATAAAGGCGCACAGTAGACCTAAACTCCACCCATGGATACCTGGGTGTTGCCCGCCATGCTCGGCCTCGGACTCGCCGCAGCGTCCGGAATGCGAACCTTCCTGCCGCTGTTGATGCTCAGTGCTGCGGTGCATTTCGAACTGTTCGGGGTCACCGTCGGTGAGTCGATGCGGTGGATCGGATCCACCGGCGCACTGGTGGCATTGGGAATCGCCGCAGTGGTCGAACTGGGTGCCGACCTCATTCCCTTCGTGGACAACGCGTTGTCGGTGATCGGGAACGTCACCGGACCCATCGCCGGAGTGATCGCGGCCTGGGCGGCTTTCAGCCATCTCGATCCTGCGATGGCCGCGTTGGCGGGCATCATCGTCGGAGCGCCGACGGCGTTGACGTTCAGCGCCGCCCAGACCGGTACTCGAGCGGTCAGTACGGCCACTACCGGTGGGCTGGCAAATCCTGTCGTTTCCGTCATCGAAGACGTACTGACTTTCTTCACCTCGTTGATCGCGATGATCTTGCCGTTCCTGATCATTCCGCTGCTCGCCGCGCTCTTGTGGTTCAGTTGGCGTGGCTGGCGCCGTGTTCGGAGTCTGCGCACCGCCTGAAGGTACGGACCTGGTAGACAAGTCGTCATGTCCGACACCGAGATCTCGTTCCAATCCGGCGACGTCACCCTGTACGGGAGTCTTCGCCTCGCCGCCTCACCCGACGCCCCTGCCCCGGCCGCGCTGATTCTGGCCGGCAGCGGCCCCACCGATCGCAACGGCGACAGCGCGCTCCTCGAAGGTGATATCGGAACCCTCCGCTTCATCGCGGATCTCCTTGAGAATCAGGGCATTTCAAGTCTGCGTTACGACAAGCTCGGCAGTGGCGAAACCGCACTCGGCGACTACGAGATCGAAGACATCGCCGATCTCGGCTTCAACACATTTGTCGACGCCGCCTCCGACGGACTGGACTACCTCGCCGGGCAACCCGGTGTCGATCCCGAGCGCTTGTTCGTGGTCGGACACAGCGACGGTGCCGTCGTCGCACTGGCTCTCGCCACTGCGAAGGAGGGCACAAGAGTCAGCGCCCTCGCACTGCTCGAGCCACTGAGCGTCAGGCTTCTCGATCTACTCACGACGCAGATTCACCGCCAGCTCGACGCCGTCGTCGGCGCCGGTCAGTTGCCGGTCGAACTCGCTGACGAACTGCGCGTCGCGCTCGCCGACGCCGTTGAGTCCCTGCGATCCGAGGGCACAGTTCCGGATGATCTGCCCGAGCCCCTGCAGAATGCGGGACTCGTGCACGCCAACGCCAAGGCACTCGCCGAGGAAGACGCATTGGACCCGGTTGCGCTCGTGGCGGCGCTGCCGGCGGGCATGCCCGTTCTCACCAGCTGCTCGGACAAGGACATCCAAGTCATTCCCGCCGATGTCGCAGCGCTGGATGCCGCGCTCTCCCATACAGCGCTGACTTCCGTGCGGATGCGCAACGCCAACTTCGTACTCAAGGACATCGGCGACGAACAGTCCACCGGTGCTGACTACGTCGCGCCGCTTCCGTACTCGGCAGAGTTCTCGGAGCCCTTCACAGCGTGGGTCCGTTCGTTCTCCTGATCACGTACAGACCGAACGTCCTTTTCTTCAGGTAAAAAGTTCCCTCCGCGAAGCATCGCGGAGGGACTTTCGCTTTCTACGCCTGACCTGCAACAGAGGCTCCTTCAACCCCGCAAATCCGGGGACAGAAGTCACCTGATGTTTACGTTCGCGGCGCTTTTTATTGGTGCGAACCCTCGATCCGTGCTGTACGGTCATCCATTAACCAGCAACGCCACCCAGAAAGGAACGGACATCATGTCGCTACACCCGAACGTCGTATCCGTACCTTCGTGGCGCAGCTGCACCGCAGACAAGCACATTTTTTCGGCCGCAATGTCGGCCAAGCACATGGGCAGCAAGCGCGGTGTACCCCGAGAATGATCCCCAGTTTCACCGGATTCGTTCTCGGGCACCCAGGGCAAACGCCTCGGGTGCCTTTTCTTTTACCTTTCACACGCAGGAGCACCACATGAAACTTCGAGTCAACCAACTGTCCATAGCGCCGCCGTACGTCGATCTGCCCGGTGACCTCACCGGATACGCCGTCACCCTGGATCTTTCGCACTCCGACGCCGCCCACGAAGCCACCCTCGGCGCACTGATAAGCGAGATCCGCAGTCGCGGAGCCTCACGCGTCGTCATCACCGGCTCACCCCGCGAACTCCAGGGCACCCACAGCAGCGCCGCCTGAAAGAACCGGGCCGCCTGAAAACAGAACGGACCCCGACAACCTACGAAGAGGAAGTCGAGGCCCGCCGGCGAAGCAGGAATCAGTGCGCGAAGTGGCGCGCACCGGTCAGATAGAGAGTGACGCCGGCTTCCTTGGCCGCGGCAATCACCTCGTTGTCGCGAACCGAACCACCCGGCTGCACAACAGCCTTGACGCCGGCGTTGAGAAGTACCTGCAGACCGTCGGGGAACGGGAAGAACGCGTCCGAGGCTGCGACCGAACCTACGACGCGGTCACCGGCTCGCTGAACAGCCAGATGCGCTGCATCGACGCGGTTGACCTGGCCCATGCCGACGCCGACGGACGCGCCGCCGGAGGCCAGCAAGATCGCGTTGGACTTCACCGAACGGCTAGCACGCCAAGCAAATTCGAGGTCTGCAAGAGTCTCGGCATCGGCAGCCTCACCGTTGGCGAGAGTCCAGTTGGCCGGGTTGTCCCCGTCAGCGTCGAGGACGTCGCGCTGCTGTAGCAGAGTACCGCCCGAGATCGGACGCAGTTCGATTCCGGTAGCGGTCGGAGCGGCAGCCTTCAGAACACGAATGTTCTTCTTACGCTGCAGAACCTCGACAGCTCCGTCTTCGTACGAGGGCGCGATGACAACCTCGGTGAAGATGTCGGCGATCTGCTCGGCCAGTTCGACAGTAACCTCACGGTTGGCTGCGATGACACCACCGAAAGCACTGACCGGATCGCATGCATGCGCCTTGCGGTGAGCATCGGCGATGTCGGTGCCGATGGCGATGCCACACGGGTTGGCGTGCTTGATGATTGCCACTGCCGGATCCGTGAAGTCGTACGCTGCGCGCCACGCGGCGTCGGAGTCCGTGTAGTTGTTGTACGACATCTCCTTGCCGTGCAACTGCTCCGCCTGAGCCAAACCTGCAGGCGCTGCGGGGTTTTCGTACAGTGCGGCGTCCTGGTGCGGGTTCTCGCCGTAGCGCAGGACAGCGCTGCGGTTCCACGTGGCACCGACCCAAGCCGGGAACAGCGAACCATCTTCGTCGGCGGCAATCGTGCTCGTCATCCAGCTTGCAACAGCGACGTCGTACGACGCAGTGTGCTGGAACGCCTGCGCCGCAAGCACAGTGCGCTCACGCAAAGTGAATCCGCCACCGGCAACGGCAGTCAGAACATCGGCGTAGCGAGCGGGATCTACCACGACGGCAACCGACGGATGATTCTTGGCTGCAGCGCGCACCATCGACGGGCCGCCGATGTCGATCTGCTCGACGCACTCGTCCGGGCTCGCGCCCGAGGCAACCGTCTCCGTGAAGGGGTACAGGTTCACGACGACCAATTCGAAAGTCGCGATGCCGAGCTCCTCGAGCTGGGCGAGGTGGTCCGGCTTGCGGGTATCGGCGAGAACGCCGGCGTGGACGCGCGGATGCAGCGTCTTCACACGGCCTTCGAGGCATTCCGGGAATCCGGTCAGAGCCTCGACCGGGGTCACGGGGATTCCGGCGTCGGCGATCTTCGACGCAGTCGAACCGGTCGAGACCAACTCGACACCGGCCTCGTGCAGGCCCGTGGCCAGCTCGATCAGACCACTCTTGTCGTAGACGCTGACAAGTGCACGGCGCACAGCCTTGCGTTCACTCACTGGGGATCACGGCCTTTCGTCCATCGGAAACCACTCCGCGCGTAGCAACAGCGGCGATGACGTCCGCCAACAACCGTCGCTCCACAATTTTGATGCGTTCATGCAACGACGACTCGGTGTCGTCGTCATGCACCGGCACAGCTTCCTGCGCCAAGATAGGCCCGGTATCAATTCCGCCGTCGACGAGATGCACCGTGGAACCGGTGACCTTCACGCCGTACGCCAGAGCGTCGGGAACCGCGTGCGCGCCGGGGAAGGCAGGCAGCAACGCGGGATGAGTGTTGATGATTCGGCCGCCGAAACGCGCGAGAAATGTGGGGCCGAGGATCTTCATGAAACCGGCACTGACCACCAGGTCGGGGTCGTGCTCGGCCACCGCTGCAGTCAGCGCGTCGTCCCAGGTAGCGCGATCTTCATAGGCCTTGATCGACACTTTGAAGGACGGAATCTTGGCTTCCGCGGCATGCTCGGCGGCGAGGCAGTCACGATCTACACCGACGGCAACGATCTCGGCCGGGTATCCGTCGGCATGCGAAGCGTCGATCAGCGAAGTCAACAGGGTTCCCGCGCCGGAAGCGAGTACGACTACCCGCGCGATCGAGTCGCGAAATTGGACCCTGTCGGGCATTGTCGGCTGCGGATTGTCGGCCGAGGCAGTCAGCGCACTACTCCTGAGAACTGGAAGATGATGCGGCCGGAGTATCGGCCGCATGACAGCCTAGTCGCTGGACTCCTGAGGCTTCGAGGGCAGGTCGGTCTCCGCCTCGGACGCAGGGCCGGGTCCGACTGCGGGGTCGGTCTCGGGTGCCGCGACAACTTCGGCCTCGACTACTTCGATTTCGACGGTTTCCTCTGTCACGACCTGCACAGGTTCGCCTGATTCCTCGACGATTTCGGCTTCGACGACCTTGGTGACAACTACCGCAGATTCCTGGGCGAGCACTTCGCCGGTGTTCTCGTCTGCCTCTTCCGGGGTGGCCGCGGCCGTGATCGCGAGTTCGGGCTCGGATGTTCGAGCCGGTTCAGCCTCCGGCGGCGCAACCTCGTCCTTCAAGTGTCCGCGATGCGAGAACCACATCGCGAACAGCGCCGAGACGGTTCCGAACAATCCCAGCCACGCAAAAGTCAGAAGACCGAAGCCCCACCACAGGACCTCGACGGTGCCGAACTGCCCGAGGTCTCCCCCGGCAGCAAGGGCAAGCAGAGCCATGACGACGCCGGCACCGGCAGCTGCCGTCAGCACCGCGAGCACACTGTCCTGCCCGGCGATGCGTCGAGCGCAATCGCGGCCGAGCATCACCCCCACCGCCGCCGGAACGATCAACAAGACCGGCCAGATTCCGCCGGCGACGCCTTCCGGAATGGCTCCGAGAAGGGGCAGCGGTGGCAGGTCTCCGCCGATGTTGCCGAACACACTGATGGAGACGTTGCCGAAATCGGCCGTCGATCCCGTCATCACCGCGGCAGCACCGACGACCAAGTTCGGTAGATAGAGGAGCGACAACACCGTCAATCCCAGAACGCCGACAAACCCGTTGCCGCGCGCGAGCAGGTCACCGACCGTCGACCACGACACGAGCAGTGACACCACGACGGCCACGGCGCCCGCGGCCAACAGCGCTGCCGACGCGGCCGTTGCCGGTCGAACAGCGGCAGATGCCCACGGCGGAATCTCGGCGACGACGCGATCCCAGTGCGCAGCAGCAACTCCGACGGACGCGGCGATCAGGTGAATCCCTGCGACCCAGCCGAAAGCGGCCAATGTGTTGGGGCTCGACAGCGGAATCGCCGCGGAGGCGTCGGCGACCACTGCGAGCGCGATCGCCGTGATCGTCAACGGTCCGGCGATCGCGGCGCCCACCAGGCGGAGGGTGTCGTCACGGGAGTCGGTGTGCACCGCAGTCGACGCGCATCGGCGTGCGACCACCCACATCATGACCGCCGTCGGAAGCAACGGCAGTACACCGAGTTGGACGCCGCTGATAGTCGCCGGCACTTGGTGGATGACCAACCATGTAGTGGCAATGGCGCCGAAGGTTCCGGTCAGGTCGCTGCTCGCCGATACCAAGGTGACCACAACGACGGCCGCAATCAGCAGCATCGTCAGGCCCGACGGTCGGAACGCGACAGTCAGCAGCTTGCGTGCCAGGTCCGGGTTGGGTGCCGGGCGACCGCCGCCGACGCGGCCGCCGCCAGTACGACCACGTCCGGGTCGTGCGGACGCGGGACGGGACCGGGTGCCATCAATCAAAGAACTCATCCCCTCGAGGGTTTCACTCGATAGTGCGCCGCGCACTCAGGCGCGCCGTCGGGCTCACGGAATGTGGCCTCCACCCGCAGCGGGTCGGAGGCCACATTCATGCTCGTGAAACGAAGAAAGTACTACTGCTGACGCTCGTCAGGGTTCTGGGAACCGAAGACCTTGGTCTCGGCCGCAGAATCGCTGCTGCCCTGGTCAGGTTCCGCGGGCGGCGTCGGTGATTCGAACGTCGGGGGCTCGAAGCCGGTCGGCTGCTCGGTCGAGCCAGTCGGCTGCTGGTTGTAGGGCTGGCCGTAACCGCGTGGAGCGGTGAACTGGTCCGACGAGTAGCTCGGGTTCGGCTGGCCACCGGGCTGCGAGGTCAGCGGATAGTAGGACGACGTCGTTGCGGACGACGACGAGTCGGTCGGGGTCTGCGTGGGATTCTGCACCGGGTTCTGGCCGTAGGGAGATGCGCTCTGCCCATAAGGCTGCTGCGAAGCAGTCGGGTCGGCGGGGGCGGCGTGTGCTCCCCCGTATCCCTGCTGTTGTGCCTGCCCGTACTGCGGATTCTGCTGGTACTGGCCCTGCTGAGGTTGCTGCTGTGCCTGCTGAGGCTGACCGTACTGGCCCTGTCCGTAGCCCTGGGGCTGCCCCTGCTGTTGACCCTGCTGCTGACCGTAGCCCTGCGGCTGACCGTACTGCTGGGCTACCGGACGCGGCGCGGGAGCCTTCAGGATTCCGATCTCGAACAGCAACGCGGCAACGGCGACGACGGTCTGCACGAACGAGAGAATCAGCACGATGATCAGGCCCCAACCGAGCCCGATCTCGACGTAGTCGCTGGTACCGACCGAGAATGCGGCGAACACCAAAGAGAAGAAACCCGTGAGTGAGAGCGCTGCGGCAATACCTGCATACGACTGCTTCGGGAGCAGCGAGATCCCGGCGACAACACCGCCGGCGAAGATGAATCCGAGGCCGTAGATGCTCGACTCGAAGAAGCTCGAACTGGTGTCCAGATCGCTGCCGATTCCGCTGCTGCTTCCACTGATCGTGGTGAAGGGCGCAAAACCGAGTAGGAAGTTGATCAGGCCGAGCGCCGCGACGGCGATGAGCAGGATGAATCCGAGATTCTTGGTTCCACCGCCCGCTGCCGGCTGATTCGGTGGCCCGAAGTTGGGCCCTTGCGGCGTGAACGTCATGACTTCTCCTCGTAGACGGCCTTCGATGGTTACCAGCGTATGTGTCTCGACTTCGCACGCTAACACCGACGGGAGACAATGGGCAGATGCCCTTCACCCTCGCGCCCGGCGCCGACCATGTCGTCGAAACCGAGGTGAAGCACTCACGATTCATCGCCGCGCTTCGCCGGATCGACGACACCGACGCCGCCATGGAGTTCGTCGCGGAGCAGAAGTCGTTGTATCCCGATGCGCGCCACCATTGTTCGGCTTTCGTGATCGGATACGAGGCGAACTCACGCGTCGAGCGTGCACACGACGACGGCGAACCGGGCGGCACTGCGGGGGTGCCGATGCTTCAGGTTCTCAAGTCTCGAGATCTGGTCGATGTGATTGTGGTCGTCACGCGCTATTTCGGCGGAATCAAGCTCGGCGCCGGCGGATTGGTTCGCGCGTATTCGGGAGCGGTCTCGGTTGCTCTCGATTCGGCCGAACTGGTGGCCAGGGAGCGGAAAATCCTGCGCACTTTGGCGATCCGGCATTCAGAGGCCGGTCGAGTGGAAGCAGAACTGAGAGCGCGGGGCGTCTCGGTGCTCGGAACTACGTATGGATCGAAAGCGGTCATGACACTCGCCGCCGGTGATGCCGACGATCTCGAATCGGTCGTCGCATCCATCACATCCGGTGCCGGGCAGTTGGAACCTGCCGGGTCGATGTGGGTCGATACCACTGTGCGTGGTTAAGGAGTCCGGAGACTCCCTAACCACGCACGGGGGCGAAGCCCCTTACAGGGACTGAAGAATCTCGCGAGCGAGAGCAGCAGTGGCGGACGGCGTCTTTCCGACCTTCACGCCTGCAGCTTCGAGAGCTTCCTGCTTGGCCTGAGCCGTTCCCGAGGAACCGGAGACGATGGCGCCGGCGTGGCCCATGGTCTTGCCTTCGGGAGCGGTGAAGCCAGCCACGTAGCCGACGACCGGCTTGGTGACGTTGGCCTTGATGTAATCGGCTGCACGCTCTTCGGCGTCGCCACCGATTTCACCGATCATCACAATGACCTTGGTCTCGGGATCCTTCTCGAACGCCTCGATGGCGTCGATGTGGGTGGTTCCGATGACCGGGTCGCCGCCGATGCCGATGGCGGTGGAGAAGCCGAAGTCACGGAGTTCGTACATCATCTGGTAGGTCAGGGTGCCCGACTTGGAGACCAGGCCGATGGGGCCGGTGCCTGCGATGTTGGCGGGCGTGATGCCGACGAGGGCCTCACCCGGGGTGATGATGCCGGGGCAGTTCGGTCCGATGATGCGGGTCTTCTTGCCCTTGGACTCGTTGTATGCCCAAGCGTAAGCGGAGTCCTGAACCGGGATGCCCTCGGTGATGACCACGAGAAGCGGGATCTCCGCGTCGATGGCCTCGACGATGGCGTCCTTCGAGAAGGCCGGCGGAACGAATGCGATGGAGACGTCTGCGCCGGTCTCCTTGATTGCCTCTTCGACCGTCGCGAAGACGGGGAGCTCGACAGGGGAACCGTCAGCAGCAACGTGCGAGACCGTGGTGCCGGCCTTGCGAGCGTTGACGCCGCCGACGACCTGGGTGCCGGCCTTGAGCATCAGAGCGGTGTGCTTGGTGCCCTCGCCGCCGGTGATGCCCTGGACGATGACCTTTGAATCCTTGGTGAGGAAGATTGCCATTGTTCTGTGAGTCCCTTACTTCGCTGCGTGAGCGAGTTCGGCGGCCTTGTCGGCGGCCTCGTCCATGGTTGCGACGACCGTGACCAGCGGGTGGTTGGCCTCGGCGAGGATGCGGCGACCCTCTTCGACGTTGTTTCCGTCCAGGCGAACGACGAGCGGCTTGTTGGCCTCGTCACCCAGGGTCTTCAGTGCGCCGACGATGCCGTTGGCAACTGCGTCACACGCGGTGATGCCGCCGAAGACGTTGACGAACACGCTCTTGACCTGTGCGTCGTTGAGGATGACGTCGAGGCCGGCTGCCATGACTGCAGCGGAAGCTCCGCCGCCGATGTCGAGGAAGTTGGCGGGCTTGACGCCACCGTGGTTCTCGCCGGCGTATGCGACGACGTCCAGGGTGGACATGACCAGGCCTGCGCCGTTGCCGATGATTCCGACCTCACCGTCGAGCTTGACGTAGTTGAGGTCGTTTTCCTTGGCCTTGAGCTCGAGGGGATCGGTAGCGTCGCGATCCTCGAATGCCTCGTGGCCGGGCTGACGGAACGCTGCGTTCTCGTCCAGGGTGACCTTGCCGTCGAGAGCGAGGATCTGATCGTCAGGCGTACGAACGAGGGGGTTGACCTCGACGAGGAGTGCGTCTTCGCCGATGAAGACCTCCCACAGCTTCTGGATCGTCACGGCCGCTGCGTCGAGCACCTCTGCGGGCAGCTTTCCTGCCTCGGCGATGCTGCGCGCGAACGCGAGGTCGACGCCCTTGACTGCGTCGACGGGGATCTTGGCGAGAGCGTCGGGGTTCTCCTCGGCGGTGACCTCGATCTCGACGCCACCCTCTACCGAGCACATGGCCAGGTAGGTGCGGTTGGTGCGGTCCAGCAGGAAGGAGATGTAGTACTCCTCGGCAATGTCACTTGCCTCTGCGACCAGCAGCTTCTTGACGACATGGCCCTTGATGTCCAGGCCCAGGATTGCCTCGGCGTTTGCCACTGCGGCATCCACGTCGGGCGAGTACTTGACGCCACCGGCCTTGCCGCGGCCGCCTACCTTGACCTGTGCCTTCACCATCACGGGCTTACCGATTTCTTCGGCAATCTCGCGTGCGCCGGCGACTGTGTCTGTAACACGTCCAGCCGAAGTCGGCACTCCGTGCTTGGCGAAGAGTTCCTTCGCCTGGTATTCGAAGAGATCCATCTGCTCACCGTCTCGTCTGCGTTGTCACCCGCTCGAGGGGTAGGAGCGGGTCTGTTCTGGACTTTAACCAGTTGCCGCGTTCAGTTTGCGCCCGCATTGATGCTATGTGGCCCAAGTCACGCGCAATTGCCCAATGAGGCACGCCTCACCGATTCGGCAAGGTGGCCACACCGAATTTGTCAAGCATCAGTCTCACTGATTCTTGCGCTCGAGAACGCTGCAACGAGAAGCAACACTATGCCCGCGGCTGCTGTGATCGCCCCCACCCCCACCGTTGCGTCCGATATGCGTGATGACGTGAGCGGCCACTCACTGACGTACACCAGAGCTGCCACGGCAGATCCGATCAGCAGTACTGCGCCTTGCGTCGGCCGCGCAGACGCGGCGATCACCGCGGCGATCACGACGGCGACGCCGACAAGCAGTTGCCCCCAGACATCAATTCCCCACGGCCACTCCAGAACTGACGCCGCCCTGTACACGTCGCCTTGATAGAGCGGAAGCGCGGTTCCGATCAGGACAGCGACTGCGCCGATCCCTCCGACGAGAAGCACCAGCCCGCTCGAACCGCCGTCTACCGACGTGTCGACGTCCTCACGTTCTGCGCTTCCCGCCAGCCAGACGAGCAGTCCCGTCGCCGCAGCAAGGAATGCCGCGCCGCAGAGCACGAAGGCACCGGCCCCCAACCCGACACCCGGTACGTCCGTCGCGATGACCGCCGACTGCATGACAGCGGCGACTCCCATCACGACCGTGGTCCACAACACTCCGACGGCCGGACGCACCACCGCGGCGCGGCCCGGGGCAAACAGGCCCAGCGCGGCGACCAGCAGTACAGCAGCCGCGAGCAAGACAACTCGAGACGAAAGCATGGACGGTTCGGGGATGTTCTCTGGCAACGACAGGACCGGAAGGGCCACGCCCAGGGCTGCCACTGCTGCGGTGACAACTGCGCCGCCTCCGGCAACGCGGTGAAGTCTGTTCACTCGTGCCTGCGCAGCCCGGGACTGAGCCACCATGGCTGCTTTGAGCGCCCCCTTCGTCGTCTTGGCAGGAGCGCGGACCGCACTGGCGGCGGGAATCGCATCAGCTTCGCGCCTGGACGCCAGATAGTGCGCCGAAATTCCGATGACGACGATGACCACTGCTGCCAGCGCCCCGACCACGGAACCCGATCCGACCTCGATGCGATCACCTGCCGCGAACCCCGCCACCACCCTGGTGCCGCTGACTGCCAGTGCGCCGAGACCGACACCGATCAGCGCGCCGCAGCCGACCGGCAGCGAGATGGACGTCAATGCCGCCGCGACCGCCACCAGTACCGCGACGCCAACCAATCCCGTACCGACAGCAGTGGCCGCCGCCGAGTCGACTAGTGGTTTCACCAGGAAGATCGGATCCTGCGAACTGAAGGAAGGACCGAACAGGGAGAGCACGAACACCACTGCGGCCAGAATCAGCAGCGCTGTCGGCCACCCACCGATCCGCCCGCCAACAGATCGCCCGTCGAATTCTGCGGCGCGAGCGCTCCCGTATCCGTCTCGTTCAGATTCACGATGGACGACCATGAGCCCGAGGACACCGGACACGACAAGAAGTCCGTGGCTCGCGAGCGTGAGGTAGGCACCCGGACCCGCTTCGATCGAACCTGCTGAAACCGGACGGAAAAGGTCCAAGCGGTTTGCATCGATTGCGTCGACAAACAACTGGACGTCCAGAATTGCCGCCCCGAGCGCCACCGCACCGATACCTGCCAGGAGCCCACCGGCAAAGGCGGGTCTGCGTCCGGAGGCAAGCACTGCAACCAACGGCCCGATGATCGTGCAGACAGCGGAGAAGAGAGCTGCAGAAGTAAGAGCCCCCGCCGTGTCGATCCCACGGCCACTCCCGACTCCGACGACGGGACTGGCCGCCACTGCGACAGCTCCGAGCAGGCCGGTTGCCGCCGCGAGGGGCGCCCCGGACTTCACTCGGGGGTCGTCGATACGCGCCTGCGACGTAGTTCCAGGTGTTGTGGACACTCGATCGACGGTAGTGCCTGAACGGACCGGTGATCCGGTTGTGACACGCGGGATCACGAAACGAGATGATTCGTCCGTTTTGCCCAGATCGGCATATTCCCAGGTCAAGCTGTGAGGCACGTCACATAATCGGACGGGTTTCCGCTACGGCTTGCGCCCATCGCAATCATTTCGTTACCGTCAGTCGGTCTAAGTCACGGGCTGATCACGAACTCGAGGAGAGAACCGGCATATGCATCACCGCAGCCAGTTCACCGCTAGTAGGTTCTCGAACTCAGCTCCAGACGAGGTCACGACCACTTATCCAGCGCACTCGGCCAGGCGTTACACCGAGACCAAAAGTTCTGAGATCTCTACCGATATGTTCACTCGAAATTCATCCTCAACGTCGTCAGATTCCGACTCTCACGAGTTCGTCGAGTCCGACGTGATCAGCACCCCTACTTATGCCTCCTCCGCACCGACAGTCGATGTCGAATCCCCGGTTCGCCGCAGCGGTGCTCACCGACTCCCCACACCGCCCTCCGCTCTCAAGGGCCGCGCCGCCGTTCTGGCCGTTGCCGCCGGCGCAGTTGTCGCCGCGGGCCAGGCAGTCGTCAACGACGGTTCCTCCTCCGCCGCCGACCACTCAGAAGTTGCACTCGCCAACGAGTCCTCCGCGATCGGCACCACTGCAGAACCGCAGGCCGCTCAATTCGCTCCGGCCACCTCCACGGCAGCCACCACCGAGGCCGACGCTCCCCAGGTCCTCAACGTCGCGGCACCGACCGATCTTTCCCAGTTCAGCAACCTGCTTGCCAAGGGCCAGCGTTTCAGTGACGAGCGCGCCGCACGCGAGGCCGCTGCCCGTCGCCCGCTGTTCGTCCTGCCCGCAGTCGGAACCTTCACGTCCAACTTCGGTACCCGCTGGGGCACCCTGCACGCGGGCGTCGACATCGCCGCCCCGATCGGGACGCCCATCGTCGCCGTCGCCGACGGCAAGGTCATCGATTCGGGCCCGGCTTCCGGATTCGGCATGTGGGTCCGCCTGCAGCACGCGGACGGAACGATCACCGTCTACGGCCACATCGACACGTCGACCGTCACCGTCGGTCAGCAGGTCATGGCCGGTGACCAGATCGCCACCGTCGGCAACCGCGGCTTCTCCACCGGCCCGCACCTTCACTTCGAGGTTCACCTCGCCGGCGAGAACAAGATCGATCCCCTCCCCTGGCTCGCATCGCGCGGCATCAGCCTCGGTATCGAGCAGGACTGATCGCAAGCCCAACACTTCTGAAAAAACTTCCGGCCCGCACCTTTTCAGGTGCGGGCCGGAAGTTTTTGTCTGCCTTCTACAGCTTGACCATCGGCACACCGCCGATGAGCATCAACCGCACCTTGCCGGCGCTGCCGAAGTCGATGGTGACGGTCGCGGTGGGTCCGGTGCCCTTGGTTTCGAGAACGGTACCCAGACCGTACTTGTCGTGACTGACGCGATCACCCGTGGTGAGGACCAGAACGTTGTTGCGGCCGCGCGCGGCTCCGAAACTGGGAGTCGACGCGGCCTTGCCAGACCCTCCCCCGTAGTTCTGCCCGCCACCGTATCCCTGTCCGCCCTGGCTGCCGTAGCGGCTTCCGCTGCCGTAACCCGGCCTGCCACTACCGAATCCACCACCGGTGCCCGGATCCTCGCGGCGCCAGTTGATCAGGTCCTCCGGGATCTCCTGAATGAATCGTGACGCCGGGTTCTGGATCGGTTGCCCCCATGCCGAACGCATGATCGCGCGCGTCAGGTACAGGCGCTGCCTGGCTCGGGTGATGCCGACGTAGGCAAGTCGACGCTCTTCGGACAGCTCTGCAGGATCGCCGAGGGCGCGCATGTGCGGGAACTGTCCGTCCTCCCAGCCGGTGACGAAGACGACCGGAAACTCGAGGCCCTTGGCGGTGTGAAGCGTCATCATGGTCACGACGCCGTCGTCAGAGTCCGGCAGTTGATCGGCGTCGGCGACAAGCGATACGCGTTCGAGGAACGCGGCGAGCGAACCCGGATCGGGTTCGCCTTCGCGCATGGCTGCCGTTTCCTCGTCGTCCGGATCTATCAGCCCCGCCGCGTTTCGTGCATCGGAACTGAATTCTCTTGCCACGCTGACGAGTTCGTTCAAGTTGTCGAGCCGAGCGCCGTCTTGAGGATCGCTGCTCGCCGCAAGTTCGGCGCGGTAGCCGGTTCGCTCGAGCACCGCCTCGGCGACCTCACCGATGTCACCGAGTTCGAAGGGTTCGTCCTCGTCGGCCGCTGCTGTCGGCAGCAGGGCCCGCAGTCCGTCCATCATCTCGAGGAACGACGCGATGGCCTTCTGTGAACGCGTATTGAGCAGCGCCACTTTGCCTTCCGCGCCGTCGCGCAGTGCGGCGGCGAAGCTGATGTTGCGGTGCTCGGAGTGCACGGCGACGCAGGCTTCGGCTCGATCACCGATACCGCGTCGTGGTGTGTTGAGAATGCGTCGCAGGCTCACGGTGTCGTCTTCGTTGGCGAGGACGCGCAAGTACGCGACGATGTCACGAACTTCCTTGCGTTCGTAGAAGCGAACGCCGCCGACCACCTTGTACGGCACTCCGAGTCGGATGAAGATTTCCTCGAGCGCACGTGAGGAGTTGTTGGTCCGGTAGAAGACCGCGATGTCGGCGAACTTGGTCTCGCCCTGGTCCACCAGACGATCGATCTCCGAGGCGACGAACGATGCTTCGTCGTGCTCGTTGTCTGCAACGTAACCGACGATCAGTTCGCCCTCACCGGAATCGGTCCACAGGCGCTTTTCTCGTCGTCCGGTGTTCTTGGAAATCACGGAGTTGGCCGCAGACAGAATGTTCTGCGTCGAACGGTAGTTCTGTTCGAGAAGGATGGTCCGAGCGTCCGGGTAGTCGCGTTCGAACTCTTCGATGTTGCGGATGGTAGCTCCGCGGAATGCGTAGATCGACTGATCGGCGTCACCGACGACGCACAATTCGGCCGGGGCAACGGCGTGGTCGGACTCGCCGGCACCGCCGACCAGTTCACGCACCAGCATGTACTGCGCGTGGTTGGTGTCCTGGTACTCGTCGACGAGCACGTGACGGAAGCGGCGACGGTAGTACTCGGCGATCTGCGGAAACGCCTGCAAGAGCGCAACGGTCTCACCGATGAGGTCGTCGAAGTCGAGTGCGTTCGCAGCTCGCAGTCGCTGTTGGTAGTGGCCGTAGACCTTGGCGATCAGTCGCGGCAGTTCCGCCGGATCCTGATCGGCCGCGACAACCGCTTCTTCCGGTCCGACGAGTTCGTTCTTCAGGTTGGAGATGTGCGTGGCGAGAAGCCGCGCGGAGAATCGTTTGGTGTCGAGCTCGAGGTCCTTCGAGATCATCGTCAGCAGTCGACGCGAGTCGTCGGAATCGTAGATCGAGAAATTCGAGTTGAGACCGGGCAGGAGCGCCGCCTGTGCCCGCAGGATGCGAACACAACTGGAGTGGAACGTCGATACCCACATGGCGTTGGCGCGCGGTCCGACAAGCGCGGCCACACGCTCACGCATCTCGGCCGCAGCCTTGTTGGTGAACGTGATGGCCAGGATCTGACCGGGGGTGACACCCCGTTCGGCCAGCAGATAGGCGATGCGACGCGTCAGTACTGCCGTCTTGCCCGAGCCGGCGCCCGCGACGATCAGCAACGGCGAACCGGCATGGACCACGGCCTCGCGCTGTTGCGGGTTGAGACCCTCGAGGAGGGCGTCCGAACCCGCGCCATGTCCCCGCGCGCCGCCCCCGTCGTGCTGGGAATGTCCGTCGTGCTCACCGAGTGCTGGGTACGTGTTCATCGCCTGTCCACGCTACCGGCGTCCACCGACACGGTCGTCAGTGCGTCCACCTGCTGGTAGAGGCACTTGGATTACCTGTGTCGAGCATGGCAAACTGGACGCCATGTTCAGCATTTCCGTTCGCGACAACACGGCCGACCCCGTCGGCCCGCTGTGGCGTTACTTTACGTGCCCCGGACCTCGGTGCACGTGATCTGAACAGCTCACCCGCCCCTGGTCCGAATCGGATCCGGGGCATTTTCGTCAGTGCGCCTGGATCGGTAACGACCCGAGCCGAGACCACGATCCACGCAGTAGGAAGAGGAGACGAATAGCAATGAGCACCCAGGCTGCAGCACCCAATGGAAATACTGTAAATACTGTAAATACTGTAAATACTGCTCCGACAGACGTCGAGATCCCCCAGAGTGAGGCGGAGATCGACGAACTACGGAAAGAAATCGACCGTCTCGACGCCGAGATCCTCGCGGCCATCAAACGCCGCTCCGAGGTCTCCCAGATCATCGGCCGTACCCGGATGGCATCGGGTGGTCCGCGTCTGGTGCACAGCCGAGAGATGAAGGTCCTCGAACGGTTCAACGAGCTGGGTCAGGAAGGCCACACCCTCGCGATGCTGCTCCTGCGCCTGGGCCGCGGACGCCTGGGCCACTAGCGCACACCCAGATCACTTGCGAACGGCTACATCGGATGCCTCTGGCAGTCCCGATGTAGCCGTTCGTGTGTGTATCAGTTCTCGAGCGCGATGTATTTCGTGTCGAGGTATTCCTCGATCCCCTCGGTCCCGCCCTCGCGGCCGAATCCGGATTCCTTCACACCACCGAACGGCGCTGCCGCGTCCGAGATCACTCCGCGGTTGACGCCGATCATTCCTGATTCCAGTGCGTCGGAGACCCGAAGCGCACGGTCGAGATCCCTCGTGAAGATGTACGCAGCCAATCCGAACTCGGTGTCGTTAGCGGCCGCGATGCCTTCGGCTTCGGTGTCGAAGCCGGTGATCGCGGCAACGGGTCCGAACACCTCTTCCTTCAGTATCCGCGCGCTCGCCGGAACGTCGGCCAGCACCGTGGCGGGATAGAAGTACCCTTCACCACCTGGTAATTCGCCACCCAGTCGCACTTTCGCCCCGGCGTCCACCGCATCTGCGACCAGCTCCGCGACGGTGTCGAGCTGATTCTGGTTGATCAGCGGGCCGAGCTTGGTCTGCGGGTCGGTACCCGGTCCCATGGTGAAAGCCGCCATCTTCTCGGTCAGCTTGGTCGTGAACTCATCACGCACCGCGTTGGCGACATGGAACCGGTTGGCGGCGGTGCAGGCTTCGCCTCCGTTGCGAAGCTTGGCCAGTACCGCACCCTCGACTGCCTTGTCGACGTCCGCGTCGTCGAACACGACGAAGGGCGCGTTGCCACCCAATTCCATCGACGTGCGGAGCAAGCGCTTCGCGGACTTCTCCACCAGCATCTTGCCGACGCCGGTCGACCCGGTGAAGGTGAGCTTGCGCAATCGCGGATCGTCGATGAGCGGGCCGGTCACTTCACCGGATTTTGACGTCGGCAACACCGAGAGGACACCGTCTGGCAGCCCTGCCTCGGCCATGAGCTGAGCGAGCAGCAGCATCGCCAACGGGGTCTCCGAGGCGGGCTTGACGATGATCGTGCATCCGGCAGCCAAAGCCGGTCCGATCTTTCGGGTACCCATCGCCAACGGGAAATTCCAGGGTGTGATGGCCAGACACGGTCCGACCGGCGCCTTGGTGACGAGGATCCGGCCGTTGCCCGCCGGCGCCGGGGTGTAGCGCCCGCCGATGCGAACGGCCTCCTCACTGAACCACCGGAAGAACTCCGCCCCGTACTTCACCTCGGCGCGGCTTTCGGCGAGTGCCTTGCCCATTTCGAGGGTCATCAGCAGCGCCACGTCCTCGGCGCGCTCGGTGATCTTCTCGAAGACGGCTCGCAGGATTTCACCACGCTCGCGCGCAGGTGTGCTCGCCCATTGTGGCGAGACGGCCACTGCTTCGTCGAGCGCGCGCAGCGCGTCCGCGGGGCTCGCATCGGCGACATCGGTCAACGGTTTCCCGGTCGCCGGATCGGATACCGGGAAGGTCGCGTTGTTCTCCGCGGGGACGAACCGGCCGCCGACGAACAACTGGGTGGGAACTGATCGAATGAATTCGAATGTGTCCATGGGTTACATGATGCTCGCCAGAGTCGCGTACGTCTGCGGGCGAGTAAGACTCGCGAGGAAGTTTCCAGCCGGTGCCACTAAAGTCGATGATCGTGAGCACTGATATCACCGGAACCTCAGCCTGGCAGAAACTGCGCGCTCATTACGCCGACATCGAAGGCGTTCACCTGCGAGAACTCTTCCAGGACGATCCAGCCCGAGGGCGAGAGCTGACGATCGACGCCGGTGATCTTCACATCGACTACAGCAAGCATCGAGTCAGCCGCGAGACTCTCACACTGCTCGTCGACCTTGCCCGTGAGGCCGGCGTCGAGGCACGACGCGACGCGATGTTCGCGGGAGATCACATCAACACTTCGGAAGACCGCGCCGTGCTGCACACAGCGCTGCGTCTGCCGAAGGATTCTGCTCTCATTGTCGACGGTCAGGACGTCGTCGCGGACGTTCACGAGGTTCTGGACGCGATGGGCGCTTTCGCGGATCGCGTGCGCAGCGGCGAGTGGACCGGCGCCACCGGCAAACGCATCCGCACCATCGTCAACATCGGCATCGGTGGTTCCGACCTCGGGCCCGTGATGGTCTATCGCGCGCTCCGGCATTACGCCGACGCCGGAATCAGCGTCCGGTTCGTCTCCAACATCGACCCTGTCGATCTGGTCGGGCAACTCGACGACCTCGATCCGGAGACGACGCTCTTCATCGTCGCGTCCAAGACCTTCTCGACCCTCGAGACACTCACCAACGCGACCGCGGCAAAGCGTTGGCTGTTCGCCGGTCTGGGCAGCGAAGACGTCTCTGCCGTAGCCAAGCATTTCGTCGCAGTCTCCACCCACGGTGACCGCGTGGGGGAGTTCGGCATCGACACCGCGAACATGTTCGGTTTCTGGGATTGGGTCGGCGGGCGCTACTCGGTCGACTCGGCGATCGGCTTGTCGGTCATGTGCGCCGTCGGACCCGTTCGTTTTGCGGAGTTCCTCGACGGTTTCCACCAGATCGACACGCATTTCCGAAACCAACCGCTCGAGCAGAACGCGCCGGTCCTCCTCGGCCTCATCGGGCTCTGGTACTCCAACTTCTTCGGCGCTCAGTCCCGCGCAGTTCTGCCGTACTCCAACGACTTGTTGCGCTTTCCCGCGTACCTGCAGCAGCTGACCATGGAGTCCAACGGCAAGTCGGTGCGCGCCGATGGCTCACCGGTGACCACGTCCACCGGTGAGATCTTCTGGGGCGAGCCTGGAACCAACGGGCAGCACGCGTTCTATCAGCTCCTGCATCAGGGCACCTGGCTCGTGCCTGCCGATTTCATCGGCTTCGCGGAATCCACCGACGATCTACCGACAGCGGACGGCACGGGATCCATGCACGATCTGCTCATGAGTAACTTCTTCGCTCAGACCAAGGTTCTCGCGTTCGGCAAGACGGCTGAAGAGATCGCGTCAGAGGGCACGGCACCGGAGTTGGTGCCGCACAAGGTGATGCCCGGCAACCGGCCCTCGAGCACCATCTTGTCGAAGGAATTGACACCCTCGGTCGTCGGTCAGTTGATCGCCCTCTACGAGCATCAGGTATTCGTCGAAGGTGCTGTGTGGGGTGTCAATCCGTTCGATCAGTGGGGCGTCGAACTCGGCAAGACACAAGCGCTGGAACTGGGGCCTGCGCTCTCTTCCGAAGCAGCACCCGGCGACCTCGGCGACACATCTACAGACGCTCTGGTGCAGTGGTACCGCAAGGAGCGCGGACGGGCCTGACTTCACGCGGCGGCTGGGCCGAACCAACTCTCCGTTGTGTACACACGTCCGGATTGGTCGACGAGCCGAGCGCGAAGCTCTTGCTGTTCAACCCATTTGATGGCGCTGATGCCTCGGATCAACGCTGCTTCGCTCGCGGCGTATGCCCACACAGCATCGTCCGCGATCACCGAGACCTGCGCCCACTCCGTGGAGGGCCGCTCTTGGTTGGGTTCCCAGGAGGGCAGCTCTAACGCCCGCGCCGTCGCCATCGCGGTTCCGTTGATCAGCTCGACTTCTTCGCTGCCTGGCACCGGAATCTGCCAGCCACCGGCCGGTGCATGGCCGGCAGTGGCGATCACGTCGCCGATCCGGACGGCAACGCCACATTGCAATTCGGCAGCGACGATCTGCGCGGCGCGATCGACGGTGTCCGCCTTGGCAACTCCGGTGATGTCGAACGACGCACCCCACGGCGCGTACACCACGTCACCGTCGAGCTGTACGCCCTCGAAGGTCGGGGTCGGGTGCACCGGAGGGATGGATTCGTCCTCGGAGTAGTTGTCGGCAAGCGGATTGACTGCACCGCCGGTCATACGGGCCGCCCACAGCGCCGACCGCAGCAGAGCCGACATACGTCGTGTCACTTTGACCGGAGTTCCCTGAGCGAGATTCACGGCATGAATCTCGGCGTCGCCCCGGCCAAGGTCGCACACCTTCTCGGTCTCGTCGATGGCAGCTGCGATCAACTCGTGTGCTGCGGGCAGCGCAGCGCCTTCGGTGACGTCCACCTCCACGGCGGAATCCCACATCGCCCACTTCTCGACACTGACCATGCCAGTCCTGCCCTTCAAACACCGCGTTGTAACCAGTATGCGCCGGTCAGCAAGCCCCGTGCCATAGGCCGCTGATCAGAATCGAGGCAGGCGTGGTTCAGGTGTGCAACATATCGACAGCGATGCAGGGACGAATCGGAAGGTCTGTGCGACAGAATTGCCGCCTGCCACTGTCACCCTCCGCGCCGCCCTGACGGGCGTCTTATTGAAGCGGGCGCCGACTACTCCAGACGCAGCAGGCAATTCCGACTCGAAAGATACAAAGACGACTCTCGACATGTCCTACACTTTGATGCTGCTCCACGAGACCTGTTTGTCGTCGCCGAAGGCTGCCGAAATATGTCCGGGCACAGGCCGACGGCGCCGACTGCCCGGTATGAAATAGTGGCGAGCGACGAGATGTGCTGCGCTCCAACATCGGTGACATACCAATCGGCCGCTTCTCGGAATGCGTAAACATCGATCGAAACTGCTGAGGAAGTAGGGACGGCGCGCCAACTCCACGGATCGCCGCGGCCGTCGACCGCCGACAGTTCTCGCACGTTACAGACAGTGCCGACATGCATCGACCCTCATGTATAGGACCGGCCGAAAGAACCTGCAGCACAACGGGGTAACCACCATCTTTTTGCTTATACGCCACCGCCGCACAGCTTGGCAAAACGAACGGTCAGTACGCGGCGAAAATCACATACTTTGCAAAGTCTTTGGAATTTCGCCGCACCAAATATTCGCAGGTGAAAGGACTTTCGACTCGAGTTCAGAATAACCGTGTCGTCTACTATGTGAAAACTGCGAAGTAGCTGTGACGCTGGGTCACGCTCGAGGGAGGAAATGTGACCGATTCATTCAAGGACCGCTTGAACGCCTTGTACCCGGCCACAGCCCCTAGACTCACCAACGCACAAGTTGTGGAAGCTCTTTCACAACGAGGATGCAAGATTTCGACTCCGTACCTTTCGCAACTCCGAAGTGGCGTGCGCACAAATCCGTCGGAGCAAGTCGTTTTGGCATTGGCCGATTACTTCGGCGTAGCAGCAGAGTACTTCTTCGGCCCGAAACCTCGCCAAGATCCCGAACTGATTCCGGAAGAAGACCGTTCGGTAGTCGAAGAGTTCCACGACAGCGAATTACGTTCTCTGGCCATAAAAGCGGTCGATCTCTCCCCTGAATCGCAGGACTTGCTCTCATCCATTGCGGAGAAACTTCGCTCGTCCGAAGGACTCCCGGCTGTCCCTCCGGATTGCAGCACGTACGCCCCACCGTTCACGCGCGACTAGTCCAGGGTGAATGTCAGCGTGTCGACCGGCCCAATAGTCCCGAGGCGGTGACGATTCCGAGCAGCGCTGACACCTCGTAGCTCAGCGGGTTAATGCGGCTGAGCCACTGAACCAACGTCGGCATGAGTTCGACCGGATACAGCGCGTTGAAGGCAAAGAACAGTGGCATGGTGATTGCCTGCCCGATGCCAATCAATCGACCTCGTTTGAGCACGATTCCCGCGATCGTGACCGACAGGCAGGCAAAAACGAGGAGCCCCGGACAACGACGACCCGACCCCGAACAGTTCGAGCGGGTTCCACGTCATACTCACGCCCAGCAGTGCCGCCACGACAACGACCACCACTGCCTGGGCGACAGCGCGGATATCGGCGGCGAATGCCTTACCTGTCACCAATGCAGCGCGCGGCGTCGGCGTGACCACTAATTTGGTGAGGCCTCCCCCGTCACGCTCCCAGATGATCTGGTTTCCGTAGAAGATCGCAACAAGGAGAGCGGACTGCGGGACGTCGTACAGTCGCGCGAACCAGGTCACATTCTCGCATGCGGTCAATGCGCTTTCGATCGAAAGCTGTTGTGGCACGTACCCGAGGCAGCGCCGCGTGGTCATCGTCGAACTTGTATGTGACCGAGTCGATCTCGACCGCGGGTGCGCCAGGGCTCGACCGCGGGTGCGCCAGGGCAATGAAAAGGTGTCGCTCGGCTCTTCCACAACTGTGTCAGCATTTCACTGAACCTCACCTTCTGATCCGGCTGCTGCCAGAGCGCTCGCCAATCGAGACAGGGCCGGTAGCGCAGCCTCGATACTCGTCCTGTCTTCTCCGGTCAGACTCGACAATGCTTGACCGACAATCACACTCCGTCGATCACGCCACACTTCGACGCGGGCGCGCGTCTCATCCGAGAGCACCAATCGCCCGGCAGCCTCGGCCACGGACAGACCCGGGTTGCGTCGCAGCAACCTGACGAGTTCGATCTGGGCGCCGCCGAGCGGTCGTTCCGCAAACGGCCGCCCCGACGCCTTCCTGGCGCCCCGACGCAATTGCCCAAGCGCCTCCAGGACGTCATCCGCAAGAGGGATCGATCACCCAGCGTTTTCAGCTCGTCCGCAGCGGGTATCCCCGATTGCTTGTCCCGAGCACTCCCGCCCAGAAACGGAGACGTCATGCGCAGACAGTGGTTGTTCGCGACGGTTGCGAGTACCGCCCTCGTCCTCACCGGTTGCTCGCCCGACGCCCTCGATTCCGGGGACAGCGCGGACAACGTCACCGCTATCTCGACGTCGCTGTCACCACCTGCCGCTGCCGATGCACCCTTGCTGAAGACCGCCGACTCCCCGCTCGGGACGATCGCCGTCGACGGCGAGGGCATGACGGTCTACGTCTACAACCCGGACGAGGAGAACTCCCAAGCCGGCTCGTGCGACGAAGCGTGCCTGCGTTACTGGCCCGCAGTCACCTCGGTCACCGATTCACCGATCGTCGAAGGAATCGACGCGGTGATCGGCACCGTCGACGGACCCGAGGGATCGTTCCAGATCACCGTCAACGGCAAGCCCGTCTATCGGTATCTCGACGACAAGGTTCCCGGCGACATGCTCGGGCAGAGCGTCGGCAGCCTGTGGTGGATGATCAACGCAGCCGGGAACCCTGTGTTCGAAACGGAGTAGGCGTCAGTTGTACGGCTGCCGAGCGGTTTCCGGGTCACCGTACGTGATTGCCCGTTCCCGACGAGTTTTCGACGCCAAGGTTGCACCCCAGTTCAGCACCGTGCTGGCGCGGTTGCGGAACCCGGCGAGAAACGCGATGTGGATGATTCCCCAGGACACCCAGCCAATGAACCCGGACAACTGAACCGGCCCTGCCTGAAGCAACGCGTGGCGACGCGAAATGTAGGCCGCAGTTCCAAGATCGCGGTACTTGAAAGGCTTTCGGTTGGGTGCACCGTTTTCGACTGTGGCCGCGATCCTGGCCCCGGCGTGCCGGCCACCCTGCATCGCGACCTCGGCCACCCCGGCAAGTTTGTCCCGCGACATGAGGTCGCCCACCACGTAGACGTTCGGGTGGCCGGGAACGGTCAGATCGGCTTCCACCTCGATGCGGCCAGCGCCGACCTGCTTCACACCCAGCGCCGTGGCCAGTGCCTCGGCGAACGGCACTGCTTCGACGCCCGCGGTCCACAAAATCGTGCGGGTCTCGTAATGCCGCTTCTCTTTTGTCTTCTTGTCCGTCGTCTCGATGCTGGTCTCGCACACGTCGGTGACGTGCACTCCGAGGTGAGTCTCGACGCCGATCCCGTCGAGAGTACGTTTGGCGGCGGCGGAGAGCTTGCGACTGAACGACGGCAGCACCCGGTCGTCGCCGTGGAAGAGCAGTACCCTGGCCTCGTCCGGATCGATGGACCGGAACTCGTTGGTCAGCGCGTGCATTGCCAATTCGCGGATCTGTCCAGCTAATTCGACGCCCGTGGGTCCGCCGCCAGCCACGGCGAATGTCAGCCACGGTCGACGTTCTTCCGCTGTCGGGAGAGATTCAGCCATCTCGAACGCAGCAATGAGACTGCGTCTGATCGCCAGAGCGTCGTCGAGGGTTTTCATGCCTGGCGCCCATTTGATGAACTTGTCCTGGCCGTGGTACGACTGGCGCATTCCAGCCGCCACGATCAGGTAGTCGTACGGCAATTCGAAGGTCGACCCGTCGAAGCGACTGGCAGTCAGTATTCCGGCGTCCGCATCCACCGACTTAGCCTCGCCCAGAACGACGTTGGTGTTCTTGTTGTCCTCGAGTAGATGACGCAGCGGACTTGCGATCTGCCCTTCGGAGAGCAGACCCGTGGCGCACTGGTAGAGCAGCGGCTGGAAGACATGGCTGGTTCCCCGGTCGATCAGAACTACCTCGACGTCGGCCTTCTTGAGTCGTCTCGCCGCGTACAGCCCGCCGAAGCCGCCACCGACGATCACTACCCGGGGCTTGCCGTTCGAGATGTGGATGCTCATCAGACAAACCTCGCTGTCACCGAGTTGGGCAGAAATCGTAGAGCCGCGTCTATCCCCTGCCACTTGAGGCCGGGTAGTGCCGCCCGAGTGGTTTCCTTCTCGATGGCGTCGACCATCGCGCTGACGCCTTCGTCCAAACTGGCCATGAGCGCAGCATCGTCGCCGGCGCCGGCGGACATGTCGGTCTTGATGAAGCCTGGCAGCAACGTCGTGACCCGAATGGGTGTGCGCGACAACTCGATACTGAGCGCCTCACCCAGAGCCGCTACCCCTGCCTTGCTCGCCGAATAGGCCGCCTTCGGCCCGGGTAGCCCCCGGTCCGCGCTGATCGAGGACACGAGAACCAGGTGTCCGGCGTCCTGCGCGCGGAAGATCTCGAGCGCAGCTTCACACTGCGACAGCGCACCGACAAAATTCGTCTGCGCTGTTGCGAGATTCGCGTGCGCTTTTCCGGTACCGATCTTCGCGCCCTTGCCGAGCCCGGCGTTGACGATCACCCGATCCAGACCGCCCAGCTCGTCGCGAAGCTCGCCGAAAACCCTGACGACGGAATCGTGTTCGGTCACATCGAGTTCGCGCACTGCGACGCTGATCGACGGGTACTGCGCCACCAACTCCCCTCGCAGCGTGTCGAGGCGATCCGTCCGCCGGGCACACAGCGCGAGATCGCGACCTGCTGCGGCAAATCTCCTGGCCATCTCCTCCCCGAGACCCGAACTGGCACCTGTGATCAAAATCTTCTGCCGCGTCATGGGTGCAACTGTAGCCACCATCGAGCTCTCGTACCCGGCAGTAACCGAGCGAACTCGGACCGATCCGGCATACCGTGGAGCCATGACCGACGAATTCGATGTCATCGTGATCGGCGGTGGGCCCGCTGGTGAGAACGCCGCCGCATACGCCATCGCCGGCAGCAATCGCACCGCCGCAATCGTGGAACACGAACTGGTCGGCGGTGAATGCTCGTATTGGGCTTGTATGCCCAGCAAGGCACTACTGCGCCCGGGGCAGGTCCTCGAGGCTGCCGACGCCTTGCCCGGGATTCCGGCCGGACCGCTCGACGTCGACGCTGTTCTGAAACGGCGCGACTCGTTCACCCACAACCACGACGATTCGTCCCAGGTCGACTGGGCCACCTCCGTGGGAATCACCGTGATCAAAGGCCACGCGGTGATCGACGGCGAGCGAACAGTGACCGTCGACGGGACCCGTAAGCTCCGCGCCCGCCAGGCAGTCGTACTCGCCACGGGCACAACTGCCACCGTCCCGAAGACACCGGGATTGAGCGAGGCGCTCCCGTGGACCTCGCGCGATGCGACCAACCTGCACGAGGTTCCGTCGCGAGTGGCGGTCATCGGCGGCGGAGTCGTCGCAACGGAGTGCGCAACGTGGTTGTCGTCGTTCGGCGCTCACGTGACGCTGCTCGTGAGAGGCGATGCTCTGTTGAAATCAGCAGAACCGTTTGCCGGAACGATGGTTGCCGAAGCACTCGGCGCCCGCGGTGTGGACGTTCGACTGAGCACTGACGTCAACTCGGTGTCACGCCCCGATGCCAAGGACACCGGCGAAGGTCACATCCACGGTGGATCCGTCAGCATCGAGACATCTTCCGGCGTGATCGAGGTCGACGAGGTCATCGTCGCGGCGGGCCGCGGTCCGACATCTGCCGATCTCGGCTTGTCCGCCATCGGCCTCGAGGACGGCAAGTACGTCACCACCGACGATCATCTCTGCGCCCAAGGTGAATGGCTCTACGCCGTCGGAGACATCAACGGTCGGTCTCCCCTCACCCACATGGGCAAGTATCAGGCGAGAGTCTGTGGAGACGTCATCGCTGCGCGGGCCGAGAGCCGGGGACTGCGGGGACCTCGATACACCGCGTCGGCGGACAACGGACAGGTCCCCCAGGTGGTGTTCACCTCACCCGAGATCGCCTGGGTGGGACGCACCGAGAAGAAAGCTCGCGACGACGGCTACGACGTCGAAGTCGTCGAGATCGAACTCGCCGTCGCGGGATCCTCGCTTCTGCGCGACGACTACTCCGGGCGCGCGAAGTTGGTCATCGACAAGGCCACCGACGTGATCCTCGGCGCTACTTTTGCCGGGCCCGAAGTATCCGAACTGGTGCACGCGGCGACAATCGCGGTGGTCGGCGCCGTCCCACTCGAAACTCTCTGGCATGCGGTGCCCTCGTATCCGACGGTCAGTGAGATCTGGCTGCGATTGCTGGAGGCTCGCCGCTGACGCGATCCCGAAGTACGTATAGTCGCGACATGGCGTCCGACATACTTGTGACCACGGCCGACGGCACCCTGCGCGGCCGCCTGGTGGGAAAACTTCGTGCCTGGCGCGGAATTCCCTACGCCCGGCCGCCAGTCGGAACACTGCGTCTGACGCGACCCCAGCCGGTCACGCCGTGGACCGGAGAACGCGACGCGACCAGGTTCGGCGACGCGTCTGTCCAACACAAGAAGGGGCTGTTGCTCGCGCCCGGGAAGTACCAGCCGAGCAGCGAGGACTGCCTGACGCTCAACGTGCTCGCTCCCGCGAACACCGGCAATACTCCGCGTCCCGTCATGGTTTTCATCCACGGCGGGGCGAACACCATCGGAACCTCCGCGACCGGCTTGTACTCCGGTGTGTCCCTCGTCGAACGCGGCGACGTCGTCTACGTCTCGATCAACTACCGGCTCGGCGCTCTGGGCTACCTCGATTTCACCCCGTTCTCCACATCCGAGCGCGTATTCGACTCCAACCTCGGACTGCGCGATCAGGTCGCGGCCCTGCAGTGGGTGCAACGCAACATCGCCGCCTTCGGTGGGGATCCTGAAAAAGTCACGATTTTCGGTGAATCCGCCGGAGCCACCGCCGTCACCACCCTGATGGCGACTCCGGCTGCCAGGGGACTATTTGTCGGGGCTATCGCCGAGAGTTCGGCTCCGGATCTGGTCTCGAGCACGCAGCGATCGCATGCCTGGGGTGCGCGTTTCGTCGAGATCCTCAATTCCGGCCTACCGCCTGCGAAGGCCCTGACCTCGGCGACAGCCGTCGAATTGGGCAGAGCCGGAAGCAGACTGGGCGCCGAGGTACTCGCGAACACACCTGGACTACATCCCTTCGGACCGGTCGTCGACGGCGATTTCCTGCCGCGCTCCCCCTTGGACGCATTCAAAGAAGGATCGGCACACCAAGTGCCGATGATCATCGGCACCAACAGACGGGAGGGGACCCTGTTCCCGAAGGTGCTCGACGCACTCCCGACCAACCCGTCGCGCATCGACACCATGTTCGCTCTCACCGATCCCGAGGCCGGGAAGCGCATCCTCGCAACCTATCCCGGCTACCCGGACGAGCAGTCCGCGATCGACGTCGGCGGAGACGTCACGTTCTGGCACCCGTCCGTGGAGTTGATGCAAGCGCACGCACAATCGGCGCCGACATACGCCTACCGATTCGACTTCGCGCCGACGATGATGCGCTGGCTCGGCCTCGACGCCACCCACGGATTCGAGATGTTCGCGGTCTTCGGCATCGGTGACACCCTTGTCGGGCGCGGCCTCACCCTTCCCGGCGGTCGACGCGGACTGCGCGCAGTCACCGAATCCGTTCAGGGACACTGGCTTCACTTCGCCAAGCACGGCTCGCCGCGCGGATCGTGGCCGCGCTACGAGGGGCAGGAGCGTCGGACCATGATCTTCGACGAGATCGTCCGCGTCGAGAACGATCCCAGACGTGAACAACGCTTGGCCTGGGCGGGATACAGCGGTTACCGTAGCCACGGCACCGACATCTCCCCACCGTGACGAGTCCTCTCGAGGTCACTCTCGATTCCGGGGTAGTACGCGGGCGACTCGATCGAGGACTGCGCACCTGGCGGGCAATCCCCTACGCAGCGCCCCCGACCGGCCCCTGGAGATTTCGCGCACCTCAGGCTGTGAAGGCCTGGAATGGTGTCCGCCCCGCGGAAGCATTCGGCTCTCCGTCTCCGCAGCGCAAAAGCGATTTCGACGAGAACTCACTCTTCGTCAACGTCGTGGCCCCGCAGGTGCCGTCGGATTCGTTGCGACCGGTCATGGTCTTCGTTCACGGCGGCGCGTACAACGGCGGGAATCCGTCGACGCCCATGTACCGCGGAACGAGCCTGGTCGAACGTGGCGACATCGTCTACGTCTCGATCCAATATCGTCTCGGCGCGTTGGGCTACCTCGATTTCAGTGAATATTCCACTGCGGAACAATCATTCGACACGAACCTCGGATTGCGCGATCAGATCGCCGCGCTGACGTGGGTCCAGCGCAACATCGCCTCTTTCGGTGGTGACCCGAACGCCGTCACCGTCTTCGGTGAATCGTCCGGCGCCAACGCTGTCACAACTCTGATGGCAACGCCGACGGCCCGAGGGTTGTTTGCTCGGGCCATTGCTCAAAGTCCGCCGGCTGCTTCGGCGTACGGAAAGCATCGAGCGCATCGATGGGCGCGCGAGTTCCTCGAGATCGCAGACGCACCGGTAGCCGATCCAGCCTCGTGGCTACGCTCCGCCTCGGTGAAGGAACTGGTCGATGCCGGCGAAGAACTTGCGCGACGCGGCGCGGACGAAGAACCCGGAACACGGGCGTTCGCCCCTGTAGTGGGTGACGACATTCTTCCCGAACACCCGCTCGACGTGTTCGCCGCCGGACGGGCCCACCCCGTTCCGCTGCTCGTCGGTTCGAATCTCCATGAGGGAAGAATCTTCCCGCGCGTTCTCGACATCTTGCCTACCAACCCGGTTCGGATCGAGAAGATGTTCTCCCACACCACCCCTGAAGTGAAAGCACGTGCGCTCGCGGCGTATCCCACGTATCCGCATCGTTTCGCTGCTGCAGATCTCGGCGGCGACATCACGTTCTGGGAACCGGCGATACTGTGTGCACAGGGTCATTGCCAGGTAGCTCCTACCTACAGTTACCGCTACGATTTTGCGCCGCGCCTGCTCAGACTCATCGGCATGGGCGCTACCCATGCCACCGAATTGCTTGCGGTCTTCGGCCGTTCGGATGCACTCACCGCGGCCTTGACCGCGGTCGGTGGACGTCGCGGACTGGCCGCGGTGACCTCCACCATGCAGCGCCACTGGATCCATTTCGCCCGACACGGAGTGCCGGACCAGGATTGGCCCGCCTACTCCGTCCCGGAGCGGCAAACGATGATCTTCGACGAGACGTCCGGGGTGGAGAACGACCCGATGGGTGAGCGTCGACGCGCCTGGATCGGCTACGAGCACCGACGCTGAAGCCCGGTCAGAAGAACTGGCCTTTCACGAAACCTGCGAGCAGGACCGCGAATCCGCCCACCTCACCGAGAATCAGCAGGAACATTCCGAGGTGCAGGGGAGGACCGGCGGACTCGAACTGATTGTCGGTGTCCTTCATCGTACCGTGAGCGATGTAGCTGAAGATCGCTGCGAGAAAGAAGAACACGACCACTGCGGCACTGGTCAGGTTGATCCACGTCGGCCACGCACTGAGTTCGACGAACACCGCGATCAGCAGCGTCGCAAACGAGTACATCAGGGCAGCGCGGTGGGCGATGTCGACATACGGATGGGCGAGGTGATTGTCCGAGGTGGCCATCTGTCGGTACTTCCAGATTCCCAGGCACAGGGAGAGAAGGAAGATCAGACCGGCAGCCAGCAGCGTCAGTGTCGTGTCGATCCCCAGCGTCATCTGCCCACCCCGCAGTGCGCTTCCAGTGAGTCACCGCTGGGCGATCCAGTCGAAGGCTTGTCGTAGACGACAACCAGCACCACCGCACGATCTGCCGTCACCGACCGCATCCGGTGTGGCGTGTTCGCGTCGAAGTAGAGGCTGTCGCCGGCGTCGAGGTGCATCGTCTGCCCGGGGATTTCGAATTCGACGGAACCGGAGTGCACGAAAACGAATTCCTCCCCCGTGTGATCCATGAACTTGGGGCTCATCACCGAGGCCGGGTGAACCACGAACGGCTGCATAGCCTTTCCGACCAGAGCCGGAGCGATCGGATCGTAGACAGAAGACTCGGCCGAGGCAGCCGGGTCGATCACCCGGTCTTTGGCACGCGCGATCGTCATGACGTTGCCCTCCATGCTGTCCGAAAACAGTTGTCCCACATCGGCATCGAGCACCCGCGCAATCTTGAGTGCTACCGCGATCGACGGCGTGCTGATGCCCCGCTCGACCTTCGAGAGGTAACTCTTCGTCAGACCGGTCTGCTCGGCCAAGCCCTCGAGCGTCAGACCGGCGCGACGCCGATGTGTTCGCAGAAACGCTGCCATTTGATTCCTCTCACGAGACTTTGTGTCATCACCCTACCAACCGATTGACCTGCGATGATCAGCACCATATGAACCTGAGGTTGCACATTTCCGTCGCGTATGACACTTTGTGTCCTATAGGCGACTGTATGTCATCCACTCCCGAGTCCCGAGAAAGACACACCCATGACCGACACGATGCATGCGAGCAAGCAAGAACTCATGGCCACCGCTGAGACGAAGATGCTCACCGAAGTAACCACCGGTAGTTGGACTCTTCGACAGAAGATCGCGCTGACCTGCCGGGCACTGTCGGACGCCGGACACGATTCCGGCCTTGCCGGCCAGATATCCGCCCGCGCTGAGCGGCCTGGCACGTTTGTCACCCAGCGACTCGGCCTCGGGTTCGACGAGATCACCGAGGAAAACCTCCTGCTGGTCAACGAGGATCTCGAGGTTCTGGACGGCGAGGGAATGCCGAACCCCGCCAACAGGTTCCACAGTTGGATCTACCGCGCCCGACCCGACGTCAACTGCATCGTCCACACCCACCCATTGCACGCGACGGCGTTGTCGATGCTCGAGATTCCCCTCGTCGTATCCCAGATGGACATCGCACCCCTCTACGACGATTGCGCATTTCTTGCCGATTGGCCCGGAGTTCCTGTGGGAAACGAGGAGGGCGAAATCATTTCGGCTGCACTCGGTGACAAGCGGGCAATTCTGCTCGCTCACCACGGCCAGCTCGTCGTCGGCAATACCGTCGAAGAGGCCTCTTCCCTCGGGCATCTGATCGAGCGAGCCGCGCGGCTGCAGTTGCTGGCGATGGCGGCCGGCGACATCAAGCCACTACCGCCTCGCCTGGCGAAAGAGGCACACGATTGGACGCTGACTCCTCGGCGCAGCGAGGCGAACTTCGCGTACTACGCCCGTCGCGCTCTCCGCAATCACCCCGACACACTGACCAACTGAATTTCGTTTCCCACCAACAGAACTGAGAGCCCCATGAGCAGCACCATCAAGGGAATCGTCGCCTATCCCATCACCCCGTTCGACCGGGATACCGGAGCATTCGATCCCAAGCCGCTACACACGCTCCTCGACAGCATGATCAGCAGTGGTGTCGACGCGATAGCCCCACTCGGCAGCACCGGTGAGAGCGCCTATCTCGACGATGCAGAGTGGGAGACGGTCGCTCGGGAAACTGTCGACTACGTCGACCGCCGAGTCCCCACCGTCGTCGGAGTGTCGGATCTGACGACGGCGGGAGCACTCCGCCGGGCATCGATCGCGGCAGACGCCGGAGCCGACGCAATGATGATCCTCCCCACGTCGTACTGGCATCTGAGTGAGCAGGAGATTCGTGAACATGTCACTGCGGTAGCCGATTCCGTCAACATTCCGACGATGATCTACAACAATCCAGCCACCACCGGTATCGACATGTCGCCGGACTTTCTCGTCGATCTCGTCTCCACCGTCGACGGCATCACGATGATCAAGGAATCCACCGGCGACATCACCCGGATGAACCGCATCAACGAACTGAGCGGTGGCACGATCCCCTTCTTCAACGGCAGCAATCCTCTTGCACTGCAATCTTTCTCTTCCGGTGCAAACGGGTGGTGCACGGCAGCCCCGTGTCTGGCCCCCGAACAGGTGGTGCACTTCTGGCATCTACTCGAATCCGGTGATCGGTCGGGTGCCGCCGCTGTGTTCGAACAGATCGAGCCACTACTCAAGGTGCTCGTCAGTCGCGGACTGCCGTCGACGGTCAAAGCCGGGTTGGAACTTCTCGGCGTCGACGCCGGCCTTCCCCGCCGGCCCCTGCTGCCCCTCGACGACAACACCAGGATTGCTCTGTCCGATGCGTTGTCGGTGGCTCGCGGTGTAATCGTCGCGTCGTGACGTGACGTGGGAGTGGGTTCCGGCAAGATGGGATGCACACCGACCGAAGGAGGGGCACCATGTCCGTAGATTCACGGTCTGCGAGGATTGCCGTCACCGGCGCTACCGGTCATATCGGCGGCCTGGTGGCCGCGTCGTTGGCCGACGCCGGTGTCCCGCAGCGGCTGATCGCACGTTCGGTCAATCGATTACCGCAGCTCCCCGGTGCCGATTCAGCCGAGACCACGTACGGGGATCAGGAGCGCGCTCTCGCGGCTCTGGCCGGAATCGACACCCTCTTCATGGTGTCGGCGGCCGAAAGCGCAGATCGCCTGGATCAGCACCGCACCTTCATCGACGCCGCAGCGGCGGCCGGGGTCAGACACATCGTGTACACGTCGTTCCTCGGCGCCGCTCCGGACGCGACGTTCACGCTCGCTCGCGATCACTGGATCACCGAAGAACACATCCGTGCTTCTGGACTCGCATTCACCTTCCTGCGCGACAGCTTCTACCTCGATTTCCTACCCGCTCTCGCCGGCGAAGACGGTGTGATCCGCGGCCCCGCCGGGAACGGTCTCGTCGGCGCCGTAGCGCGGTCCGACATTGCTGCCGTCGCTGTCTCGGTCCTCAAGGATCTGGATTCCCATCTCGGACAGACGTACAACCTGACCGGACGGGAGGCGCTGACGCTCTCCGAGGCTGCGAGCATCATCACCGAAGTCACCGGCAAGCAGACCACGTACGTCGAGGAAACTGTCGAGGAAGCTTACGAATCACGGGCGTCGTACAACGCACCCGAATGGGAGCTCGATGCTTGGGTGTCGACGTACACCGCAATCGCGCAGGGTGAATTGGCACTGATCACGGGCACTGTCGAAGAACTTGTCGGCCGGCCTCCAGTCACGCTGCGTGAATTCCTCACGGCAGAGACCGACACCACCGAGGTCGAAACCGCCTGATGCCACCACGCAAAGCAACCACGGCGCGCAAGGCTGCCGCAAAGAAGGCTGCTCCCAAGAGGAGTGCAAGCAAGAAGAGTGCAACCAAGAAGACCTCCGCAACGAAGAGACCTCGCGCTGTGATGCCCGACGTTCCGACAGCCGGTCCGGGCGAACGAGTCTGGCTTCTCGACGTACCCTTTCGGACGCCGGCGCCTGGTGCGCAGTTCGTCAAGAAATGGAAGAGCTACGCGTGGGTGGGTACGGAGTTGCCCGTAGAACTCGCTCCATTCAAGGCACTCCCCTTCTCGTATCAGCAGTGGGTAGAGGACGACATCAATGACAGCACCGGCGAACGTCCCGTTGCTGCACCCAAAATTCCTCGGCCCGAGCAGGTTTCGGGGGCCGACGCCGTCGTCGATGCCGCTCGCGCCGGCAAACGCGGATTTCTGTTGGCAGACAATGCCGGCCTCGGTAAGACACTGATCGCAGTGATGTCGGCCAAGACGATTGCCGAAGAGCGCGGCGAAACCAACATCCTCGTCCTCGTCGATCGACCCGCACAGATCACCATTCCGCATTGGCGCTATTCCATCGCCTCGGTGGGCGACGGTGGATTCCGCTGGCTGATCATGTCGCCTGACCAACTGAAGAAACTGATCGCGCGAAACGGCCGCCCCAAGTACACGTTCGGTGTGGTGATTGCGGACGAGGCCCAGCTGTACAGCAACGACACACAGCGCACGGCTGCATTCGAGAAAGTCGCGCGCTTTTCGAATGCTCACGAGCAAGCGCCGTTCGTCCTGTCCGTGACAGCAACACCGGGACATACGCCGGCAGATCAGCGTTACCTGGCACCGCTTTTTGCGCAGCTGCATTCAGAACCTTCGGAGTACTGGTCCGACCTGGGCGCCAGGCTGGTCGAGTCCGGCCTTCCGCTGGACAAGTCCTATGGGAAGTGGACATGGAGCACAGAGGCGAAGGAATCACCTGCGCTGCAATCTCGAGCGCTCGAGACCGTGCGTGGGTGGATGTCGAACAGTAAACCGCCCTTGATGATTCATCGACCGACGCCGTGGGGACCCGTTCCGCTCGACGGTATGCCGATCGACCTCACCCATGCCCAGCGCGCCGAGTACGAGACGGAGTGGGCCGAGTACGCCTACGAAATGGGATTGGCCCGTAAGAGCCGCAACATCGCGCGCGGCCGTGCGCTGGTTCTCCGCTACCGACAGAAAGCGGGCATGATCCGCGCCGAGTCGACGGCCCAGTGGGCGCAGGCCCAAGTCAAGGCAGGCAAGCAGGTGTTGGTGGCCGTCGAATTCGTCTCCACGGCAGGCGATCCACTGGTCGAAATGATCGAAGCCGCCGGGATCTCGGTGGCAAAACTGTTCGGCGCGGTGCCGGACAAGGAGGGTCAACGTCTGCGGTTTCAACGCGGGGACGCACCGGTCATCGTCTTCAATGTCACGACCTCGATCTCGCTCCATGCCAACGAAGCACTCCCAGACGGCACTCACGCGTCCTCGCTGCCACGGACGGGGATCTTTCACCAACCTCGATACTCGGGAATCGCGGCAGAACAGACATTCGGTCGCTCACACCGCGACTACCAAACGTGTCCGTGGGTCATACCCTTCGGAGTGGGCACCAAGGAAGAGGACGTCGCCACGGTCATGTTGCGCAATCTCAATTCGGTCACAGGTCTGAAAGGTGGTGATCGATCCGGTCTGCGGTCGCTGTCCGAACTGCTCGGCGTCGAGTGGCTCGAGCCTGATGTCTTGACCTCGGAGGGTTGATCTTCCAACGCGCACAAACGAACGATTTCGGAGGTTTGCCGAATTCCACTCCACCAAAACCAAATTCGGCTGACCGATTCGTTCCTTTCAGGACCTTGGCACTCAGGTATCTGTGACCTGACGTGGCAGACTCTTTCGAGTCGAGGTGCACCAGCCTCGAAACAGTGCCGAGAATGCGAGGGGTCCGATGCGCAACATCTACCGGTCATTGATGCGCAATGTCGGCCATACACAATGGTTCTCGGATCTCGGCAAGGATCTGGTTCCGCTCGATCGAGCAGTACAGAGAGTGTCGGGAGGCAAGCTCTCGTTGGTCGGAGAAAACACCGTGACTCAGCTACTGCTCACCACGACAGGCCGTAAGACCGGCCGTTCTCGCATCACGCCACTCCTGTACGCACCCGACGGCGATGCGTTTGTCGTCGTCGGTTCCAACTGGGGGCAGGATACGCATCCGGCGTGGACACTCAATTTGATGGCAAACCCCACCGCAATCGTGACAGTGAAAGGCGTCGAAATACCGGTCGGTGCGAGTCTGGCGGAGGGCGCCACGCGTAAGAAGCTGTGGGAGCTCGCGACCACCACGTGGCCGCCGTACGAAACCTACGCCGATCGAGCATTCGGGCGCCAGATCCGCGTATTTCGACTCCAACCTGTCAAATAACTGCTGCCGGGCGCAAGATGGGAAGGACCGCCCTGCCGATCTCAGGAGCATTCCCGAATGTCCACAGCACTGACACACGCAGAAGACACACAGATCACAGCTTCCAACGGGCGGATCGCACTGGAGCCGAACCCCCGCCGAGTTCGAGCATTCTTCGCTGGTCACGCCGTCGCGGACACCACTCGTTCGGTATACCTTTTCGAACGCGGCCGCCTGCCGATGTACTACATCCCCCTCGCGGACGTTCGCACCGAATTCCTCGTCCCGACGTCGACGACCACCCATTGCCCATGGAAAGGTGACGCCACCTATTGGACGATCGAGATCGGGGATAGCCGGGCCGAGGACGCCGTCTGGTCCTACCCTGAACAGTTCGACGGTTCCCTGGACTTGAGTGAGTACGTCGCATTCTATTGGGATCGCATGGACGCCTGGTACGAGGAGGATCAACAGGTCTTTGTCCACGCCCGCGATCCATACGTACGTATCGACGCACTCCCCTCGTCCCGCCACATCCAGGTTTTTGTCGGCGACGTACTGGTCGCCGAGACGACACGACCCAGACTGCTCTTCGAAACCGGACTGCCCACGCGGTACTACATTCCGAGAATCGACGTTCGCAGCGAGTACTTTGCGCCGTCCCCGACCACCACGGCCTGCCCCTACAAGGGCACTGCGTCGTATCTGTCGTTCACCGGCACAACCGAACTCGCTCCGATCGAGGAGCTGGCGTGGTTCTATCCGTTCACTACCGCCGAAGCGTCCGGGATCGACGACCACGTGTCGTTCTATCCCGAACGCGTCGGCAAGATCCTGGTGGACGGTGCCGAAATCTGAAAGGTGCGGTAGCCGAGAAGGTGTGGGTGCCTATCCCACCGCGACAGGGGATTCCGGGATTCGCAGCTCAGCGGTCTCCAGTCGGCGATCGTGCATCCACACCAACACCGTTGCAAGGGAGAGGACCAACCCGGCGATGCATACTCCGTTCCAGCCGTACGACTTCCACACCACAGACCCCACTGCCGAGCCCACAGCAGCACCGACGAAGTAGGTGGTCATGTACACGGAGTTCACACGCGAACGTGCCTCGGGGACAAGGGCGTAGATCACGTTCTGATTGCTGACGTGCACTCCCTGCAGCGCGAGGTCGGCAAGGACGATGGCAACGAGAAACCACACCACGTGGGTGGCACCGGCGACAAAGGGAAGCCACGACACCAAGAGAATCGCGATGGCGCCGCCGGTCGCCACCTGACCCAATCCCCGATCGGCCAGTCTGCCCGCCACCGTCGCCATCGATGCTCCCGCCACACCGAGTAGTCCGACCAAGCCGATTTGAGTGTCGCTGTAGCCGAATTCGTCAGAGAGCAGAAAGGCCATCGTCGTGAAGACGGTGCTGACAGCAGCAAAAGCCAGTCCACCCATGGCCGATCGGGTTCTCAGGCGCGGCAAGTTCGCAGCCAACTTCCCTACCGAAGCAAGCGTGGCGCCGTAACCGGCCTTCGGTCGATCTGCGGAATCGGACGGCAGAGATCGCCACAATGCCACGGCCATCACCACCATCAGCACCGCCGCCGCCTTGTAGACCGTCGACCAACCTCCCAGTCCGGAGAGTACGCCGGCAACGCTGCGCGCCAACAGGATTCCGATCAGCAGTCCACTCATGATCGTGCCGACCACCTGACCGGACCTCTCAGGTTCGGCCAGTGAGGCGGCAAACGGAATCAGAACCTGGGCAGCGACCGAAAAAACTCCAGCGACTGCGATTCCCACTGCCAGCGTGGCAAAGTTCGGCGCAAATCCGCTGACCGCTTGACCGGTCGCCGCCAGCAGCATGAGCCCTACCGTCAGCTTGCGCCGGTCCACCATGTCGCCTACCGGAACCAGAAGTATCAATCCGAGTGCATACGCGACCTGTGCGATGGTCACCGTCGCGGCCGCTGCGGAGGCCGACACATTCAGGTGATCCGAGATGGAATCGAGGAGTGGCTGATTGAAATAGTTACCGCCCGCGCACAGGCCCGTCGCTGCAGCCATCAGCAGCACTATCGGTAGTCCGAGCCTCGGACGCGCGTCGCTTGAGATCATGTCGTCAAGCATGACCGCCCACACCGACGCGCGTCCAATAGATAGATATGCATGATCTATCTCCAGAAACGATAGATTGGTGCAATGGAACTACGTCACATCCGCTACGCCCTGGCAGTCGCGGAAGACAGACACTTCAGCCGAGCAGCCTCGCGGTTGCACGTTTCCCAGTCCGCCTTGAGTGCCCAGATCAGAGACCTCGAAAAGGAACTGGGAGTCGAATTGTTCAACCGGAACAGTCGAAACGTCGGACTGACTGCTGCCGGCGAGGTATTTGTCGCCCGCTCCCGTGAGGTACTCGGCGCCGTGTCGAGACTCGTCAGTGATGTCTCGGCACGGAGCAACGAGCAAGTGCGGTTGACGGTCGGCATCATCACCTCGGCGGGGCGCGTCGACGTAGGCCGCGCGCTGGCAGATCTGACACGCCGCCACCCTGCAATCAACATCACAGCGCGACCGTACGGCAGTGAAGTAGTTATCGAAGGAGTCCGGTCCGGCGCAATCGACGTTGGCATTGTCGGATTGGCCGCAGGTCGCCTACCCAAGAGCTTTGCCGCCGCGCCGTTGTGGAGTGAACCCACCGCAGCGTTTGTTGCTCCCGACCATCCCTTGGCCCAGGCCTCGTCGATCAGGCTCGAAGACCTACGCGATCACACTCTCGTGGACTTCGCCTCCGGCAGCGAGGCCCGTGTCCAAACCGACCAAGCCTTCGCCGAATCACAGGTCCCTCGGGGAAAAACGCTTGAAGCCAACTCGGTAGACCTGATCTGTTCACTGACCGCCAACGGCCTGGGCGTAGGTTTGCTCCCCCAATCCATGAGCGCCCTACACCCCGAATTGGTCTGTATTCCGATCACCGATGCGCCGCATCGGATCGTCCACGCAATTACCGAACCCACCCATTCGTCGGCGCTCGCGCGCGAGTTCGTCGAACTACTCGCGGCGCAGTTCGCTACTTGAGCAGTTTCGACATTCGCCTGTCCGCCAACGGCTTACCACCGGTCTGGCACGTCGCGCAGTACTGAAAAGAGCGTTCTGCGAACGACACTTCGCGTACGACGTCACCACACACCGGGCAGGGAAGTCCGGTACGCGCGTGTACTCGCATCCCCGAGCGTTTCTCGCCTTTGAGTCGGGCTGCGTCCTGGCCCTCCGAACGCTCGATCGCGTCGGCCAGCGTGGATCGCATCACGGCGTACAGGGCCGAAATCTGCTCCGGTGTCAGGCGCGACGAGGTCGCGAACGGCGAGAGTTTCGCGGTGTGGAGGATCTCGTCCGAGTAGGCGTTCCCGATCCCGGCGATCAGCGACTGATCGACTATCGAGTTTTTGATCCGCGCCGACGTGCCGCCCAGAATCTCAGCGAACTCAACTTCGGTCACAGCCATCGCGTCCGGACCTAATCGGGCGATCCCCGGAACCTCCTGCGGATCGTTCACCACCCAGACTGCCAGGCGCTTCTTGGTACCCGCCTCGGTGAGATCGAATGCCGGCGTCAACCCTTCGGGTGTGAAGAAATGGACGCGCAGCGCCAACGGCCCCTTGCCCGGCTTCGGCGGTGTTACCGACGGATTGTCGAGCCACCGCATCCAACCGGCACGCGAGAGATGCGTGACCAACCACAACCCGTCGCAGTCCAGCGCCAGATGCTTTCCGAAGCGGGCGGCGGCCGTCACGTCACGCCCTTGCAAAGCCGTCATCGGCGGATCGAAGGTCTTGAGCACACTCAGTGCGGCGATGTCGACGCGCCCCACCACTGCGCCGACCGCGTGCTGACGAAGGAACCCTGCCAGCGCTTCCACCTCGGGTAGTTCAGGCATGGCAACAGACTAGCGCCGACCACGGACACTCACAGTGCGCTCAGTCCGTTTCCGTCTGCAGAACCACCGAGTGCCCACCGCACGCCTTCGCGGAATACATCGCCCGATCCGCTCGCCGCAGCAGGGTCATCGCGATGACGACCGTCGTCAGGGAACCGACGACCAGCAATCGGACGGCTAGTTCCAATCCTGTCGTGGCGAGATATCGATTGAAACTGTCGAATTGATCAGGACGCCGATACCACTGAACGAGAAGTCGAAAGCCGACTTCACAGCTGATCTTTCACGACCACGTGGCGCGGGCAGGACCGACTGCAGTCGGTCCTGCCCGAACGATGTCATGCACGGATCCTAGGTGCGCAGACCGCCATTCTGGATCAAGAGCGCAGGATCGACTGTGCAATCTGTGGCCGGTTTTCAACGCCGAAGGAGGTACGTATCCATGATCCAGCCGTGCTTCTCACGCAGCTCCGCCCGGCGCGCGACGATCCGATCTTCGACGTCGCGCAGTTTGCCGGAAATCAACTCCTCATCCAAGGTTCCGAGGTACGCACCCCACCAGATCTCGGCGTCGTCTTCGGCCACCTGAGTGAACGTGCAATGCGCGTCGAGCATCACGACGGCGTTATCCACTCCGTCAGGTAAGCCCTCGGCCAGTTTGCGGCCGGTCGTGATGTGGATAGGTTCGCCAATTCGGTTCAGGACGATCCGGTGTTGTGCAGCCAGCGACTGCACGCTCGTGATCCCCGGGATGACGGAGTAGTCGAACGACACTCTCCCGCGAGCAAGCACGCGCTCGACGATCCGCAGAGTGCTGTCGTAGAGGGAAGGGTCACCCCAGACGAGAATCGCGCCCACTCCGGGCTCGGCAGCGAATTCCGCTTCGAATTTCGCTGCCCGGCGCTCGTGCCAGTCCTCGACGACACCTTCGTAATCGGTCGGGGTTCGGTCCCGCGGTGGGTCCGTGATCTCGACCACCTTGTAGTCGAGGTGAACGTGCTCGTTGAGGATGCCGGTTCGCAGGTCGACCAGAGCTTGCTTCTCGTCACCCTTTCCGATAATGAAGAAGGTATCGGCCCTGTTCATGGCCTTGATCGCCTGAACGGTCACCTGGTCGGGATCACCCGCACCGATACCGATCACCAAGAGTTCGCGCATGCGCCGAGGCTATATTGCTGTGCGCCTTTATTAACCGCCGGAGGTTAATAAAGGCGCACAGCAGGCTAGGCCCTAGACTGATTCCCGTGACTGTCTCCACTGCTTACGAAGACCTCCTCCGGCTCGTCATGGAGACGGGTAGCGCCAAATCCGATCGCACCGGAACCGGCACCCGCAGCATCTTCGGTCACCAGATGCGTTTCGATCTTGCCGACGGCTTTCCGCTCGTCACCACCAAGAAGGTCCACCTCAAGTCGATCGTCAACGAGCTCCTGTGGTTCCTTCGCGGCGACTCCAACGTGGCGTGGCTGCACGAGCACGGCGTCTCCATCTGGGACGAGTGGGCCGACGAGAACGGCGAACTCGGCCCCGTCTACGGCGTCCAGTGGCGTAGCTGGCCCACCCCTTCGGGCGAGCACATCGACCAGATCACGCAGACCGTCGAGACCCTGCGCACGAACCCCGATTCGCGGCGGATCATCGTCTCGGCGTGGAACGTGGCCGACATTCCGCAGATGGCGCTGGCGCCCTGCCACGCTTTCTTCCAGTTCTACGTCGCCGACGGCAAGCTCTCGTGCCAGCTGTACCAGCGCAGCGCCGACATGTTCCTCGGCGTTCCGTTCAACATCGCAAGCTACGCGCTACTCACTCACATGATGGCCCAGCAGGCCGGACTCGACGTCGGTGAGTTCGTCTGGACCGGCGGCGACTGCCACATCTATGACAACCACGTCGATCAGGTTACCGAGCAGCTCGGTCGCGAGCCCCTGCCGTTGCCGACCCTGAAACTGAACAAGCGCGACTCCATCTTCGACTACACCTTCGAGGATGTGGAGATCGTCGACTATCAGCACCACCCCGCGATCAAAGCGCCGGTTGCGGTCTGACGATGACCGATCGCACAGTCACCCTCGTCTGGGCACAGGCTCATGACGGCGTCATCGGCGCCGACAACACGATCCCGTGGCGCGTGTCCGAAGACATGGCCTACTTCAAACGCGTAACCATGGGGCATCCGGTGATCATGGGGCGGCGCACCTGGGACTCCATTCCACTGAAGTTCCGGCCGTTCAGCGGGCGCCGGAACATCGTCGTCACCCGCGATCCGGAGTGGCACGCCGAAGGCGCCGAGGTAGTCCACAGCTTGAACGACGCCCTGGCGTTGCCGGACGGCGACGTCTTCGTGGTCGGTGGCGGGCAGATTTATTCGGGTGCACTGCCATTCGCGACGCATCTACTCGTGACCGAGATCGACCTCGACATCGCCGGTGATGCCTTTGCTCCCGAGATCGGCTCCGAATGGAACCTGAAGTCCGACGAGCCCTGGCAGACCTCGGATAAGAGCGGGCTGCGCTTCCGCTGGCTGGAATACACTCGCTGATCGACTTCCGCCGATAACGAGGCACCTTGCGAGTGAGTCGGTCATACTCCAAGAACGACATTCACCGCTTTCGAGAGGTCTTCGATGGACAAGAAGTCACTGACCGCTCTCGCTCGCCAACAGTTGAAACTGGCGGGCTCGGCGACCAGCGGTCGCAGTTCACAAACCGTCTACGGCGGCCACCAGCGCAGCCTGCGGCAGACGGTGATCGCGCTGAGCGCCGGCAAGAGCCTCGCCGAACACGACAGTCCGGGCGAAGCCACGCTGTTGGTCCTGAGCGGGAAGCTGAATCTTGTGTGTGGGAGCGACCAGTGGAAAGGATCCACCGGTGATTTCCTCGCCGTTCCGGCCGACCGGCACAGTGTCGAAGCGCTCGAAGACGTCGCATTTCTGCTGACCGTCGCCATGAAGGGCTGAAGTCGGTAGCGTCTTCCGGATGAGCGAAACCGTGATCGAGGTGTCGATCGTCGCAGCCCCGTCCGTACTCTGGCCCGCGTTGCGTGATCCGTCGCTGATTCGTCGTTGGTTCGGCTGGGAGTACGACGGACTCGACGACGAAATCACCCAGATCTACTCCACCGCTGAGGCCGACCCTGAAGCGTTGACGCTGAGACTCGGAAACGGTGATCATTTCTCTCTATTCGAACAAGACGGCAAGACGGTCGTCCGCATCGATCGGCCGGCAAAGTCGGCGGAAGACAATTGGTACGACGACATCACCGAAGGATGGACGACGTTCCTCCAGCTGCTCAGATTCGCTGTGGAGCACCACGGGCTGGCCGAGCGAAGAACCATTTATCTCGACGGTCTTCTGCTCCCCGGCGAGAACGTGGCGACTGTCCTCGGGATCACCGAAATCGATCTGGCAGAGGGAAGTCGGTACGCGGCGACGATCGCTCCCGGCGACTACTTCGAGGGCGTCGTCGACTTCGTCACCGACCACCAATTCGGCTTGACAGTCGAAGATCTCGGCCCTGGCCTGCTGTCCGTCGCCTCGCAGTCCGTGACTGCCCAGCGACCCGATGGAGGTATGTCGATCCTGCTGACCACCTACAACCTGAGCGATGACGAGTTCGACGAAATCAAGCATCACTGGTCTTCGTGGTGGGAAGGTCGCCGTCAAGAGGGCTGACGTTCCGCGAGGCGATATGCTTCGACCATGGTCGAAGCTTCGGGTCACTGTCCGGCACGCACGTTCGGCGAGTTGCTCGACCGCCTGGGCGATTCCAACGCAGACGTCCCCACGCTCCACCGTCTGCTGGAGGCGGTCCTGGTCGTCGGTTCAGGCCTTGATCTCGACCTGACACTTCAACGGATCATTACTTCTGCGACAACGGTTCTGGATTGCCGCTACGGCGCCCTGGGGGTTGCGGCGCCAGGGGGCGGGCTCTCGGAATTCGTCTACGAAGGAATCCCCGGGTCCCAACGCGCGATCATGGGACATTTTCCCGAAGGGCATGGCGTTCTGGGTGTTCTGATGAATCATCCGCAGACTTTGCGCGTGGCGCATCTCGGCGACCATCCCGAATCGGTCGGATTCCCCGCAAATCACCCACCGATGGAGAGCTTCCTCGGAGCGCCGATCATGATGCGAGGAAAGGTGTTCGGCAGCATCTATCTGACCGAGAAGCGAGGAAAAGCCGAGTTCACCCAGGAAGACGAGGTCATTCTGGAGGCTCTCGCCATCGCAGCCGGTATCGCTGTGGAAAACGCCCGGCTGTTCGAGCAGTCTAGGACTCGTGAAAGATGGCTCACCGCAACATCTGCCATTCGCTCGCGGTTGCTGGCCGGTGACTCGCTCGAGGACGGCTTGCAACTTCTGGCCAGCCGCGTTCGGGATTTGACCGGGGTCGAGGACGTGATCGTGGTGATCTGCGAGAACGGGTATGCCCAGGTCCATGCCGCGGCCAGCGCCCGAACCACTTCTCGTGGGGTCAGAATTCCAGCGACGACCTATCCGTTCGACGTCGTGCGAAGTACGCGAAAGCTACAGGTGCTCACCACCTTAGGTGCGCTCACAGCGCTGGTGCCGTCGGCCGGTAGTGCGGTCGTTGCACCGATGTGCGTCGCCTCGGGTGTAGTCGGCGCGATCATCGTGGCGTCGAATTCCACCAACACGCACTGGGACCACGACGAACTGACCCGGATCGAGTCGATGGCCGAACTCGGCTCCGTTGCAATCGAGTTCGACGAGAAACAGAAGGCGCAACGCCTGTTGTCGGTTCTCGCGGACCGCGACCGCATCGCACGCGACCTGCACGACAACGTCATCCAGCGACTGTTCGCGAGTGGCATGAGCCTGCAGAGCACGCTTCCGGACGAGACCCTCCCCGAGTCGGCGCGCGCAATTGTCAAACGATCGCTCGAACAATTGGACAAGACCGTCCGCGAGATCCGGACTACCATCTTCGATCTGCAGACTCCCACGGCCACCGATTCGTCGAGCCTGCGCCGACGCCTCCTCGACGTCATCGGCGACGCCACCGCACAATCCGCCGTGACCCCCAGCGTCCAATTCTCCGGCGCCATCGACACTCTCGTGAATCCCGGCATCCACCAGCACGCCGAAGCTGTACTGCGAGAAGGACTGAGCAACGTCCTTCGGCATGCACAAGCACACCACATCACCATCGCAGTCACCGCGGATGTCGAATTCGCGATCACAATCGAGGACGACGGCGTCGGACTCCCCTCCGACTTCCACAAGAGTGGGCTTCACAATCTCGAGCGCCGTGCCGAACACTGCGGCGGTACATGCACAATCGTCAACCACGATCCGAGCGGTGCACGTCTGCTCTGGCGAGTGCCGCTCGGCCGCACCAACTCGAATCGACCGAAGTCCGGTCGGTAGACCTATCGACTGCCGCTGCGGATTTCGGTGGCCAGCACTGCAGCCTGAGTACGACGCTGCATGCCCAGCTTCGACAGCAGACGCGTCACGTAGTTCTTGACCGTCTTCTCCGCGAGGAACAATCGCGCGCCGATCTCCCGGTTGGTGAGTCCCTCTCCGATGAGGTCGAAGACTGCTCGTTCCTGATCGGATAGCTCGGCCAACGGATCAGCTGTGCGGTCGCTACGGATCCGCTGCATCAGCGCCTCCGTCGCCCGACTGTCGAGCAGTGAACCGCCGCGCCCGACTGTGCGGACCGCAGCGACCAGATCGGTTCCCAGAATCTGTTTGAGTACGAACCCCGAGGCGCCCGCCATGATCGCGTCGAGCAACGCCTCGTCGTCGGCGTAGGAGGTGAGCATCAGGCAGCGCAGGTCGGGAAGCATGGAGCGCAGTTCGCGGCACAGTTCGACGCCGTTGCCGTCAGGCAACCGTACGTCCAGAACCGCGACGTCGGCATTGCTCTGCGGTACCGCAGCCAATGCTTCTCCCACGGATGCGGCTTCGCCCACCACCACGAAGTCTTCGACCCCGCCGAGTAGGTCGAACAAGCCGCGTCTGACGATCTCGTGATCGTCGACCAGGAATATCCGCGTTGTCATCGAACCCCTCCAAAAGACATCTCGAGTCGAACGGTACCGGAGATGGTGGACTCAGAACTCATTGAATGCATTCTCTTTACTTGTTGACGTGCCGGACTATGAGAACCGGGCAATCCGCAGTGTGCAGGAGCGCCCGACTGGTCGATCCGAGGAGCATTCCCGCGAATCCGCCGCGCCCACGGCTGCCGACGACTATCAATTGCGCCGTCTCCGCGTATTCGCTCAGAACTCGCACCGGACGGTCACGCGCGACGACCCTCTCGACGACGACGTCCGGGTAGCGTTCGGTGAATCCGGCCAATTGCTCGGCGAGGACAACTTCCTCGCCTGTCTGGATACTGCTCCACAGTGGGTCCTCCGGGGTGGCGCCCAGCGAGGGCTGCACACTCACGTCGCTCCACACGTTGACCGCAATCAAGGTGGCGCCCCTCGCGGAAGCCTGCTCGAAAGCATGCTCGACTGCCTCGATGCTGCTCTCGGATCCATCGACGCCGACGACGACGGGGCCTTCAGTCGGCGGTCGCCCGTCGAGGGTTCGCCCTCTGACAACTGCAACCGGTGATTCGCCGTGCGAGACCACGGACACCGTCGCGGAACCGACGACCAGTCCGGTGAATTCACCGTGTCCGCGGGGTCCGAGCGCAATGATGTACGCACTCTTGGACAATTCGATCAGCCGATCGGAGGCACTGCCATCGAGAAGTTCGGTGACGATCTCGAGGTCGTCGTCGATGCTCTGGCGCGCGAGGATCTGTGCGCTGTCCAGACGAGCGGTGGCAGTGCGGCGCAGTTCGTCCTTGAAGCTCTCGGCGAGGTACGGCTCGGAGTAGTAGAAGGCGGGGATGTGCACCACCGTCGCGATGTGGAGAGGACGACCGAGCGCCACTGCCGTTCGAGCCGCCCAGACGACAGCCGACGACGCTGGTTCCGAACCGTCCACTGCTACGACGACGGGTTTGGTTGCACTCATGTTCGTCCCTCCACAATCGGCCACAGAATCTCTTCGCCCCACACTATTGCCCAACGGCGGCAAAAAGGATTCATCGGCCGACGCGAGTCCCGAATCGGACATTCGACCTTTGGGTGGACTGCGGCAACGGCCCCGCCAACATCCCGAACGGGCGTCAACGAGGCCACCGGTGCCGGACCCGCACGCGAACCCTGGCTACCCAATCCACGTTAGGTGAAGAAGCCGACCGCTCAGAAGTGCAGAAAGTCCTGTCAACAAGCGGCCAAAATCAGGTTTCGTGCGCAAGAGATCCCAAATCGACCACCTCTGCTGTGCGCCTCTATCAACCGCGAGCGATTAACAAAGGCGCACAGTAGGGTCAGTCACAAATCTTGCGGAACTTCTCGATCAGCTGGACACGGCCGTTGCGATCGGCAGCCAACGGCGTGACGTTGAGCGTCGTCACACCCGCTTCGGCGAAGGCTGCGACGCGTTCCCGGACGTAGCTCTCGGGGCCGATCAACGACACGGCACGAACCAGCTCGTCGGGGACTGCTGCTGCGGCTTCGTCCTTCTTGCCCGCGAGGTAAAGATCCTGGATCTTCTCGGCGGCCTCTTCGTAGCCGTAGCGCACCGCGAGATCGTTGTAGAAGTTCTTGCCCTTGGCGCCCATGCCGCCGATGTAGAGCGCAAGGCTCGGACGTACCCAGTCGAGCATGTGGTCGACGTCGTCACCGATGGCGAGCGCCGGCGACGCGTACACCTGAAGCTCGCCGAGGCTCGGATCGCGCTTGGCCTTGCCCTTGGCGATCGGCTCGCCCCACACGCTGGCTGCCTTCTCCGGATGGAAGAAGATCGGCTCCCAGCCTTCGGCGATCTCCGCCGTCAGCTCGACGTTCTTGGGGCCGAGCGACGCGATCAGGATCGGGATGCGCTCACGCACAGGATGATTGATCAGCTTGAGCGGCTTACCCAGTCCGGTGCCCTTCTCGGCGGGGAGCGGAACCTGGTAATACTTGCCCTGGTATTCGACCTTCTCGCGGCGCCACACCTTACGGCAGATCTCGACGACCTCACGGGTGCGCCCCAGCGGAGCGTCGTACTTGACGCCGTGGAATCCCTCGATCACCTGCGGCCCGGAAGCACCGAGGCCCATCACGAAGCGACCGTTGGAGACGAAGTCCAGGCCCGCTGCCGTCATCGCGGTCAACGAGGGCGTACGGGTGTAGATCTGGAAGATTCCCGAAGCGAGTTCGATGGTCGACGTCTTGGCCGCCAGGTAACCGAGCTGGCTGACGGCATCGAAGGAATACGCTTCCGGGACAAAAGCGATGTCCAGGCCCGCCTTCTCCAGGTCACCGACCTCTTCGACGGTTTCGGCGAACCCGCCGCTGTAGTTCAAACCCATACCGATACGCACGTTGTAACCCCAATCCTGACGATTGCTGCCGCGTGCGACGCGCACACGGCAGTGGTACTCCCATCGAACACTTACTCACATCGAACACTACGGAACCTGAGTCTGCATTCATGTGACTACCCCGTTCATATTCGATGACCGAAATGAACGGGGTAGCGGGAGCGTCTGAAGAGGGTCAGGATTCTTCGGGGCGCACCACCATGACGGGGCACTTGGCCGAAGCGATCAGGGTGTTGCTGGTCGAGCCGAGCAGCATGCCGCGGAATCCACCGCGGCCACGGCTTCCGACGACCACGAGCTGCGCTTTTGCCGACCAGTCCAGCAACCGTCCACGTGGGTTGTCGAGGTAGACCTCACGCCGGACCTTCACGTCCGGGTATTGCTCGGACCAACCCGCCAAGCTCTCGCTGAGAACTGCGTGCTCTTCTTCCTCGAGAGACTGCGGTGCAAGTGCAGCGGCCCTCGGATCTTCGAATGCCGCGCTCCCGAGGTCACTCCACACGTGCAGCGCCACCAACTCTGCGCCGCGGAATGCCGCTTCTTCGAATGCGGCACCCACGGCCTGCGCGCTGAGCGCGCTGCCGTCGACGCCGACCACGACCGGCCCCTCCGAGGGCACCGCGCCGTCGCGGTCTCGGACGACGATCACCGGGCACTTGCCGTGACTGGCCACCCCGACCGCGGTATTGCCGAGTACTGCCGTTGCCGCTTTGCCTGATGCAGAAGCTCCGACAACTACGCGCCTCGCCTGTGCCGAACTCTCGATCAACCACTGAGTTGCACTGCCGATGGCGATTTCGGTGTGAACCTCGAGTTTCGGATCGATCTCACGGGCGAACTGTTCCGCCTCTGCCAAGATCGCTTTTCCGGCCTCCTCGACCCATTCGTACACCCCACCCGCGTCGACGTACGGCCCACCGAAACCGTACGGCGCGAAGTCGAGAGCGTGGATGATGTCGAGTCGCAATTCGCGCTGGGCGGCGATTTTCGCGGCTTCGCGGAGCGCGGTGGACGCAGTGTCCGAACCCTCGACTCCGACAACAACACTGTTATGTTCGCGTGAACTCATGTGCCCACCTTCCTGAAGAAGTAACCGAGCCACTTTCACTCTAACCATCCCACTTGTCCGGCTTTTTTGGGGTCGCCCCCTCTCGATTTCGGGGACTTAAGTCCCCGAAACTGTTGACGGATAGGAGAATTAGCAGAGCAATCAGGACCAGGTGTGAACAGGATCTCCCGTGCGCATGTTCTCCACGTAACCGCGGAGCATTCCGGTGAGCGCAGTCGAGCGGTCCGCGCCCGAGGCCTCCGCCCGCGCAACGTGCGCTCGCTGCCAGGCCGCACCGGTCTGCCTATTCATGCACCGCCCCTCGATGACGCCGAGGTACCGATCGCGGGCGGCGGCGGACAATCCGAAGTCCGCCAAGCCCTCGTGCGCCAACGGCAGCAACCTTCGCAATATCAACTCGTCGGCGCCGACCCAGCCGATCTCCGGCCAGTACAGGGTCGCATCCAGTCCGTATTTGGCGCCGATGTGCAAGTTCTCTTCCGCCGCCTGAAAGGACATGTGCGACCACAGTGACCGCTCCGCGTTCACCAATGCCCGAACGGTTCCGTAGTAGAAGGCTGCATTGGCCATGATGTCGACGACGGTCGGTCCGGCCGGCAGTACGCGATTCTCGATACGCAAGTGCGGCTTGCCATCCGAGCAGTCGTACACCGGTCGATTCCACCGGTAGACCGTGCCGTTGTGCATCTGAAGCTCGCTCAACTCCGGAATCCCGCCCGCCGCCAGCACTTCCAGTGGATCGGTGTCCGACACATCAGGCAGCAGGGCCGGGAAATACCGCGAGTTCTCCTCGAACAGGTCGAGCACCGAGTGGATCCACCGCTCACCGAACCACACCCGCGGACGCACACCTTGGTTCTTGAGCTCGAAAGTTCGGGTGTCCGTGGCCTGTTCGAAGATCGGAATGCGTGATTCGTGCCAGAGTGCCTTGCCCGCCAGGAAAGGAGAATTGGCGGCCAACGCCACTTGCACTCCGGCCAGACACTGAGCGGCATTCCAGTGCGCGGCAAATTCTTCCGGCGCCACCCGCAGATGCAACTGCATGGACGTACACGCCGCCTCCGGCACCACCGAATTGGTATCGGCCCGAAGAAGTTCCACGTCGCCGCCAGGTAGCGCGACACCTTCGACGTCGAGTTCGATGTCCTCTCCTCGCGCGGCAAAAATCTGCTCGTTGAGCAATTCGTAGCGCGGGTTGGCCGTGATCCACTCTCGATCGAGATGCTCGAGCTGCAATGTCGGCAGCATCCCGATCATCACCATCTCAGCGTCGTGCGCATGGATTCGTGCGTCTGCGACGTCAAGGGACGCCCGCAGTTTCTTTTCCAATTCGAAAGTCGCGTCACCGGTGAGAGGGCCGGGTTCGACGTTCATCTCGACGTTGAACTGTCCGAGTTCGGTTTGGAAAACCGCAGCGTCGTCTATCGATTCGAGTACTTCACGATTCGACATCGCAGGAGCCATGTCCCCGTTCACCAGGTTGAATTCGATCTCCATACCCAGCAGCGGCGCGGGCCTGTCGACGGCGTCCCGAAAGTCACCACCGTCGAGCATCTGCTTCATGGCGTCGACGCACGAGCGCACCTTCTTACGAAAGAGCCTGCGGTCGGCTCTGGTGAATTCTCTTGCCGTGACCTCTGCACCCATCGCACGTTCCCCCTTCGACGATCAACGTCACTGAAGGCTATCCGGCCGGGGTCACCGACAAACGGGAACTGCGGTGGCACCAGGAAGAATTTCCCGGTACCACCGCAGTTCTGCAAGAAGTTTTCTTACGAGTTGTCTACCCAGGTGACCGCCACGCCGCGGGCCTGCAGCCACGCTGCCGGATCGACCTTTGCGCCGTTCTCGGCGACCTCGAAGTGCAGGTGGGGGCCGGTGGACTGGCCACGGTTACCCACGGTGGCGATCTGCTGGCCGGCGTTGACTCGCTGACCGACGTTGACCTGGTAGTCGTTGACGTGGCCGTACGTGGTGACGGTGCCGTCGTCGTGCTGGACACGGACCCACAGGCCGAAACCTGACGCCGGGCCGGCGTCGATGACCTGGCCGTCGGCTGCAGCCAGGATCGGCGTACCGATCGGGGCTGCGATGTCGAGACCGCCGTGGTGTGCTCCCCAGCGCGAACCGAAGGTGGAGGTCAGCGTTCCGGACACCGGCTGTACCGTGCGAGCCGACGGGCCGGGATTGATACTGCCGAGGAACTGCTGTGCCTGCGTGTTGAGGTCAGCTGCAAAATCGGGAAGCTCAGGAATGTCGAGAGCGGGAAGAGCTGCCAATTCAGCCGGAACGACAGCGCCCTCGGGAAGCAGACCCTGCGGGATTTCGAAGCCCGCGATGGTCTGTGTTGCCGGCGCCGCAGCAGCGGTTCCTGCACCCATCTGGCCTGCCCCGACGAGGAGTGCACCGGTAGCCGCAGCTACGACGCCTGCCTTGACACCGGCACCAGGGCCAGACGACGCGGTGCGGTGGCGGCCGCTTGCTACCTCGGGATCGATCTCGAAGACAACATCGTCATTGCCCGTGCGGTGGTGGTTTCCCACAGTGTGTACTCCGTCAGTCGTCGGCGTGCAGCGTCCTTCTGATGAAGCCCGCTCCTCTGTCTGCCGAAGAATGTAACAGTTTGATCAAGGCGGCCGCCACCGTTACCCGATCTTGACCAAAACTATTTCTCGCCGTTCTGTCGGCTGGCGTCCAGTTCTGACTTGAATGCGTCGTATCGTGCCCGGTGAGCGGGTCGGCGACGAATGATCGCCCACGCGATACCCAGAACCACGAACCAGATCGGTGTGACGACAAGTGCCTGCAGGGTGTCGTCCTTGGTTGTCAGCGCCCAGAGGATGAAGACGAAGAACGCGAGCACGACCCAGCACATCACGACGCCGCCGGGCATCTTGAACTTCGACGCCTCGTGCAGGTGCGGACGACGCTTCCGGTACACCATGTAGCTCGCCAAAATGATCGTCCACACGAACATGAACAGCAGCGCCGAGATGGTCGTGACGACGGTGAAGGCCTCGATCACGGAATCGCCCGAGAACAGCAGGATCAGCGACGCCAGCAAGAAGATGCAGGAGAACATCAGGGCGTTCGCGGGGACCTTGCGCGAGTTCAGCTTGCCGAGTGCCCGCGGTGCGTCGCCCTCCTGCGCAAGGCCGAACACCATGCGCGAGGTGGAGTAGATACCCGAGTTGGCCGAAGACGCAGCGGAGGTCAGCACGACGAAGTTGATGACAGATGCAGCGATGCCGAGGCCGGCGAGTGTGAACATGGCGACGAACGGACTCTTGTCTGCGCTGATTTCACGCCACGGTGTCACCGCGATGATCACGGTCAGCGCAATGACGTAGAACAGCAGCACACGAATGGGGATGGAGTTGATGGCCTTCGGCAGGTTCTTCTCCGGGTCCTTCGCCTCGGCTGCTGTCGTGCCGACCAGTTCGATACCCACGAATGCGAACACCGCGATCTGGAAGCCGGCCACGAAGCCCATGAATCCGGTCGGGAACATGCCGCCGTCGTTCCAGAGATTGTCGATACCGGAGGTGGCACCGTTCGGCGCCGTGAACCCGGAGACGACCATGACGATGCCGACGATGATCAGGCTGACGATGGCGATGATCTTGATCAGCGCGAACCAGAACTCGGTTTCACCGAAGGCCTTCACCGTCGGCAAGTTCAAGAGGAGTAGTGCCGCGATCGTCAGCAAAGCGGGAATCCACGCCGCGAGACCTGGCCACCAGTATTTGAAGTAGCCGGAAATCGCGATGACGTCAGCGATGCCGGTGACGATCCAACAGAACCAGTACGTCCAGCCGGTGAAGAATCCTGCCCAGGGGCCCAGCAGATCAGCGGCGAAGTCCGAGAACGACTTGTACGCCATGTTCGAGAGCAGCAACTCCCCCATCGCACGCATGACGAAGAAGAGCATGAAGCCGATGATCATGTATACGAAGATCACGGAAGGCCCGGCGAGAGAGATCGTCTTGCCCGATCCCATGAAGAGTCCGGTACCGATGGCCCCACCGATGGCGATCAGCTGGATATGCCGGTTGGACAGCTGACGTGAGAGGTGGGGGTCTTCGCCGGACAGCTTCGTCAAATCTGGTGTATTCGCGTGGTCGGACACGGAGGATCCCCCTCGTCGTTCGGTTCATCCGGAGCGTCGAAAACACGCCCGTCGGGGGAACCTCGGAAAATGTGCCCTCTCAAAGTACGCGTGCACTGGCTCACATCACGCATCGGAAAGCGGACGCCGATAACCTGTCGAGGTGAACACTGACAGCACGGCCCATCAAGACGGACATATCGCCGCGACGCTGTTCGATTTCTCCGGAACCCTCTTCCGTTTGGAAGAGAGCGACGATTGGAATGGGCACCTCGTCGATCACCAAGGTGACCCGCTCGACGTGCATGCTCAAGCCGAGCTGATGCGCCGGATGACCGCGCCGGTGGGTAGAACCGTCGAGATGGACGAAGCCGGGATCTATGCGTGGGAGAACCGCGACCGGGATCCGAAGTTGCATCGTCAGGCTTACCTCGACGTGTTGAGCAAGTCCGGAGTGCCCGATCCGGTTCGCGCCGAGGCTTTCTACGCCCTGCTGGTGGATCCGGACCAGTGGTCGCCGTACCCGGATACCGGCGAGGTCCTGAAGTCATTGTCGGAGAAGGGTATACGAACCGCAGTCCTGAGCAACATCGCCTTCGACATCCGACCGGCGTTCGTCGACCGAGGCTGGGATGTCTGGGTCGACGAGTTCGTCCTCTCGTTCGAGGTGGGTGCCGTCAAGCCGGAACCCGCAATCTTCGAATACGCCCTGGCACAACTCGATGTGGATGCGGCACAGACATTGATGGTCGGCGACAGCGACGTGGCCGACGGCGCTGCCCGAGACGTCGGTTGCCAGTTCGCACTCGTCGATCCCCTGCCGACGACCGAACGCCCGCACGCACTGCTCGACGCAGTCCGAAAGTTCGGCCTTCTGTAGGGAGCGCTCAAACGCCTTCGGTGAGTTCGCGCAACGACGCGTAGCGCTCGCGCACGTGGGGAGCTGGTTCGGCGTCGAATCGTCGCTCTTCCGGTTTCGGCCACACCGGCGGCTGTGCGTCCCCGGACAGTGCCCATGCTGCTTGCCTGCAGGCCCCCTCGGCGACGTACTCACCCGGAGCAGGGATCACGACCGGCACCCCGAGAATTGCCGGCGCTATCTCACAGAGAGCACGAGACTTCGCTCCGCCTCCCACGAGGAGAACTCGCTTCACCTCGACACCCTGACGAACCAGATCGTCGACGCCATCGGCCAAGCCGCACAGGAGACCTTCGACTGCGGCTCGTGCAAAGTGCGCAGGCGTCGAGTTCTGCAAACGGAAACCGTGCATGGCTCCCGTGGCATCGGGCCGGTTGGGCGTCCGTTCACCCTCGAAGTACGGAATCATGACCAGACCGTCGTTTCCGAGGGGCGCGGTCAGCGCCAACCTGGACAGCTCGGCGTGATCGACGCCGAGAACGGATGCCGTCGCATCGAGGATGCGGGCGCCGTTGATAGTGCACACCAACGGCAGGTGCAGTCCGGTTGCGTCTGCGAATCCTGCCACGTTTCCACTGGGATCGTTTGTGGGCGTGACTGATACAGCCGACACGACGCCGGAAGTTCCGATCGAGATGATCACGTCACCGGGGACTGCGCCCAAACCCAGTGCGGCTGCGGCATTGTCACCCGTACCCGGTCCGATGATTCCCCCGGAGTGAGTGCTTCCGATCTTTTCGTTCGGCGCTGCAACTCGGGGAACCTGTGGGATTCGATCACGAAATGCCAACGCCAACATATCGGTACGGTATTCGCGCGTCGAGGCAGCGTAATAGCCGGTTCCACTGGCGTCGCCCGCATCTGTCGCAAGTTCCTTCAACGAACCTGACCCGCCCAATTTCCAGGACAGCCAGTCGTGCGGAAGACACACTGCGGCAGTGCGATCGGCGTTGGCCGGTTCGTGATCTGCCAGCCATCGAAGCTTGCTTGCCGTGACCGCGGCGACCGGAACGACTCCGACGGCGTCGGCCCATTCCTTCGATCCGCCGAGTTCGTCGACCAGATCGGACGCAGCCTTCGCCGAACGAGTGTCGTTCCACAGCAACGCCGGCCTGACGACCTCGCCGCCGTTGTCCAGACACACCATGCCGTGCTGTTGAGCTCCGACGGAAACGGCTGCAACGTCGTCCAGCCCACCCGCCGCGGCGATTGCACTGTCCATCGCCTCGAGCCAGCGTGCCGGATCGATCTCGGTACCGACTGGATGAGCCGCTCGCCCTTCTCGTACCAGTTCGCCCGAATCGGCGTCACGGACAATGACTTTGCACGACTGGGTAGACGAATCGATACCGACAACGAGCGTCACACTGGAGTCCTTTCCGAAGGACCGTCAGCTCGCGTTGGCGACCGCGGGCATCCGGTTGCTGCGCTTACGCAGCGATCGCACATATTCTGCGCGCTCGGTCTCCGTCATTCCACCCCAGATGCCGTACGGCTCGTGGACGGACAGTGCGTGTTCGCGGCACTGCTGGAGTACAGGGCACGTCCCGCAGACCTTCTTGGCGTTGCGTTCACGGTTCTCGCGAGCATGTCCGCGCTCGCCGTCCGGGTGGAAGTACACCGCGGAGTCATGCCCACGGCACGCTCCCTGCAGCTGCCAATCCCACACTTCGGCGGTCGGGTACGGCATCGGTAGGTGCTTGTGCATGATGGCGACCTCAATTCCTTACTCAGATGAAACGAATTCGGGTGACTCGGGGCTTACGCCGGGTCGGACTTATCGACGCCTGGCCGATCGGCCGAGTCGATGCGCACAGACGGTTGCGAGTTCGCCGGTGACCGGCGGAGTCAGCGCTACGACGCCGTCATCGAGAATCGCCTGCAGCCTGCGGAAATACTCGTCCGGGGCGAGGCCGAAGGTTACAAAGATCTCTTCGTCAGGTCCACCGTCGAACTGCTGCCACTTACGTGCGAACTCGACGATCTCTTGTGTATCGGTGCGGCTCATCAGGCTCTCCCCTGTTTGTGCGCCCTGCTTCACAGAAACTGCGACTCGTCTCCTCGGACGCCCGTGGCAGTGAGTCAAGACACAGACTATGCCTACTTCTGCTTTTTAACAAGACCTACTTACGTCTTTTTGTGGACAAAGTACGGGAACTTTCGCACGCTGAAGTTACTGACGAGGAATGCTTGAATAGGACAATGACCCGACCGTCCACGACTCCGGCTACCGCGGGAGAGGTATTCACGCTGATACGCAGCGGTTCCGCGACCACGCGCAGCGAGATCGGGAAGCTCACCGGGCTGTCGAGGACGGCGGTATCGGCCAGGGTTGCAGCACTTCAATCGCTTGGTTTGATCGCCGATGACGACGAGGGCCCGTCGACAGGCGGTCGGCCGCCATCCACTCTCACGTTCGCGAACTCGTCCGGCGTGGTTCTCGTCGTGGCAATCGGTCGATCGCGGGCACAACTTGCAGTCACCGACCTGGCGGGCACGATCCTCGCTGCAGAAGACATCGACAAGTCGGTCGGGGTCGGCCCCGACGAACTGATGCCCGAAATTGCCGAGCATCTTTCGTCACTACTGACCCAGGTCCAACGCACGTCTACCGAGGTCATCGGAATCGGACTGAGCATTCCCGGAACGGTCGACGTCGCCGCAGGAGCGAGCCTCGACTCTCCGATGATGGCGGGATGGGACGGAGTTGCCCTCGCCCCCTACTTGGCATCGGTGACGACGGCACCACTGTTTGCCGACAACGATGCCAACGTGATGGCTCTGGCCGAATTGAGCGAACGCCGCGAGAGCGCGCCCAACCTCCTGATGATCAAGGCATCGACCGGCCTGGGCGCGGGAATCGTCCTGGGCGGAGTCCTCCAGCGCGGTTCACTCGGAGCCTCCGGCGAGATCGGGCACACGAAAACTGCTGCGGCACGGGGCATGAAATGTCGGTGCGGCGACGTCGGCTGCGTCGAAACCGTCGCCAGCGGTTGGGCTCTCGTGCATGCCCTCCGAGATCAGGGCCGAAGCGTCGGGCACGTGCGTGACGTGGTCCGCCTCGCTCTGGACGGCGACAGCGAAGCACGCCGGCTCATCAGAAGCAGCGGTCGACTGATCGGCGACGTCATTTCCGGCGCGGTCAACCTCCTCAATCCCGAGGTCCTGATCATCGGCGGCGACATGGCCGAGGCAGACGAACTCTTCCTCGCCGGGCTTCGAGAGTCCGTGTACGGCAATGCAACGGCGCTTGCCACCCGAAAGCTGCAGATCGCATCGGTCAGCCACGGCGCACAATCCGGCATTCTCGGCTGCGCGGTTCTTGTCCTCGACCACCTCCTCAGCGCCCGGGAAATCGACCTGCGCATTGCCACGTCGCCCCAAAACTGAGCACCTGATTTCTCGCACGCTCCGCACCGGATAATCAGACCTTCCCGACACCTCTTGTGTTGACGCGCACACTTCTGCATAATTCATTACCTACCGATCATTCGGTTGCCGATATTGACAATGGGATCGCGCAGGAACGCTCCGAGTCCGCCACAAGCATGCACCGAGCACACCGGCAACGTCGCAGATCGAACAGTATTTCTCCCCTGTTCCGACTTCGCAGTTCACCCCTTCGGTGGACCACGTGACTGGCAGAAAGTAGCTCGATGACCACTACCAGAACTGGCACCAAACCCGCCGCGAAGGAGTACGACCGCGCCGCGATGGCGTCGATGGTCGGCACCACCGTCGAGTGGTACGACTTCTTCATCTACGCCCAAGCCGCAGCGCTGATCTTTGCGGACCTGTTCTTCAGGCCGATGGGCTCGGCAGGTCAGATCGTCTCCTACGTCACGGTCGGCATCAGCTTCGTCTTCCGTCCACTCGGCGCCATCGTCGCCGGCTATCTCGGTGATCGACTCGGCCGAAAGCGCGTACTGGTGGCAACTCTGGCAATGATGGGCGCCGCGACGGTCCTGATCGGTGTGCTGCCGACGTATGCCTCGATCGGAATCTGGGCGCCGATCCTGCTGATACTTCTCCGAATCGTGCAGGGATTCTCGACGGGCGGTGAATGGGGCGGGGCCGCTCTTCTTGCCGTCGAACACGCACCCACCAAACGCCGAGGGTTCTTCGGAGCATTCGTCCAGATGGGTGTACCGCTCGGAATGTTGCTCGCCACCGGCGTTTTGGCACTGTGCACGTTCACCCTCACGGACGAACAGTTCACCACCTGGGGATGGCGAGTGCCGTTCCTGCTCAGCGTCGTGTTGATCGGCGTCGGCTTCTACATCCGAAGCAGGGTCAGCGAGTCACCCGTCTTCGCCGAACTCAAGGAACGCCGCTCCGAGAGCAATACGCCTATCCGCACGCTGTTCAAGAAGCACCCGAAACAGGTCGTACTCGCTGCCCTGTCCTTCGTCGGCACAAATGGCAACGGCTACATGGTGATCGGTGGATTCATCGTCGCGTACGCCACCAAGACGTACGGCTTGGGTAAGACGGAACTACTGATTGCCACGCTCGCCAGTGCCGTCACGTGGGGCGTGTTCACCATGATCGGCGCCTACTGGTCGGATCGGCGCGGCCGCACCACGGTGATGAACGTGGGCAACCTCGCAATGGTCCTGTTCGCGGTGCCGTTCTTCCTCCTCATCGACACTGGAAATCTCGGCTGGATCTATGTGGCGATGATCCTCTTCTCGGTCGGACTCGGGCTGTCGTACGGACCTCAACCGGCATTGTTCGCCGAGCTGTTCCCGGCTTCGATCCGTTACAGCGGTGCGTCGATCTCCTACGCCGTCGGCACCATTTTCGGTGGCGCTTTCGCGCCAACCGTTGCGCAGTGGCTCCTCGGCAGAACAGGTGGCACTCTGGCCATCTCGATCTATCTCGCCCTGTTGGCCGCGGTGTCCTTCGTCGCCACGATGCTCATCAAGGATCGATCAGGACGAGACCTGATGCTGTGATCAACCTCGACGTGGACGCCGCACGGCGCCGCGATGCCGGAGTTCGTCAGCCGAATTTTCGAATGGCGAACTCCGGCAACTTCTTCGCACCGTTCGCGGTGCGCACGATCTTGTGGTTCTTGCCTCGCATCAGCGCCAGTTGGATCCGCGATTCGATCCAGAACGCGCCGCGAGGCGAGCGGTTCCAGGTCTTGTGCAACAACGTCTTCGTTGCTGCGACCGCGTCCGGTGAGCGAGTCATGATCTGCGACAGCAGTTCCTGCGCCGGCTTGAGTGGATTGTCGCTGACTCCGCTCACGAACCCCCACTCGAGAGCCTGATTTCCGTCGAACAGTTCAGCAGTCATGGCGAGGCGTTTCACGACGTCCATTGCCGCGAGTTCGCGCATCGTGACCGTTCCGGTCATGTCGGGGATCAATCCCCACTTCGCCTCCATCACCGAGAACGTGCAATCGGGGGTGGTGAATCGAAAGTCTGCGGCGAGCGCCAATTGCAGTCCCCCGCCGAAGCAGTGCCCGTGAACGACCGCGATGACGGGCACGGGCAATTCGCGCCACACCCAGCACGCGCGTTGAAATAGGTTGGTCTTCTGACCTGGAAATTTTGCAAAGGCCTTGGCCATCCGCATCGGTTGCTTGCCCGCAGAAGCGAAGTCCAACCCGGCAGAGAATGCGTCACCCGCGCCTTGCAGAACTACACCCCGAATCGAACGATCGGTTTCGATCGTTCGAGCGGCATTCACCAGTGCGTCGAGCATATCCAGATCGAGACCGTTGAGTTTCTCCGGTCGGTTCAGCGTTACGTACGCCACCGACTGCACTACCTCGACACGAACACGATCACTCACGGCAACTCCTCCGATTCGACATATCCTCGACGAACTTACCTGAGAGTAAGTTCGTCGGGGATATGTCATGCCATCTCGGCAAGAAGTTCCATGGTCGCTTTCCCGGCCGGATCCGAATCAGTGGATGAAGGCACGGCCACGACGGTGTCCACACCCGCCGCTCGGTACGCCTCGAGCTGCTCACGGGCATCGGCCGGAGTTCCGACGATTCCCACCGTCGCCACCATGGCGTCGGAGACCTGACTCAAGAGCTCGCGAGGCGCGGTCCCGGCCCTGGCTGCCTCGATCACGTCCGCGAAGCCTGCGCGGACGAACATGTCCGAGTATCCGGGGGCAGCGAGATACGGCACGAGTCCACGTCGGAGTTGATCGATCGACATTTGAGTTGGGCCTTCGGTTGCCACGGCCGCCGGCGACCAAACCGACACCTGGGGCATCGCCGTTTCCATTTCAGCCGCGATTTCCTTGCACCGTGTGATCAGACGACCGGCCTGCTCCGCACTCACCAGATTGAGCACTAGTTCGTCGCCCAACTCCACCGCGGCGCGAAGGGCCCGGTCTCCGAAAGCTGCAACTATGAGCCGGCCGCCCGGCGGTTGAAGACGCAGCCTGTATCCACTGGTGCGCATCACCGTGCCGGCGACTTCGCCCCGCTCGCCGTTCATGAGCGATCGCACACCGCGGGCGGACTCCGCGAGCGCTCGAGCTGCCCCGGATCTGCTTCGTCCATGCCATTTTTCGACCACGACAGTGCTGGACGTGCCCAACGCTATCGACACAAGACGCCCGGTCAGGCCGGCCACCGACGCCGCCCCGATCGCGATCATCGCCGGATCACGAACCGTCACCGCGAGCGGGCCGACCACCAGTTCGGAGTGCTCGAAGCCGACGCCGACTGACGTCGCCAGTGCAAAGGCGTCGTACGTCGCCATCTCCCCCACCCACACTCGGCCGAACCCCAGTTTGTCGGCAAGGCGCGCAGTGACAGTCACTTCACGCGGCGGACGGTCCTGCCACAAACCCAGGGAGATGTCGATAGTCGGCAATCCTCTTTGTGAAGTCCCTCTACTCGAAGTCCCGCTACTCGAAATCGTCGACAAGACCCATTCCCTTCAAGAGTGTCGGACGGTCGTAGTATTCGAGCCACTCGGTGATCCGTCCGTCTGCCATGGTGAGGATTCCGACAACAGGCACGACGCCGTGGGTACCGTCGAAGTGGAAGTCATCGACTCGCTGCACGAATACCCTGCCGTCGATCACGCCGAGAGATTCGATCGTCAAGGTGATCCGTTCGCACTTGCTTGCCAGCAACGCAATTCGGCCCGCGACAGCTTCCTTGCCGACAAGAGGTTCCTGCATCACGCTGTGGAGCACACCGTCCTCGGCGAACAGATCGACGACGCGTGTCCAATCCATGACGTCCCAGGCCTGGAACATCTCACGCGCCAGCGCAAGTTTTTCACTGTCGTTCATCACACTCATGCCACACTCTTCTGTCGAAGTTCACGCTTGAGGATCTTTCCGGTCGAATTGCGCGGCAACTCTTTCCGAATTTCCAGCCGTTCGGGAAGCTTGTACGACGCGATGCGCTTGTCCTTCAGGAACGCGACCAGAGCGTCCAGCTCGAGTTCCGTCTCGGGCCGCAGCGTGACCACTGCTGCGACGCGCTCACCGAGCACTTCGTCGGGGTCGCCGATGACGGCCACATCCGCCACGGCCGGATGCTCGGCGATCAATCCCTCCAGTTCGGCTGGGGCGATGTTCATTCCGCCGCGGATCACGAGGTCCTTCCCCCGGTCCAGGTAGCGGAGGAACTGCCCGTGATCACCGGCAATCTCGAAGATGTCTCCGGTGCAGAGGAATCCGCGTTCGTCGAACGGTGACGGCCGATCGCCGAGATAGCCGGCAAAGACCGTCGGTCCGCTGATGCGCAACTCACCCGGGTGCCCGACTTCGGTGATGTCCTCGCCGGTGACCACGTCGACCAAGCGAACGTCCATCCAGTCCGAGATCCTGGTGCTCCAGCGAAAGTTCTCGACACCGAAGCGGGGGAAGTACCGTGCGCGGTCGTCCGGATCCGGCATGTCCGCAGGCGAGGAGAGCAGACTGATTCCTTCGTTGGATCCGAAAAAGTTGATGACTCCGATTCCGTACCGCTCCTGCCATCCCCGCACCATCGGAGGTTGCAGTGGCACCGAACCCGAACCGATCCGAGTCAAGCTCGACAGGTCGACTGCCGCGAGCATCGACTCGTCGGCGAGCAGCATCCACAACAGCGCAGGCGGCGCTACCGTGTACGTCACTCGCTCGGCCTCGATCTGCCCGAGGAACACTCGAAGGTCGAACGGGTGGTGCTGTACCAGTACACATCCCGTGCGGAGCCACGGCAGGAACATTCCGTTGATTCCGGCCATGTTGACCATCGGGAACGGGTTCAACAAGACGTCGCCGACGACGATGTCGGGAGCGTCGATCGTGGCCCAGCAGATGGCCAGCCACTCGTAGTGCGAACGTGGGACACCCTTCGGCTCGCTTTCGGTCCCGGAGGTCCAACAGATCGTCATCGCATCGTTGGGGTCGTTCGGATCTTCGGTGTTTCGTTCATCCAGTTCACTTCGCTGCGCTTCGGTCGCAGTCCGAGGACTCAGCCCCACGACGCCGGCGGGAAGCTGAGCCGGAAGCTCGGACGCGGGAGCGTAGGCGAACACCGATCTCAGAGAAGGAATCCGGGATCTGATTGCAGCGATCTCCGTAGCAGGGAGTCTGTCACCAAAACTGGGTACGGTGACAAATGCTGCAAACGCAGCCTGGTTTGCCATTCCTTTCACTTCGCGTTCGCGGTACTGCATCGGCAAGGGTGAGACCACGATCCCCAGCGACCACGCTGCAAGATAAACCTCGACCAGTTCGACGGTGTTGGGCATCTGCACACCCAGAACATCGCCCCGGCCCAAACCCACCTCGGAGAAGCGGGCAGCGAGCGCGATGACTTCGCTCTCCAGTTGGTTCCAACTGAGGCGTCGTGGATCTCCGCCGGACAACTCGCTCCGGTTCGCCGGATCAACTACCGCGAGTTCGTCGCCGCGGGCCCGCACCTGTGCCCGGAACACCTGATCGATTGTCTCGTCGGACCACCACCCCTTCGAGGTGTATTCGTCCACCTTGCCGCGAGGATGCAATCCCCTGTGTGTCTTGTTCATTCGCGCACTCGCCTCAGTTCTCGTAACGGCCGGAAATGTCGATCACGTCGCCTTGCTTCTCGAACGCCTGGGTAGTGGCATTCCACTCGAACGGCTGGAATGCCAAGATGCCCAGCGCATGATCGGCGGTCATGGTGAACTTGATTCCGTCGATGAACATCGGCGGGTGGTAGTCCTGCGTACGCGCGGCACTCATGATGGTGGCGCGAGAGAGTCCGTCAGAAGACTCAGAGGCCCGAGTGAAGTTGTCCACCAACAGGTCACCGATGGCCCATCCGTTCACGGTGTAGCTGTTGGTCGGGGAATCGGCACCGTGAGCCGCCGCTCCGGCAAGGTAGTCACGTACTGCCGCGTCGTCCTTGTAGAGAGCGTTGTTGGGATCCTTGAGCCACACCATCACCTGCTGCCCGTCTGCAGCATCACCGGCGGGCGCGTACAGGGTCGCACCGTCGACGCAGTTCGACGGCTGAATCACGGTGTCGGGCTTCCATCCGACACGTCCGATCGCCTGAGTGATCGCGAGGCAGTCGGTAGTGACACCGGCGACCACCAAAACCTCGGCGCCGCTGGCCTTGAGAGTCGAAGCCGCCGTCTTGGGGTCGGTCAGCGCCTCCTCCGCCGTGATCTCGAAGTTGGTTCCTTCGATCGCGGATTTGAAGCCGTTGGCGATTCCCTGTCCGGATTCGGTCTGGTTCGTGGCCAGTGCGACCTTGGCGCCGTTCGGATACTTCTTCTTCAAGCTCTCGACCACTACCTCCATCTCGACGCCCGGATCCGGTAGATACTCCGTGGTCCACGGGAAGTCTTCGATGACCCGGAACTCGGGCATGCCTGCCTGCGCGAAGAGCAGCGGCACGCAGGCAGTGGTCTGATCATCCGCGATGGCGTTCAACTGTCCGGCCCCGAAGGTACCCAGAACGTCGACCTTATCCTTCTGAATGAACTCTCCGACGTTGGCTTTGGCGCGCTCCGGGGAGAATGCATCGTCCTTGACCACGACGTCGAGCTTGACGCCGCCGACGCCGCCGGCCGCGTTCTCCACCTCGAACCGTGCTCGCATTCCTTCGATCACGTTGCCGACGGCATCGGCGAGCGGGCCTGACGTCGGCCCACTCCATCCCACCGTGAGTTTGTCGGTGATCGGCGCTGCGGCACCGCTGGGATCACTGCAGTCGTCGACCGATACTGCGCCGGCCGATGTCGACGTGTTGCTCTCTGCGTCGGAGCTACCTCCGCAGGCCGAAAGGAGTAGTGCCGCAGCGGCGATGACTGCGGGAATCGTGGTCTGCCTTTTCATATCGTCCAGTTCCTTGCTGTGAGTTGAGGGAAACGAGAGTGGGCGAGGGAGACGGCACTCAGGTGCGAGGTTCACCCTCGCGATACTTGGGATGATCTGCGGGAACCACGAGGACGAACCGTCGGAGCACGCTGTTGATCCGACCGACGATTCCGTCCGGCATCAAGAACACGATCGCGATCAGCACCGCGCCGAACACCACTCCCGACACGGGGCCGTCTGTGACGCTTCCGGTGTAGTACGGCAGGAACACCACTGCCGTTGCCCCCACGATCGGGCCGAATTGGGTTGCGATTCCGCCCAACACCAGCCCGGTGATGAACTCGATAGACTTCATCAGCGAGAAGGACTCGGGAGAGAGCGCGCCGATGTACATCGTGAACAGCGAACCTCCCAGGCCGGTGATCGCGCCGGAGAGCCCGAAAGCGAGAATCTTGACCCGCGCGACGTTGATGCCGTTTGCGCTCGCCGCAATCTCGTTGTCGCGCACCGCGACCATAGCCAGACCGAATCGACTCTTGACGAGATTGCGAATCAGGAGCATGACAATTGCCAGCGTCACGACCGAGATCCAGAAGATCCAGAGATAGGTGTCCGCGCGAGTCAAACCCGTCCATTTCGGCGGGACCAGTAGATTTGCACGAACCACCATTCCAGCGGCACCACCGGTCAGATCCCCGGTCTTGCGGATCACTTCGGGAAACGCCACAGCGACGGCGAGTGTCACGAGAGCCAGATATAGCCCCATGATCCGCAACGACGGAAGCCCGACGAGAAGCCCTAGTACAAAACATAATACGACTGCAATCGGGATCGTGGTCAACGGCGAGTATCCGCGATCGACGATCAGCACGCCGGTCGTGTACGCGCCGAGGCCGAAGAAGGCAGAATGGCCGATCGACAGCAGTCCGGTGTATCCGCTGACGATATTCAGTCCCGCAATGGCAATCGCGATGATGAAGACGCTCGTGAACTGCCCCACGCGAAACGGCGCACTTTGTGAAGCGAGAAGCAAGGCACAGACGGCTGCCACCAGCAGAACCAGTTGGAGTATCCGGTACGACGTCGAACCGGCGACCACCACGCGCGGCTGCCTGACCGCCTTTTCGGCGACGGCGGGTTCATTTCTCTCGGCAAGCGTCGTCATACTCGCTCCAGTTTCTTGGTACCGAACAGTCCATTGGGTCTGACGAAGAGGATCACCACGATGATCAGCAGAGCGGATGTCTGCTGAAGCGAACCGCCGATGGCCGAAATGTAGCCGCTGAGCATCGATTCCAGGACACCGATCGTCAACCCGCCGACCACGGCACCGACAAGACTGTCGAGTCCACCGAACAGTGCGGCCGCAGATGCTGCGATGAAGATCGGAAACATGGTCGTGAGACCGAGTTGTTGCGGCGAGAGCGGAGTGACCAGGACACCTGCCAGTGCGCCGATCGCTGCCGCAACACCCCAACCGATTGCGAGTATCCGGCTGGTCGGAACTCCGGCGAGAGTGGCAGATTCGGCATTGTCCGCGACGGCACGCATGTGCAGACCGACTCTCGTCTTGCGAAAGAGCAAGGACATCAACACAAGTAGGACAACGAGCGCCACCAGTACGCCCAGTGCGTCGCCGTAAACACGCGCACCCCCCACCGAGATGTAATCGGTCGGACCGTTGGGGAACGGGCTCGGCATGATCTTCGTATCGCTCCCCCACAGCATTCCGGCCAACGAGTTGAGCCCGGTGAACAATCCCAGTGCCACGATCAGCACTGCCATGTCGCTTCGACGCTGAACCGGCCGAATGAGCAGACGCTCCATCAATGCTCCGAGCAGGAATCCCAAAGCCAGGGCCGCTCCGATCGCCGACCAGATCGGCCAGGACATCGTCGTCAGCCACCAGGCGACAAAGGTTGTGAACAGGGCCAACTCGCCCTGAGCGAAGTTGATCGTGCCGGTGGCGCGAAACACCACCACTAGTGCCAGCGCGAGAATTGCGTAGATCGATCCGTTGGTCAATCCGGAGATGAGTCGTTCCAGAAAGAGTGTCACCGTTTACTCCTGGTACCCGAGGTAAGCGCTGCGCACGACGTCGTCGGAACGAAATTCCTCGGGCGTTCCGGCAGCGACGATGGTGCCTACGTCGAGCAGGAAGACCTTCGACGCGAGTTTCATTGCGAGATCGGCATTCTGTTCCACGATCAGCAGTGCAGTTCCGTCGCTGCGGTTGATCGCACCGAGCGTGTCGAACAATTCGGCAATGACGATGGGTGCCAGACCCAGGCTGGGTTCGTCGCACAGAAGCAGTGTGGGACGACTCATCAGTGCGCGCGCGACCGCAAGCATCTGCTGTTCGCCACCCGAGAGTGAGCCCGCCAGTTGCGTCGAGCGACGACCGAGTACCGGAAATGTCTCGCACCACCGCTCGATGTCGGCTGTGATCTCAGCCTTGTCCTTACGCAACGCAGCGCCGACGAGCAGGTTGTCCCGCACCGACAGTTGACCGAGAGTTCCGCGGCCTTGCGGGACGAGGCTCACGCCGGCGGCCACGGCGCGTTCCGGTTTGGAACCCAACGGCGAACCGTTGAAGGTGATCGTTCCCTGATGCGGAATCAAACCGGCCAGCGCACGCATCATGGTGGTCTTTCCGGCGCCGTTCGCACCGAGAACAACAGCGACCCCACCAGGTTCTACATCGAGCGAAACCCCGTGCAGTACATTGCCTCGCCCGTAGCCGGCATGCAGATCGTCGACCTTCAAAAGCGTCATGCGGCACGTCCCAGGTACGCGTTGATAACGGCGTCATCCTGCTGGATCTCCACCGGAGTTCCCTCGGCAATCTTGTGGCCGAAGTTCAGGGCTACAACGTGATCGGAGATCCCGAGCACCAATCCCATGTGGTGTTCGACCAGAAGCGCACCGAAGCCGAAGTCGTCGCGGAGCGAGACGATCAGTTCTCCCAGTTCCTTGACTTCACTGTGCGTGAGCCCACCGGCAGGTTCGTCCAGCAGGAGTAGCGACGGCTCGGACATCAATGCTCGCGCCAGCTCGACGCGCTTGAGTGTTCCGAACGGAAGGCCTGCCGCAGGTGCGTTCGCGACGTCGACGAGTTCGAGGCGTTCGAGCAGATACCAGGCCTTATCTCGCAGTTCTCGGACTCGAGCGCGCGCTGGAGGCCAGCCGAGAAGCCCGCTTGCCAGACCGAAGCGACCCCGAGACGATCCACCGACCATGGTGTTGTCGAAGACGCTCATGCCGCTGAACAGTGCGAGATTCTGGAAGGTTCGAGCGATCCCGGCCGACGCGAGCGCATAGGGGCGCAGCCCGAGTAGATCGGTTCCCTGCCAGGTGATGACGCCCCGGCTCGGCTCGTAAATCCTTGTGATGCAGTTGAACAGCGTGGTCTTACCAGCGCCGTTGGGTCCGATGAGCCCGCAGATCTGACCGGCGCGGACGTCGAAGCCGACGTCGTCGAGAGCGGTGACACCGCCGAATTCGATCGATACGCCGGAAAGCGTGAGTACAACCGGCGCATTCCCGGGTTGTGCGGGTGGTGTGGTTCCAAGCATTGGTTTCACCTCCTCGTGACACTTCAATTAACAGTGTGATAGAGATTACTACAGTAAGCAGAGGCACTCCGTCAACGTGCGACTCCTCTCCGGAGCCGAGAAGGGACATCATCGTGAGGTCCAACGACATTCGCGCAGTCGATACCGGCGGGGGCCCGGGCACTCGGGAGTACAGCCCGATCGAAGCCCTGGTCGCCAAGCAGGAAATCTACGAGGTTCTGGCGCGTTTCCTCCGAGCCGCAGATCGCGGCGACGTCGAGGGCGCCCGGCAGTGCTACCTACCAGGTGCAACCGAAGACCACGGCGGGGTCTTCACCGGCACTGCCGACGACTACGTCGACCACATCGCCGGGGCCATCACGCACCCGCGGTCGCTGACGACCCACGCCCTGACCAACGTCTTGATCGAACTCGACGGGGACACCGCACACGTCGAGTCCTACGTGCTCGCATTCGCACGAATCAAGCACTCGCACGGCATAGCCGACACACTCACCTCGGCGCGCTTGATCGACCGCTTCGGCTTCGAGGACGGCAGGTGGGGAATCCGCCACCGCGCACTGCGGTGGGACTGGAACCACGACATGGCCACAGCCGAAGGCTGGATCTTCGGGATGCTCGCACCCGAATCGTCATTGAAGAAGAGCAAGAAATATCCCGACGACCTCATCTACACCCGACAGGCACAGGAGCACTCATGACAACGTTTCGCGGAACTCCGATAGGGGGCGCTACCGTCCTCGTCACCGGCGCCAATCGAGGCCTCGGGTTGGCCTTCGTCCAACAGGCGAAGTCGATGGGTGCAACCAAAATCTATGCGGGGGTGAGAAATCCCGACGATGCACCGGCCGAGCTCCGAGCCACCGGAGCACACATCGTCGAACTCGACGTCACCGATCCAGGACTCGTCGACGCTGCCGCCGCGAAGTGTGGTGACACAACGGTCGTCGTCAACAACGCCGGACTGTTCACCGGGAATCGGCTGATCGAGGCCGACGACAAAGCGGCTGCACGAGCCGAGATGGAGGTCAACTACTTCGGGCCGCTGACGATGATCCGAGCCTTCGCGCCGGTGCTCGCCGCCCGCGGCGGAGGATCGATAGTCAACGTCCTCTCGGTGGCCGCAATCGCTCCAACCGCCTTCATGGGTGGCTACTCGCCGGCCAAGGCGGCCGCTCTGTCACTCGGCGGAATCGCTCGCGCCGAACTCGAACCGCACGGCATCACTGTCACGTCCTTGATCGTCGGCAGCGTCGACACCCGCATGGCGTCACATGTGCAGGGCCACAAGGAAAAACCCCTCGACATTGCCGCGACCGGACTCGCCGCCATGCAGCGCGGTGAGTGGACGTGCGACACCGATTTCATGGCAATCGACGCACGTGCGCGCCTCGCCCGCGACCCGATTCGGTACGAACGCGGACTGGGCAAGCTCCTCTTCGCCGGCGAATTGACCACCCGATCATGAGCGCTCCGATTCGTGTTGCCCAGTGGGCGACCGGTGCCATCGGCAAGACGGCACTACGCGGAATCATCGATCGTCCCGACCTCGAGTTGGTCGGCCTGTACGTGTACAGCGACGCCAAGGCCGGTCGCGATGCCGGCGACATAGCCAGACGCGCGCCGACGGGCGTGATCGCGACACGCAGCGTGGACGAGATCATCCGCTCGCGCCCACAGGTTCTCATCCACAGTCCACGTTTGCAGATTCCGTACGAACGACACGACGACGATCTGTGCCGTCTGCTTCGCGCCGGGATCAACGTGATCACGACGGCCGGGCAGCACTTCCCCCGCGCACACGGCATCGAGCGCGAGCACATGTTCGCCCACGCATGCAAGGAAGGTGATTCGACGCTCTTCGGCGTCGGGGTGAGCCCGGGTGTCATCGGTGAGCGATTGGCGTTGGCGCTGACGGGAACATCGATCGAACTCGACCGCATCACGATCGACGAGGTGCTCGACGCTCGCGGCATGCCTGACCCCGACTTCGCGTTCAATGTCATGGGGATGGGCTCGCCCCCGGAAGAACTGGACGGCACCGGGCCGTTGCCCTCGCTGTACGCGTCGCTGTATCTGGAAACCATCGCGTTCATGTGCGAACGACTGGGCATCACCTACGACGAAGTCGTGTCCGATCACAGGGTCGTCGCGGCGCGAACGGATCTCGACGTCGCCGCCGGACGCATCGCCGCGGGAACCGTCGGAACCACCGAATGGCGCTGGCACGCAATCGTCGACGGAAAGCAGTTCCTCACTCTGGCCATCATCTGGACCATGGAACCCGATCGCGAGGAATACGTGGGGCGCGATCAATGGGAGGTCCACCTGTACGGCAAACCCGAGATCGTGATGACCGTCAATCTCGTCGAACCACAGGATCCGCACAGCCGGACAACCGCCGGTCAGTTCATCACCGCGGGCCCGGCACTACGCGCCGTCGAGCATGTACTCGCTGCTCCCACCGGCATTTTCGAACCCCCTGTCTTTGCCCCCTTCAGATTGGAGCATTCAGCATGACAACTCAGCCGACAGCCGTAGGTTCGACTGCCACCCGTGAACCCGGCACCCGCGAACCTTCTGTGAACGCGCTCCTACCCGATGGACGCCCCGTGCAGAATCTCGAAGACTTGCTGCGCAGCCGGGCGATTGCCAGTCCGGAGAGCACCGCCGTCATCTCCGATGACGGTCGTACCAGTTTCCGCGAACTGGACATCGAAGCCAATCGTGTCGCGAATGCACTTCTGCGCGGTGGTGTTCGACCAGGTGACCGGGTGGCGTACATCGGCGCCAATGCACCGTCCTTTCTCTCCGTTCTGTATGGATCTTCGAAGATGGGCTCGATTCTGACGGCCGTCAACAATCGGCTGGCACCGGGCGAGGTCGACTACATCCTGAGCAACAGCGAGCCGACCGTCGTCGTACTCGGAGCAGGCGATGAGGGCCTCTCCGGCGTCGCTGCGGCGGTCGGTAGCGTCCGGACCGTCGTCACGGTGGACGGCGCCGGAAACTCGGTCTCGTGGAACGACTGGCTTTCCGGTGTCGGGGACGACGATCCGGGGGCGTCGCGCCGTCCCGACGACACAGCGCTGATCTTCTACTCGTCAGGAACCACCGGCCACCCCAAGGGAATCGAACTCACCGGCGCCAACCTCGGCCGCGCACTCGCGACCATGTATCACCTGCTCGATCTCGACACCGATTCGGTGGCCATGTGCCCGGTTCCCTTCTTCCACGTAGCCGGACTGGGTCTCGCCCTGGTCACGACGCTCGGCGGCGGTGCCCTCCTTCTCAAGACCATCGCCGGACCCCTCGAACTGGTGGCGCTGATGCAGGAGTACGAGGTCACGCATGCGGTTGCCGTTCCCGCGGTGATCAGCGTCTTGACCTCGCTCCCTGCTGTACGCGAGGCGGATTGGAGCGCCCTGCAGTTCTTGGTCTACGGAGCCGCTCCGATGCCACTGCCGCTGTTGCAGGACGCCACCAAAGTCTTCGGATGCAGTTTCCTGCAGGCATACGGACTCACCGAATCGACCGGCGGCGTCACGATGCTGACCCCTGAAGATCATCGGGCGACCGACGAGTCGACCGCGCATCGGTTGAAGTCGGTCGGGCAGCCGATGTTCGGCGTACCCATCCGCATCATCGATCCCGTGACCCTCGAAGACGTCCCAGTCGGTATCCGCGGCGAGGTCGTCATCGGCGGCGCTCACGTCATGAAGCGCTACTGGCGCAACGAGGCGGCTACTGCCGCCACCATGTTGGACGGGGGCTGGCTTCGCACCGGAGACGGCGGATCGTTCGACGAGGACGGGTATCTCTATCTCCACGACCGTCTCAAGGACATGATCGTCTCCGGCGGTGAGAACGTCTATCCCGCCGAGGTGGAGAGCGTTCTCTCCGGCCACCCCGGAATCCGGGAGGTCGCCGTAGTCGGCGTTCATTCCGATCGCTGGGGTGAGACTCCCATTGCGGTGGTCGTTCGAGCCGGCGACTCTGGTGCCGCCGAAGCCGAGATCATCGAGTGGTCACGCGAGCGGCTGGCTCACTTCAAGTGCCCCAGTGCAGTTCGGTTCGTCGAGGAGCTGCCACGCAACGCGAGTGGAAAGCTACTCAAGACTCGCTTGCGACAGGACTTCGCCTGAGTCCATGACAAGAAATCGGGGTCGATCGCTTCGAGCGATCGGCCCCGATTTCTGTCGTTCGATGTGAGGCAAGCTTCAGCGTGGGTGAATCCGGAACTCGACGCCGCCGAGACTCAGACCGGGCTCGACGGCAGAGGCGCCGCTCGACGCCGCCAGATCGATTGCACTGAGCATCGACCGCTCCCCCGGAACGAACGACACGACGCGCGATCCCAGCGTGATCGAGAGTGTTTGCCTCGAAGCCGATTTCTTTCCGAACACTTCGGCCCAGAGCGTCGCCGTCTTGGCCGGAGCGGGAGAGGACACGTCGACCCCGAGGATGTCGTCGACCCATGGATCGACCGAAACCTCCTTCTCCGTCTCGTCCCAGAACCACTCGTCGGCGTCGGGAATCTCGTCGAGTTCTACGAGCAGGCCGAGATCACCGGGATGGAGCTGGACGATCCGGTGCCCGTAGGCCTCGAGATCGGCCACCGTCCGAACACCGACCGCGGCTGCACGTTCCAGATAGGGCGCGATATTCGATACCTGGATCGAGAGTGCATAACCGCCCTCCCCTCCGCCCTTTCGGATCCATCTCGCCAACGAGACAGTCTCGTCGAGCGGTGCGACGATCTCCAGAAAGGCTTGCGGCCCGACGGCAAGGGTCTCGTCGGCCAAACCGATGTCTTCGAGCAGTGGATCCGCGAATCCTGGTGCCAGATTCAACGCTTCACGTAATTGCCGGCCGGTCTTGTCCAGATCTCGTGCACCGATCACCACCTGCCGCAAGATCTCCCACGTGCCCGTGCCGGGCGCGTCCGTCACAGTCCGACCGCTTCGGCGGCGGTGTCGGCGGTCTGCCAGCGACGAAGCTCGGCCCCCGGAGCCCACGTCGAATGGGTACCACTCGAAATCCGTTCGGGGAGGCGAAGTTTGCACAGTGGACCATCTCCGACGCGGGCGGCGTCGAAGATCAGACAGAAGGACGCATCCTCGTTCATGTCAGTGGTCAACGTGATGAGATAACCGTCGTCTTCCGCGGTACCGCCCACACGTGGCGCCATCGACGTCTCGCTGCCGTACACACCGTCGCCGAAGGAGAATCGCTCCTCGTTCCCCGTCAGCAGGTCATGTTTGACCAAGCCGTCGAACAGGAACCACGACGGTTTACCCGAAGCCGCATATGCGTATCGGTACTTCTCCCCCGCGAAATTCCCGTTCATCATGCCGAATTCGGTGATCGAGTCACTGAGCTGCTCTTCACGCGTGGCTCCGGTGACCAGGTTCAAACGCCAGCGGTGCAGTCGGGTCTGCATACGATCGAGAGCGAGGAAGCGGAAGGCGCGTTCCCACTGATTGCCCATCCCGTTGTCCGACGGCTCCGGATCGCCCTGGTAGAAACCGTCCAGAACGATTTCGTCCCCCTCTTCGTAGGCGTTCACGAAGTGCAGGACATACGTCGGATCCGCCTCGAACCACTTGATGTCAGCGGTGTTTCCGCGGCGTGGGATGACTCCGAGACGGAGCGGGATTTCGGGATGGAAATTCGCGACGTGCGCGCCCTTCTGGAGCAGAACCGGATCCCAGAACAACGGGCAGTCGTTGAGGATCGCGTAGTTCTCCGTGAAGGCCATGTCGTGTGGCAACCGCGGACCGGGAAGTGGGACATCGACGTAGTGGACCAACTCGTTGGCCGAGTCCACGACGCCGTAGTGCATGTACGGGGCTTCCTTGCTGTAGTTGAAGAACAGCATTTCTCCGGTCTTGTCGTCCACCTTCGGATGCGCGGACACGCCCCATTCGAAGGGGAACTTGCCGTTCCAGCTTTCCTTTCCGAGTGTCTCCGCCGACATCGGATCGAGCCGATACAGATCCCCACACTGGTAGAAGCTGGTGAGAGCAGTCCCCCGGTGAACGACGACGTCAGTGCTGGACGCGTCCTTCATCCGGGTGCGCGCACCCTTGCCGCCCTCGGGGCGACTGAGTTTGGGAGACTCCGCGAGCCCGGCCCACAAGGCGCCGCCGGCGTCCTGCTCGGCCGCCAATCCGTCCGTACGTACGAATCGGTTGCGGTAGAACGACTCTCCGTCGCGGAAGCCCACGATGTGAATCATGCCGTCACCGTCGAAGGGGTGATACGCCTTCATCGAGGGATGAAGCGGATTCTCGGTATTTCGCAGGTAGACACCGTCGAGGTCTTTCGGAACCTCACCGAACACAACTTCGAGGTTGTCCGCTTGGAACTCGGTGGTCTGCGGTTGCCACGGACCGGTGCGATACGGGTGATCGTCATCGGCGGGAAGGGTGGACAACAACTTGCCTACGATTTCGACGTCCATGGAATTCTCTTTTCGACTGATGGGGAAAGACTGGGCTGCAATTCAGGAAACGGCGTCGACGACAAAACTGACGGTGGTGGCCGTACTTCCGCCGAAGTTGAGCGTCGCAAAGCGGTTTGCGCCCTCGACTTGGAAGCCGCCGGCCGTTCCTGTCACCTGATGGGCCGCATCGAGAAGCATGCGGACACCGCTGGCGCCCACCGGATGACCGCCGCCGATCAGACCACCGCTCGGGTTGATCGGTAGCTTGCCGCCCATGGCGATGTCTCCACTCTCGATGGCTTTCCAGGACTCGCCAGGCGCCGTCAGACCGATGTGGTCGATCGCGAGATATTCGCTCGCGGTGAAACAATCATGTGTTTCGATCCCGTCTATCCCGGCCAGATCGACTCCGGCCCGAGAGAAGGCGTCCATCACCGCATCCCGAACGTGTGGCATCACGTAGGGATTCTCCGCGTCACGCGCCAGTTTCTGATCGAGGCCCAAACCGACGGTGCGGTGGCCCCAGCCCGCGATCTGAGCCAGAGGAGTCGCCGCGGCGCCAGGATGCTCACGAAGGTACTTGTCCGTCACCAGCACCACCCCGGCACCACCGTCGGTCACCTGACTGCAATCGAATCGTCGAACACTACCTTCCACAACAGGATTGGTAGTGTCGTCACCACCCGCATTTCCGAGCAGATCGGGCACCGACCAACCGCGTGTCTGTGCGTTGGGGTTGTTCTTCGCGTTCGCGAAATTGATCTGCGAGATCGCGCGCAGGTGAGATTCGTCGATCCCGTAACGGCGCCCGTATTCCTTCGACACACGATCGAACATGTACGGCCACATGAATTTTGCTTCCCGACCTTCGTGTCCGACCCAGGCTGCGGCACCAAGATGACCCGCTGCGTCGTCACCCGGAACTGTCTTCTCCAGTTCGATACCCATCACCAGAGCGGCGTCGTAGTTCCCGGCACGCAGGTCTGCCATTGCGGCGAGTACCGCGATACTGCCCGATGCGCATGCCGCCTCGTGTCTGGACGAGGGCACACCCCAGAGTTCCGGATGGACGGTGGCAGGCATCGCACCCAGCTGACCTTGGCCGGCAAACAACTGGCCGAAGGCATTACCGACGTGAATCACCTCGATGTCGGTCGCAGGAACCTTCGCCGCGGCCAGCGTGCGGTTCACCACCTCTTCGGCAAGGTTCGCGAAATCGAGTTCCTCACGGGTGAAGTTTCGTGCGAAGTCGGATTGGTACCCGCCGAGAATCCAAATGTTCGAAACAGTCATGACCTCTCCCCTTGCCGATCCGGCCCCGGTGACGTCACCGAGATACCCGTGTATCGGCGGTTGTAATTTCATCGCAACCGTACTACAACTAGCAGAGTAACTCTACTAATTGAAGGGTTGAAAATGACTGATGCTTTTGTCCTCGACTACGTGCGCACGCCGCGCGGTCGAGCATCGGCGCGAGGCGCCCTCCACGAACACAGCCCCGTGGATCTTGTCGTCCACCTGGCCAAGGCTCTGCAGGGTCGAACAAACCTCTCCGCAGACCAGATCGACGACGTAGTTCTCGGTTGCGCATCACAGGTGGACGAGCAGGGCGCGAACATCGCGAGAACTGCCGCACTCCTGGCAGGTTGGGGCGACTCCGTTCCCGGCGCGACTCTCAATCGATTCTGCGCATCCGGTGTCGACGCAGTCGGCCAGAGCGCAGCCCGCATCCGAAGTGACGACGTTTCCCTCGTCGTGGCAGGCGGTGTCGAAAGCGTCTCCCGCACCCCGATGTTCAGTGATCGCGGACCACTGTGGACCGACCCGGCGACTATCGCGCAGATCGGCTCCATCCATATGGGTGTTGCCGCCGACTTGAATGCCACGATCGAGGGGTACTCCCGCGACGAGTTGGATGCCTACGGCGTCGAAACCCAGCACAAGGCTGCCGAAGCGTGGCGCAACGGGGCGTTCGAGCGGTCGGTTGTGCCTGTTCCCGGAAAAAACGGCGAGGCGGGAATCGCACACGACGAACTGGTCAGGGCAGACACGAGCGCAGAGGGACTCGCAGCACTTCCGGCCGCATTCGAAGGACTCGGCGCCGGAGGTCAGGACGCTCTCGCGCTCGCCGCCTACCCAGAGGTCGGAAAGATCGAGCACCTGCACACCGTCGGATCCTCGCCCGCCATGGCCGACGGAGCGGCACTCCTACTCCTCGGGTCCGAGAAAGCAGCTGCCCGAGCCGGTTTGACACCTCGCGCACGGATCATCGGGTCCGCGTCGACATCGGTGAATCCGGTTCTCATGCTCACGGCAGGTCAGAGCGCCGTGGAGGCCGTCATCGCGCGAGCCGGACTGCGTCCGCAGGACATCGACGTGTTCGAGTTCGCGGAAGCCTTCTCCGCGCTCTGCCTACGGTTCCGTCGGGATCTCGACGCCGGGCCGGACCGGATGAACCCCAACGGCGGAACGATGGCGATGGGCCATGCATTCGGCGCTACCGGAGCAATTCTTGTGGGCGCGTGCGTCGACGAACTGGTTCGAAGCGACGGGCGATACGGCGTGGCCGCGGTCAGTGGCGCTGCAGGCGTCGGAGTTGCCGTGCTCGTCGAACGGATCGCCTCATGACCGCCAGTGGACTCTCCGGTCGCGTTGCCGTCGTCACCGGAGGTGGTAAGGGCCTCGGCCGTGCCGTCGCGCTGCATCTGGCAAGCCGAGGCGTCACGGTGATCGTCAACAATCGAAATCGCACACTCGATTCGAGCGACCGAGGCCCCGCAGATCAGGTTGTCGACGAAATCCTCGAAGCCGGCGGACAGGCCGTTGCCAACCATGACGACGTCACCGACCCCGAAGTCGGTCGAAAGTTGGTGGACGACGCTCTCACTCGGTTCGGACGACTCGATTTCTGCATCACCAGCGCCGCGGTCAGCGGTCCGCAGATGCTCCACCGCACCACTGCCGAGAACCTCAGTACCGTCATCACGACGAACGTCGTCGGGACCGCACTGGTTGCAGCCGAAGCTTCCCGCGTGATGCGCGAAGCCGGGTTCGGACGCATCGTGATGATTGCCTCGACCGCAGGACTGCACGGTGAGCCCACCGTATCTGCTTATGCCGCAAGCAAGGGAGCCGTGATCGCCCTGGGCCGCACCGCAGCGGCAGAAGGTGCGAACCGCAACGTCTTCACCAATGTCCTTCTTCCCTATGCCACTACGCAGATGACCGAATCCGGAATGAACCCCGAATTCGTCGACATCATGGGAGCCGACTTGGTCGCACCGGTAGTCACCGCCCTTGTCGATCCCGAGTCCGCTACCAACGGTCAGGTGATCGTCACGGCAGGGAACGGCGTGCGTTCGGCCGACGCCGTCGAGGGATCGACCGAATTCTTACCTACCACCACCGAACTCGATGCCACGGCGCTCGATGCACTGCTCGTAGCCAGTCGACTCGGCACACCTCACACCTATCCGAGCGCACAGGAAGCCTTCGCGGACTTCGCTTCCGAACTGCTCGACCACCACAATCGGAAGGCGCACGCGTGACCGACATCCCACTGGGCGATCTAGCACTGAACTTCGGAGTGAGTGCACTCGCCGTACTCGTCTTCATCGCTGCAGTGATGGCCGTCGCCATCCGCATGAACAATCACTCGATCATCGATATCTGTTGGGGGCCAGGCTTCGCCGTCGTCGCCGTCGTCTCGTACCTGACGTCCATCGGATCGGAAGGAAACGATCTGCGTCGCCTCGTTGTCCTTGCACTGACCGTGGTGTGGGGGATGCGACTGGGGTTGTACATCGGCTTCCGAAACCGGGGGCACGGACAGGACAAGCGGTACACTGCCCTACTCAAACATCAACAGGGACCGTTGGTTCCGTTCCTGATTCGGAAGATCTACGGACTCCAGGGCGTCCTCATTCTCGTGGTGTCGCTGCCCGTCCAGTTCGCGATGTACGAGTTTCGTGCCCTCGGCGTCGTCGGCGCGATCGGTATCGCCATCTGGGCCATCGGCTTCGCCTTCGAATCGGTTGGCGATTACCAACTTTCCCGCTTCAAGGCTGATCCTGCCAATACCGGAAAGGTGATGGATCGTGGATTGTGGGCCTGGACTCGGCACCCCAACTACTTCGGCGATGCGTGCGTCTGGGTCGGACTGTTCATCCTCGCACTCGGTGATCCACTGGCGCTGATCACGATCATCTCGCCGATCGTGATGATCAAACTGCTGGTGAGCTACAGCGGTAAGGCGTTGCTCGAACGTGGCATGCGCAAGAGCAAGGGACAGGCTTACGACGACTACGTCGCCCGGACCAGCGGATTCTTTCCCCGTCCACCCCGCCCGGCACGAAACCACGCGTCGTGACCGCCCCCACTAGTGGCCTCGCCGACGTCTTCGACCTGGAATCGACCGGCCCGGACCGGTGGCAAGGGTCGAACGACGGTGTTCGACTTCCTCAGTTGTTCGGCGGCCAACTGGTCGCCCAGTCGATTCTCGCAGCCGGACACACGGTGACCGACGGCAAAGCGATCAGTTCCGTCCACACGCACTTCCTGCGCCCCGGGTCGACGAATTGCGCGACCGAGTTCTCGGTAGATCGTCTTCGCGACGGAAAGCGCCTGTCCACCAGAGTCGTCGACGTCCACCAGGGCGGACGACTCGTCTGCCGTTCGACGGTCTCGTCCTCCTCGATCGACGAGGGCATCACTCACAGTCGTGCCGTCCCCGCAGCACTCCCGCCCGAAGAGTGCGTGACGTTGCAAGAGTTGGCCGAGGCGGACGGTGGACTAGGAGAAGTGTGGGAGGAGTTCTCCGCCATCGAGATTCGTGTGTCACCACTCGATTCGCAGTCCCCCACGACACATTCGGCGGCGCCTCCGCGCAACATCTGGATGCGTTCGGCGCAGCGACTGAGCGAAGATCCACTGATTCACGTGGCTGCTCTCGCCTATGCCAGTGATCTGATGCTGATGGCAACCGCACTGACTCCGCACGGCTACGACATCGGGCAGGAGCACTCGCTCGACACGGACTGGACTGGTGTGTCCCTCGATCACACGATGTGGTTTCAACGCCCTGTGCGGGCGGACGAGTGGCTCCTCTTCGAGCACTCGACCCCCACAGCTCACGCCGGCAGAGCAGTCGTGAATGCGGCGGTCTTCGATCGATCCGGACTCCAGATCTGCCAGATCACTCAGGAAGCGTTACTCATTGCCCGTACCGAGTGATTCCCGACTCTTTCTGCAGACCACTCGGTACGCTCTCGCGGTGCCGCTGGGTTCGCGGCCTATGATTTCGGGGTGGTACGAGTGAATGCAACCGACTCTTCGACACCCACGGCGTCGGTGGGCGTCACCGAGTTGCCCGCAGGCGGACCCAACGCACTGGCCGTCACGCTCGGGTTGTTGGGGGACGAGTGGAACCTCTGGATTCTGCGGTTCGCCTTGTTGGGGTCGCGGCGCTACAACGACTGGCTGGCACTGGGGGGAATCTCCAACTCCGTGTTGTCCGCACGGTTGGCAATCTTGACGTCCGGCGGAATGCTCGAGCGTCGTGAGTATCAGCAGAACCCGCCCAGGCACGAATACTCGGTCACCCGCAAAGGGCAGTCGATCTGGCCCGTCCTCATCACCATGTGGTCGTGGGAGAAGCAGTGGGCGCCCAATGAAACCGCGCCGCTACCACCACTGCGGCACAGCACCTGCGGAAACGACTTCACCCCGATCCTGCGCTGCAAGGAGTGCGGCGAGGACGTGGACGTACGGTCTCTGGACTCCGAAATGGGCCCGAGTGGCGACTTCTCACGCAGTGTCCCCGAAGCAACATCGCGGCGACGCTCCACCAAATCCGAACGCCGACCGGAAATTCTGGCTCACACGATGGAACTCGTCGGCAATCGCTGGTCAGCGGCGATCATCGGTGCAGCTTTCCGAGGCGCTCGCCGCTACGGAGAGTTCGCCGAGATCACCGGGGCACCACCGGCGATAGTCGCCGATCGCTTGAAGCACCTCACCGAGATCGGTGTGATGGAAACGCGGCCGCTTCCGGATCGCCCACAGTGGTCTGAGTATCGACTCACCGCCAAGGGCACGGCGTATTTCCCCGTAGTGATGTGCATGATCGCCTGGGGCCAGCGTTGGTTCAGATCCGCGGACGGCCCCGACATCGTTCTCCATCACAAGGCCTGCGGTAAGCGATTCGAAGCACGCTTGGCTTGCAGTGTGTGTGGTGAGGAATTGAGGTCTTCGGACATCGAGGCGATCGACCTCACCACCTCGGTTCACGTACCCGGGTCAGGCTGGTCCTGAGGTCCTCGCTCAGCCGGTAGTGCGGATCCGGTCGAAGCTCCGGCCTCGGTGTTCGAGCGGCAACCTGTCCCCTCGCCCGAACAGTTTGTTGCGCAGCGTCCCTGCGTCGTAGTCGCTCTGGTAAGCGCCCCGTTTGGTCAGCTCCGGAATGACATGCTCCACAATGTCTTCGAAGGTCCCGGGCGTCACCGCGTACGCGAGATTGAAACCGTCGACGTCGGTCTCGGCAATCCACTCCTGCAACTCGTCGGCGACCTCCGCGCCGGAACCGACAACGATCGGGCCCAGTCCTCCGATGCCCGCCCACTCCGCGATGTCTCCCACCGTCCACTCGCCACCCTTCTCGTCGGCCTGACGAAACGATGCGACCGCGGATTGAATGGCGTTGCTCTCGACGTTCCCGATCGGCTCGTCCGCTCGGTATCCGGAGAGGTCGATTCCCATCCACCCCGAGGTGAAAACGAGCGCGCCTTCACTACTGGCGTAACTGCGGTAGTCCTCGAGCTTCGCCCGCGCCAACTCCGGGGTTCGGTCGGTGATGATCGTCAACAGTGTGTAGATGCGGGCCGAGTACGGATCGCGTCCGACCTTGGCCAGCTCGTTTCGGATGCGGGCAACGGTGTCTTTGAGAATCGCCTTTGTCGGTGCACCGACAAAGATCGCCTCGGCATTCTCGGCGGCGAACCGAACCCCGCGAGGCGACGCGCCGGCCTGGAAGATGACCGGCGTCCGCTGCGGAGAAGGTTCGGAGATGTGGATACCCGGAACCGTGAAGTGCTTGCCTTCATGCTCGATCGGATGAACTTTGGCGGGGTCCGTGTAGACCCCGGTGCTACTGTCACGCACCACCGCGTCGTCTTCCCACGACGTTTCCCACAACTTGTAGAGAACTTCGAGGTACTCGTCCGCGTAGTCGTAGCGATCGTCGTGCTGGAGTTGGTCGTCCTCGCCCATGTTCCGTGCGGCCGACGGGAGGTATCCAGTGACCACGTTCCACCCGATTCGCCCGTTCGTCAGGTGATCGAGGGTGCTCAAGCGTCGAGCGAACGGGTAGGGATGCTCGAAAGCTGTACCTGCGGTGATACCGAAGCCCAAGTGCTCGGTCACGGCAGCCATCGCCGACGCCAGCAGTAGTGGGTCAGAGACCGGTACCTGCGCGCCCTGCCGCAACGCTGCGTCGTGGTTCCCGCCGTAGACGTCGTACGTTCCCAAGACATCGGCCAGGAAGAGTCCGTCGAATCGTCCACGCTCGAGAAGTTTCGCCAATTCCGTCCAGTACCTCAGATCCGTGTACCTGGACGACTGGTCCTCGGGGTGGCGCCAAAGACCTGGCGATTGGTGGGCGACGCAGTTCATGGCAAAGGCGTTGAAGCGGATTCTGCGGGTCATTCCCGCACCATGCCGCGCCTACTCCGCGGTGACCACCATTGCGATCAGTGCGATCGGTTCGGCCGGCAGCTTGCACGCGATAACACCGTCGACTTCGCCACCGCGTCGGCGGGCCGCTACACTGACTAGCGCAGCTGTGACGCCTGAGGCTTCGTGCCGACAGGCCTAGCGGAGGCAACAGCAGCATCGAGAAGCGAAAACCCCGGCAGCACAGGGTTTTCAGCGCTTGTCGGTGCGCTCCCCGCCCTCGTAGCTCAGGGGATAGAGCATTCCTCTCCTAAAGGAAGGGTCGCAGGTTCGAATCCTGCCGAGGGCACCAGGTGGGACTCTCCCCACATCGGTGCGACCAACGTGCCATTCTTGAATTCATGACGACGCCTCACTCCACGGCTACTCCCCCGAAGAACATGTCTTTGATCCCGGGTGGGACGTACTGGATGGGCTCCGAAGACTTCTATCCGGAAGAACGCCCAGTTCATCAGGTCACAGTCGACGAATTCTGGATGGACACGACGGCGGTGACGGTCGCCGAGTTCCGTCGCTTCGTGAAGGCAACCGGCCACGTCACCACTGCCGAAATCGCTCCGGATGCCGCCGACTATCCCGACGCCGACCCCGCCCTCCTCGTTCCGGGATCGTTGGTCTTCACTTCACCACCCGGTCCGGTCTCCCTCGACGACTACACCCAGTGGTGGTCGTTCACTCCCGGCGCCGACTGGCGCCATCCCGAGGGAGCCGACAGCAACATCGGGGGACGTGAACGGCACCCGGTCACCCACGTGTCGTATTTCGACGCCCAGGCCTACGCCGCGTGGGCCGGCAAGGAACTCCCGACGGAGGCCGAGTGGGAGTTCGCCGCCCGCGGCGGACTCGATCGCCAGGCCTACGTGTGGGGCGATCACGACGCTCCGGGCGGGCGGCCTGGTGGCAATGTGTGGCAGGGACAGTTCCCCTGGGAGAACCTGCTCGAGGACGGGTACGAGCGCACCGCGCCAGTCGGAAAGTTCCGGCCCAACGGCTACGGACTGCTCGACATGGCCGGAAACGTGTGGGAATGGACGGCCGATCACTACACGTCCGATCACGCCCACAGTTCGAAGAATGTCGCCCCTGCCTCTTCGTGCTGCATTCCGCACAATCCACGCGCGGAATTCGCCACGAAAGCCTTGGCGGGCGAACCTTACGCGCGACGGGTGATCAAGGGCGGCTCACATCTGTGTGCACCGAACTATTGCTTGCGCTACCGCCCTGCCGCGCGGCAGGGCGAATCCGAGGAGTCCTCGACCTGCCACGTCGGCTTCCGGTGCATCATCCGCATTCCGCAGAGGTAAATCAGAAGGGCACGTCTCCGAGGATTGCTACCCGCTCCATCACGCGGCGATGAGGAAAATAGTCGCTCGCAGCGTAGTGCTGGGTAGCCCGGTTGTCCCAGAAGGCAATGGAATTCGGCGCCCATTTGAAGCGGCACTGAAAGTCCGGGACCTTGACCTGTGCGAACAACAGGTTGAGCAGATCGTTACCTTCGGCAGGATCCATATCCGGAATGTGGGTGGTGAAGAGGCTGTTGACGAACAGCGTCTTACGCCCGGTTTCCGGATGCTTACGGACCATCGGATGCAGAACCGGTGGGTACTGCTCCTTCATCTGCTCCAACTTCTCCGGACTCATGCCGCGTCCGAAGGACGGCACAAAATCGTGGATGGCGTCCTTGCCGTCGATCAATTCCTTGATCTCGTCCGGGAGGCAGTCGAAAGCATTTCCCATATCCGCCCACAAGGTGTCGCCGCCGGCCGGCGGCACGTCGATCGCCCGAAGGACCGAACCGAGCGGCGGTGTCTTTGTCCAGGTGACGTCGACGTGCCAGATGTTCTCGGTGCCTGGACTGTCCTCTCCGCGTTCGAATCTGACGACGGCCGGGACCTCTCCCTGCGGGAGAAGTGGATGAATCTCGAGTTCACCCCAATGGGCGGCGAAGTCACGATGATTCAGACTCGAAATCGGCTGGTCGCGGAAGAAGACCACTTTCCATTCGAGTAGGGCCCGACGTAGATCCTCGATCTGATCCTCCGACGGATCGCGTAAGTCGATATCGCTGATCTCGGCACCGATGAACGGTGTGACGGGTGTCAGAGTGAACCGCTCGTACGGGTTCGATTCAACGCCTTCCGGATTTCGCCGCATTCCGCGTGGTCCGAATTCGATTGTGTGATTACCGATTCGAACTGTGCGCGATGATTTAAGGGTAGCCATCAAATGACTCCGTCCTGTCGTGTCCTGAAGGGTCACACGTCAGTCGACGCGTGCACCCGCTTTGCTCGTGTGTGCTTTGGGGTGCAGTCAGGGCTCCCACCGCGAGATCAACCAGATGGTCCACCGTCGTATCGAAATCTGTCTGCAAAACCAGGTTTTCGTCTTCGCGGCGCTGCTCGAAGATGGCCAGAGCGGAGACGCTCATGTTGAACGTCAGATCGATCCGTTCGACCGCGACGCGGCGAGGTAGATGCGGCAACGCCCGCGTCAACCTGATGACAACTTCGTTGATCCCCTCGCTGACCTCGCGGAACTCAGCACTCTGCGTATCCACCGACGGTGAGATTCGGGCAATGAACCTCGCATAGTTGGAACCGTCGACCGTCGCCAGAAAATCTGCCAGCGGGTACAGAAAGGCTTCGACCAATGCGCGGACCAAGTCGGTCCGCCCACTGGCGTCGATGTCGTCGAGATACGTCAGTCGCGCTGCGTTGATCTGATCCATCCGATGCCGGAATACGGCCAGCACCAGACCGTCTCGGCCACCGAAGTGATACTGAACCGCAGAGTTGTTGCGCTGTCCCGCCGCAGTCGCCACATCCCGCATGGACACTTCGTGAATACCGTGTTCGGCGAACATCCGCTCGGCGACGGCGATCATGGCGTTCTTGGCGTCCAGCGAGGCGGGCATGCACCGACCATATAAGTCGCTGTCTTAATTCTGCAAGACCCAACCCCTGTGAGTGGTTAAGGAGTGCAGGGACTCTTTAACTACTCACGGGGGTTATTGTCCCAGTCAGCGAGACCTACGGCGTCAACTGAATCCGGACCGATACGCTCCAAATTAAGACGACTGCTTAATCGACCCGATTTTGCACACGCCAAGGAGCCTGCTGGTGAATCGCCATTCCATCCCGATCATTCCCGAGACGCCGAACGTCGCGGCCGCCGTGTACTACCCCGATCAGAATCCCCCGTACACCCGCCCGGAACCGCTTCGCCCACCCGCCGGTGCGCCGAACGTGCTGCTGATCATGATCGACGACGTCGGATTCGGGGCGCCCTCCGCGTTCGGTGGCCCGTGCCGCACACCCACCGCCGAACGATTGGCCGAGACCGGCGTGAAGTACAGCCGATTCCACACCACCGCTCTGTGCTCACCGACGCGCGCTGCCACGTTGACCGGGCGCAATCACCACAGCGTCGGCATGGGAGTCATCTCCGAAATGGCGAACGCTGCACCGGGATACAACGGGACCCGGCCCGCTTCCGCAGCGACAGTTGCCCGCGTCCTGCAGGGAAACGGCTATGCGACGGGCGCTTTCGGCAAGATGCACCAGACCCCGACTTGGGAGACAACCGCGGCGGGGCCGTTCGATCGATGGCCGATCCGTGAGGGTTTCGACAAGTTCTACGGATTCCTCGGCGCCGAGTCCGACCAGTTCACGCCAGTGCTCTACGAGGACTTCACGCTGGTGGACTTGCCGAAGACACCTCAGGAGGGATACCACCTGTCCGAGGATCTGGTCGACCACGCGATCGAATGGGTCGAGGGTGTCAACACGATGGACCCGGACAAGCCGTGGTTCTGCTATCTCCCCTTCGGTGCTTGCCATGCCCCACTTCAGGTCCCGGACAGCTACCTGGACAAGTACGCCGGCGAATTCGATCACGGATGGGATCGCCAACGCGAGATCACCCTCGAAAAGCAGAAGAAACTGGGCGTCGTCGCTCCTGATACCGAGTTGGCCCCGTGGGCTCCAGGGCTCCCGCACTGGGACGAACTCGACGACGACCAGAAGAAGGTTTCGGCACGTCTGATGGAGTTGTACGCGGCGTTCCTCGAGCACACCGACGACGAGGTCGGCAGGCTCGTCGACCGGTTGCAGGACATGGGTGTCCTCGACAACACCCTGGTGCTCTACATGATGGGTGACAACGGCGCCTCCGCCGAAGGCGGAATGGAGGGCTCGTTCAACTACCTCGCCGGCCTCAACGGTTACAAGAGTGCGACATCCGACGTACTGGCGCGCTACGACGAATTGGGGACCGAAACCAGCTACCCGCACTATCCGGCGTCGTGGGCTCTGGCCCTCGACACCCCGTACCAGTGGGCCAAGCAGGTTGCGTCCCACTACGGTGGTACCCGAAACGGTCTGATCGCCCACTGGCCCAGGGGGATCGACAAGCCAGGCATCAGGGAGCAGTGGCATCACTGTGTCGACATCACGCCGACAATCCTGGAAGCTGCCGGTATTCCGGCACCGACCAGCGTCGACGGGGTCACCCAGAAACCGATGGAGGGCGTGGCGATGAACTACACCTTCGCCGAGCCCGACGCCGAAGAGCGCCACACCACACAGTATTTCGAAATCTTCGGCAACCGCGGAATCTACGATCACGGCTGGACAGCAGTCACGGCGCACCGCGCCCCCTGGCTGATGGCCACTCACGGCCTCGAACTCACACCGATGAGCGAAGATCGTTGGGAGTTGTACGACACCTCGGTCGACTGGTCGCAGGCCCGCGATCTCGCGGACGAGCATCCCGAGATCCTGGCCCGGCTCAAGGAAAAATTCCTCGTCGAGGCCGCCAAGTATCAGGTACTGCCGTTGGACGACAGAACGGTCGGCCGCCACGCCACCGCGGAATCACGACCACCACACCCGATGATTGGCCGCAAGACCCTCACGCTGTACCCACACATGAACGGCCTGGTCGAGAAGGCTGCACCGACGTTCTTCAACCGCTCGTACACGCTGACCGCGAGTCTGGGGAGCGTTGCGGACGGCATGCTGGTCAGCCTCGGTGGTCGGTTCGGCGGATTCGCTTTGTACGTACTCGATTCCGTCCCGGTCTACTGCTACAACTTCAGCGGTGGAGGCCGAACCTACGTTCGCGGGCCGGGTCAGCTGAGTGCCGACGCCAGGGAGGTATCCGTTCACTTCGAGTACGACGGCGGCGGAATCGGCAAGGGCGGAACCGCCACCCTGAGTGTCGACGGCGAGGTTGTCTCCGAGGGCCGGATCGAGAAGACCACGCGGGCGATCTTCAGCATGAACGAACAACTGGACGTCGGCATCAACCGGGGAAGCCCGGTCGCGGAGGAGTTCGCCGAACACGGCACCTTCCGTTACCGCGGCACGTTGCGCAGCGTGACCATCGACTTGCGCTCCACACGCGACGTCGTGCCCGCGGAAGAACGGGAGAAAATCTCACTCGCCGTGCATTGATCGACCCGGCGATGCTGGCGGATTGTGCAGCCGCGCGCGATATCTGCCGCGCGGCTGCACAATTACCCTGCGTCTATCCGACCGTATACATCTGCAGGCATGGCCCCACCGGGCGAGTCTCCACGATGTCGCGGGCCTTCTCACGCGCCGCGTTGAACTCCCAGGGCGCACTCGTACCTGGCACTCCGAATCGATACCTACTCAACGCGCACGAGCGCTGCGGCTCCGGTAGACGATCCAAGGCAGGCACCGAGTCGACGGAGAGCCCGTGTAGATAGGAGACATCGATGCTCTTACCGCCCTCGAACCGCTCCACGTTCTTCTGCGCGATGTACGCGTCGGGGTTGAACACCGCGAATGCCAGCAGAGCAAGGGCAGAAGTGGCGAGAACAGCTGTGGGCAACCACTTCCCGGACATCCGGATACCTGCGATGAGCAACAACACGAACACGAATCCCAGAAGCAGCTCTGTCGCGAAAACGCTGACGCGCAGCACCGTGAAACCGTACTGATTCTCGTACAACCACATCCGGTGCACGGCTGACGCCACGATCACCAGGCTGAAGAGGCACAGTGCACCCAACAGACCGCGGGCCAGACGCCTCGATCCAGCGTCGCGACGGTCGATGAACCGCACTGCGACGGCGATGACGAGCAGCGTCAGCACGGTTACCGCCATGAGCTGCCAGAAGCCCTCACGCGCGTAGTCCGCATAGGTCAGTCCGTCGGTCACCTGAACGTGCTCGTCTCCCCCGAACAGTGTCTTCGTCTGCACTGCAACAAAACCGAGGAACAGGACGTTGAGCACTCCGAGCGGGACCGCCCATTCCCACATCGGCAACGGCGTCGCCGGCGCAGGCGCAAATGCGTCCACCGTCGGCGTTCTGCGACGCAGATACACCGCAACCAGTGTGCCGAACGCCATCACGACACCGGCGAAGATTCGTGCCACCGGGTTGGACACCGAGATGGCAGGAGCGAAGCCGCCGAAGATCTTCGCGAACTCCGGATCCGCACTCACGAACAAAGATCCGAAGATCAGCAGGAGGACAACCGACACCGCGCTCACGACGACAACCCGCGCCGCCGGCACCCGCGGAGCAGAGCGGGTAGCGAGTTTTCGACGACGAACAAAGTTCACCGTCCGGTGGGGCGCCCGCCAGGGTGCCACCGTTCCCAGGAGTATCCCGGTCCACGTCCGCCCGCCGATCAGAGTCCACGTGAACAGAACCCACGCAGCTACGACGCAGATGAACACCAACCACTCCGCACCGCGAACGGCGGCAACACCCAGCAGTGCGAGCATCCCGATGGCGGCGACCCACTGCGGCACGGTCATCCGCGGAGGCGTCAGAATCCCGAAGACGATCACCACACCGGCACCCACGATCACGTACGCGATACTCGCGAACCCTGGGTCGAGGATCAGGGCCGCAAGCACCCCTACTGCGGCCGCACCGAGGAGCATCGAGCGGGTAGCCATCGACGTGCGATCGGGACGCCAGAACCGGCTGGGACGCTTGGGTTTTACGGCCGGCATCGGCGGTTTCGGTGGAATTACTATCGGAGCGCTCATGTGATCTCCTATGTTTCTGGTTCAATTTTTCAGGTTCGGAAGTACAGACGAATGCCGATGAAGGCATGCGCCATCGCGAGATCTCTCGATCTCGTCAGGGACTTTGATTCAGTTCTGCGGCAGCACTACTCGAATGCAGCATCCCGACGGGGCATCGACGACGGCGATCCTGCCGTCATGTAATTCGACCGCCCACTTCGCGATCGCGAGACCGAGCCCGGTGCCCCCGTCGGTCGATCCGCCGCGGATGAAGCGGTCGAACACTCGCTCTCGTGCTTGTAGTTCGATGCCGGGGCCGTCGTCGTGTACGTCGAGCACCAACTCCCCAGTGCTGCCGGTACGTACTCGGATGGCAACTTTGGTGTCGACGTTCCCGTGCTGAACCGCGTTGTCCACCAGGTTGGTCACCACCTGATGGAGGCGATCCGGATCGGCGACCACAGACAATTGCGGAGGCTTCACGTCTATCTCGATGTCGCCCGCACTCACACTCGACAGCTCGCTTAGGAACGGCTCGACCTCGAAACGGCGGCGCTTCAACGGCATTGCGCCACCCTCCAGTTTCGAGAGATCGAGAAGGTCGGCTACCAGCGCGCCCAGTCGTTCCGTCTGCCGCAGCGCCGATTTCATCATCGCCGGATCCGGTTCTTCGACACCGTCGACGACGTTTTCGAGCATGGCTTGCAAAGCGGTAATGGGCGTGCGTAGTTCGTGGGAGACGTTGCCGATCAGCTCGCGGCGGTACCGGTCGTCAGCCCCGAGGTCCTCGGCCATCCGATTGAACGCATGGGCGAGTTCGCCTACTTCGTCACGAGAAGTCGCTCGCACTCGCCGCGAATAGTCTCCTTGTGCCATGGCCTTCGCCGCTGCTGTCATCTCACGAAGCGGCGAGGTCATTCCGTGTGCGAGGACCTGCGTAACAGCCAGAGCAACAACCAAAGCCGTCAGCAGGGCGAAACGAAACGGTTGTTGCGACGTCAGCCAAAACCCACCGGAGGCGAACAACAGTGCTGCGACAACCAAGAGCCCGACCTTCACCTTGAAGGATCGCATCGGGTCCAACGGCCGCGGCCACCGCGCAAAGACTCTGTCGACGCCGCTCATCGCGGCACGTCCCAGGCGTACCCGACGCCGTGAACGGTCCGGATCACGGAAGGTCCGAGCTTGCGTCGTAGCGCCTTGACGTGGCTGTCGACGGTCCGACTACCCGCTCCCTCGCCCCAGCCCCAGATCTCCTCGAGCAGCGACTCCCGCGGGATCGCGGCTCGCGGCCGTTCCGCCAGATAGGCGATGAGATCGAACTCGGTGCGAGTCAGGTGAACCTCTTGGGCATCACGGCGTACTCGACGCTCGGTCAGGTCGATCACGACGTCGCCGAACTCGAGGAGGTCGGCCACCGGGCGAGCAGCGTGCTCCGCACGATCAGCGCGCCGAAGCAATGCCTGAACACGGGCGACGAGGACACGCATGCTGAACGGCTTGCTCAGATAATCGTCGGCCCCGACACCGAGACCGATCAGCATGTCGGTTTCATCGGCACGGGCGGTCAGCATCAGCACGGGCACCGGGCGCACCGCCTGGATACGGCGGCAGACCTCGAGTCCGTCGAATCCCGGCATCATCACGTCGAGCACCACCAGGTCGGCGTCCATCTCCTCGCAGCGGGCCACCGCACTGGGACCGTCGAACGCCAGCTCGACGTCGTAGCCCTCGGCGCGCAGCCTCGCCGCGATGGACTCGCAGATACTGACCTCGTCGTCGACCACGAGCACTCTTCGCTGACTCATGGAACTGACTGTATTCGGCCGTCGTGGATGAACCTGGGAGGACTTGTGAAGGTTCTGTGCAGGTTCTAGAACCTGCGGATGTTGTTGATCGGCAGATCCGTGAGGGGTGTCAGTCCGGTCGGAACACCAACACCGTAGGCGTTGAACACCATTCCGAACCCAGCGTAGATACCGACGTGCGTCGCTCCGGGATAGAACGTGATGACGTCGCCGGGAGCGAGGGCCCACCGCGGAACCGGCTGTCCGACGTTGGCCTGCTGTTGGCTGGTCCGTGGCAGATTCACCCCGGCCTGCCGAAACGCCCATTGCACCAGCCCGGAGCAGTCCCACGAGTTCGGCCCGACGCCGCCCCACTGGTACGGCTTTCCGGTCTGAGTGCTCGCTGCCGCCAGCGCGATCAGGCCTGCCGGACTCGGGATGGGCAGGGCGGCTGATCCACTGCTGATGCTGCCCGCGCTTCCCAGGCTGCCGGAGCTCCCGCTACTGCCGCCACTGCCGAGGCTTCCCGGATCGGCCGAGGCAGGGGCAGCGGAGAGCAACAGGACACTTCCGGTCAGCAGAGCCGCGACCGTTCCCGTGCGTAGTGTCGACTTCTTCATGCATCCGTCCTTCGTGGGAGTCGTTTCGGCGCGCGGCAGCGCACCTCGATAGCCGTGAACTGGTAAGACACGTGAAAACAAACACTTCGTTCGGATGTTAACGGCGTGGACGTGGCGTTCGGACAGGAATGATTGATCCGATTTGTCGGTTTTCAACAAACAGGCCTTACGTCCCGGCCTGGCGGAAGATCAGGGAATGATGGGGGATTTCCTGGATCCGATCCAGCGACGAGATCCATAGATTCGACTCATGCGCTCATACCTGCTCGTCGCCGCGGTCATCATCGGAGCCACCACGGTGCTGATCGGTTGCTCGACGCTACAGCGCGCAGTGGAGATTCAATCGGATCTCGACGGACTCACCAGGTCGGGTGTCGTCGGGTCGATCGCAACACTCGACGACGGCACCACGACGGCTGTGATGACGAGCGGCGTGCCCAACCGGACCAACGGCGATTCGATCGGCAAGAACGACCGCGTCCGGATCGGAAGTGTGACAAAAACATTCACCGCTTCGCTTGTTCTGCAGTTAGTCGCCGAGGGTACGATCGACCTCGACGCACCGATCGAGCGGTACCTTCCGGGGCAGCTACGCGGGACCGGGATAAACGGCAGCGCAATCACCGTGCGGCAGCTGCTGCAACACCGCAGCGGCCTTCCCGAATTCGCCGGAGAACCCGGAGCCGACGAATGGATTGCCGCAAACGAGAACCGAACGCTGACGCCGTCCGCCGCGGTCGCCATCGCCCTCGGCAAACCGGCGCAATTCGTCCCCGGAACGTCGTTCGTCTACACCAACACCAACTACATCGTTCTCGGAATGCTCGTCGAATCCGTGACCGGCCGCAGCTACGCCGACGAACTTCAGTCTCGGATACTCGATCCGCTGGACCTGGAAGACACGTACCTCCCGCCGGCCGGTGAGCGCGACATCAGGGGCGACCACATGACGGGCTATCAGGATCTCGACGGTGGCCTGACCGATGTTTCCCGCACGGAACCGTCGGTTCCCTGGTCTGCCGGAGCGATGGTCTCGACGGGCGCAGACCTGAATGCCTTCTGGCGTGCACTACTCGACGGGCAGGTGGTGCCGGCCGAGCAGCTTGCCGAGATGACCACCCCTCAGGTCGCCGCCACCGAAGCAGAGGGACTCGGATACGGATTGGGCGTCGGCGCCACCGAACTTCCCTGCGGCGTCACCTATATCGGCCACAGCGGTGGGATCTACGGGTACTACACGCTGTCCGGTGCGACGCCCGATCGTGCGTTCACCGTGACGCTGACATCGACGCCGAAGGACCAGCCGGACACCGTCGCGATACTCTCGCACGCGCTCTGCCCCTGACGCTGTTACCAGTACTGATGACGCTGCCCGTCGGTATCGGCGACGAAAATGACCGCGTCGGCGCCCTCCAACTCCGAAGGTTTCAGCGGCAGATGCCCTGGCAGGATCGCTTCTCCCGCGGTGATCGACGGGCCGAGCGCGGCTCGCAGGGCCGGAGTCGAGAACAGGGCACGCCGACCGGTCGCATCGGCCAACGCTCCCTGCAGAGTGCCCGGATCACTGTCGGGATTGGCGTCGGTTGCCAAGAACACGTAACGCTCCCCGAGGACAAGTCCGACGAGCGAACCGGCGCTCCCCCCAACTGACCACATCATCGCTGACCGGCATCTCGGACTGCACTCGCAGGAGATGAGCGTTGTGGGCAAACAGCAGACTCGGCCCGCGTCGCTGCTCCTGAGCAACGACGGCCAGCAGGTTCTCCGCCATCATCTCGGCACGCAGGCTGAGCAGAGTGCCGATGCGATCAGGAGCGGAACTCGCCATCGCGGCGTGGTATCGCAGAAGACCCACAGCGGTGCGTGCGTGTGCGAGGGCCAGGTCGTACCCGGTCGGGTCGGCGGACCGCAGCACAGGTGCGGCGCGCCGCAGGACGCTGCCGAGGTCGTCCGCAATGATGCGCAGGGCGCGAGCATGATCGGAGTTGCCGACGGACGCAGCCGGATCGAACATCGCCGCCGGGTTGGTCCAGTCGGTGTCCTGCCCGAGCAGAAGGTCGACGTCATCGAGAAAGTGCGGCCGCAACGCGGCGGGAAGGAAGTCACCTATCGCTGACAGTGCGCGGCGTGGGCTCGGAGCGCCGGAATACTCGACCGGAGCATCGAAGCCGTAGAAGCGAACTCGGTCAGCCGGAGCGCGGCCGTGGTTGTACTCGCGTAGCCATTCGACGAGTTCGCGGTTACCCGGTACCGCACCGAATCCGTGACTGAAGCCTGTGACGAGGACTGTCTCGATGTCCGCCTCTCCCCCGCTCACGTAGTCGTCGACAAGGAATGCCGCAAAGGCATCTGTTTCGAGCACGATCGACCGATACCCTCGTTCGACCAGCTGGCCGAGAAGTTCGTTGCGCAGCAACGGAAAAGCCTTGATCCCGTGAGTCGGCTCGCCGAGGGCGAGCAGAGTCGGCGCCTCGCTTCGCGCTGCGAGCAGGTCGTCGACAGCACGGCCAAGACTTGCCGAGTCTTCGAGATGGCGGCCGATTTCAGTCAGTGTCGAGGCAGTAGACATGGATATCCCTTTCGAAGGTGGACTGCCTTCGACAGTATCGTTGAAGGTTCGAGTGAAACTTTTACTACAATTACCTGGGGCAGATCACTGAAAGCCTCAATCGGAGGTAATCAGTGCGGCCCATCGATCTTGCCCGTGAACACGGATTGTCCGCACAGGCGATCCGCAATTACGACGATGCGGGCATCCTTCCTCCGACCGAGCGCAGCAACACCGGCTACCGGCGATACACGCCTCTGCACGCGCAGGCCCTGCGTACTTTCCTTGCGTTGCGCAGCGGTCACGGACACCAACAAGCTACGGAAATCATGCGGGCGATCAATCAGGGCGACACCGAGTCCGCCTACCGCCTGATCGACAGTGCTCACGTGACGCTGCGCGCCGAGCGTGGCACTCGCACCGAGGTAGCCACTGCGCTGGGGACTCTGTCCACCACGGCACCGGCACTGGTGCACGGACCAGCGTTGACGGTGGGTGAACTCGCGCGCCGTCTCGGCGTTCATCCGGCGACACTGCGCACGTGGGAAGAGCACGGCATTCTGCGTCCAGAGCGCGAACGATCAACGGGTTATCGCGAATACGGTCCGGAGTGTGTGCGCGACGCCGAGATCGCGAGGCAACTGCGACGCGGCGGCTACCGACTGTTGCAGGTCGCCCAATTCGTCGATTCGCTGCGCGAGGCCGGCGGAGCGGACGCATTGGCAGCGTTCCTCGACTCCTGGCAAGACCGGCTGACCATACGCAGTCGCAACCTTCTCGCCGGTGCGGCTCAGCTCGATGCCTATCTCACGATGCTCGCGCAGACCGAGCAGGTTTGCCGATCGACAAATGGCCACGGCGTCAGTTCACAAGCCGCGCAAGGCTCCTCACCATCCCGCTGACGGTGTCGGTCGACGGCCACGGGAATTCCGGGAGATCGGCCCGCAACATCACCTGTCCGTGCAGCGAAGTCCAGATCGATACCGCATCGACGAAAGTGTCTGTGCTGGTCGACCTCCCAGCGGCGACGCACGCGTCGAGGTTGGTCACCAGCGTGTTGAAGGCGGCCAGTCCTCGCGTATCCGATTGTGGTGACTGACCTTTCGGCCTGGACCACCCGAACAAGACCCGGTACCGAGCGGGCTCGGAAATGCCGAACTCGACGTATGCCGAGCACCCGGCATACAGACCCTCGACCGGGTCGGGGTGTGCGGCAACGGCGTCGGCCACGGCGAGATGCAACTGCTCCAGCGATTCGGAGACCACCGCTTCGACAATGGCGTCGCGATCGGAAAAGTGTCCGTAGATAGATGGTGCGGATATCCCGACTTCGCGAGCGACCGATCGGAGCGTCACTGCCTGATCCGATCCGGTGCGGGCGATGAGCGTCGCCGCTGCGGCGACGATCTCTCCGCGGAGCCGTGCGCCGCTTCCTCTCGGATTTCGGGCGCGAGTACTCCGAGAACCACTCGCCCCAGTTTCATCGGCATCTTCGGAAACATCACTCACCCGACAAACTTTACACATGTAAGGCGAAGGGGTACGTTCTCATAACTAAACATTCGTAAGGTTACATTCGTAAGGACATGATGAATTCCCTCGAACCCAATGACCGGCGACGATGGGCAGCACTCGGCGCCCTCTGCACATCCCTCGTCGTAGTCACGATCGACAACACCATCCTCAACACCGCTATCCCGACCCTTGCCCGCGAACTGCAGGCGACCACCGTCGACCTGCAATGGATCACCAACGCATACACATTGGCGTTCGCCGCCTTGCTCATCACGGCAGGTGGACTCGGCACAAGATTCGGTCACCGTCGGATACTTCTGACCGGCCTCACCTTGTTCGCCCTCGGGTCAGCCTTCGCTGCCCTCTCTCACACGTCGTTGCAGCTGATCGGCTGGAGAACAATGATGGGAGCCGCCGCCGCACTGGTCATGCCGGCGACGCTGTCACTTGCCGTCTCGATGTTCGCCCCGCACGAGAGAGGGCGGGCGATAGGAATCTGGTCTGCAACCGCCGGACTGGGAATCACGATCGGCCCCGTAGTCGGTGGCGTACTTCTCGAACATTTCAGTTGGGGAAGCGTCTTCTGGATAAACGTCCCATTGGTCGCCGTTGTGATAGCCGCGACGGTTTCTCTTGTGCCCTCAGCAGGGGGAATGGTGAAGGGTTCCTTCGACATCCCCGGACTCCTGTTGTCCGCCGGCGGACTGGCTTTGATCGTGGATGCCCTCACCCAAGCAAGCCTTCGCAGATGGTCGTCGCCCATCACGGTGCTGGAGATCGTCAGCGCAACAGCACTTCTCGCCGGGTTCGTCTGGTGGGAGCTGCGGGTCCCGGCGCCGATGACAGACGTGCGCATCTTCACCAGCCGAGTGTTCAGCATCTCCAATGCCATCTTGGCCGCAACGTTCTTCGCCTTGTTCGGTGTTCTCTTCACGTACACGCAATACCTCCAATTCGTTCGCGGTTACGGTCCATTGGTTGCCGGCGTCGGTGCAGTTCCGTTTGCACTGGTGATGGCGGCTGTCGCCTCCAGCAGCCATCGTGTGGTGGGCCGATTCGGGGTGCGCAGTTCGATCGCGGGCGGCCTCACGGTCATGTCCGTGGGACTGTTGGTCTTGTCGATCGCCGCGGGTAGGTACGCACCGTTCGGGGTCTTGGCTGCGATAATGGCACTGGTTGGCGCCGGGATGGGGTTGGTCATGGCTCCGGCAACAACTGCGTCGATGTCGTCGGTTACGCCCCAGCAGGCTTCGATGGCAAGTTCGATTAACAGTGTCGTACGGGAATTGGGTGGAGTTCTGGGCGTCGCCATCGTCGGGACAGTCGTAGCAACGGTTTTCCGGTCCCGCTTCGAACCCGGAGTCAGCGCTTCCACAGTCGATCTGGCGCAGATCCACGCCGACGCTCCCCCGGTGAGCATTGTGGCCGAAGCAGCGAATCAGGCTTACACTTCGGCGATGTGCATGGGAATCCAGATCTGTGCCGCAGCAGCGTTCCTCGGTGCGTTGGCCGTTATTGCCTTGTTTCCCGCACCACGTCGCCCGGCTTCTTGTCCTCCCGCAGACCCCGCCAACTCGGATGACGTAGACGCTCGGTCTTCGTCCAATCCATGAACCGCACCTCACCGACGAGTTCCGGTTTCACCCACACTGCTCCCTTTCGGTCGTCGGCGGGCAGTTCCTCCTCGAACGGACTTTCCTTCTGACGCAGCGGTTCCAGTGTCGCAAGTAAGGACTCCAAATCACGATCGCTGAAGCCGGTACCGACGCGCCCCACGTAGGTCAATCCGTCCTCACCCGGAATTCCCATGAGCAGCGCCCCGATCCCCTGCGCTCGATTGCCCTGCCCGGTGCGCCACCCACCGATCACCACCTCTTGGGTGCGCCAGTTCTTCACCTTGATCCAACTCGACCCACGCCACCCCGGAAGGTACACCGATGCAAGACGTTTGGCGACAATCCCTTCCCACCCGGCATCGGCACTCACCTCCAACGCGTTCTCCGCCGTACCCTCGATCTGTGGGGGTACCTCGAGTTCACCGACCTTGCCCGCCAACGCATTCAACACGGTACGGCGATCCGAATAGGACTTCCGCAGCAAAGACACTCCGTCGAGGTACAGAAGATCGAAGGCCAGAAAAACCGGATCCCCACCGCGCTGCAGCAGACCGAAATCGGTGACACCCGCCTCGTTGTACGCCACCACTTCGCCGTCGAGAACCACGTCATGACCGTCCAGGGTCTCGGCCAACCCGGAAAGGGCGGGATAGTCCCGAGTCTTGTCGTTACCCGCGCGACTGCGGAGTGACATTGCGCCCGAACGGTATTCGAGAATCACTCGAATACCGTCCCACTTTCCTTCGAAAGCCCACTCCTGCGGGTCGAGACCCTCGAGCGTTCCAGCGGTGGCAAGCATCGGCTCGAGATTCTTGGGAAACTCCGTTCCGAAACTCGCGTTCTGGTCCTTCATCAGATGCATCAACCACTGGTCACCCTTTGTCCGGATCATCGCGAACCGTCCCTGCACCCGCTCCCCGCTCAGGCGCACGATCACCTCGTCTTCACGCCACTTCTCGGTCTCGTATGTTCCGGAATCCCAGATCGTCATCGAACCGCCGCCGTACTCCCCCTTCGGAATCGTGCCCGAGAACGTGGCGTATTCGAGCGGATGATCCTCGGTGTGCACGGCTAGCCGATTCTCTCCGGCACTGGTCGGCACACCCTTCGGGACTGCCCAGGATACGAGCACACCGTCCCTCTCTAGACGTACGTCGTAATGCAATCGTCTGGCGTGATGTTCTTGAATCACAAAGGTATTGCCCGCTGTCTCCTTGGCCACCGCAGCCGGGATCGGCTCGGGCGTCCGATCAGGCGATCGTTTGTTGCGATAGTGCGTCAACGTGTCGGCAACAGCCGCCGAGACCGGCGGATCCAGATCGGCCAGCAGATCACCGTCTGATTCGACGCGCTCCAGCACCTCGTCGAACAGCAGGTGGCGCAGCTTCGGATCGTCGAGTTCGTCCCAACTACGCGGCGCGGCAACATAGGGTTGATCACGACCGCGCATCGAATAGGGCGCAATGGTGGTCTTGGCGGCGTTGTTCTGACTCCAGTCCACGAAGATCTTGCCGGCCCGGACATTTCGAGCCATCGTTGCGGTGACGAGATCCGGGTGAAGCTTCTCGAGTCCGGTGGCGATCTGCTTGGCGACAGTCGACGCACCACTGCCGTCCAAAGTTCGATCCAGCGGAACGTAGAGGTGGATTCCCTTGCTACCACTGGTTACCGGATAAGCAGTCCACCCCAGAGTTGCGACCAGATCTCGAATCGACCTCGCAACCTCGGCGCACTCGGTCAACCCCACGCCCTCACCCGGGTCGAGATCGAACACCAGACGTGTCGCCGGGCCACGCTCGGAACCGTCGAACCGCCATTGGGGAACATGCAATTCGAGTGCCGCCTGCTGCCCCAACCACGCCAGGGATGCAACGGAATCGAAGATCGGGTACGTGACAACACGATCCGAATGTTGCAGCGACGCTCGGGTAAGCCACCGCGGCGCAGACGACGCAAGGTTCTTTTCGAAGAAGGACTGGCCATCGACACCGTTCGGCCAACGCTTACGAGTACCCGGCCTACCGATGACGTGCGGAAGCATGACTGCGGCGATACGGGTGTAGTAGTCGATGACTTCGGCCTTCGAGGTCCCACTCTCGGGGTAGAGGATCTTGCCCAGATTGGTTACGGGCACGGTTGTGCCGTCGAGAGTGATCTGACCCCGATCCGTCGTTGCCATTTCCTCATTGTGCTGGAAACCGCTGTGCCTGGATAGCGCTGTGTCTGGCAGTAGAAATCTGGTGGATCGGAAACCTGCCGCAGCGCAGGGCCACGGGTGAGACTGGATTTTCGATGGGAGAGGAGACCACGATGACCGTTCGCAGTTCACCGGGGCCGTTAGTGGAAAACAACTGGCGGACGTTCGCCACCTGTAAGACGGTGGACCCGGCGGTGTTCTATTCGCCGGGTGAAGAACGCGGACGCAATCGGGCCGCACGGGAAAGTTCCGCGAAGCAGGTGTGCTTCCGCTGCCCAGTCATCCGGGACTGCCTGACTTTTGCACTCGAGACCGCTGAACCGCACGGAGTCTGGGGTGGGACGACGCCGTCTGAGCGCCTTGCGCTACGACGCTCAGCTGCGTGAACAGGTCCCGCACGAGACCCCCGTCACGTCCGTACCGGACAAACAGGCAAGATGGCGCCCATGACACGACGCGCCGTTGCCGTGACCGCGATCTTTGCTTCCTCGATCTTGTTGGGCTCGTGTTCGTCGCAGCCGGAGGCACCTGCGGCAGCGGACACCACGACCACGGTTCCCGAGGCCTTCACCAAACTGCCCTCGACCACCGCGGTGGACAAGTGCGGACCCCAGAGCGGGACCACCCTCGAAGACGGTGTCTTGACCATCGCCACCGATTCACCGGCGTACGCACCGTGGTTCGTCGACAACAATCCGTCGAACGGCAAGGGCTTCGAGGGCGCGGTGGCCCGCGCCGTCGTCGACAAGCTCGGATACACCACCGAGCAGGTTCGCTTCACAACGGTCGCCTTCAACGACGCGTTGAAACCGGGCCCCAAGGACTTCGACTTCGACGCCAATCAGTTCACGATTTCCGGGGAACGCCGCGAGAACGTCGACTTCAGCTCGCCGTACTACGCAGTGGCGCAGTCGGTGATCGCCTCACGCGGAAGCAAAGCCGCTGGTGCAAAGAATCTTGCGGATCTTGCCGGCTACCGCTTGGGCGCTCAGACGGGTTCCACCAGCCTCGCGGCGATCACCGACACGATTGTTCCGACCACTGCGCCACGCGAGTTCGCGACCACGGACGACGCGAAAGCAGCGCTGGCCGCGGGCGAGATCGAGGCGCTGGTCGTCGACATCCCGACGGGATTCCACATCACCGAGAACGAACTCCCCGGGTCCGTCATCGTGGGTCAGTTTCCGCGGCCCAACGCGGTCACCGAATTCTTCGGTTTGGTGCTCGAGAAGAACAGTCCACTGACCGCGTGTGTCTCCGCCGCCGTGGATGCGCTCTACGCCGACGGCACCCTCGAGAAGCTCGCGACCGAATGGATCACGGACAGCGCGGACGCACCCGTACTCGAGTAATTCAGCCGGCGCGCCCACTGATCGCGCCGACGAAGACCTTCGGGATGTCTGCCGGTATCGGAGCGAAATGACTGTTGCCGCCGGCGAGAGCCGAATCTGCTCGAGCACATCGGTATAGGCGTCATCGGTGACGCCGATGATGATCGGCACCGGGCGCGTCGGGTCCTGTTCGCGAGTCACGGTGTCGAGGAGTTCCCGCAGCGCGATACCTGTCGAATCGTCGTTGGCACCGTCGGTCAGCAGTATCACCGAATTGATCGAGGCCGGATCGGAGGACTGTTGCACCGACCGATACGCGGCGAGAACGCTGTCGTACAAACCTGTTCCGCCGCCGACGATCGAAGAGAGATTGTCGATCTGAGACAGTAGTTTGCTCCGATGGTCCGTCTCGTCTTCGGTTGCATCCATACGGGCGATGGGTTCGAGTTCGCGGTAGTCCGTCCCGTCACCGAGGTCCACGGAGAATGCCCAGGGGCCCAATTGTGCGTTGCCGGGAAACATTCGGATCGCGATGTCGCCGGCCTGCGCAGTCGCGGCCATACAAGTGATCCCGGCCTGCATGTAGTCCATGGACCCCGAGACGTCGACAACTGCCAAGGCGCGCGATGGTCTGACAGAATCTCGTACCGCGCGAGGGCCTTGGTGACCACAGCCGGATCGGACGGCACCAGCGACAAAACCTTCCCCACTCCACCGGCGACCAGTGGGGCCTGATCCGCGCCGCGGAACCCGAGGCCGGCGAGCACGGAGCGTCCGGTGTCCGATGTCAGAGCCGCCGCCAGCGGTTTGCCGGCTTCGTCTGTCCTCGACGAGTCTGCACCCACACTTGCCATCGGGCAGTCCATGAAGACCGAACCGACGGCCGGCGCGGACGCGGCGAGTCCACTACGTCGAGCGAATCCTTTCCAGCGGGAACCGCACCGGTAACCAACCGATGCCTGGTTTATTTCGCCGAAAAGAATCCTAACTCATATTAGCGGCGAAGTAGCTCTACGTTTGTATCTCGACAAACTAGGTGTAGATCTGGACAAACTGGGCCAGTGACTTCTCCACATCGCCTTTGAGCGCCCGCGCCACACTCGAACCGATCGGGCCGAACAACGGCGCGCCGCCCAACTCGACTGTCAGCGCGAGTTCCGACCCGTCGCCCTTTGCCTTCACGTCGAGTTCGAGACCGAGCTGGACCCCGCCCTTGCCGTCTCCCTTGAGCGAGATCGCCTTCGGAACGTCGTATTTCTTGATGGTCCACCGAACGCGGTTGCGCAGGCCCTTCACCGTCACGACCGAGCTGATCTCGGTACCGACACCCAATTGCTCGGGAAGTTCACTGCGCCATCCGTCGTGAACCACGAGCCAGTTTTCGTATCCACTGAGATCGGACGCCTTGTCCCACACTTCCTGAGGAGGAAGCGGAACATCGATTTTCACTGTGAGCTTTGCCATGGCAGAACAATAAGCCCCGTGCGCCTTTTCCGTAACCAGAGGTACCAGAAAGACGCACGGGGGCTTTGCCCCTCTTAGTGGCTGACAGCCTTTTCGACGCCGACGCCGGTGAGGGAGCGAACTTCCATCTCTGCCTGCTTTGCCGGGTCTTCGATCTTGTTGCGTCCGATGTACGTACCGACAATGCCGAGGACGAATGCCAGCGGGATCGAGACGATACCGGGGTTCGAGAGTGGGAACCACGCGAAGTCGGAGTTCGGGAACATCGACGACGCCTTGCCCGACACTGCCGGGGAGAAGACGATCAGCGTCAAGCAGCTGATCAAACCGCCGTAGATGCTGAAGAGTGCACCGGTGGTGTTGAACTTCTTCCAGAACAGCGAGTACAGCAAGGTGGGCAGGTTCGCCGAGGCAGCCACCGCGAAGGCGAGAGCCACCAGGAAGGCGATGTTCTGCCCCATCGCCATGATGCCGAGAACGATGGAGACAAGTCCGATGACCACGACGGTGATTCGAGAAACTCGAACCTGCTGCTCCTCGGTTGCGTTGCCGCGCTTGATGACACTGGCGTAGATGTCGTGAGCGAACGACGCCGACGCAGTGATCGCGAGGCCGGCGACGACGGCGAGGATGGTCGCGAAGGCCACCGCGGAAATGATGCCGAGGAAGATGGTGCCGCCGAGTTCGAAGGCGAGCAGCGGAGCTGCCGCGTTCTCCTTACCGGGTGCCGCCAAGATCTTGTCCGGTCCGACCATACTGGCCGCGCCGTAGCCGAGGACCAGCGTGAACAGGTAGAAGGCGCCGATCAGCGCGATCGCCCAGGTCACCGAGCGGCGAGCTTCCTTGGCAGTGGGTACCGTGTAGAAGCGCATCAGCACGTGCGGCAGGCCGGCGGTGCCGAGCACCAAAGCGATTCCGAGAGAGATGAAGTCGAGCTTCGTCATTCCGGACAGCCCGTACTTCGCACCGGGCCCGAGGATGTCGCGTCCCTGCACACCCTTGGTGGTGGAACTGTTGACCATGTCCTGCGCATTGGCGAGCAACTGAGAGAAGTTGCCGCGCACTGCCCACAGTACGAGCACGAACATGATGCCGGCTCCGGCGACCAGCAGAACCGCCTTGACCATCTGTACGTAGGTGGTGCCCTTCATGCCGCCGACCAAGACATACACGATCATCAGCACACCGACGATCGCGACGACGATCGACTGTCCCACTTTGCCGTCGATGTTGAGCAGCAGCGCGACAAGTCCACCGGCGCCGGCCATCTGAGCAAGGAGGTAGAAGAGGGAAACTGCCAGAGTGGACAGGGCTGCCGCCATGCGCACCGGACGCTGCTTGAGCCTGAAGCTCAGGACGTCGGCCATCGTGAATCTTCCGGTGTTCCTGAGCAATTCGGCCACCAGAAGCAGCGCAACCAACCAGGCGACAAGGAATCCGATGGAGTACAAGAAGCCGTCGTAGCCGTACACCGCGATCGCCCCTGCGATACCGAGGAACGACGCCGCCGACAGGTAGTCGCCGGCGATGGCGAAGCCGTTCTGCGGGCCGGTGAACTGTCCACCGCCGGTGTAGAAGTCCGATGCCTTCTTGGTGGTCCGGCTGGCGCGGATGACCAGCGTCATGGTCACGACGACAAACGCGAGGAAGATCGCGATGTTGAAGGCGGGGTTTCCTACGTCCGTTTCGGACGCGGCGAGTGTGGTGATCACTGTGCGGGACCTTCCAGTTCTTCGCGGATGGCGGCGGAGCGGGGATCGAGCTCACGGCCGGCGAACTTCACGTACCACGCGGTGATGGCGAAGGTGGTGACGAACTGCCCGAGGCCGAGGATGATGCCGAGATTGATGTTTCCGAGGACCTTGGTGGCCATGAAGTCGTGGGCGTAGGTAGCCAGGACGACGTACACCGCATACCAGAGCAGGAAGAATGCAGTGATGGGGAAAACGAACTTGCGCAGACGCGTTCGGAGTTCCTGGAATTCGGGACTCGCTTGCATGTCTATGAATGCCTGGGCATCCGGGGTGCGTCGCTCTTGCGGCGACCCCTCACTGATTTCTGCTGTGGACACTGCCGGCTCCTCGCCTCGCGTGTGAAGTGAACTACACACAGACGTTAGTGAGATTGGAGTCACATGAAGACGCTGTGGTGGCAGTCACACGCTGAGCAGTCGCGCGCTGCGCCGAACGGTCCGGCAGGCGCGACCAACGGCATGAGCCCTGGGCGATGAAAGTCAGGGTTGGCGGAGATCGTCTTCGCGATCGGAGCCCATTCCGAGCCGTTCGGGGGCGTGCATCCGCGTGAAGATTCGCGCAATATCTGCCGGTACTTGCTTTGCCGACGCCTTGCTCACGACGATCATCGTGAGGAACGCCAGCGGCACGCTCACCGCGGCCGGGAACGCAAAAATGGCTGCCGGCCAGCCACCGAGGACGTTCTCCGACAAACCGCCCAGAACTGCGACGGTAGCGGCGGTTCCCGCGACGAACCCGCCGACCACCATCCCCGCCCCCGCACCGACGGCGGTGAGGCCGCGCCACCAAATGCCCAACACGAGCAGAGGGCAGAGCGTCGACGCCGCGACCGCGAACACCAACCCGACGGTTCTCGAGAGGTCGACCGACACCACCGCAAGCGACAGCACGAGCGGAACGACACCGGCCAGGAGTGCGGCAATGCGGAAATCCCGAACACGCCCGCGGAGGACATCGGTACTGACGACCCCTGCGATGCTGACGAGCAATCCGGACGACGTCGACAGGAAGGCCGCAATGGCACCGGACGCCACGAGGGCTGCCAGCAGTTGGCCGCCCCACCCCGAGAACACCGACCCCGGAAGCAGCAGCACCGCGGCATCCGAGGTACCCGTGATCAGAAGTTGCGGAACATACAGGCGAGCGAAGACACCCAAGAGTGTCGGAAACAGGTAGAACACGCTGACCAGACCGACAACTGCGAGCGACGTCAGACGAGCGGCCCGACCGTCGGGATTGGTGTAGAAGCGGACGAGAACGTGAGGCAGGCCGAGCGTTCCGAGGAATGTGGCGAGCATCAGCGAGTACACCTGATACATCGGGTGCGGCCCACCGAAACCCCAACCTGGGGTGATCCAGTCCGAGTTCTGCGCAGGTGCTCCGGCGACGACGGGGACCGCGGCTCCCGCGTCGAGGACCATGGACATGCCTTCACCGAGGGTGTGCTCCCCCGGCCCCAGGGTGACGGTACCTTCGACCGCTCGCCCGTCGACCGTGCCACCGCTGACCGTCACCGGCTCGGACACCTGGACCACGACGTCGGTGGTGATGTCCACCGTCGTTGCAGTAGTGACCGTCGGCGGCATCGAAGCGCCGACGTCGTGGTGATCTCCGAAGAAGTAGAAGGTCAGTGCCACAGCGGGAATCGCGACGGCGGTCAGTTTGAGCCAGTACTGGAAGGCCTGAACGAAGGTGATCGAGCGCATCCCGCCGCCCACGACGTTGGCGATGACGATGACCCCGACCGCAACACCGCCGATCCAACTGGGAACACCGAGCAGGATGTTGAGCGTCAGGCCCGCGCCTTGGAACTGTGGAATCAGATACAGGATGCACACCATCGCGACCACGAGCATCGCGAGCTTGCGCAATCGCGGTGAGCCGAGACGGAATTCGGCAAAATCGGGGACGGTGTACGCTCCCGAACGCCGAAGCGGCGCTGCGACGAACAGAAGCAGTGCGAGGTATCCGGCGGTGAATCCGATGGGATACCAGAGGGCGTCTGCACCGTATTTCGCGACCAGCCCGGCGACGCCGAGAAACGAAGCAGCAGAGAGGTACTCGCCGGAGATGGCCGTCGCATTCCACCGCGCGCTGACGGTTCTGGACGCCACGAGAAAGTCCGAGGTGGTGCGAGCGAGCCGAACTCCGTAAATGCCGATCGCCACCGTCGCCACAGCCGCTGCCACGATGCCGAGCACCGTCAATACCGGGATAGGTTGTCCTCCCACAGCGCCGCGCTCAGTCGTCCACGATGTCGGTGAAGTCCTGCTCGTTTCGTTCCGCCCGACGCACGAACACCCAGCCGGTGATCAACAGCAAGGGATACACGGCGCCGCCCATCACGAGCCACGGCAATCTGATTCCCAGGACAGCGACGTCCGACAGCGTCGGGAACAGGTGCGTCAGAAGCGGTACTGCACAAAGGAGCCCGGCTGCGACGACGGCAAGGCGGATCGCCAGCCCCAACTGCGCGCGAACGAGACCCCAAATCATGGCGTCACCGACTTCGGTCTGTTCCTGCACCTCCACCCGTGTCCGCACGATCCGAGCGCCACTGCGTTGCGCCAACACCACACGCTGACGTTGAGGAGGATCGGACTGCGACGTCATCGCGACAACCAACTCTGCTTGGGCGCACGAACCAGACGATCCTTGAGTTCACGGGTGTGTCTGCGGCTGACCGGAAGCTCGACGGGGGGCTTGTCGCCGTGCGGGCGCAGACACACCACCAATCCACTGCCCACCGTGCGGATACCGGTGACCAGCGCCAGAGACACCAAATAGGAGCGGTGAACGCGCAGGAAGCCGGCGTCCGCCCAGCGTGATTCGAGCGTCGAGATCGGGATGCGTACCAGGTGCGACTTCCCTGCAGTGTGCAAACGCGCGTAGTCCCCGTCGGCTTCCACCCACTCCACCGAGGACCGCTGAACGAGCGTCGTGACACCGCCCAGTTCCACCGGGATCACCTCGTCGGTGGACGCAGCTTCGGGCTTGCTCTCGCTCTTGGTGCGCCCGGCCAACCCCACGATCCGTTGAACAGCCTGAGCGAGACGCTCCTCCCGGAGCGGTTTGAGTAGGTAGTCGACGGCACCGAGATCGAATGCCGCAACCGCTCGATCGTCGTGCGCTGTCACGAACACGACGGGCGGCGGCGTGGCGAAGTTGGAGAGAATGCCTGCCAGTTCGAGACCGTCGAGTCCGGGCATGTTGATGTCGAGAAACACCGCGTCGATGCTTCCACCGCGCAGGATCCTCAACGCGGTCGTCGCATCCGATGCAGTGTGAACGTGCGCGACCGAGCCCTCTGCACGCAGCAAGAACGCCAGCTCGTCGAGGGCTGGTTTCTCGTCGTCGACGGCGAGGACGGTCAGCTGGGCATCAGTGTCAGTCTCGTTCACAACAGGTCCATGTTCCCACGACGGTTTCAGCCTGATCATCGAAGGCGAGAATCAGACGTGAATCCCCTGCTTGAACTTGGGAACACGCATACTGACCTTCGTTCCCGCGCCCGGCGCCGTCTCCACCACCAGCCCGTAGTCGTTTCCGAACGCGGCGCGAAGCCTGTCGTCGACGTTGGCCAAGCCGACGTGAGCGGCTTCCCGCGCGCTGGGTCGTCCTGATCCCGACTCGATGGCGTCGAGCGAACCGGAACGCAGTAGTTCGGGATCCATCCCCACACCGTCGTCCTCGACGCTGATGATGCAGTCCGGTCCCTCGTCCGCGGCCACGATGGTGACAGTGCCGCCCTCCGGCTTACTCGAAATGCCGTGACGAACCGCGTTCTCGACCAGCGGCTGGAGAGCCAGGAAGGGAAGGACCACGTTGAGCACTTCGGGTGCAACCTGAAGGCGGACGTTCAGCGCCTCCCCGAATCGCGCGCGTTCGAGAGTCAGATACCGATCAATGTTGCGTAGCTCGTCGGCGAGCAGGGTGAACTCGCCCGCTGATCGAAACGAGTACCGGGTGAAGTCCGCGAACTCGAGAATCAGTTCCCTGGCACGCGCCGGGTCGGTCCGCACGAACGACGCGACGGTGTTGAGCGCGTTGTAGATGAAGTGGGGACTGATCTGCGCGCGCAGAGCCCGCACTTCCGCTCGATCCAACAGGGCCCGGGACGCGTCGAGGTCGGCGAGTTCGATCTGACTGCAGGCGTACCGAGCGACCTCGGTGACCGCTCCGAGCATTCCCGGCCACGGATCTTCGCTGGTGACGATTCCCATCACCCCGACTACGCCGATGTCCTCGATCAACAGGGGCTGAGCGATCAGCGCTCGCACGCTGTGATCGCTCGATCCGCGCACCAGGTCTGCGTGGGTGACGAGCACCCGGCGCTCGCCTTCGATCGCGCGAATGGCGGCGTCGTGGAACTGATCGGCCAACGCTTCGTGACGACCGTCCCACGCCAGCAGATTTCCCGACGCGTCAGCCAGGCCCAAGCCGGCGCCGCCGGTCAGCTCGCGCAGGTGAGGCGCCGCCTCCGCCGCCGAATTCTTGTCGAGTCCGCGCCGAAGTGGCCGCGCAGCAAGCGAAGCCGTGTGGAGCGCCGCGTGGACGGCACGCTCGGTGGGGGTGGTCACCTCACGTCTGGTGCGCATCCACACCGCGGTCAGCGCCCCGGCCACTGCGAGAATCAGCACGCTCAGAAGCGCGACTACGGCCGGGCTCAACGCGAATCCTCATCCAGTTTCCGGGTCAGAGTTTTCGGAGCCACCGTGCGGTACGCATCTTCGACGACGTCGGCGACGTCGTTCCAAAATTTCTCGTCCTCGGTTTCGTCGGCGCTCGGCACGTCGAGGTACACGCCGATCCATCCGCGGCCACCCACGTACGGCGGGACGAAGAACCTCGACGGATCGCGGCTGACCCAATCTGCCTGCGCCCCAGATGGTGCCGCGGCCCAGATCGCGAGACGATCGTCGTGGTGGTGATCTGCCATGGTGACGAACTGCGGCGCCTTGCGCACGAACCACGACACTTCACCGTGGCTGACTCGCTCGGTTGCCTCCGGCAATGCCAGTGCAAGGGCGCGGATTCGCTCCAACGGCGTCATCGATTCACGACCCGCAGGTATTCGGCGCCGGCACACCTGCAAATCTATCCTTGACCCACGCAACAGCTCCCGGCACGGCGGCGCCGTCCGCGTGACCCTCGCCCGGCCGCGCCTGGAACTCGATGACGTCACCCTCGGCGCAGGCGCGTTCGACTGCCGCCTCGGTCCATTCCGGACGGATGAGGTTGTCATTGGTACCGACGACGACGTACATGGGACCGCTCGCCCGTTGACGTGGGAGAGCAACGTCGCTGAGCCACGCGTGAATTCGATCCGCGTCCTCGGCGGTAGCGGGCCGGGTATCGGCCGGAGTGACCTTTCCGACAAGACCCAACTTCTCTGTCGCGCGAGAGGTCAGGCACGAGGTGAGCAGTTCGTAGTTCTGCTCGAATGCGCCACGCACGTAGTCGGTTCGTTCGAGTTCGGGGTGGGTGAGGGAGAGTCCTTCGAGCACGTACGGGAGCAGCAGCTGCTGTGGGAGAGACAGATTGACCTCGGAATCACTCGAGATGATCGGTGAGATGTCCGCTGCCGGGGACAGGTTTGCCGCACCCACGAATTCGAGGCCGTCGCCGTAGGTGTCGGCTTCCTCGGCTGCTGCCCAGGAGGCCTGCCCGCCTTGGGAAAGCCCCAGAGTTGCCCACCGAGTCGAGGTGTCCGGGACTACGTTGCGCGCCGCTCGAACCGCGTCGATGACGTTGAACGCCGCGGTGTCGGGTTGCAGGTAGGGATGCGGATCCGGAGTGCCGAGGCCCTCGAAGTCGGAGACAGCGACAACGTATCCCGAGTCGAGGAACGGCGCGACCAGACCGATCGTGCCGAAGAGAGTCGGCGACGTCGACGGCGCACAGTCGTCCGAAATACCCGTCGTGCCATGGCCGATGGAGACGATCGGCCAGCCACCCTCCGGCGGCGTTCCAGCCGGCGTGAACACCGTTCCCGATACCTGAGTCTCCCGGCCGTCGATGCCGGAGGTGGAGCCGTACAGGATCTTGACCGCACGCGCTCCGGACGCCGCCACTTCCGCTGTGCTGGTGAAAGGTTGACTGTCGAACACGACGCCGCGTTGAGCACTGCTCTCGACCGGCGGGGTGGTGGTCTCGGTGTCGGTGACAGATATGTCAGGCGACGTATCCGATCCACAGGCGACGCTCACGAGAAGTACGCTCGCCACCAGCACTGCCCAGCCTGCGCGAACTCTCGAACTCCGAACCGTCATACGCAGTGTTCCCCTCTATTTGCCCGCGCTGCCTGCTCGGCGACGCCTGACACGTTCCTCGGCTGCGGCCTCTTCGATGTCGAGTCCTTCCAATACGGTACGCAATACCTCGTCGTCGAGATCGCCCTCGTCACGTGCGGCGATCAGCGCAACTCGCTGCGAGCGCAATGACTGATGCCGGAACTTGTCGAACAACGCTCCCGCGTTCCACAGGACAGCCTCGCGATCGGCGTCTTCGTCGACCTCCTGGAGTTGAAGCCTCGCCTGCATCGAACGCCGCACACGTTCGACGATTGCCTGCAGTTCCTTTCCGTCGATCCCCGGCGGAGGGTGCGCCGCAGCGTCGGCCAACGCCTCCTCACCGGCCTTCCGAGAAATGTTGCGTGCCAACTCCATCTGTTCCTGCGTGCGCAACTGCTCGTAGGGATCCGCGACGTCGAGGCGACGAATCATGAACGGCAGAGTCGATCCCTGAATCAGCAAGGTCCCGACCGCGACGATGAACGCGATCGCCTGGATGACGCCGCGTCCGGGGAACGGCTCGCCGGACGAGAGCGCGAACGGAATACCGCCGGCGGCAGCAAGCGTGACGACGCCGCGCATACCCGCCCACGAGACCACCAGATTCTGTTTCCACGTCAGTTGATTCTCGCGATCGCGGCGCAGGGTTACACCGAATCGAACACGCGAGTAACTCAAGAACAGCCACAGTGGCCGAATCACGATGACCACGGCCAGGACTGCGAGACCGTATGCGAACACGTGAAGCACCGGAAGCCCGTCGGCGACAACATCGTCGATCACGAAGCTCAGTTGTAGACCCATGTACGCAAAGACGAACATCTCGAGGAGAGTGTCCAGGCTCGACCACACCGAGCGTTCCTGCAGTCTCGTCATGATCGACGCATCCGTCGAATAGTGCCCGATCACCAGGCCTGCTACCACGACGGCCAGAACACCGGACGCGTGCAGTTCTTCGGCGGCAAGGTACGCAGCGAACGGAAGCACCAGCCCCAAGCCGGTTTCGAGTGGAGAGTCGTACATGCGGGCACGAACGAACTTGACGACGAACGCGAGCACCAAGCCGACGACGACGCCACCGATCACTTCGTACGCGAAGAACAGCAGGGGCGAATCTGTGGCAATTCGCGTTCCGGTCACTGCTGCGACAGCGACGGTGAAGAGCGTCAGCGCGGTGGCGTCGTTGACGAGTCCCTCGCCCGTCAGGATGGCGATGACCCGTTTCGGCAGCCCGAGTTTCTGGCCGACTGCCACCGCGCTGACGGCATCGGTCGGCGCGATCACGGCCCCGAGCACGAGGGCGGCGCCGATCGTGAACTCGGGCACCATCCATTCGGCGAAGAAGGCAACCACGAACGCAGTCACCAACACCATTCCGACGCCGAGGCGCAGGATCGGGGCCAGGTTGCGTTTGAAGGTCGCTACCGAAAATTTGAGAGCGGCCGAGTAGAGCAGCGGCGGCAGGACCACACCGAGAATGACGTGGGGGTCGAGTTCGGGTCGCGGCATGCCGGGTATGAACGATGCGGCCGAACCTACCGCCACCAAAACCAGCGGTGCCTGCAGGTTTCGCCGATTGGACAGCCCGGTGACTGCGATGGCGGCAATGACAACCAGCAGAATCCAGGTGAAGTTCACGCGTTCATTCTGCCCGCCGACCCTGGGAGTTCACCCAGCGGACGCACAGAAGCCCGCGACCTTTTCGGTTACGGGCTCCTGAGCAATTGTGTTACCGAAACGGTGTTACCGAATCCGGTATTACTGCTTTTCGGGAACCGCCTTCTTGGCGGCCTCGGCTGCCTTGTCGATCTTATCGCCGTACTTGTTGCCGGTCTTGTCGTCGGCGATGTCGGCGACCTTGTCGATCGCGTCGTGAACCTTGTCGGAGTTCTCCGCTGCGAGCTCCTGGCCTTTTTCGACCAATCCCTTGACGTTGTCCAAGAAACCCATGTCCGTGTCCTCTCCCGGTGCTGACGCACATCCTTCGGCGGAATCATTCCTCCGCGCCCTTCGATTCTCACAGGTCGACGGCCTCTGCGCCAGAAAGCAGGTCCGCGCGCACGAGCCGCGCGATACTCGAGGTAGCGTTAACCCGCCAATAGCTGATTGACCACCCATCGACTCGACAGGTGCCCGGTTTGAATGCAGGACTGCGCGGGACGGGGAGCAACCTCCACCCGACGCGTGAACTGCTTTCTCGTTGGTGGTCAGACCACACTGATTACTCCTGGCTCCCCCGGTTCCTCGACGTCCGCGGGCTGACCGTTCCCGGACGCAAATTGGTTGCCGTGTGGTGTTTCCTCTTCGCCCTGATCGCGGCGACCATGCAGTTGAGCCGCTTCGGTTCCGACACTGCCCTTGCACGATCGGTCCTCGCTGTCGGAACGATCAGCGGGATCTACGCGGGATGTCGTTGGGCACGAAACGAATCGTGGCCCACCTGGCAACAATCAGTGGCCTTTCTCGTGTGGGCCGACCTGTGGCTCGCCGTCTCTCTCTTCTTCGCCGTACGCACCGCTTTCGTCGGAACCATCGGCTGCATCCTGTTCATCATGATCGGCTTCTACGCGGCGATTGTTCACAGCCCTCGCGTTGCCATCAGTCACATCGGCTGGGCTCTTGCTGTCTGTACGACGCTCGCTGCCATGGCGATGTCCGAGCCGGTCAACGACAACTGGGTGGTCGCGAACCTCTATCTGATGGTTGCCGGTGTGGTTTTCTCCACCGCCTGGATTCTGCAGATCGTCTGGCTGCGCCTGACCGACGACGCACGCAACGCCCACCGGGACTACCTCACCGCGACACTCAATCGCCGCGGACTCCAGGACGAGGCGCAGCATCTGCTGCGCAGTGATCGAACGCAGGCACTGATCGCACTACTCATCGACGTCGACTCGTTCAAGAACCTCAACGACACACACGGCCACGTCGCGGGCGACGATGCGTTGACGGCTGTCGCCGACCGCCTCATCGCTGCCGCCGGACCCGATGCGGTGGTGGCGCGAATCGGCGGGGACGAGTTCGTCGTCCTGCGCGGAGTCGATCGAGGAGATATCGAACAGGTCGCCACCGAGATTCATTCAGCGGTCTCGTCCGACTCCGATCCCTATCCTGTTTCCGCCAGTACCGGTGTCAGCGTCTATCTGAGTCGCGAGACGGACTTACCGGATCGAGCTGTCAACGACCTGATCGAGCACGCAGACAATGCGATGTACCGGGCCAAGAAGCGCGGCGGCGATCGCATTGCCTGGGTGCAGATGTTCAGGCGCTGAACTGGTTACTCGCTGTGAGCATGGTGATGCTCGCCGGGTAGGTCGTCAGGCGTGGCGAACATCTTCCGCTTCTCCCCGTGAATACGTGCACTGACCCACCACGAGAGTTCCACCAGTACAACGCCGATCGCGCCGAGGGTGATCGCGAGCGTCGTCGCAGCGACGTTGCTCGGATCCAGTTTGAAGAACTCTCGGGTGAACGGCAGAGCGAACAGAATCAGATAGCCGGCCACCGATCCACCGATCAGAACGAGCTTCCACCAGACGTACGGCCTGGCCACGACCGCCAGAACCCACACGGCGATCATGATCAACGTGATGAGCGCGCTGGTTCCGGCCTGGATCTTCTGGGTCTCCGTCTGGTCCGGACCTTGGTAGGCCAGCACGTAGGAGATGAACGTGGTGATGCCGATGATCAGACCGGACGGCAGCGCCAAGCGCATGACGCGGGAGACGAACCCGGTTCGCGCGCGCTCGTTGTTGGGTGCCAGAGACAAGATGAAGGCCGGGATACCGATCGTGAACCACGCTGCGATCGTGACGTGGCGGGGTAGGAACGGGTACGGCAGCGGTTCGAAGTCGAAGGCCTGGGACAGGACGCCGGTGATACCGATCAGGAATGCGAGTACCACCGAGTAGACGGTCTTGGTCAGGAACAGATTCGACACGCGCTCGATGTTGCCGATCACTCGGCGGCCTTCCGCGACGACGTACGGAAGCGTCGCGAACTTGTTGTCCAGCAGCACGATCTGGGCCACCGCTCGCGTGGCCGGGCTACCCGAGCCCATCGAGACTCCGATGTCGGCGTCTTTGAGGGCGAGAACGTCGTTGACGCCGTCACCGGTCATCGCGACGGTATGTCCGCGAGACTGCAAGGCCGCGACCATTTCCCTCTTCTGATCCGGCCGCACGCGACCGAACGTCGTTGCGCCGTCGAGCGTGTCCGCCAGCTTTTCCTGATCGCTGGGCAGCTCCCGTGCATCGATCGGACGGTCGCCGCCTTCGAGTCCGAGTGACCCGGCAACGGCGCCGACGGAAACCGCGTTGTCGCCGGAAATGACCTTGACCGCGACCTTCTGGCTGGCGAAGTACTCCAACGTCTCCTGTGCGTCCGGACGCACCTTCTGCTCGAGTACGACCAGAGCTTCGGGGGTGACGGTGCCCGGTGCGTCGGCGTCGTCGACGGGGAGGTCGCTGCTGCCGAGCATGAGGACACGAAGCCCGCTCGATCCCACTTCTTCGGCCTTGCGGGCCATCTCCGAGTCCGGATCGAGCAGCACGTCCGGGGCACCGAGTACCCAGTTGCCGTTACTGCCGTACGACTGGCCGCTCCACTTCTTCGCCGAGGAGAACGGCGCCACTGCGGTGGCTTCACCCCAGCCGGGATCGTCGGAGAGCGACTCGCGAATCGCCAGCACACTCGCGTTGGGGCGAGGGTCGGACGCAGCCATCGCGCTCAACGCGGACTTGACCGCAGACTCCCCCGAACCGCCCTGTGCGACATCGACCTCGGACAGACGCATACCGTTCTCGGTCAGGGTTCCGGTCTTGTCCGCGCACACGACGTCGACACGGGCCAAGCCTTCGATCGCCGGCAACTCCTGAACGAGGCACTGGCGCTTGCCCAATCGGATGACGCCGACCGCAAACGCGATGGAGGTCATCAGCACCAGACCTTCGGGAACCATCGGAACCAGCGCTGCCACCATGCCGTTGAGTGCCGGTCGGATCGGCAGGCCGATGGTGAAGAGCTGATTGAAAATGATCAGCGCACCCGCCGGAATCATCAGGTAGGTGATGAATTTCAGGATCTTGTCGATACCGCTGCGCAGTTCCGAGTGCACGAGAGTGAACTTGCTCGCCTCTTCGGCAAGCTTGGCCGCGTATGCATCGCCGCCGACCTTGGTGGCTCGGTATGCGCCACTGCCCGCGGCAACAAAACTGCCCGACAACACTTGCTGGCCACTCGCCTTGTGAACCGGATCGGCTTCACCCGTGAGGAGCGATTCGTCGACCTCGAGTGCGGCGGAACTGACCACTTCGCCGTCGACGACTATCTGGTCACCGGACCCGAGTTCGATAATGTCGTCGAGCACAACGTCTTTGGGTGCCATTGCCACGGCGACGCCGTCACGCCTGACCATCGGCTTGGCCTGACTCACGATGGCCAGTGCGTCGAGCGTGCGCTTGGCGCGGATCTCCTGGATGATGCCGATACCGCTGTTCGCGATGATCAACAACCCGAACATGCCGTCGATGATCGAGCCCGTCGCGAGCACGATCACCAACAACACGGTCAGGATCGCGTTGATGCGAGTGAAGACGTTGCCGCGAATGATGTCCTTGACCGAGCGAGACGCCCGATCCGGCACGTCGTTGGTTTGCCCCGACGCTATCCGGGCCGCAACCTGATCGGCGGTCAAACCGCGGGCGACGTCGACGTCGTCCGGCAATCGCTCAGGCGCTACCGCCACTGCTGTCTCTTCTGAACTGGTGTGCTCGTGAGCCATGGTCAAAGATTACGCACCCGGAGCAACTAATCAGGGTCGGACTCGTGTGGCAATCGCAGCTACACGAAGATCACACCCGTGCGCCGCGGTTCTGCGATGCTTGTCGGCACGAGCAGAGAAGACCAGCGAGGAACGTTATGAAATACGTCTACAAAGGTCTCGACGAGGCGCTTCGGTGCGAACGGCCCGTCGACCTGCCGATTTCTCGCGATCTCAATCGGACCGACGACTTGGTTCTCTGGTTGTCGGCAGCGCGGGTCTACTCCTTCGGGATGATGTTCGCGATTGATGCCCGCTACAAAGATCCGGCACTCTCGCTGAGTCTCGGCTCTTTCGACGTGCGTCCCACGTTCACACATTTCAGCGCACCGCTACTCCTCGGTCTCGGTTTCGCCGATGGAACATCGGTGACCACCGCGCAGAAAACGCGGGGTCTTCTGCTGGAGTTGCGCTCGGCCGAAAGCCGCTCAGGCTCAGTGCGGGGTGAATACCTACTGGCTCCGACACCTCCTGCCGGGCCGATCGAAGTCGCGACAGCATGGCCACAGTTGGGAATGGACGAGAAGGTCGTCACCCTCGACGGAGAAGTCATCGCCTCCGCGTCCGAAAGTGTCACGCAACTATGGCAACCGAAACGACAACCGAAACCCAACCTCACCAGTGAACAAGTGACGCACCAACCGCGGTATCAACGTGGAGGTTGGTTCGGAATCCGATTGGATTGAGAGACGAGGGCGGCTTTCGAGCAACTGCCTCGGTCATCCCAGCGGTATCCACCACTTCGACGGCGGTATCGGTGACAACGCGTCGATCCTGCCGCCCGGCATCGGAACCGACACGGTCGTGCCTGCCTCTGCGGCCGACTCGTTGAGGCGAATAATCGGCTCCGACCACGAGTGAAACGCGAGGTTGAAGGTCGCCCAGTGAATCGGGACGAATACACCGCGCGAACCGTCGCCCTTGTTGAGGTCGATGTGCGTCTGCACCGCCTCTTCGGGATTCATGTGAGTGTCCGGCCAGCGCACGTCGTACGCGCCGACGGGGAGAAGCGTCAGATCGAACGGCCCGTACGTTGCACCCAACTGTTCGAATCGGGACGTGTATCCGCTGTCACCGCCGAAGAAGACCCGGTGCTCGGGACCGGCGAACACCCACGACGCCCACTGAGTCGTATTCCGAACAAGACCACGACCGGAGAAGTGACGAGCCTCGGTGCACGTGAGAACCAGGTCGCCGACTTTTGTCGACTCGTCCCAGTCCAATTCCACGATCCGGTTCTCGGGCACCTTCCAGTGCCGCAGGTGAGCCCCGATACCGATCGGCACGACAAACGGAGCAGTCTGGGTACGAGTCAGCGTCTTGACCGTAGCCATGTCGAGATGGTCGTAGTGATCGTGAGAGATGACTATCGCATCTACTGCAGGCAGTTCGGTCAATGCCACCGGAGTGGGGTGCATCCGTGCGGGACCTACTGTGGCCGAGGGTGATACGCGCTCGCTCCACACCGGATCGGCGAGAACACGGCAACCGTCGACCTCGACGAGAACGCTCGAATGGCCATACCACGTCACCGCTGCGTCGCCGGCTACCGCCGGTGCCAGCGGAGTGGCCAACGGAATCGGCTGACGCGGCCGACCCGTCGACCCTCGCGTTGCCATCGACTTGAACATTCCGGCATCAGTGCCGGGCACCAGTGTGCTGCTGGGCTCCGAGTTGTGGAACTGGCGGTCCCGATATCGCGGAGACATCGCCGCATACGGTTGCACCGTGTTTCGCGATGCCCCGATCTGCGTCGGGATTCCCCATGCGGCTCGCGCCACCCACCCCGTCGCCGCGGCAACAGCAGCAACTCCGAGAACCGTCGTCTTCTTCATTCAGACGAGCGTAGCCACTATCCGTCCTGCGTGCCCGGCGCCTGTTTACCCTGCAACAGGCTTTACTTGCCCTTGAATACGGGAGGGCGGTTCTCGATGCGGGCAGCGCGGGCTTCCTGGACGTCCTCGCTGAGCCAGGCGGCGTGAAGAGCGTCGAGCTGCTCGGGAGACTGCTCCTCCATGGTGCCGTCGTCGTTGAGGACCATCTTCATGTGCCGCAACGACAGCGGTGCGAGATTGGCGATGCGGTGTGCCCATTCCTGGGCGTCGTCGAGGGTGCCGATTTTGTTGGCGAGGCCCCGAGTGAAGGCTTCCTCAGCGCCGATCTGTTCGATACCGAGCAGGATGGTGCGCGCGGGACCGCCGCCGACCAGCGACGCGAGCCGACGCATCGTCCACTTGTCCACCGAGACACCGAGGGTGGCTGCCGGGATTCCGAAACGAGCGCTCGGCGCCACGACGCGCAGATCCGACGCGATGGCCAGCTGCGTCCCGGCACCGATGGCCGGACCGTTGACGGCAGCGATGACCGGGATGGGCGCCGTGTCGATAGAGCGAAGCATCTCGAACAGGCGATCGGTGAAGCCCTCCATGTAGACGTCGCCGGAGAGATCTGCCCCTGCGCAGAATGCCGATCCTTCACCGGTGATGACGACGACGTGCGCATGCTCGGCGACTGCTGCGTTCATCGCGTCCCGAATCGCAATGCAGAGTTCCGCGCTGAGTGCATTGCGACGCTCGTGACGCTGCAACTCGATGGTCACGACGTTGCCGTCACGGGAGAACCCGATCATGTCCGCTCACTTTCGTTTCTGGAAGGCTCGACACAGGGATGTTCCGAGGCGCCGATACCGTCCGCATACTTCTCTGCAGCTAAGTTCTGTACATCAGGAGGTTAGATTACCGATGAGTACAGACGACCTTGCCTCACAGGAACCGCACCCGGTTGACGTGGTGGTGATCGGCGCCGGACAGGCCGGACTCTCCGCCGCGTACTACCTGCGCAAGTTCGGAATCGAACCCGAATCGGGTTTCGTGGTGCTCGATCATGCGTCCGGGCCGGGCGGGGCGTGGCAGTTCCGCTGGCCGAGCCTGACACTGAGCACCGTCAACGGTGTGCATGATCTCCCGGGAATGTCCTTCGCGGAAACCACCGGCACCGACGCGGAACAGGTGCCTGCATCCGTCGCGGTCCCCCACTACTTCGAACTGTACGAAAAGCAATTCGAACTTCCCGTCCACCGCCCGGTGCACACACGAGTGGTGTGCCCGAGGGAAGAGCGACTGCGGATCGAGACCGACCACGGAGTGTTCGCGGCGCGAGGCTTGATCAATGCGACAGGAACCTGGGAGCGGCCCTTCATCCCCCACTATCGCGGGGCCGAATCATTTCGTGGCCGACAACTCCACACGAAGGACTATCGAACCGCCGCGGAGTTCGAGGGCAAACATGTGGTCGTGGTCGGCGGCGGTATCTCGGCCGTCCAACTGCTCGACGAGATCTCACGCGTCACGACGACTACCTGGGTGACGCGTCGTGAACCGGAGTTCCGCGACGAGCCGTTCACTCCGGACATCGGCCGCGCCGCGGTTGCCATGGTCGAGGATCGTGTACGACGCGGTCTGCCTCCGGGATCCGTCGTTTCAGTGACCGGTCTCCCGGTGACACCGGCCATCCGCGCAGCGCGAGAGCGCGGTGTCATGAATCGACTCCCGATGTTCTCCGAAATCCTTCCGAACGGCGTGAAGTGGGCCGACGGTACTGTCATCGATGCCGATGCGATCCTGTGGTGCACCGGTTTTCGCAGCTCACTCGATCACCTGGCACCTCTGCACCTGCGAGGACCAGGTGGCGGAATACCGATGACCGGACGCCTCGCCACGCAGATCGAAGCCGACCCTCGCGTGCATCTGGTGGGATACGGGCCGTCGTCGTCGACGATCGGAGCCAACCGCGCCGGCCAGGCGGCCGCCCGCGAACTGACGTCTTACCTGGGAATCGGCGAATGAACAGAATTCTTGTTCCGGGCGAAACCTGCTGGCGCATCGAGCCGGCCGACAATCTGGCCTGCATCGTCGACGCCGATGACTACTTTCATCACGCGAAGTCCGCAATGCTGCAAGCCGAGAAGCGAATCATGTTGATCGGCTGGGATTTCGACACGCGCATCAAACTCGAGCCAGGCAAGCAGACGCTCGACGGCCCCAACCGATTGGGGATGTTCCTCCGCTGGCTCGTCCGCGAGAAAACCGATCTCGAAATCCTCGTACTCAAATGGAACATCGGCGCCTTCACCGCAATTGGGCGCGGCATGACTCCCGTCTTCGTGTCCAACTGGTTGACCGACGAGCGTCTTCGGTTCGAGATCGACGGCGCCCATCCAGTGGGCGCGGCGCACCATCAGAAGATCATCGTCATCGACGACGCTCTGGCGTTCTGCGGCGGCATCGACATGACGGTGGACCGCTGGGACACCTCGGATCACGTCGACCGAAACGATTACCGGATCACTCCGAGCGGAAGGCGTTACGGCCCCTGGCATGACGCGACCACGGCGGTCGACGGCAATGCGGCGGCGGCCATCGGCGAATTGGCGCGGGCACGCTGGAAATCCGCAACCGGCGAGGATCTGACACCGGTCGAGAGCACTGCGACTCCGTGGCCCGTGAATCTGGCGCCCACCTTGCGGGTTGTCGACGTAGCCGTCGCCAGAACGCTGCCGGAACTCGGCGAACGCATCGAGGTACGCGAGATCGAGGCGCTCTATCTCGCGGCCATCGCCGGGGCCGAACACACGCTGTACATCGAAAGCCAGTACCTCGCCTCACGCACGCTGGCAGAGGCGATTGCCGCGCGCCTGCGTGAGGACGACGGACCGGAGATCGTTCTGGTCATTCCGCGCAATGCCGACGGATGGCTGGAACAAAAGGCGATGGACGGAGCGCGCCACGACCTGTTGCATCTGCTGTGGTCCGCCGATATCCATGATCGGTTCGGTGCGTTTTATCCCGTGACCTGTTCTGGCGCACCTATTTACGTACACGCCAAGGTTCTCGTGATGGACGATCGCCTCCTGCGAATCGGGTCGTCGAACCTCAACAACCGTTCGATGGGCTTCGATACGGAGTGTGACATCGCCGTCGAATCCGACGACGACGCGGACGTCGAGTTGCGGGCCTCGATCATCGGTTTGAGGCGCCGTCTACTCAGCGAGCACCTCGACGTCACCGAGGAAGAAGTCGACGACGCGTTGGGTGAGCAGTCACTGTTGTCGACGGTTCGCGCTCTCTCGACCTCCGACGCCCGCAGTCTGCGCGAATTCGACCGGAACACAGTGGACGGCGAAGACCACGTGCTCGCTGAAAACGCGCTGATGGATCCCGAGCGCACGCCGCCCAGACTGAGCGACCGAATCGAGGGATTCCGTCGTCTGCTCGGTAAACGCTGAGACACTAGAACACGCGCACACAGTGCCCGGTTGCCAGCGCGAGTTCGACGAGCGATTCGGCCTGAACACTCGGGATCAGCACCACGAGAAAGGTATCGCTGTCGCTGTCGAGCCAGGCAACGGAAACTCCTGACACGGCGATGTTGGCGCCGACGCCGGCAAGAAGCGTTTCGAGGCCAGCGGTGCGGTCATAGGCTGCGCCAAGCTCGTCCGCCCATTTCCATGAGTGGGCCGCTCCGAGTGCAGACTTCAGCTGTCGCAGTCGACCGAGAACCTCGGCAGCGTCCTCGTTCCAGTCCACCCAGACCAGGAGTTCTTGTTCGTGCAATGCGTCGACGAGAGCAAACCATGCCATTTCCGGGTGCGGCTTCTCGAGCGTCTGTAAGTACAGTTCGTTCTGTACCTCGACATACCGTTCCGGGTAGTCGATTGCGAGAGTCACACGATCGATGACGGCGGGGCTGTCAGGTGCGAGCAGTTCGGCGATCGCACGCAACGCGTCGCGAGCAGGTCCACCCACTATGGCTCCAAGGTTCGATTCGGTCATCGGTGCGGTTACCACAGTCTGACATGCGAGTGCGCCTTGTTCGGACGTGTCTCGAGTCGGGACACGAGCCAGATGCTTACCGCGAGTTCCACCGATTCCCGAGCAGCGCTGCTCGCCAAGCTACCAAATTGGACTATCCGGCTATCCCATTCGCCGCACTTGTCCGTTTACCCTTTCACCTGGCCTTACAATCCGGATATAGTCATCGGCGATCCAAGAATCCAACTGGTATGTAGCGAGTCAGCGAACAGTCTGTTACCGTTCAGCTAACTACTCCTTCTGGTCAAACCGGATCGAAGGGGTTCGGGCAATGACCCACGGGGGTTGACGTGAAGGGGCCATGTTCCGCATGAAACACGATTCACACACGACAACCTCTTGGTGGTCGATCGGCGAATGGCGCCTGGGCTGGAAAGTCATCGCCGTTCTCGCATTGCCGATGATCGTCGCCGTTGTCCTCGGCGCGCTTCGAGTTCAGACAGAGCTCGAAGAAGCCGCACAGCTGAGTTCCTCGTCCGAGCGTGCCCTCGCAGTGCCCGCCGCGATCAACCTCGAATCCGCGCTGTACGAACTCGCCGAAGCCGCATCGGCACGCACTGACACCGGCCCGGCAACACAAGCAGTTTCGGACGCAATGGACCAACTGGTCGACGCCGCGCGCGCGTTCCAGTCCGACGACGACCTCAACGACCAAGTAACTTCGGCGCTCGCCGAGAGCCGTTCCATCACCGAGGAGATCGCCGCCGGCGCGGTGGCTCCCGCACGCTTGGTTTCGCGGGTCGGCGAAGTCTCGCGCGCGCTCTCGAACACCTTCACCAGCGTCGTCGAGCATTCTCAGCGTCCGGCGCTGCGCGAAGAGGGTGGCCGACTCTCGGCACTCTGGGATGCGCGACGAGCGCTTGCCGAACAACGAATCCTCTTCGGCTCAGGTGATCCGGACCAGCAGGCTCGTACGTCGATGGTCAGTGCTGCCGGTGCCGAACTGGTCGCTCTGAACAACATTCTGGCCATCGACGGGAGTAACGACACCGTCCAGACCCTCAGCAACTCTGCTCAGAACCGGATCAACGCCCTCGGATCAACTCCGTCGACCTCTCCTCTGGGGAGCCGCGTGGGCGCCGATCTGAAATCCGGAAACGACCAGTACAACAGCCTGACCGACACCACCGTCACCGAGTTCGGCGACACCGTCACCGCTGAATCCAATGCAGCACGAACCGCAGCACTTCGTGACACTGCAATTGTGCTCGGCGCGGTCCTGCTGGCACTGGCCATCGCCCTCGTCATCAGCCGATCGCTCATCGATCCGATCCGCCGGTTGCGATTTGCCGCATTGCAGGCAGCACGACGCGGACTTCCCGACGCGATCGAACGAATTCGCGCAGGTGCAAGTACCGACGAGCTCGACTTCGCCCGTGTCCCGATCCGCACCCACGAGGAAATCGGCGAGCTTGCGCGCGCGGTGGACGACATGCACGGTCAGGCCATCACGCTTGCCGGCGAGCAGGCCACCCTGCGGCGCCAGGTCAACGACATGTTCGAAACGCTGTCGAGGCGTAACAAGTCCCTCGTCGACCAGCAACTCGGTTTGATCGAACAGTTGGAGCAGGACGAAGACGACCCGCGTCGCCTCGAGAATCTGTTCCGGCTCGATCACATCGCCGCGAGAATGCGTCGAAACGGCGACAACTTGCTGGTTCTCGCCGGAACCGATGTACGCCGCGCCAGGACCGCCCCCGTCGCTCTCGGCGATACCCTTCGCGCCGCGGTATCCGGCGTCGAGGAGTATCGACGCGTCGAACTTGGGCAGATCCCGCCCGGCGTCGTCACCGGTCATGCTGCCCCGGACGTCGTTCACCTCATCGCTGAGCTGCTCGACAATTCTCTGCGGTACTCCCCACCGGAGACCACGGTGTCTATCAACGCTGCCCGCACTGTCGACGGCTCCATGATCGTCGAGATCGCAGATCTGGGTATCGGCATGTCGCCTGCCGATATCCTCGATGCCAACGAGCGCCTCGCCGCCGGCGGCGAGATGAGCGCGGATACAGCGCGTCGCATGGGTTTGTTCGTCGTGAGCCGAATCAGCCGTCGCTACAACATCTCTGTGCGCCTGCGCCCGACGGCAACGTCGTCGACGCACAGCGGCATCACCGCAACGGTGCTCCTACCGACGTCGATACTCGATTCTTCTCGGGGACCCGAGATCCGCACGCCGCGAACCGGACCCGTTCCCACGCTCGATCGGACTCCCCCTCCCACACCGCCTGCACCGTCATGGTCACAGCCCGTCCCGACCGAATCCGCACCCCCGCAGCCTGCGACCAGAAGTTTCACTGATCTCCCGCGTCGGACGCCCAGTAACAGTACCGATCGGACTGAGACGTTCGCCCCGATCACACCGCAATCGACGCCGACGGCAACAGCGCCTTCGGGGTTACCACGTCGCACCCCGGGCACAAGTGGAGTACCGGCGGTCAGTACCTCGACACCAACCACTCCAGCACCCGCTACGTCGGTGTCGTCCTTCGCTCCTCTGCCCGATCCCGAAGGCTCAAGCGCATCGACGCCCCTTCCCGTTCGTATCCCGCCGCCGCCGCGGCACCGGCTCTCAGCCCCGACGCCGACAAATACTGCGGCGTTCTTCTCGTCGCGTACCCGTGACGGGCTCTCTGCTCGTGAATCGGCGCGCGCTGACGGCGCGGGCGACGGCAGCTCGAACGGCGCTCCCACTGCCCCGACCACGATGCCGATTTTCGCCCGGATGGTGTCGGAGTGGCTCGTGGATCCGACGGCGGAGACTTCAGCGGCTTCCACCGGCAGTTCGTGGACCACCGACGCGGATCAAGGCTGGCTGGCCGCTCGGACGTCGTTCGAAATGCCGGTTACCAAGATCGCCGATTCCGGACTTCCTATCCGAGACCGCGGAGCCCGCCTGGTTCCTGGTGCCGTCGGCGGGGGCGGTACGACACAGCGCCATGCATCCAATCCGGAGGACGTCCAACTTGGTTGGAGCAGTTACCAATCCGGAGTACAACGAGGGCGTCGGCATGCCGCCACCCACCAGTTCGATGGCGGACAGTCTTTCGAAGCGTCCACGATGTTGCACAACGATGAAGGAGAACAGTGAACACTGTCGGAGCCCAAGAGACTCCCCGCGCACTCGACTGGCTGGTTTCGGCTTTTGCCCGAGACGTGCCGGGTGTGAGTCACGCGATCATCGTCTCAGCCGACGGCTTGTTGACGGCCTCGAGCACACACCTTCCGCTCGACCGGGCGGATCAATTAGCCGCTGTCACTTCCGGACTAGCCAGCCTGTCCGCGGGTGCATCACGCCTCTTCGACGGCGGGGCTGTCATGCAGTCCGTCGTCGAGATGGAGAACGGCTACCTGCTTCTCATGGGCGTCGGTAGTGGCGCTTACCTTGCCGCACTCGCTGTCGCCGGATGCGACATCGGCCAGATCGGTTACGAAATGGCGACTCTCGTCGATCGCGTCGGGACCACCATGGACATTGCCCCGCGAACATCGCAGGGTATTTGAGTTCGATGCCTCGCCATCAATCCGAGCACGACGACGCCGCACCCAGCTTGGTCCGGCCCTACGCGCTCACGGAAGGTCGGACCCTGCCGTCCATCGACCTCCCGCTCGAAGCGATCATCGCGACGATCGAAGACGTGGACTCGAACAATCTTGCACCGCAAGATATTCGTGCATCGATCGTCGCACTCTGCGAGCAGCGGATCTCGATTGCCGAGATCGCTGCCCACCTGGGTGTTCCGATCGGAGTCGTGCGGGTACTGGTCGCCGACCTCGTAGTAGCCGGATCACTGGAAATACATGCCACTCTGCGAAGCGACGCATCTCGAGTCGAGCGACGCGAACTGATCGAAAGGACCCTCAGTGGACTTCGGGCACTCTGACTCATCGTCTCGCGTGAAATCGACAAAAATCGTGATCGCCGGGGGTTTCGGTGTTGGCAAGACAACGCTTGTGGAAACTGTCTCCGAAATCGTCCCCCTTCGCACGGAGGCTATGGTCACCGGCGCCAGCGACGGGATCGACAATCTCGGTTCCACTCCCGACAAGAGCACCACGACGGTCGCGATGGACTTCGGGCGCATCACTCTCGCCGACGACCTGGTCCTCTATCTGTTCGGAACCCCGGGACAGCGCCGATTCTGGTTCATGTGGGACGACCTCATCACCGGTGCGATCGGTGCGGTCATTCTGGTCGACACACGTCGCCTGGAAGACAGCTTCGCCGCAGTCGACTTCTTCGAGGCGCGAGGCCTCCCGTTCATCGTGGCGGTCAACCGCTTCGACGGCGCACCAATCCATTCGGCGAGCGATCTCCGCCAGGCGTTAGCTCTACCCAACCGCGTTCCCATGATCGAGATCGACGCCCGAAACCGCGAATCGGCCAAACGCGCGCTGATCGCCGTCACCGAGTACTCCCTCGAACGACTTGCAGCTGAAGCAGTCGTCTAGATGAATCACCAGATGCGAATCGTCGCCGAAAGGAACTGGCATGTCGGATGAAATGCACCATTTCTCGATGGGAATCTGGCTGCTCGGGCTCGCCTACGTCGTGTCCGTGGTCGGGTCGGTAGTCGGCCTGGCGTGCACCAGGCATTCAGCGTCGGCGACGACAACCGCCACACGCATGCGATGGCTCGCTATGGCTGCCTTGTCGATCGGTGGCGTCGCCATCTGGCTGATGCATTTCATCGCCATGCTCGGCTTCGCAGTCCCCGGCAGTCCGATTCGATACAACCTCGGATGGACCGTGATCTCCGCGATCATCTCGGTAGGGGCCGTGTTTGTCGGCCTGCTGATCATTGGGACCGAATTTCGCTGGACGCGGCTTCTGATCGGGGGCGTGGTGACCGGTCTCGCCGTGAACATCATGCATTACACGGGTATGCGCGCCTTGCGCTTTCAGGGCGAGGTCCACTACGACCTGATCTTCGTTGCATTGTCGGTTCTCATCGCAGTCGTCGCCGGAACCGCTGCACTGTGGTTCACCATGGTGCTCGAGTCCACGATTCTCCGTTTTGTCGCCGGAATCATCATGGGTGTCGCCGTCGTCGGTATGCACTACACCGGAATGGCCGCGGTCGAGGTTGTTCACGACGCGGCAGCCCAGGCGCCGCAGGGACTCGAAGTATTCTCATTCCTCTTCCCTGTCTTCGTTCTCGGCCTGCTGGCGTTGGCAGTTCCGATTGTCGCAGTGCTGACAGCACCCAACCGTGCGACGGCACGAATGGAATCCGCCGCCGACGATCTGGCGTTCGAAGCACGAGAATTCGCGATCTCGAGCTGAGCAGAGTACGAGGCGAGTTTATGTAAATCGACGACGCCCCGTACATTTCAGGGATGGCGGATGCCGGACACAACCCCCACCCATCGACCCGCGCAACGCTGGTCGTGATCGGTGGTTTGCCGGCCACCGGCAAGTCGACGATCGCGCGGGCGCTTGCTCAGCATCACAAGATTCCCTACGTGCGGATCGATACCATCGAACAGTCGCTGATCCGCAGCGGTATCGCTGATGTATCCGGGACCGCTGGATACATCACCGGGTACACGCTTGCCGCCGAACAATTGCGACTGGGACTCTCGGTCGTGGTCGAATGCGTCAACCCAGTCGAGGCGACACGAGACGCCTGGTCCGCTACCGCACAACATAATTCGGCGCGCTTGCTCAGTGTCGAGGTCATCTGTTCGGATCCCGACGAGCATCGCAGACGCGCTGAACGGCGAGTGGTCGACATCCCGGATCTTGTACTACCTACGTGGCAGGAAATTCTGGATCGAGACTACGAGCCGTGGACCACGGAACGGCTGGTGCTCGACACCGCAATCATGGACTCCGACAGTGCAGTACGACGTATCACTGCCAGAATGTTCACCGAATGAGAGCTGCTTACAGGGCGAGAACGAAGAATGCACTGTTCGGATCTTCGCGGTAATTCGCGAACGGTGGACACGGCATGAACCCGAATTTCGCGTACAACCGCCGAGCTGGATCGAAGTAGTCCTGTGTGCCGGTCTCCAATTCGAGTTGCCGGTAACCTCGTTGTCTCGACGCGTCCACGACGTGTTGAAGAAGTCGCGTTCCCACGCCACGCCCCCTTGCTGCCGATGACGTTCGCATCGACTTGATCTCGCCGCCGGTCGACGACCGTTCCTTGAGTGCTACGCAACCGAGTAGCTCGTCAACTTCGCTCCACAGCGTCCACATGGTCACGGAGCTATCCCTCAGCCCGGTGATGTCCAGCGCGTGAACACTGTCCGCGGGCGAGGTCGCATGCATGTCCGCGAGGTGCTCGGCCAGTAGAGCCAGGACCGCGTCCCGACTCAGGTCGTCAGTTTCGATTCGCACAGATCCTCACTGTTCTCTTCGCCTCCGGCAGCATCGAATGAAAGTATGACTGTCCGTCACTTCGCCGAAGGCTTGGCCCGAACGTGAATGCGTTCTCCTTGTGGGCCGAACAGACTCAGCACTTCGACCGGGCCTTTGCCGTCACTGCCGAACCAATGCGGATTTCGGGTGTCGAATTCAGCAGCTTCACCCGTTCCCATCACGATGTCGTGATCGGCCAACACCAATCTCAGCTTCCCCGACAACACGTACAGCCATTCATAGCCGTCATGCACCTGCGGGTTGGGCTCGGTCTGGTTTGCCGGGATGGTCATCTTGAATGCCTGCAGCCCACCCGGTTGCCGAGTCAGCGGCAAGACCGTTCGCCCACTGACGCTTCGAGGCGCACTCTGGATACGTGGATCGGCGACCTGTGGCGCCGCCACCAACTGGTCCAACGGCACTTGGTGGGCGAGCGCGATCGGAAGCAGCAACTCCAAACTCGGGCGACGCTCCCCCGCTTCGAGCCTCGACAGGGTGCTCTTCGAAATACCGGTGGACTCGGACAGTGCTGTGAGCGTGACGTTCCTCTGTGTACGAATGCGTTTGAGGCGCGCGCCGATCTGCGAGATGGCGGCATCGATGTGCGGACCGTTGACATTCATGGTCCGAGTCTGACGACGATTCCCAGAAATGGCAACAATAGTTGCTGAACGATCTCGTCCGCGAGCAACCTGTGCTCATGCGAACACAGACTGAAACACAGGTCCTCGACACCGTGATCGTCGGTGGTGGAGCCGCCGGACTCAGCGCAGCCCTGGTGTTGGGTCGTGCTCGGCGCTCGGTCGCCGTCATCGATTCCGGCAAGCCGCGCAACGCACCGGCGGCACACATGCACGGCTTCCTCTCGCGGGACGGCATGGCGCCAGGTGAGTTGCTCACCGTCGGGCGCAGCGAATTACAGACGTACGGAGTGGAATTCAAACGCGATGAGGTAGTCGACATCTCCTGGCGCGGTATCGAACCCGGCTTTGCCGTCGAACTGTCGGGAGGCAGGACGCTCGAAACTCGCACTGTGCTGGTTACCACCGGCCTACGGGATTCACTCCCGGAAATTCCAGGCATCCAAGAGCTTTGGGGACAAAGTGTGCTCCATTGCCCGTACTGCCATGCGTACGAGATCAGCGACCAACCAATCGGCATTCTCGGCGGCGACGCTCGCGAAATGTCACTTCACCAGGCGTTTCTACTCCGACAGTGGTCGCCGGATGTGACGTTCTTCCCCCACAAGATCTCGCTCACCCCCGACGAACGCGCACGACTGGCTGCGCGAGGGGTGACGGTCGCAGACGGATCAGTTACCGGATTGGTCTGCGAGAGAGAGCAACTGAAAGGCGTCGAACTCGACAACGGCCAGTTGGTTGCGCGCTCAGCACTGTTCGTTGCGCCGCGTTTCGTTCCGAACGACGCACATCTGACGCACCTCGGCTGCAAAACCAGCCCCACGGGATTCGTGGCTGTCGATCATTTCGGCGCCACCAGTGTTCCCGGTGTCTGGGGCGCTGGCAATGTCGTCGACCCTCGCGCGCAGGTAATCAATGCTGCAGCTGCAGGTTCAAGCGCGGCGATCGCGATCAACGGATACCTGGTCGAGCAGGACGTCGAATCGGCTCTTCGTTCGTCCGAGCCTGCGGGTGGTTTCCCGGCGGTCATGGAGCAACGTGTCTGCGAAATGAACGGCGGCAGTACCCTCCACGGCTTCTGACCGAGGCGTCTAGGTCGCGGGGCCGCCGTGCAACTTCTCGTAGGCGGCCTTTTCGGCGTCGTGGCGCGAGATCTTCTTCGGGTTCTCGAGGTCGGAAGGCAAACCGTGACGCTCCAGGCGACGCGACCTGTTCTGAGCCATGTACGAGACCGAATAAAACAGTGCCAGAAGCACTCCGAGCAGCACCATCGATGCCCGCAGGGCCCACGGCCCGGGGAAGAGCATGAAGGCCGCGAACACTGGAATGAACGGCACCATGCTTCGGATCAGGTGACGCGGCACGGCCCAGTCACCGATCAGGTCGTTTCGCACCCAGTCCTGCATGGAATCGGGCAGCTTGCGCCCCACTGAATAACCCAACCATTGAAGAGGATTCGGGCTCGTACGTTGCTTTTTGGAAGTCACGGAAGTCACCTGTTCGGTACGCATCGACGGTACTGACGCAGTCATCACGTTTCTTTCGGATGCAGTCATCACATTTCTCTCATTGATCCAAGGCTCCGGCGCGGAGCGCGGCCTCGTTGACCCGCGTCAGAACGTTGTGGAGTTCTTCGAGTTCGGCGAGGCTGACGCCGAGCTTCGCGACAACCGCCGGCGGGATCTTCTCCGCCTCGTCGCGCAGTGCCACACCAGCTTCGGTGAGGTCCACGTCCAGTTGACGTTCGTCGGCGCGGCTACGGGTTCGCGTGATCAGCCCGGACGCCTCGAGTCGCTTGAGGAGCGGCGACAGCGTCGGCGAATCGAGTTGCAGTGCCTGCCCGATTTCCTTGACCGCCATCGGCGATTTTCCCCACAGTGCCAGCATCACCAGGTACTGGGGATGCGTGAGGCCCATCGGCTCGAGCAGTGGCCGGTAGACGGACAGCACCGCCCGGTTCGCGACCGCAAGTGCAAAGCACACCTGCCGGTCGAGAGCCAGCGGATCGTCCATCTGCGTCTGCGGAGCCTTCGTCGTCATGAATCCGATGTTATCAGATTAATTAGTGCAGCAACTATTATTGCACTAATCAATCTGGCGATGATCGTCACTCTTCTCCAACGTCGACGTGGGTTGCCCGGTGAGACCCACGTGCGCTTCTGCCCTCATTCGCTCCACCATGTGCGGGTAGTGCAGCTCGAACGCCGGACGCTCACTGCGGATGCGCGGCAACTCGGTGAAGTTGTGACGCGGCGGCGGGCAGGTGGTCGCCCACTCCAGTGAGTTTCCGTAGCCCCACGGATCGTCGACGGTGACCACTTCGCCGTAGCGGTAACTCTTGAAGACGTTCCAGATGAACGGAAGCGTCGAGGCACCGAGTACGAAAGCGAAGATCGTGGACACCGAGTTCAGAACCGTGAATCCGTCCGAGGGCAAGTAGTCGGCGTAACGGCGCGGCATCCCCTCGCCACCGAGCCAGTGCTGGACGAGGAACGTGCCGTGGAAACCGACGAACGTGGTCCAGAAGTGCCACTTGCCGAGGCGCTCGTCCATCATGCGACCGGTCATCTTCGGGAACCAGAAGTAGATACCGGCGTACGTGGCGAACACGACCGTACCGAAGACCACGTAGTGGAAGTGGGCGACGACAAAATAGGTGTCGGTGACATGGAAGTCGATCGGCGGGCTCGCGAGGATGACGCCAGACAGACCGCCGAAGAGGAAGGTGATCAGGAAGCCGACCGAGAACAGCATCG
>NZ_JAWLSC010000007.1:0-307382 GCF_033142465.1 Rhodococcus sp. IEGM 1318
GGGGTTTTATCGCCCAAAGTCACACAAGCGGGGGGCTTTGGGCCCCACCAGCCCGTGGGGGGGCTGTTGTTTCCCCGCCGGGGGTTAAAACCGGCCCCACAGCAAGACGTCAGAGACGCTCGATAATCGTCGCGTTTGCGGTGCCGCCACCTTCACAGATGGTCAGCAGGCCGTAACGGCCACCGGTGCGCTCGAGTTCGTTGAGCAGCGTTGCCATCAACTTGGTGCCGGTCGCGCCGAGCGGGTGGCCGAGTGCGATCGCGCCGCCATTGACGTTGACCTTGGCCGGATCTGCGCCGATCTCCTTGATCCAGGCCAGGACGACCGGCGCAAAAGCTTCGTTGATCTCGACGATGTCGATGTCCTCGATGCTCAGACCGGCCTTCGCGAGAGCATGCTTCGTGGCCGGGATCGGTGCACTGAGCATGAAGATCGGGTCGTCGCCGCGAGCGCTGAGGTGATGAATCCGGGCGCGGGGCTTGAGGTTGTACTTCTCCACCGCTTCCGCCGACGCCAGCAGCAGCGCACTCGCGCCGTCGGAGATCTGGCTGGCCACTGCTGCGGTCATGCGCCCGTCTTCGACGAGCACCTTGAGCGTCGCCATCTTTTCGAGGCTGGTCTCGCGGGGTCCTTCGTCGACGGTCGCGTCACCCATGGCGACGATCTCGTTGTCGAAACGACCCGCGGCGATTGCAGCCTTGGCGCGCTCATGGCTCTGCAGGGCCCACTTCTCGAGCTCTTCGCGGCTGACGTCCCACTTCTCGGCGATCATTTCGGCGCCCTTGAACTGCGAGACTTCCTGGTCACCGTAACGCTCGGTCCAACCGACCGAACCCGAAGTCGGCGTGTCGAATCCGTACTGCTGACCGACGATCATCGCTGCCGAGATCGGAATCTGGCTCATGTTCTGAACGCCGCCGGCAACGATCAGATCTGCGGTGCCCGACAGGATGGCCTGAGCGCCGAAGTGCACTGCCTGCTGGCTCGAACCACACTGACGATCGACCGTCACACCGGGAACGTGCTCCGGGAATCCCGCTGCGAGCCAGGACATACGGGCGATGTTGCCGGCCTGGCCGCCGATGGCGTCGACGCAACCGAAGATCACGTCGTCGACGTCACTGGGGTCGATACCGGTGCGCTCGACCAGTGCCTTGACGACGTGCGCACCGAGATCGATGGGGTGCACGCCGGACAGCGCGCCGCCTCTCTTGCCGATCGGTGTGCGAATGGCGTCGACGATGTAAACCTCGGACATAGCGTTAGCTCCTAGTTTCGTTGTGCAGCAATAGTTCTTGAAGTTGATTCAGCAATAGCGTCTGAAGTTGTGGCCGGATCGGAGAGCCCGTCGAGCACGATCGCGAGATATTGAGCCGCGACGGCGTGAGCCGAGAGGGATCCACCCGGGCGGTACCAGCGAACCGCGACCCACACGGTGTCGCGCATGAATCGGAATACTAATTCGACGTCGATGTCGGAACGGAAGGTCCCGTCCTCGACGCCGGCTTCGAGGACGCCGACCCACAGGTCCCGGAACTCGGTGTTGCGCTCGGCCAGGTAAGCGAAGCGCTCGTTCCCGACGAGGTGCTTGACCTCGTCCTGGTAGATCGCCACAGCCGAATGTGAGGCGTCGATGGCCTCGTACGACGTCACGACCAGCGCTTCGAGCGTCGCGCGACTGTCCAACCCCGCCGCGACGATCTCGCGGTATTTTCCGAAGAGTTCGTCGAGGAACTGGTGCAGGATCTCGTCGACCATCGACTCCTTCGAATCGAAATGGTGATACAGGCTGCCGGACAGTATCCCGGCGGCGTCGGCGATGTCGCGGACGGTCGTCGCGCGCACTCCGCGATCGGCGAACAGCCCCGCCGCGATCTCGAGCAGCTCGTCGCGGCGCCCGGACTTGCCGTTTGATTCGTCGGAATTTCGAGGTGGCGTCATGTATTCAATCCTATCCAGGGCCTTCCCCTGTGCGCGGTCAGCGAGTCCAGGGACTCCTCAACCGCGCACGGGGACGCTAGGCCCTCTGCGAAGAAACGGAGACGATCTCGCCGGTCATGTAGGTGGAGTAATCGCTGGCGAGCATCGCGATGACCGTTGCGATCTCCCAGACCTCCGCCGCGCGTCCGTAGGCCTCACCGGAAGCCAACTGGTCGAGCAGTTCCTCACTGGTGACCTTCGCCAGGAACGCGTGACGCGCAATGGAGGGCGAGACCGCGTTGATACGGACTCCGTACTCCGCTGCTTCGATTGCGCTGCACCGAGTCAGCGCCATGACGCCAGCCTTGGCTGCGGCGTAGTGCGCCTGGGAATGCTGCGCCCGCCAACCGAGGACGGACGCGTTGTTCACCAGAACACCGCCGTGGGGAACGCTCTTGAAGTACCGCAGCGCGGCGCGCGTCGAGCGGAAAGTGCTGTTGAGGGTGATGTCGAGAACGCGATCCCACTGATCGTCCGTCATGTCGACGACGGGAGTTTCGCCGCCAAGGCCCGCGTTGTTGACGACGATGTCGATACGTCCCAACTTCTCGGCCGCTCCGACGAACAACGCGTCGACCTGCTCGGTGCTGGACACGTCACAGATGATCGACTCGACCTGCTGACCGGGGAATTCGGCCTTCAAATTCTCCACCGTCTCGCCGAGTCGACGCTCGTGGAAGTCGGAGACGAGAACGTCGCCGCCCTCGAGAAGCACCCGGCGCGCAGTAGAGAAGCCGATGCCGGTTCCGGCTGCGGCGGTGATGATTGCCTTCTTGCCCGCGAGCAGTCCGTGGCCCGGGGTTTCCTCTGGCGCAACGGAAAGCGGGGACGCGGCTTTGGTGTCAGACATTAACGGGCCTCTCGGGGAAGACCGAGCACGCGCTCGGAAATGATGTTGCGCTGAATTTCGTTGGAGCCGCCGTAAATCGTGTCGGCGCGGGTGAAGAGGAAGAGGCGCTGCCACTCGTCGAGCTCGAGATGCTCGGGATCGGTGATGTCCGAGGCATTGCCTTCGGAATCCGCCCACGGTGCAACCAACGACGACGCTCCTTGCACGTCCATCGCCAGCTGTCCCAGATCACGATGCCAGTTGGCCCACAACAGTTTTGCGACGGACGCTTCTCCGCCACCGGTTCCGGCGTCGACCGCGTCGAGAGTACGCATCGCGTGGGCGCGCATCACGCGCAGACCGACCCAGGCGCGCGCGATCTTTTCGCGGATGTTCGGATCCTGGTCACTGCCATTGGCTTTCGCCAGGTCGACGACGCCTTGGAGCTCGCGGGCAAATCCGATCTGCTGTCCGAGCGTGGATACACCGCGCTCGAAGGTGAGCAGCCCCATCGCAATCTTCCAGCCCTCGCCGGGTTCCCCGACCACCAGATCGGCGTCGGTGACGGCGTCGTCGAAGAAGACCTCGTTGAACTCCGATGTGCCGGTGAGCTGCTGAATGGGCCGAACTGTCACGCCGGGTTGATCCAACGGGACCAGCAGGAAGCTCAACCCCTGGTGACGCTTGGAGCCCACCTCGGTGCGGCAGACCACGAAGCACCACTGCGCGACGTGAGCCAGTGAGGTCCACACCTTCTGGCCGTTGATAATCCACTTGCCGTCTTCGAGGCGTGCGGTGGTGGAGACGTTCGCGAGGTCGGAACCGGCGCCGGGCTCGGAGTAGCCCTGCGACCACAGTTCACTGACCGTGTTGATGCCCGGAAGGAACCGGCGCTTCTGCTCGTCCGTTCCGTAGGCGATCAGCGTCGGGCCGAGCAACTCTTCACCGATGTGGCTGACGCGAGCGGGCGCACCGGCCTTCGCGTACTCCTGATGGAAGATGACCTGCTGAGCGATGCTTGCTCCCCGCCCGCCGAACTCCTTCGGCCACCCGAGGCACGTCCATCCCGCGGCTGCGAGGTGCTTGTCCCACTCCAGTCGTTGCTCGAAGAACTCGTGCTCGCTGCCGGGGCCGCCCTTACCCTTGAGCTGGGCGAATTTGCCCGTCAAGTTCTCGGCCAACCACTGCGCGACCGTGGTCGCAAACTCGTCGTCCGTCATCTGCCCGTCCGGGCTCTCGCTCTGGTCCACATATGTAAGATAACCTACCAAGCACTTGCTAGGTAGCGTGTCAGGTAGGAGTCCAGTGACCGAACAACCGAGAACCATCCCATCAGCCCTCATCCGGGCCGCCGAGGAGTTCGGTGAGCGCGCGGCTATCGCCGATGGCGACACCCGACTGACCTTCGCACAGCTACACCAGCGTGTCCGCGATTTCGCCGGCGCACTGATCAACCGTGGGGTGAAGGCAGGCGACCGCGTCGTCATCTGGGCGCCCAACACGTACCACTGGGTGATCGCCCTGCTCGGCGCTCAGTACGCCGGCGCGGCCATCATTCCGATCAACACTCGATACACCGGCACCGAAGCTCTCGACATCATCGAGCGCGTCGACGCCGCTGCTCTGGTGGTCGTCGGCACGTTCCTCAAGGCCGATCGGTACCAGCAGTTGCTCGACGCCAACCCGAGCCTGTCGATCCCCACCGTCATCCAGGTACCGATCGACGGGAACGACGACCGTGACGGCGTCATCGAGTTCGAGGACTTCCTCGCGCTCGCCACCGACGCCGCCCGCACCGAAGCCGATGCCCGCGCTGCGAAGGTGCAGCCCGACGACGTCAGCGACATCCTCTTCACCTCCGGCACCACGGGACGCAGCAAGGGCGCGATCACCGCGCACCGTCAGTCCATCGCCGTTGCCAAGTCGTGGGGCGAATGCGCCGAGGTCACCGCTGACGACAACTTCCTCATCATCAGCCCGTTCTTCCACACCTTCGGGTACAAGGCCGGAATCCTGGTCTGTCTGTTGAACGGTGCGACGATCGTGCCGGTGTCCGTCTTCAACATCGACGACACCCTCGCGCTGGTCAACAGCGAGAAGATCAGCATCCTGCCTGGCGCCCCGACGATCTATCAGACCATCCTCGACCACCCCCGCCGCAGCGAATACGACCTGTCCTCGCTCCGCATCGCGATCACCGGCGCCGCACCCGTGCCGGTTGCTCTCGTCGAGCGCATGCAGGCAGAGCTTTTCGACGCCGTCCTCACGGCATACGGCCTGACCGAGGCAGTCGTTGCGACCATGTGCCGCACCGACGACGATCCGGTCACCGTCTCCACCAGTTCCGGCCGCGCGACAGCCGATTTCGAGGTCAAGATCGGCGACCAGGGCGAGATCCTGCTTCGTGGACCGAACGTCATGCTCGGGTACCTCGACGACCCGGAATCCACCGCCAAGGCAATCGACGCCGACGGCTGGCTGCACACCGGAGACATCGGAACCCTCGACGAACGCGGATATCTCGACATCACCGACCGCCTCAAGGACATGTACGTCAGCGGCGGATTCAACGTCTACCCCGCCGAGATCGAGGGTATGTTGGCTCGGCTGCCCGGCGTCCATGAATCGGCTGCCATCGGCATCCCCGATCACCGGATGGGAGAGGTGGGCCGCGTCTACATCGCCCAACTCGGCGGTGCCGGCCTCACCGAAGAGTCGGTGATCGCCTTCCTCAAGGAGAAGATCGCCGGCTTCAAGGTGCCCCGCGAAGTACGCTTCGTCGATCACCTGCCCCGTAACCCCTCGGGCAAGGTCCTCAAAACGGTTCTGCGCGAGGAACAGTCATGACCGTTCCTTTTGAAGCCGACGTCGTGACCTACGAGGTTCGTGACTCGGTCGCCGTCGTGACGTTGAATCGCCCCGACTACCGCAACGCCCAGAACTCGGTCGTGACGTACGCCCTCGACGCGGCATTCCAGCGCGCCGTCGAGGACGACGACGTGAAAGTGATCGTCCTGGCAGGCAACGGACCTCACTTCAGCGCCGGACACGATCTGGGAACTCCGGGACGCGATCATCACGTCGAGTACGAGAACAAGGCCACCATGTGGTGGGATCACGTCGACAAGCCCGGCGGTGACCAGCGTTTCGCGCGCGAGATGGAGGTCTACCTGGGTATGTGCCGCCGTTGGCGGGAGATCCCCAAGCCCACCATCGCGATGGTGCAAGGCGCCTGCATTGCCGGTGGGCTCATGCTCGCCTGGGTCTGCGACATGATCGTCGCGGCCGACGACGCCTTCTTCTCCGATCCCGTTGTCCGCATGGGCATCCCCGGCGTCGAATACTTCGCGCACCCGTGGATGGTCGGTTCACGTTTCGCGAAGGAAATGCTCTTCACCGGCGATCGCTTCACCGCGCAACGCGCCTACGAAATCGGCATGGTCAATCGCGTCGTCGCCCGCAAGGATCTCGAGAAGGAGACGTTCGAGCTCGCCGGACGTATCGCCGAGATGCCGCGCTTCGGACTGGCTTTGACCAAGAAGGCCGTCAATCAGTGCGAGGACCAGATGGGGATGCGTAACGGCATCGATTCCGTCTTCGGTCTGCATCACTTCGCTCACGCTCACAACGCCGAGGTAGGCAAAGACTCGCTTGGTGGTCTCGATGCCAAAGCTATGGCTGCCAGTGCTCGCACACCGCAGGAAGGAACAAACTAGTGGATCTCGTATTCGACGACGCCACAACCGCATTCCGTGACGAGGTCCGCTCGTTCCTGGAGGCGAACGTCCCCGCTACTCCGCTGAAGTCCATGGACACCGCCGAGGGCTTCGAAGAACACCGGCAGTGGGAACACACCCTCGCCGACGCCGGTTACGCCGTCGTCTCCTGGCCCAAGGAACTCGGTGGCCGCGACGCGTCCCTGCTCGAATGGGTCGTCTTCGAGGAGGAGTACTACCGCTCGGGTGCGCCCGGTCGCGTAAGCCAGAACGGCATCTTCCTCTTGGCTCCCACACTGTTCGAGCATGCACATGCCGAGCAGTTGGCTCGCATCATGCCGCGCATGGCTCGTGCTGACGACATCTGGGCACAGGCCTGGTCCGAGCCCGAGTCCGGTTCCGACCTCGCGAGCCTGCGGTCGAGCGCGAAGAAGGTCGACGGCGGCTGGCTGCTCAACGGTCAGAAGACGTGGAGTTCGCGGGCCAGCTACGCAGACTGGGGCTTCGGCTTGTTCCGCTCCGATCCAGATGCGCAGCGCCACAAGGGCATCACGTACTTCATGTTCGACCTCCGCTCGAAGGGCGTCACCGTTCGCCCGATCGATCAGCTCGACGGCGAGCCCGGCTTCGCCGAGATCTTCCTCGAGGACGTCTTCGTTCCGGACGACCCGGCCAACCCCGGTGAGTCCGGTGTGATCGGCAACGTCAACGAAGGTTGGCGCGTCGCGATGAGCACCGCAAGCAACGAGCGTGGCCTCTCGCTGCGCAGCCCCGGCCGCTTTCTCGCGACAGTCGACCGCCTGCTCGAGCTGTACAAGTCCAGCGGACGCACTGACGACAGCGCTCTGCGCAACCAAGTCGCCGACGCCTGGATCGGCGCTCGCGCTTACCAACTCAACACATTCGGCACCGTCACCCGTCTGGCCGACGGTGGACAGCTCGGCGCCGAGTCCTCGATCAACAAGGTCTTCTGGTCCGAGTGGGATATCGCCACCCACGAGACTGCTCTCGAACTTCAGGGCCCTGAAGCCGAGTTGGCCGACAACTGGATGGACGGATACCTGTTCTCACTGTCCGGCCCGATCTACGCAGGCACCAACGAAATTCAGAAAAACGTCATCGCTGAGCGTCTGCTCGGCCTACCGAAGGCGGACCGATGAGATTCGCGCTCGACTCCTCCCACCAGGACTTCGCTGCAAGCATCGATGCACTGCTGACCAAGTCCGACATGCCCGCCGTCATCCGTTCGTGGAACGACGGTGACACCGAGCCAGGCAAGAAGCTCTGGCAGCGCCTTGCCGAGACCGGCGTCAACGGCCTCGTCATCGCCGAAGAGCACGACGGACTCGGCGCCGACGCCGTCGACCTGGTCATTGCGCTCGAACAGCTCGGTCGCCATGCAGTACCCGGACCGGTCGTCGAAACGATCGCCGTGGCACCGACGCTCCTGGCTTCCGTTGCACCGGAACGTCTCTCTGCTCTCGCCGAGGGGTCACTGGCATCCGTCGCCGCTCCCCCGCACACACCGTTTGCGCTCGACGCCGATGCAGTGGACCTGGTGCTACTTGCGCAGGACGGTGCCGTCTCACTCGGCGTCCCCGGCGAGGCCAAGGCGTCGGTGGATCTCTCCCGCAAGCTCTACGAGGTTTCTGCCGGCGAATCGCTGGGCTCCGCCGACTTCTCGGCAGCATTCGACATGGGCGCTCTTGCCACTGCCGCGCAGTTGCAGGGTCTCGGCCAGACACTGCTCGAGGTCACCACCGAATACGCGAAGCAGCGCAAGCAGTTCGGCAAGGTCATCGGACAGTTCCAGGCCATGAAGCACCACCTGGCCGAGGTTGCCGTCTCCCTCGAAATGGCTCGCCCCCTGCTGCACGGTGCCGCACTGTCGGTTCGCGATCAGTCGGCCGACGCCTCGCGCGACATTTCAGCCGCCAAGGTCGCGTGTGGCGATGCCGCCTACAAAGCCGCCCGCGTCGGGCTCCAGGTTCACGGCGCCATCGGCTACACGATGGAACATGATCTCTCCCTGTGGCTCACCAAGGTGCGGGCGCTACTCACCGCATGGGGCACGCCGTCCGAGCACCGCGCACGCGTCGTCGAAGCTCTGGTTGCGTCATGAGCATCGACACCGAAGACCAGGCAGCATTGCGCGCGTCGGTACGCGATCTCCTGAGTAAGCATTCCGACTCCGCTGCCGTCCGCGCCGCGATCACCACAGAGATCGGCTATGACGCGGCGTTGTGGAGCAAGCTGTGTGAGCAGATCGGCGTCGCCGCGCTGGCGATTCCCGAGGAGTTCGACGGCGTCGGAGCAGGTTTGGGTGAGGTACACGTGGTCCAGGAGGAACTGGGCCGCACACTGACACCTTCACCGATGTTGGGTTCCGCAATTCTTGCCGCACAGGCACTGCTGCTTTCCGGTGACAACGACGCATGCTCGCGACTGCTGCCCGGTGTCGCGGCCGGCGAGAGCACGCTCGCACTGTGCTGGGCGAGCGCCGCTGGTTGGAGTACCTTCGGCGTCGAGGCAACCGAGGATGCGTTGAACGGGACGGCGTCGTACGTCCTCGACGGGCACGTTGCAGACACCCTGCTCGTTCTGACCGCCGACGGGTTCTATGAAGTGGATCCCGCGGCCGAGGGCGTCTCCCGCCGACGCGTCCCCACCATGGATCCGACGCGAACGCTGGCGGAGGTCACGTTCTCCGGTGTTCGCGGTCGGCCACTGGAGTGGTCCGAAGATCTAGTCGATCGAATCCGAACCGTCGTCCTGATCGCGTTGTCTGCGGAGCAGGTCGGAGCAGCCGCAGCGATCGTCGAACAGACCGTCGAATACACCAAGTCGCGCAAGCAGTTCGGTCGCGCGATCGGTTCTTTCCAGGCCCTCAAGCACCGGATGGCCGACATGTACACGTTGGTCGAGACGGCACGGTCGATGACCTACGCCGCAGTGGCGACGCAGTCGGCCGACGACGCAGCGGTGGCGAAGATCTACTGCTCGGAAGCATTGCGGCAGATCACCTCCGAAGCGGTTCAGTTGCACGGCGGAATCGCGATCACCTGGGAGCACGACGCTCAGCTGTACTTCAAGCGTGCACACGGCAGCGCTCAGCTTTTCGGTCAGCCGAGCACCTACCTTCCGAGCCTCGCGCAGGCAGCGGGTTTGTAGACACGACGGTGCTTGTTCGCTCGTAGTCCCGGGCGAACAAGCACCGATGCTGCCCAGTCAGTGGAATGATCCGCAGATTTATGTGGCTGGATCACGCAGAATCGGTCACCAGACAGCTGTCCATCCCACAGACCGGAGTTTTCTCGTGAATCGATTCGACGACAAGCGCGTCCTCATCAGCGGCGCAGGATCCGGCATCGGCCAAGCCACCGTTGCCCGCATCCTGGCAGAAGGTGGCACCGTCGTCGCCGCCGACATTTCCGAGACCGGCCTCGAACAGACGCTGAACGCCGCGAAGGACGCCGGCCATTCCGATCGCCTCACCACGGTGAAGGTCGACATCTCCAGCGAAGAGTCTGTTCGCGAACAGGTCGGCGCTGCGATCAAGGCTCTGGGCGGCCTCGACGTGCTGGTCAATGCGGCGGGCATTCTGCGCTCCGCGCATACCCACGAGATGACACTCGATTTCTGGAACACCGTCATCGGGGTCAACCTGACCGGAACCTTCCTAATGACGAGGGAGTCCCTGCCTGCTCTGCTCGAAAGCGGGGCAGGCGTCGTGGTCAATTTCAGTTCCACCTCGGCGACGTTTGCCCACCCCTACATGACGGCGTATGCAGCGTCGAAGGGTGGAATCCAATCCTTCACGCACGCACTCGCTCTCGAGTACAGCAAGCAGGGCCTTCGCGCCGTGGCCGTCGCACCCGGCAGCATCGCTTCGGGCATGACGTCCGATCCCGGATTCCCGGCCGACATCGACTTCACGCTGCTCGGCAAGCTGGCCCCGGCGATCGGTGAGGGTTTCGCTCCCCCGTCCGCGGTCGCCGGTGTGATCGCGATGCTCGCTTCCGAGGACGGCTCATTTGTCACCGGAACGGAAATCCGCATCGACGGCGGCACGCATATGTGACCACCTGCTGTGCGCCTTTATTAACCGCCGGCGGTTAATAGAGGCGCACAGCAGCAAGGCGGCATACTTGTCTGGTCGCCCGGAACCGGTCCGGCGGTACGAAGTGCGGTGGGGAGCCAGCGGTGAGCGAGTCAACAGGCAGTACGAACCTCGAGCCCGTGCTGATCAGTCCCGTAGTCGACGGAATGATTCGCACGTGGTCCGAGGACGAGACCCGCTTGTGGAGCGTCGACTATCCCGAGGAGCTCGGCACACTGCTAGGTCGGGGCCTCGTGGCCCGTACTGCTCTGCCGGACAACAAGTTCCGAGAAGTTGCATTTTTCGACGCCCAGATGCAGACCCTCACTGTGCAGCCGCGCTTCGCTTCCCCGGACAGCACTGCCCTCGCCGCACCGTTCAAGCTCACCGAGGCGTCGGCCCCGGCCGCCGACGCTTGGGAAGATCTCGAGGCGGCACTCGCCTCCATCGCGATCTCCGCTGCCGGTCGCGGCGAATTCTGGCTCGCGGAACTCGGCGGGTGGGATTCTCCCCACGAACCGAACTGCCTCTTCACGACCGTCGACGAATCGGGACTGGCCAACGCAGTCATGGAAGCCACCCCCGCACCCGTGGGCACAGGCGTCTGGCCGGAGGTTCCACACGGACAAGCCGGTGTTTCGGTTTCGGCACCAGCTTCACAGGACACCATCGAGGCTGCCGGAATCTTCGCGGTATCAGCCATCGAGACGTGGGGCGTCACTCCGTGGGACATCAACCTCACCTTCGGCAAGCTGGTTGATTTCGCCTGATCAACGGCACCGACACGCGGCGGTGAGTTGTACGTCTCCCCTCAGCCGACGGCTCACGGTTCGTCACAACACGCCCGATGGCCACGACATCGGCCCCCTCGATGGGCATACTGAGGGAACTGGGGTTACTCCCGGTCACAAATACCCGTGGATCCGCGTCGGGGCGGGTGCGGTCCGACAACACGCGAGCAGCCACAGATACTGGCAGCTCCGAAAGGTTCAATCATGGCAACCGACCAATTGCAGACGGTTGTATTGCACGGCGACCAGCTCAAATACGTCGACCAAGGCAGTGGCCCCGTTGTGGTGCTCATTCACGGCCTACTGGGCGCGCACTCCAACTGGGAGCCGCAGATCGAGACGCTCTCACGCCACTACCGCGTCATCGCTCCTGATCTATTCGGACACGGCGCGTCGGACAAGCCTGCCGGCGACTACTCACTCAGTGCTCACGCCGCCACCGTTCGTGACCTCCTCGAAGCCCTCGATATTCCGTCGGCCACCCTCGTCGGTCACTCCCTCGGTGGTGGGATCGCGATGCAGACGCTGTACCTGTTCCCCGACCGCGTGGAACGACTGTGCCTGGTGGCCAGCGGCGGACTCGGCCCCGAGGTGAGCCCACTCCTGCGCGCAGCGACTCTGCCCGGCAGCGAACTGGTACTTCCCGTCCTCGCGTCCAGGACGCTGACCGACGTGACCGACAAAGCGCTCGGACTTTTCAACAAGATCGGCCTGTTCAAGCTCGGCGCCAGCGCGAGTGAGGCCCGTAAAAGCTTTGCTTCGGTATCGGACGCGTCGACACGTCAGGCATTTCTGGCGACGGCACGATCGGTCATCAATTACAACGGCCAAACCGTCAATGCCACGCCGCATTTCGCCAACTTCAAGAACCTGCAGGCACTACTGGTGTGGGGCGAGGAAGACACCATCATCCCCAACGCCCACACCGAGAACGCTCGCGCCGAGCTACCGCTCGGGCGGGTCGAGATCTTCAAGCGCGCCGGACACTTCCCCCACCTGGACTACCCGGATCGCTTCGACCGTGTCTTCTCCGAATTCATGACGGACTGCGGCGTCGGTATCGGCACCGGACCCAAGGCCGTCAGCAGCTGAACTAGCTCCCCTCAACCAGCTCTTCGAGGTAGCTCGCCACGCCGTCCTCGTCGTTCGTGGGCAAAATTCGGTCGGCGAGCTCGATGACCTCGGTTCTGGCGTTGGCCGGCGCCAGAGCCGTTCCGACCCAGGTCAACATGGCAACGTCGTTGAAGGCGTCACCGGCTGCGGCCACTTCCGACGCATCGATGCCGTCGATCGCGCACAACTGCGCGAGAGCGCTGGCCTTCGAAACGCCCGCTGCAGCCATTTCCATGTACGGCGCCCCGGAGTGGGTCAACTCCACACCCTCGATGCCCGCAGCGACCGCAGTTCGATACAGGTCGGCGCTGGGAACTTCCGCATGCCGGGCCACGATCTTGACCATCGGCTCAACATCGAGCGGCAAGGTGTCCGCCAGCACCATCTCGTGCAGGTGCCGGTGATGGTCCGCGAACTCACACAGAGCGGCATACTCCGGCTCGGCAAAGAACTGAGTGGGTCCGACATTCGCGAACACGACGCCTGGGACCAGTGCGCGTACTTGCTCCATAGCCGTTGCCGCCAAGGACATTTCGATCGAAACTGTGTCGACGATCCGCGGAGTCCCGTCGGCGAGATCGAGAATGACAGCACCATTGGCACACACAGCCTTGCCGCGAAATCCGCACGAGCTCGCCAACGTGTGTACCGAATGTCGAGCGCGGGCCGTCGCCCACACAACTTCGATACCCGCCAGCCGCGCGTTCTCCATGGCTTGTGCGGTGCGCGCCGAAATCGTTCGGTCGGAGCGCAGCAGGGTGCCGTCGAGGTCGGTTGCGAACATACGAATACGGGTCACCAGACAATGATGGCAGTCCGTTCGCAGCCCTCACCAACTACGTGGCATGGGCCGTTGCTCTGTCAATTACTTGCTTGGGCCTCGAGAAGGTGCCGACGCATCTCACCGAAGACCACACCCAGCCGCTCGACATCTCGCGGGCTCAGCAGGTCGAACATGCTCTCCCGTACAGCGGCCACGTGCGACGGGCTTGCCGACGCCAGTTTCTCGGCACCCAAGTCGGTCAGCTCCGCATTAGCGCCCCTCTTGTCGTCGACACACTCGACCCTTTGCACCCACCCGGCACCGACGAGGCGATTGACGGCCCTGGTCACACCACTTCGTGTAGCCATAACAGCGTCGGCGAGCTCACTCATGCGCAGTTGCCGCCCGGGCGCCTCGGCCAGCGCGACCAGCAGTTCGAAATCCGTGAAGGAAATATCGGAGTCGTGCACTAACTGTTGATCGAGGACGCGCTGAAGCAGGCGGGTCGAGTCCAGGTAAGCCCGCCAGGCCGTTTGCTCCGAGTCGGTCAACCATCGCGTTGATTCCATAACGCCAGCATATCCGAAGTAGTTGACAACGAAATCAAATGAGCTATTCTCAATATAGTTGATCAGTCAACTACTTGTTCGAAGAGAAGGTTCAACCGAGAGGCGGGCGCCATGAGCGACAACAACGCAGTGCAGTTCGAGGAACGCCGTGCCGAGATAAGGGATCGGCATCTGATCCCCGCCGACAAACGACCATCATCGATGGCACGCGGGCTGCACCATACGGCCCTGATCAGCAGTGACGTCGAGCGAACCGTGAAGTTCTATCAGGATCTCCTCGGCTTCCCCCTCACCGAGTTGATCGAGAACCGTGACTACCCCGGGTCGTCGCACTTCTTCTTCGACATCGGCAACGGCAATCTCCTGGCCTTCTTCGATTTCCCGGGCCTCGACGTGGGCCCGTACCAAGAAGTACTCGGCGGTCTCCACCACATCGCGATCAGCGTCGAACCTGCCAAGTGGGCGAAGCTGCGCACCAGACTGACCGAGGCCAACATCGAACTGATCGAGCACAGCGAGGTTTCGTTGTACTTCCGCGATCCCGACGGCGCTCGACTCGAACTGATCGCCGACCCACTCGGCGAGATGTACGGCAATCACGTCCTCTGAAAACTTGCTCTCCCCCATACCATTCGGAAGGCACCCCATGACCTCCACTCTGTCGCAGCCGAACCTCGACGTCCGTCGATCGGGCGATCGCTTCAAGTCCAATGCCGGCTGGCTGGACTCGAAGCACTCCTTCTCGTTCAGCAATCACTACGACCCGAAGAACACTCACCACGGTCTTCTCCTAGTCAACAACGACGACATCGTCACGCCGGGAATGGGATTCGACACCCACCCGCACCAGGACATGGAGATCATCACCTGGGTTCTGAGAGGTTCTCTCGTGCATCAGGATTCGATGGGTCATTCGGGTGTCATCTACCCCGGTCTCGCCCAGCGGATGAGCGCCGGAACTGGCATCCTGCATTCCGAGAAGAACGACTCGTGGCGGCTCGGTGACATGGCCGGCGTGCATTCCGACAAGCACAGCGACCCGGTTCACTTCATCCAGATGTGGGTTGTCCCCGACGAAGCCGGAATCACGCCCGGCTACGAACAGTTGGAGATCGACGCCGAATTGCTTGCCGGTGGACTGGTTCCCGTCGCGTCCGGCATGGACGCGTACGCCGATCACTCGGCAATCCGGATCAAGAACAAGTACGCCGCGATGCACGTCGCACGTCTGCAACCCGGACAGCCCGTGACCCTGCCGGATGCACCGTTCCTGCATGTTTTTGTCGCCGACGGTCAGGCCGCCATGGAAAGCGTCGGCGTGCTCGAACAAGGTGACGCGGTACGCGTGTCCGGCGGCGGAGGCCAGCAGGTCAGTTCCGATACCGGCGCCGAGGTCATCGTCTGGGAAATGCACGCCACCGTTTCGCAGGGATGACATGAAGTCCTTCTCGTACGACGCTTCACCGGCTCGAATTGTCTTCGGCCAAGGGACGATCCGCGAGATCGCCGAAGAAGTCAGACGGCTCGGCCGTAGCCGAGTGATGGTGCTGGCAAGCCGTCGACTGGACGCGCTTGCCGCCGACGTCACCGAATCTCTCGGCGACATGGCCGTCGTCCGCTTCGACGGCGCCGTGATGCACACTCCAACCGAAGTCACGACAGCCGCGCTGAAGCTTGCCGAGACCCATCACGTGGACACCGTCGTCGCGATCGGCGGCGGTTCGGCAACCGGGTTGTCCAAGGCACTGGCACTACGAGCGGGGTTCGATCAGATCATCGTTCCGACGACGTATGCGGGTTCAGAAGCCACTCCGGTGTTGGGTGAAACAGAGAACGGACGCAAGACAACTCGCTCGTCGCCCCACATCAGACCCGAAACCGTGGTCTACGACGTCAACTTCACTCTCGATCTGCCGCTGGACACCACGGTCACCAGTGCTGTCAACGCGATGGCGCACGCGGTTGAAGCGTTGTATTCCGCCGAGTCCAATCCGATCACCGACTCGATGGCAATCGAGGCACTCTCCGGAATCGCTCGGGCATTGCCGATCATCGTCGGCGATCCGAGAAATGTGGAAGGCCGGGCAGATCTGCTGCAATCGGCCTGGTTGGCCGGAACCTGCTTGGGCACAGTCGGTATGGGGCTTCATCACAAGTTGTGCCACACCCTCGGTGGCAGCTTCGGTTTGCCGCACGCTCCCACCCACACTGTTGTCCTCCCCCAGGCAATGGCGTTCAACGCGCCTGCCGTGCCGGAAGTCATGTCGCGAATAGCGACTGCCTTGGGTGTATCCGACGCCGCCACCGGCGTTTTCGACCTCGTCACCTCGTGCGGCGGACCGATCTCTCTGCGAGAACTGGGAATGAGTCACGATCAGATCGGCCGTGCAATCGAACTCGCGACCGCGGCCGCTTATCCGAACCCGCGTGAGATCACCCCGACAGGCCTGAGCGAACTCCTCGAGAACGCCTGGTCCGGGCGTCGACCCGCCATCAGGTGAGAACGAATCAGGCAGTACCGCCTCGAGGCCTGACATGTTCGAAGATCAGAATCGTCTCGGTCGCAGCAACCGCCGGATGCGCCGAGAGATTGTTGACGACGAAGTCGCGCAACTGCGCCGAATCCGTCATTGCGACGTGCAACATGTAATCGTCGACACCGGCCACGAAATACACGTTGAGTACGGAGTCCAGCTTGGCGAAGTCGTCACCGAGTCGGTTGAGATGCGACCGCGCGTTGGCCTGCAGTCGAACTGCGATCATCGCCTGCAGATCCATTCCGAGAGCGGCGGGGTCGATGTCCGCATGGAATCCCCTGATCACGCCGTTGTCCACCAAGGCGCGCACACGTCCGAGGCATGTCGACGGCGCAATTCCCGCAATCGCAGCCAGCGCATTGTTCGGAATCCTCGCGTCCTTCGCCAGCTCTTCGAGCAGAACCCGGTCGATCTCGTCCAACTTCATTGCTGCCCGAACATGCTTCGGCGAGGCAGCCGTCTGAATACCAATTTTTGAACTTTCACGCACCATGCATCCAGCATAGAGAATTATCTTCACTTCTCTTCACTATCTGGCGACGAAACTTCATGCTTGGCACCTGCCATTCGAGGAAACAACAGACTCAGTTCGGAGCCGTGTCATGAAGGTCGGAATCCCCCGCGAAATCAAAAACCACGAGTACCGCGTGGCCATCAGCCCAGCAGGCGTCCACGAACTGGTCGGCCGAGGGCACGAGGTCGTCATCGAAACGGGTGCAGGCATCGGCTCCTCGTTCAGTGACGAGGATTTCAAGGCCGCAGGCGCGCAGATCCTCGGGTCCGCCGATCAGGTCTGGGCGGACGCAGATCTGCTCCTCAAGGTCAAAGAACCTATTGCAGAGGAGTATTTGCGGCTCCGCAAGGATCAGGTGCTCTTCACCTACCTTCACCTGGCGGCGTCGAAGGAATGCACCGACGCGCTCCTGACGTCGAAGACCACCTCCATCGCCTACGAAACCGTTGTCGGTTCCGACGGTTCACTGCCCCTCCTCGCCCCGATGAGCGAAGTAGCCGGACGCCTGGCACCGCAGGCCGGCGCCTACCACTTGATGCGTCACGGCGGCGGACGCGGAGTTCTGATGGGCGGCGTTCCCGGAGTGCGCCCCGCCAAGGTCGTGGTGATCGGTGCGGGAGTGTCCGGCAAGAATGCCATCGCCGTGGCCTACGGCATGCAGGCCGACGTCACCGTTCTCGATCTGTCGATCGCGCGCTTGCGGGAAATCGACGAGCTGTACCACGGCCAGGTCAAGACCATCACGTCCAACAGCCTCGAACTGGAACAGGCAGTGCTCGACGCCGACCTTGTCATCGGCGCCGTGCTGGTCCCCGGGGCGAAGGCTCCGACACTCGTGTCCAACAGCCTGGTGGCGCGCATGAAGCCGGGTTCTGTCCTGGTCGACATCGCCATCGATCAGGGCGGCTGCTTCGAGGATTCGCACGCGACCACGCACGCCGATCCGACGTACCAGGTTCACGGTTCGGTCTTCTACTGCGTTGCGAACATGCCCGGAGCCGTCCCCCGTACCTCGACGTACGCGCTCACCAACGCGACGCTTCCGTACGTCGTCGCATTGGCCGACAAGGGATGGAAGGACGCGGTCGCGACAGTTCCCGGCCTGGGGTCAGGACTGAGCACACACGACGGTCTGCTCCTGTCCGACAGTGTTGCAGCGGCACACGGGTACTCGGCTACGACTCTCTGACCCAGGCGGCTCTGACCCAGGCAAGGAAAGCTCGAGATCGCTAGCCTTGATCCATGAGCAATCCTGACATTACGCTGAATTCCGGAACCACGATCCCGCAACTCGGCCTCGGAGTCTGGCAGGCCACCAACGACGAAACCGAGCATGCAGTGCGGTTTGCGCTCGACGAGGCCGGCTACAGGCACATCGACACCGCCGCCGCATACGGAAACGAAGAGGGCGTCGGACGAGGTATCGCCAACTCGTCCGTCGCGCGAGAGGACATCTTCCTCACCACGAAGCTGTGGAATGCAGATCAGGGCTACGAGCCGGCGTTGAGGGCTTTCGACACCAGTATCGACAAGCTGGGCGTCGACTACGTCGATCTCTACCTGATCCACTGGCCGCTGCAGGACAACGACCGTCTTCTCCGCACTTGGGAAGCACTCGAAAAGATCGCGGAATCGGGCCGCGCCAAGGCAATCGGGGTGTGCAACTTCGAGCCGCATCATCTGCAGCTCCTCGTCGATCGCGGCGGAATGTTGCCCGCCGTCGATCAGGTGGAACTGCATCCGCACCTCACGCAGCACGCGATCCGGGGCAAGGCCGCCGAGCACGGGATCAAGGTCGAATCGTGGAGCCCACTCGGCGGCACCAGCAACGCAGGTTGGGGTAAGGCGTCGAAGCCCAACACGCTGCTCACCGATCCGATCATCACGCGAATCGGTGACCGCCACAGCAAGACTGCCGCTCAGGTCCTGATCCGCTGGCACCTTCAGAACGGCCTGATCGTCATCCCGAAATCCGTACACGATGCTCGGATCGCTCAGAACATCGACGTATTCGACTTCGAACTCACTGATCTCGATCTGAGCGAAATCGACACGCTCGACGACGGTACCCGCGTCGGCGCGCATCCCGATGAACTCAATATCGGTGCGCCGAGCTGATCAAGCCGCTCGCTTGGTGGGGCGAAGCGCATCGAATCCGTTTCGCCTCACCATCGTTCCGAGGGTCTTCCACCACGGCCGAGCCGGATCCGGCTCGCTTCCGTCGCCCATTCGGTGCAATTGATCGGTGTGCCACTGCAGGTCGAGTGCACCGTCGAGCATCGAGATGTCGGCAACCTTCCCCAACAACTTCCGCGCTCCGAACTCCACAGTCGGGACGTTCAATCGTTCCCGATCCGATTCCAGGAGAACGGTTGCCGCGTCGGGAATCGTGATCGTCGGCCGGCCGAGACCGATAACATCGCACGCGCCGGAAGCGAGTGCCTCGACCATCGCCGATCGCGAGCGGAAGCCGCCGGTGACCGCCAAGGGAATGTCGCCGGCAATCGCTCGGACTGTCTCGGCATACTCGAGGAAATATGCCTCTCGATCGCGAGTGCTCTGCTTCTGCGCTTTACCCATCATGGCCGGCGATTCATAACTGCCACCGCTGATCTCGATGAGATCCACCGACTCTTCGGTCAACGCGCGCACTACTTCTCGCGACTCGTCTTCCGAGAATCCACCTCGTTGGAAATCAGCCGAGTTGAGTTTGACCGACACCGCGAATCCCGGAGCAACGGTAGAGCGTATGCGCCGAACGATTTCGATCAGAAAGCGTCGTCGACGCTCAGGATCTCCACCCCACTCGTCCGTCCGCTGATTGGACAAGGGCGAAAGGAACTGCGCAACAAGATAACCGTGCGCTGCGTGTATCTGCACGCCACCAAATCCGGAGGACTCGGCGACGCGAGCGGTTTCCGCGAACTTGTTGATGATCTCGTCGATCTCAGCAGTCGAGAGTTCTCGCGGCGTCGCCATTCCCGGAATCTTCAGCGCGATCGCGCTCGGGGCGACCGGTCTACCTCTGCTGGCAATCGGGTTGGATTGCCGCCCTGGGTGGTTCAGCTGCATCCAGATCTCGGCGCCGCCGTTTTTGGCAGTCTTGGCCCAGGCAGTCAGTGCTTCGGCATCACGATCGTCGTCGACCACGACGTTGCCCGGTTCGGCGATCTGAGATCGATCGACCATGACATTTCCGGTGATCAGCAACCCGAACCCGCCATTGCCCCAACGACCGTACAAAGTCTCCAGTCGGGCTGACGGTCCATGTGCCCGGTCCCCTAGAGCCTCACTGAGCGCAGCTTTCATGGTCCGATTTCGCAGTATCTGCCCGCAGGGCAAAGTCAGCGATTCTCCGAGCGTGGTCATGAATGCCTCTCGCGTAAATGGGGGAAGAAGGTCAACGGCGGGGCGCAGAACCGAAGTGCCGCTTGGTATCGCGCACGAAGCTCGAGAAGATCAGTGAGTTGACCGGTAGCCCGCCGCGCACCGCGAGCGACAGCTTCGGACGCGGCGAGAATGCAAAATTCCACTGCAATCTCGAACCCACTGCGAGCTCGTCGACGCGGTAGTCCTCCGCGAAGGATTGGAACAGCGGCACATTCGATTGTTCGACGTAAAACGAGTGCCGACGCGTTTCGTCGTCCCAGGTGATGAACTTTTCGCGCATCTGCATTGCACCGCCGCCCACCTCCGCGATTCGTCGCGTGCCGACACCGTACGGGCGAGGCGAGGTGTAGTGAACTTTGGTGAGCATCCGGCACCACGACAACGGTTCGTCCGCGGTCAGACCAGCCCAGACGTCATCCGGTTGGGCGGTGAGGTCGATCGAATACGTGAAGATATGCGGTGCCGTGTCGAAAAAATCGGCACCGACCGGCTCGAGGTCGAACCAATGTGTCATCGCCTACTCCTGCCCAATTAGCCGTTACATGAAGTTACGGATACTTGACGACCGAAGTCAACCCCCGAATGCTCAGTTGGACCGAGCTTCAGAGCGCGAGAGCCCCTGCAGCGAAGCGATGACCTGTTCGAGCGGCTCGATACTTCGAGTCGTCTGGCACACCGCCACTGCACCTTCGACCGACGTGATCGTCAGGTTTGCCATCGATATTGCCTGCGCCGCAGGATAACCCGCCGTTTCGAGTTGCGATTCGATCAACTTCTGCCATCCCAGCATGACCTCAGCCGATACTTCCGCGACTTCTGGCTCACTGGCGCGTGCCAACCCGCCGGCAATCACCGGGCAGCCGATCGCGAAGTCCGAACGCGTGAGATTGAGTCGCCAGATGTCTCCGACCGCTTCGATCACGTCGGCAGTGGAACCGGTAGCCGCAGCCGAGCTGATTCGTCTGGTGATGATCGCACCGGCCGCGCGCACGGCTTCGACCATCAATTCGGTCTTACCGCCTGGAAAGTGATGGTAGATCGACCCACGGGGTGCGCCACTGTGTTTGATGACGTCACTGAAGGATGTCGCATCGACGCCGTTGCGGCTGATCAGTTCGACCGCACTGCGAATCATGCGATCACGTGAGCTCAGCTCTGCCATGTCACAGATCCTTCGGCCGTCGGTACACCTGTCAACTCATACGCTACGTTATGTATGACGACCGACATAGTGATGGGATGAAACAATGAGTGACGAGACAACCGCAACCGTCGATCCGGCGCAGATGACAGGCCTCGAACTTCTGCGCTGGATGGGAACGCAGGTCAACGACCGACCCAGCATTGGACGCCTCCTCGGCATGGAGATGCGCGAGGTCAACGAGGGATCCGTGAGCTTCGCCCTGACCCCGCGCGCCGATTTCAGCAACCCGCTCGGCACCGTGCACGGCGGAATCTGCGCAACGCTGCTCGATTCGGTCATGGGCTGCGCGGTACACACGACGCTTCCGGCCGGCGTCGGCTACACGACCCTCGAACTCAAGCTCAACTACATCCGCACTGTGCCTCTCGACGGTGACGAACTGACCGCCCACGGCAGTGTCATTCATGTGGGTGGGCGTACCGCGACCGCGGAGGGCAAGGTCTTGGACAAGAACGGCAAGTTGGTGGCGCACGGAACTACGACGTGCATGATTTTCCGCTGAGCCGACGAAGGATGGCGAGAACGCAACTGTGCCTGACGTGAGCAGGGCGCGAGTGCCGATGTACGATCGGCTCGTGACCCTGCTCACTGCGCACCTCTGGTGGCCCGACCGCTGACGGTCAGCCGCAACTGCGTGCTGCCCGGACCGACATCGGGTGGTCCAGCAGGCTCCTCTCAGGATCCCCGATCCGGCAAATGCCGTACGCGTCGTCGCTACGACCGCCAAGATCAGGTACCGAATCCACGAAGGAGAGTTAGTTGACCACCACCCCACTCAACCGTTCGCTCGAGCCTTTGGGCGTCTCCATCCCGTCGAAAGTGCCGACGCACTGGTACAACCTGGCGGCCGACCTCCCCGAGCCTGTTCCCCCGCACCTGCATCCGGGCACTCGTGAGCCGCTCGGCCCCGAGGACTTGGCGCCGCTGTTCCCGATGAACCTCATTGCGCAGGAAGTCGCAACCGAGCGCTACATCGAGATCCCGGAGACGGTTCGCGAGATCTACGGCATGTGGAGGCCCTCTCCCCTGTTCCGCGCACACCGACTCGAGCGCGCTCTGGGCACACCCGCCCGCATCTACTACAAGTACGAAGGCGTCAGCCCGGTCGGTTCGCACAAGCCGAATACTGCTGTCGCGCAGGCTTACTACAACGCAATCGAGGGAACCACCAAGCTCACCACCGAAACCGGTGCAGGCCAGTGGGGTGCGTCGCTGTCGTTCGCGGGCGCGCTGCTCGGACTCGAGGTCGAGGTATGGCAGGTTCGCTCGTCCTTCGATTCGAAGCCGTACCGCCGCATCCAGATGGAGGCGTACGGCGGAATCTGTCACCCATCGCCTTCCGATCTCACGGAAGCCGGACGCGCACTGCTGAAGTCGCATCCCGACACCACCGGCTCGCTGGGTATGGCGATCAGTGAGGCCGTCGAGGTCGCCGCGCAGGATCCGAACACACACTACTCACTCGGTAGCGTGCTGAACCACGTCATGCTGCACCAGACCGTGATCGGTCAGGAAGCAATGGTTCAGCTCGAAGAAGCCGGCGACGCCGTCCCCGACACCGTGTTCGGTTGCGCGGGTGGCGGTTCAAACCTCGCCGGACTCACCTTCCCGTTCCTGGGACGAAACCTTCGCGAAGGCACCAAGACTCGCCTGGTCGCCTGTGAGCCTTCGGCATGCCCGTCCCTCACCCAGGGCGAGTACCGCTACGACTTCGGTGACGTCGCCGGCCTCACCCCGCTGCTCAAGATGCACACTCTTGGCAAGGACTTCGTTCCGCCGGCCATCCATGCCGGTGGCCTTCGCTACCACGGCATGTCGCCGATGGTCTCGCATGCGGTCAACCTCGGACTCATGGATGCGATTGCCGTCGATCAGGACGACGCTCTCCAGGCCGGTCTGATCTTCGCGCGCGCCGAAGGAATCATCCCGGCTCCGGAATCGACCCACGCGGTTGCCGGCGCCATCGCTCACGCTCGTGCCGTCACCGAACCCGAGGTGATCGTAATCGGGCTTTCAGGCAACGGTCAGTTGGATCTCCCGGCGTACTCGCCCTACGTCTGACTCCGGCGGTGTGGTGGTCTCGAGTGTACGAGGCCACCACACTTCGTCACACCGAGCACGTTCTCTATTCGTATCCCAGTTCGTCGACGGAACGGACGGTGATCGAACTTGTCCCCAACACGGTGCCGGGGGCTATCCAAGGATCTTCCGGAACGGCGCCCGCGACCCGTCGTTCGCCGATGAACTCACCGGTACCCGGATCGATGATCAAGTCGCGACGCTCGTGAACACCGCTGAGCCCGAGTGCGATTCCGACCCGACCGTCAAGCGTGGTCTGTTCCACGGTCTCCACACCATCGATTCCGGCGATCGCGCGATACCACTGTGCTTTGAGGTCTGACGGCATCATGCCGGCTCTCAGTACTTCAATCGCGATGTGGAACATCGCTTCCGGCGTCGAACCGCGCGGCGCCGTGTAGTCGCGCAGCCATCGAAGCAACCCCTCGGGGTCAGCGGGCAGCGACCGATAGAAGTTGGGATCGTCCCAGTCGTCCGGAACGCAGTTGAAGTTGTCGCGATTGTCGTCGAAGAATCGGCCGCAGCGGGCGCGCCATTCCCCGTTTCGGGTTTCGTCGATGTACAGAGCTGATTCACTCTCCGGCGTCGTGCCGCCGAGCCACCGCGACTGGCCGGTTGACCGCCGCTCGAGCCATTCTTGTGTTTCGTCTGCCGGAATCCATAGCTGCGAACGGGTTTCGAGCAGGTAGGTGTAGCCGTTGCGTGGAGCGTCGGGACCTGCTTCGTAAGGAGATCCGTACTCCATCCCCTGTTGGACCCACGCGTGCTCCTCGACGAGTCGAAACGGTCCCTGTCGAGCGGAGATCATCTCGACCGATTCGAGCGAACGCGCGGCTTGCTGTAGGACGTGTTCGGCGGAGGCGAGTTCGATGGATGGCACCGGCAGCGACACACCACCCGTACTGCCTGTCTGCTCTGAAGGTGTGAGCTGCACCAGCACCGCGGCCAGGCAGACCGCCATGAGCACCGCGGCACCGGCGTAGACCGAAGCGGGCACGCGCCGCAGAGCGAACCTGCGACTGGGTACCGGCGGAGAACTTTCGGCCGCTTTCGCGTCGGCGAGTACCCGATTCCGAATCGCTGCCAAGGCGTCGACGTCCGGCTTGTCGAGCGCATCGCGGAGTTCGAGCAACGTGTCGTCCAGGGGATCGGTCCGAGGATTCGGCATCAGTTCTCTCCCGAGGCTTGTTGGAGGTTTTCGGAGTCGAGCAGCAAAGTCCGCAGGCGAGTGCGCGTGCGGTGCAGCCTGGACCGGACGGTGCTGGCCGGCACGGACAGGATCTCCGCGATCTCGGTCGGCTCGAGATGGGCCCAGGACGAGAGGAGCAGCACGTCGCGTTCGTCCTCCGTCAGCTCGGCGAGTGCCGACGCGATCACCTCGAGGCGACGGGACGCGTCCACCCGAGCCGTGACAAGGTCTTCCGGCGCTGTCTCGGACACGACGCGTTCGCCATGTACCCGCGCGAGTGCGCGTTCGGCGCGATCCTGGGAACGAAAGTGTGCCCGGAGCAGGGTGTGGGTAATGCCGAACAGCCAAGCGCGAACGGGAGCCCGGCTAGGGTCATAGGTGGATCGACGATCGATCGCGACGGCAAAAGCCTCGGCGACGAGGTCGTCGGCATGATGTTCGCCTGCTCGAGCGCAAACGTACCGGCGAAGATCGGCAGCATGGGCGTCGAAGAGCTGAGCGAAGACCTCCGCCACGCACGGGCCGTGCAGGTCCGGATCCGGTGTGCCGCGATCACCGGGCGGGCTCGAAGATGTCACGGTGATACTTGGTCGGTGCGGCCCCTAGCGTCCCCGGGCTGCCGCAGCGGGTAGCGATAGCGACACACGATCCGCACTTTCCCCCAAGCATTCACCATGCGCAGCAGTCGGTCCTCAGTCTCTTGGTCGGAGACCAAACGCTACCCGGCACTGACGCTAGGTAAGCCGTGGGAACGATCTCGCGGCAAGGATCAAGCCCGACAGGAGGCGAAACGAACCGTTCAGTTTGCTCGATCGGTTACGGTCTTTCGATGCAGCTTCGGTTGAAGGAACACTGGAAACTGGTCGCCCTCGGACTGGCGTTGATCGTGGCGATCGCGTTCATCGTGGTATCGGTGCTCTCCGACTCCAGTGAGGCGGCTTCGCCGAAGCAGAAGTTAGGCGGTCCGATCGTCGAGCAGGGCATTGTCGACGTGGACCTCTCCGGCCCTCCGCAACAAGCCTGGGAACTCGATGTTCGAACGCTCACGGATAACTCCGGCGACGTGCTGCTGTCGATGCCTTCCGGCCTCGATCGCTACTACGGCTACGGAAACACGTACCAGGTCGGTGACGTGCTGGTGGCCGCGACTGCTTATCCCCTGCCCAAAACCGATGAGTCTTCGTCGAGTCAGGGAGTCGGTGCCGTTTCACTGGTCGGTGTGAATCCCGACGACGGAAGTCCTCTGTGGAAAACGCGAATCGGCGGAGTCATCGGCCAGTGCAGCCAGCAGAACGAATCCACGATCATCGCGTGCTGGGGCGATCGACGGATGATCTTTGTCGATACCGCGACCGGAACTCTGTTGTCCGACCTCGGAACCGACTTCGATCTCAGTGGTGCCGCCATCACCGGAGACACTGTGTACACGTCCGGTGAGAGAGTGGACGGAACCGTTCGCACACGAATTCTTGCCAGCGGCAACACCACCAATGTGACGGCCAACTTCGTTCGTACCTTCGAACCAAGTGAAAAGTTCGGATCGGTCTACACGATCCCGAGCACCAACACTGTCATTGCAATGGAACAGGGCGATGGCGGGGACCCACAGTACCGCTATCGAATCTACGATCTGGATTCCGGCGCAGAACGATTCAGATTCGAGGGTGATTCGCTTGTCCCTGCCGGGAACGGATTGTTCCTCACCAGTGTCGGCGGCAGATCAGGCTATGTAGGAACCCAAAATCTTTTGGCTACCGACGGATCCACGATTCGTGCGATACCGATTCCCTCTTCCTCATCGTCGTCCTACCCGAGTAAGCCCTCGACAGCGGTGCCGATGTTTCTCGGCGACGGCGCCTACGACCCGGAATCCGGTGACGAACTTTGGCGCAGCTCACAAATCATCAATACCGAGATGGCCGGGACGGGAAGCGCCATTGCCGCAGTGGTAGGTAAAACAATCCTGGTCACGTCACCGGAGACCCGCACAATCTCGGGTCTCGACGTCGAGAGTGGTCGACAGCTATGGCAGACACCCTGGCAAGACGCGTACTGGATTCGAAACGGAGCGACCGATGGCGACCACTTCGTCTTCAGCGACTACACCGGAATGCATTCGATCCGGGCTCGCGACGGAAAGATGATGTGGTCGGTCCCCCTTCCGCCAGAGGTCGATCCGCGCGGGGTCGTCGTCTCGAATGCCGGCAAGAACGTGTCGTTCTCCTGGCAAAACCATTTCACCGTTTGGCGATAGGCCGGCAACATCACCGATACCGTGCCGTACTGACCAGCCAGCTCAGCAACGAGCAAATGGATAGACGTGCAGCATCAATGGCCACAATCCAGTCTGCCGCGTTTGTTCAATTTCGGGGAAACGATCTCGAACAACTACACATATCTCTGCGACTCCAACATCGGAAAGATCAGACCAGACCTGCAGTGAAGGGGTGCGTATAAATCGCGCCGACTCAGGTACCTGATCCAATCCAACCGTAAAGGGAGCCAACGGGAATGGACGCGAAATCCTCTGTTTGCAGTCGGCAACAAATAGTCCAGTTTGCTCGCAAACATCTGCGTGCCGGGGGACCGAACTCAGAGCAAATTCGTCGTCATTTCGGTTTGCAAAAGCGCGCGTTCTTCACACAGCTCGACACCCATCTCGACGATTCTGCGCTTTCAATGCCCGAAAAAGTTGCACTCCGCCGCATCTGCCGACAAGAAAATAGAAGATGCCCGATCAAACGTGTGAACATCTCAGCAGGTCAAGCCGACTCACTCCGGCCGATGTACGACGCGCTTCCTTTCCCACCCCAGAACCATCCCGCTTGACGATCGAAAGCAGCCAACTACGTTGAGCCGCTGGATTCCTCCGCAGACCCCTCTTCTCGGATCGGAATCATCGGAGATCTAACAGTCGCGCGACTTTCAGACTCAAATGCAAGGCCAACCGGTCGTCGCCGTTTGCCAGGTCTGCGCGTGTTATCTCCTGAATTCGCCGCAAACGATAGTACAAGCTCCCTCGATGCACACAGAGCGCCTCGGACGTTCGCTTTACGTCACCGGCATTGTCCAAAAAGCTCTCCAGCGTCGCGAGAAGGGCCTCACTCTTGGTGTCCTCATGGCTGAGCAAGGACTGCAACCCAGAATGAATACTGTTCTCGAGCCGATCCTCTGACAGTTCGGCAAGAAGTCCGTAGACACCGAGATCCCGATACCGCACAACATTTCCGAGCACCTTGACGACCTGGGCCACATCTGCGGAACGCCTGGACTCTTCGTAGGATTCGCGCACGTCAGCAACCGAGGTTCGCGATTCACCGATACCAACCCAACATTCGATGTTCTGGCGCCCACTTTCAGACAAGATTCGCTTTTGGGCTGCAACGATCAGCGAGTCCAGATGGGTATGCGTCGAGCGTTCGGCCACCGACACGATCAGCAGACTGTGATCGGGGCGGTCGAGTTGGATTGCACTGTTCCGCGGGAGCCTCCGCCGAAGCTGATCGACGCCGACGGCAACACTCAGACGATCTCTTTCGGTCAATGTCGACTGGTCGACAGGACGGAGCAGCATAGTGACCACGACTGCTGGACCCGCAGCCAACAAGCCCTCCTCGGCCAGCCTGTTTGCCGCGTCCTCGCGCAGCGACCGCTCGCCGGAAAGTACGTCACGAGTAAGTTCCCGCTCCCGACTTCGGGACAACTCGTCCAGTAACTGTTCGCGGTGAAGGATCGTTGCTGCCGCGTCAGCCGTGCGCCTCAAGACCTCGGCTTGATCCTCGTCAACGTCACCCTCCGAAGTCAACAGCCAGACGAAGCCCAGCAGCGCATTGCGGTACCGGATCGGCATCCCGACCCGGCCAAGGGTCAGCCCTAGTTCTTCGTTGACGGGAACAGTGAAGAGATCGAGGGCTTCACGGCCTCCACTCGAGAAAATAAAGTCTACAATCTCGCGTGAAACATTCCGCTGTAGAACGGAATTCATCCTGACTGAATCGACGGCACTGTCATGCGAGTTGTACGCGAGTAGACGGATCTGTGCATCATCGATCGCAACGGAACGGTCCAGTCGGCGCCCGGTAGTATCCACCAAATGCTGTAGTTCTCCGGCCATGGTCGAACTGTACGAGCCACGCTCGCCGTTTTGCAACATATGACTAAATTCGTCCGCGACAATTTGAACGAATGACAGTGATGCAACTAACTTTCGCGCCATAAGCTCGCTACATGCCGAAGCACTCGAGACCCGGAACGTCTTCACTCGGTCTGCAACCCGGCAGACGTGACAACGACAGGTCGGACATCCACCAGCGACGAGATCTGTTGCAGCCGTGAGATTTGCATAGCTAGGCCCGAGGCAGGACGGCACGATCTCCCTCAGGCAAGGTCGCCTCTGGCCCGAATTCGATAACGGCCTACGTTCGCCAGTTCAACGTCGGATCCCACCGACCTCTTTCAATTTCGAACACCTCGAATGACATCGGTGGCCCTGACGTCGCAAACCCTTTGCCATTCAGCATATCCCGAGAGGAATCATCATGACCGGCACAGCAAATGCTCCTGTAGAGCATCTAACCGAGACTTCACCCGGACGTCGATCGGCGCGCCGTAGGGCCCTGATTGCCGGCGCGACAGGCAACATCGTCGAATGGTTCGATTTCACGATCTACGGTTTCGCTGCCGCAGTTCTCGCGACAGTGTTCTTCCCTCCGGAGTTCGGCAGTGGCGCACTGCTTGCCACCTTCGCTCTTTACGGAGTCGCATTCTTGGCCAGACCTGCTGGCGGCATATTCTTCGGACGACTGGGTGACCGCCTCGGCCGACGGAGGTCACTGTCCCTGGCAATTACGCTCATGGGCTGCTCGACAGCGGCTATCGGCCTCCTACCGACATATGCTTCGATCGGTGTCGCAGCACCGCTGTTGCTGCTGCTCTGTCGCTTGGTTCAAGGATTCTCAGCCGGTGGCGAATACACCGGAGCGGCAACCTTCGTCGTCGAGCATGCGCCGTCTCACCGCCGAGGCTTGTACGCAGGGATTATCAGCTCTTCGTCGTTCGTCGGCAGCATCTTGGCCACGGTCACAGTCTTGTCATTCAGCTTGGTCGGCGCTGAGTCCTTTGCCGACGGGGGATGGCGTTGGCCGTTCATCATCGGAGGCGTTGTCGCCATGGTGGGACTGTTCATGAGGCTTGCGGTCGAGGAAACTCCAGCTTTCAAGGAAATGCAAGAGAACGATTCCCTTCCAACCCGCCCTCTCACAGATCTGTTCCGCAATCACTGGCGGACTCTGCTCACGTCCTTCGTGTATTTCGCCTCGCTCGGTGTCGTTACTCATATGCTGCTCGGCTACATGCCGACATTTCTGATTCTTTCAGCCGACGTTTCGAGCACGGTGGCACTGCTGATGACAACCGGCGCTTTGGTTCTCGCAGTCCCGCTGTTCATCTTCTTCGGCGCCACGGTCGACCGAATCGGCCGGAGACCTCTCGTCAGAATCGGCATGGTGATGTCAGTTTTCGTTTCGGTGCCCAGCTACCTGCTCATCGGTACCGGAAATATTTTCGCGATTGCCGTTGCACTGGCTGCTCTGGTCATCGCGCTTTCCCTACTCGCGTCCGCGTTGCTCGTAATTCTCGAAATGATGCCGACGCACGCGAGATTCACCGGCACGGCAATCCCTTATAACGTTGCGTATGCACTCTTTGCAGGAACTGCGCCGCTGGTGTGCGCGTCGTTGGTCAATGCCACAGGAAGCAATCTGTCCCCGGCCTTCTACGCAACCGCCATCGCTTTGATCGCACTTCCCATTCTGTGGCGAGGGATTCCGGAATCGAAAGACTGGTCTGCCACGCAGGGCAGTTCGACGAAACGTTTCTGACAACGGACGCGCCACGGCTGTGATTTTTTGAGCAGCTGTCGATAGCGTTCCGATGGCCGCCACGAGAGAGTTGAGGACGACGGACACCTCTGGACTTTCAGGTACCAAATCCATTAAGGCAGAGCCGAATCCGAGAAGTCGGGATGCGGGTCTCCAGAGGAAGTCGACGGCGTCAGAATTACCAGAACCCAAGCTCGCCGGATCGAATAGCTGTGCTTTCGATCCGGCGAAGCCATCAGTAGAAAGAGGGGCCGAAAGTGCCTACCGACAAGACCGATGCAGTTGTGGTCGGAGCTGGAGTGATCGGCAGCTCCATCGCCTACGAACTGGCCGCTCGAGGCTACGAAGTCCTGGTCATCGACAAGTCTGGTGGTCCGGGCTACGGCTCGACCAGTGCATCCAGTGCGGTCATCCGGTTCAACTACTCCACATTCGACGGTATGGCTGCGGCTTGGGAGTCGCTGCATTGCTGGCAAAACTGGAACGAGCATCTCAACGCGACAGTCGACGGCGCGCTTGCGAAGTTTCGGCAATGTGGGATGGCACTTCTCGACGTCGACGTCGCACCCCACGCGCGCACGATTGGACTATTCGAGAAGATCGGAATCGACTACCAGCTGTGGGACGCAACGACACTCGTCGAAAAGATTCCCGGTATCGACGCAGGTAAATACTATCCACCGAAGCCTGTCGACTCGGAGTCCTTCTTCGCAGATGCGGAAACCACGCTCGGCGCGCTGTACACACCGCAGGCGGGGTTCGTCGACGACCCGCAACTGGCCGCCGCGAATCTTGCTGCGGCAGCACGTTCGCACGGTGCGGTTTTCGCATACAACACGCGTGTAGTGGCAGTCGAGCAGTTGCCTGACGGCATCTGGCAGCTAGGGCTCGACGACGGGGAAAGTGTGAAATCCAAGATTGTCGTCAACGCCGCCGGCCCCTGGTCAGGAGCGTTCAACAAGCTGTCGAATGTCGGGTCCGACTTCAAGGTTTCGGTTCGGCCCTTGCGTCAGGAAGTCCATCACGTCACCGCACCCACTGGGTACAACGACGACGAGATCCTCGGCCCGATGATCGCCGATTTGGATCTCGGAACCTACATGCGCGCCGAACCTGGAAACGGTTTCCTTGTCGGCGGAACCGAACCGGAGTGCGATCCGCTCGAGTGGATCGACGATCCTGATACCGCCAACCCGAATCGCACTGTTGCCCGGTTCGAAGCGCAGGTTTTCCGCGCCGCCAGGCGTTTCCCCACCCTGGAGGTCCCTTCACAACCGAAAGGTATTGCCGGCGTGTACGACGCAGCATCTGACTGGACCCCGATCTATGACAAGACAGACAGGCAAGGTTTCTACGTCGCGATGGGCACCAGCGGGAACCAATTCAAGAATGCGCCCATCGCTGGACGCCTCATGTCCAGGATCATCGACCAGGTGGAAGCTGGACACGATCACGACGCTGAGCCCCTGACCTATGTCGGGATGCACACCGGGCTCGAAATAGACCTCGGCGCATTCTCCCGCCTTCGGGCACCCAATGCCGAGTCGACCGGGACGGTCATGGGTTAGAAGTGTTGTCCGGCTTGGAGAATCGATAGCCGCGACAACTGAATAGACATGACTGTGGGTGTCCACCACGTGGTGGACACCCACAGCCGGCTTCTCCTTCAACGGCGTCTACGCAAAATCGCCCATCGAACGTGTCAGCGTGCACATCGTCGCCGGGACGAACAGCTATCGTGCATGGCATCTTTTCAAGTAGCTCAGGAACGATGCCTGCAGCCCGGTGACGTGCGTCTCGTGCAACAACGCGGTCGAAACATCCTGCGACCACGCCTTGCCGTGCAACTGCTCCACGACAGCGAGAACGTTACGTGCCAGTCCGCGATAGATCGGAATGGGCCCTGTCAGTTCGGCTTCGTTCAGCGTGACGTGCAATTGCGGCACAACTGAGCCCACGCCGCGCTCCGGCCGGGCCTCGACCATTGTGTGGATCTGGCTGTCAGCGTTCACAACTCCGGGACTACCCGCACCGAAGGTCGCGAATGGGGCCGCGTCGCTCAGCCATGCGTAGAGGGCGAAAAGTCCTCCGTACGAGTACCCGAAGAGTCCGTGCCCGGACTCGCTGACACGTAGCTCCGATGAGTACAGGCGAGGGTGGAGTTCGTTGGTCAGGAAGTCGAGGAAGACGTCCGCGTGGGTGTCTGCCAGCTCCTCGAGGTAGGCGTCCACATACTCCTGGGTCATTGCACCCGAGTCGCGAGCAGCGGCAAGAGTAGCCATCATTTCGTCGCCCACCGGTTCCCCAGGCGGCACGAGATCGCGGTTGCGTAGCCGTGCCCAGTTGGCAGCTTCCTCACCGGCATAACCGACGCTGACCTGGATGTACGGGGCGATCGTCAGATATGGGTCTGCCGGCGTGACGATGAGCGGGGCGGTAAGACCTACAGCCCAGTTGCCGTCCATCACGTAGATCAGCGGTAAGGGATCCGTGAAGTCCGCGTAGCCGGGGGGTGTGGTCACCCAGACGCCGTAGCTGTGCCCCGACTTCGCCGTTATTTCGAAGTACTCCGTGTCTGCGAAGCAACCGTGCAGCATCTCGCTCATCGAACGTCTCCCTTGACGATATTGCCGGACTTCACGACGAGAACAGCCATGTCCGGATCGGCGAACACCTTTGCGTCTCGGAGTGGGTCTTGCTGCCAGGCAACCATGTCCGCCTGCATACCGACGCGGATAGTCCCGACGGTTTCCCCGATACCGAGAATGTCGGCATTGACGCTGGTGGCCGAAACGAGTGCATGCATCGGCGACTCCAACTCCGCGCGCAAGCGCAACTCCTCACCTCGGCGCTTTTGGTGCGGCCCGATGAGGTCCGAGCCCAGGCCGATCCTCAGGCCTGCTGCGCGAGAGGCCTCGAGCGCTCTGGCCATGCGTTGACGTACTCCGGCTGCACGCTCTCGTATTGCAGGGTCCAGGTCCATGCTTTCGGTGTCCGTCAACTGCTCGACCACGGCGAAGGTGGGGACAAGTGCCACGTCATGCTCCCGCATCAGCTGGGCAGTCTCTTCGTCGATGTCGGTGCCGTGTTCCACGCATCGGACGCCGGCCCGCACTGCGTTGCGAATGCCCGCATTGTTGTGCGCGTGGACCGTGACGTAGGTGCCGCGCGACGCTGCTTCTTCCACTGCCACGGAGATTTCCTCGACGGTGAACTGTGTGTCGGCGAGGCGGTCATGGCCTCCGACGACACCGCCGGTGACGCACAGTTTCAGAAATGTTGCCCCTCGGCGGAACGACTCGCGCACGTTGCGTCGAAGCTCGTCGGCATTACCCGACATCAAGGACAAGGCGCAGAGCCCTGGAATGTGGTGCATGTTCCACAGCTCGGTCGGCTCCCATGCGGCCCCGTAGTAGCCGTGTCCGCCGGTCTGGCACTGCACAGGACCACACGAGAGGACACGCGGACCACGCACCTTGCCGCTCGCAATAACGTCGACGACTCCGCCGTCGATGCCACCGACGTCTCGCACCGTGGTGAAGCCCGCGTCGAGGGCATGGCCTGCGGTGGCGAAGATGCCCGCAGCCAGTTCGGCTGCCGAGAGCTCAAACCCGAATTGCCTTCGGATCGGACTCGAAATACCCAGGTGGACATGAGCATCGATGAGCCCCGGAGTCAGAAGCATGCCGTCCAAGTCAACTGTCGTCGAACCCGACGGCGCCTGTCCGATCGCGGTGACAATGCCGTCGCTCACGCACACGTCGACTTCGACCGGGTCAGTACCCGATCCATCCGCGACCATGCCGCCGGCAAACCATACGTCAGTCAAGGGACCTCCCGAGCATTAGAAACCACTCTCCTAAACACTGGTGAATTCGATATGCGGTACCGTACTCAACAGTGGTGAACCCGTCAATGGAGGTAGCGTGAGATCGCCGGTTGGGGAGGGTCGAGAGCGACTGTTACAGGCACTGTTCGACGAGTTCGGTGAAACCGGCCCAAGTCCGAAGCTGTCGATGCGCCAAGTGGCGGAGCGACTCGGAGTGCACCACACGCTGCTGACCTATCACTTCGGATCACGACCAGGTCTCCTCAGCGCCGTGCTGTCGGAAGCGCGCCGCCGTGACAACCTCGTCATCGCCGCGATGGGCAAAGATCTCGGGTTCGCAGCCCTGTGCAGGGCGATCTGGAGCTTCTACTCGAACGCCGAGCATGAAGATCGAAGCCGCACCTTTTTTCACCTGGCCGGACTTGCGGTGTACGAGCACAAAGCATTTCAAGATTTCGCCGCCGACCTCGACGACTTGGCGAACCTCCTCGAAGCGGCAGCCCTTCGCGAAGGATTCACGGTGGTGGATGCACAGCAGCAGAGCATCATCGCAACCGCATGTCTGCGAGGACTGTTGCTGCAGAAATTGCTCACCCCCGACGCGGAGGTCGACGCGGCAGCCGAGCGCTTCATCACCTCGTTGACAGCGTCCACCACGTAAACCCCTCACACACAACCGATCACCCCCGTTCGAGATCACCGGCGCGGGGGCGTTTCACCATGGGCTCGGGCCTGTTTCGGCGTGAGATGGTTCCCTGAATCTCGGTTGAATGGTGGACGATCGCACTTTCGACATCTGTACGAGCGAACTGCCGAAAGATGCGACAAGTGAACCTATCCCGGCGCAGTAGACACACGACATCATCGACAAGTCCGATGATTCATATGAGTTTCGAAAGTCAGGATTGAATTGTGACCATTACCTTCCGTGCCGCAGAGTTGAACAGCGCAAGTGGGATCTTCCAGCAAGCACTGCTCGGCCAACCCAGTGCAGAGCCACTCGGCGGAGACATCATCACTCGTGCAGACGTCGAGTTCACCAGTGACGACGGCCGCATTCAATCCGGAGTCTGGGAGAGCGAACCGGGAAAGTCACGGTGGGAGTTCCTCACCCGCGGCGAGATCATCACCATCGTCTCCGGCGCCATGACCGTGGAGGAGGACGACGGCGATCCCGTACACCTCATTGCCGGTACGAGTGCAATCTTCCCAATCGGATGGAAGGGTACGTGGACGGTCACCGAGACCGTACGCAAGGTGTTCGTCGTATACAACGTATGACCAAGAGAATCCGCAACATCCGACTTTCACGGCGCGTCGTACGGACGGATCTCACGGCGCAGCCCACTTGCCCTGAGCACCTGACGCTGCACTCCCGCCATCACGGAATCCTCGGTGCCGATTACTCTCACATGGTTTCTGGCGCGAGTGATCGCCGTGTACAACAACTCCCGAGTCAGCAGTGACGACGCTTCGGCCGGCAGCATCACCGATACCGTGTCGTACTGACTGCCCTGGCTCCGGTGAATCGTCATCGCGTAGACGGTTTGGACTGACGAGAGCTGGCTCGGGTGAAGCAGAAACGCATCACTACCCCGCTGGAAGGCGGCAATAGGAACGCCATCCTCACGCTGCACGATCACCCCGGCGTCCCCGTTGTAGATCTTGGCCTCGTAGTCGTTGGCCGTCACCAACAGGGGTTGGCCCGGATACCACCTCGTCGGATCCAGGAATTGCCCTGATGCCGTGCCGACCCACTCCATCGCTTGCTGCGCCCACCGCCCGACACCGTACGGTCCGTCACGATGGGCGCACAGAAGGCGGTGTGATTCCAGGCCTTTCAGTGCCCCGATCGCATCACCCACCTCGGCCGACGCCGTCACCACCTCTGAACTCGCGACGATGTCGGCGCGCAATGCGTCAACGTCCTCGGGAGAATGGAAGGAGACGGCGGGATCACCGCTGCGCAGGATACGCAGAACCTCAGCGGAATCTCCCGCTCGGACTGCCCTGGCCAGCAGTGCGATGGTTCCGTCGAAGCGGCGCCCACGGGAGAGTTGAATGATTCCGCCCCGCAGACGATCCTGCTCGTCCGCGCTCAGTGCCTCTTCGGATCCGGCGGCCGCGAGATCGTCACCCACCAACTGTGTCAGCGCCGGATTTCCACTGACTTCTACCGGGCGGGCGACAAGATCAGCAAGAACAGCGCCCGCGTCGACGGAGGTCAACTGATCGGGATCGCCGACGAGAAGTAGTCGGGCATCAGGGCGAACAGCCTCGAGCAGGCGCGCCATCAAGGTGAGCGAAACCATCGACGTCTCGTCGACGACGACCACGTCATAGGGAAGCCTGTTGGTGGCATTGTATTTGAAGCGGCTCGAACTCCCCCGCTGCCAACCGAGTAACCGGTGCAACGTCATGGCCGCGAGTTCTGAGGGAAGGCCAAGGCTCGCGGTCTGCTCACGAACGGACTCCTGCAGCCGTGCTGCAGCTTTACCCGTCGGCGCGGCCAGTCCGATCCGGGCGTTCGATCCCAGCTCTGCCGACAGAAGAGCGAGAATACGTGCGACCGTATGGGTCTTGCCGGTTCCGGGCCCACCGGCGATGACCGTGGTCCACTGTGTCGCGGCGAGAGCAGCGGCTATTCGTTGACGATCAGGGGCGGAGGTCGGCCCGTGCTCGTCGACGAACAACGAATCCAGGCGCGTTCGGACCGCTTTCAGGTCGGCGGGCGGCCACGTGGACGCACGCTCGTCGAGCACTCGCCGAATCGTCTGCTCCTGCAGAAAGTACCGATCGAGGTAGAGAAGCTCACCGTCGTCGGTGTCGACCAACCGGAGCGGTCTGAGAGGTCCGGCGTTGCCGCCGATCACCAGAGGGCTCAGCCGAAGGGCGGCAACGATCTCCGACGGTTCGGGCCACGGCAACGACGCAAGTTCGTCTTCCGTCGCGTTGTCGACGCTCACATCACGCATCCGTCGGAGATCGAGGCACACCGAACCTGATCGCACGGCCCGAACTGCCAACGCCGCGGCCAGCATCACTTCCTCGGAAGTTTCACCGCCAAGGCTGCACACCCGCGTCGCGACATGGACGTCAGCGGCAAGCAGAACCCCAGCTTCGTTGAAGATTCGCACGATCCCTTTGGCGCGCTGCGCCAATTGCGCCTCGGTCATCGGGCCTTCTCCCCTGCCGTGTTCGACGCATCGAGACCGGCCAGCAGATCCGATAGTTCAACCGTCAGCTGAGCAGGCGGTTTCCATTCGAATACACCACATCCCGGCGGACTGTCCGGGCCGAGCATCCCACGCACGAATTGATACTGCGCTCCTCCGAGATGGCGATGCGGATCGTAGTCAGGCAGTCGCCACCGCAGATACCGATGCAGCGCAACCGAATACAGCAAAGCCTGCAAGGGATAGTGCGAGCGCATCATCTCCGTCGCCATGAGTTCGCGCGTGTAGTTGGCAGCCGTCAGATCGCCGCGGCCGAGCCGGTTGGTCTTGTAGTCGACGATCACGAACGACGGGCCCGGGATCCGGAGGACGGCGTCGATACTGCCCGTCAGGAACCCGCGCATCGGTGACGACTCGACGCGGTCGAGATGGTCGGCGTACGACGCCAGAATGTCGCCCGGGGGAAGGTGGCGCCTCAACAGTTCCGACACTCCGCGAAGTGTGACACTCATCGACACCGGATCGTCGCCACCGGCCAGTGGGAGTTCGAAATCGAGTTCGGGAAGGCGATCTTTCGGCGCGATCGTTGCCAAGGTTCCGAATCCCAGTGGAGTCTGCATCACCAGTAACAACGCATCCGCGAGTGCTTCGGAGTCGACCTCGGCCGCCCGAACCGAGACCGCCTCCGCGCAGCGCATACCGAGTTCCGCTCTCAGGTCTGAAGCAGCCGTGTCCACCACCTCGAGCACCTCGTGCACCAGCGTGCCGAATGCGGCGCCCGCCGGAAGTCCGTTCATCGGTGAAGGCAACGCTTCCAGCGGGGAAGAGGCGACGGTCCCGATATCTACGGAATCCTCCGGCTCGTCGTCCTTTTCGGGATCCTCGACCTCACTGTCGGTGGTCGTGACCGCGTGGTGAGCTCCGGCGGTGAGTGCCGAGTACGACGTACGACGCCACAGAGTGTCCAGGTCTCGATCGAAACGCGCCGCGGCCAGTTCGGACACGTCCGCGGCCGCCCTGGACCATTGGACAGGCGAGGGTGGATGCGGACCAACAGGTTCCACCGAGATCACGCCGGAAGCTGCTGCCGGCCAGGTTGCGAGACGTGCTGCGGTTGTACCGTCGTCGAGCACCTTCACTACCCGGGCGGGTTCGGCGATGCCGGGTGTACGTCCGAGCATCAACCGGTGCAGTGGCGAGCGCGAGGTCCCGTAGCTTGGTGCCCACCAGAGCACGAGTTGGCACTGCGCCCGGGTCAGCGCCACGTACAGCAGTCGTAGTTCTTCGCCCGCTTCTTCAGCCTCCGCAACAGTCTTTCTGGCGTTATACCCTGCGCCTTCCTGCCCACCGACGTCGAGGATGCGGCGTCCCTCCGGGTCGTGCAACAACTGCGTCGGCGAGTTGAAGCCGCCCACGCTCTCCCAACTGAACGGGACGTAGACGATCGGAAATTCGAGACCTTTGGTGGCGTGCACCGTTGCGATTTGCACTGCGGCAGCGTCACTGTCGAGGCGACGGCTTCGGTCGGTGGCACTCCCTGACGTCGGGTCCTTGATCCGATCGGAGAGCCAGCGAACCAATGCGCTCAACCCGAACGCTTCCTCAGTGGCGACGCGACCGAGAAGTTGTGCAACGTGCCGTAGATCGGTGAAATCTCGTTCGCCGGAAGGGGCCGCGAGTACACGTTTCTCCAGATTTGTTTCGGCGGAGATTCTTTCGAACACAGCCGTGAACCCGACGCGCGCGAACAGCCCGGAGTAGGAGCGCAGTTGACCTGCAAGTTCTGCGACGACGTTGTCGCCGTCCGCATCCAGTTCTTTGGAGGTGCGCCCGAAAATCGGTGAGAGGGCGGTCAACCGGACGCGATCAGACCGGTGCGGCTGCTCGATCGCCTGCAGCAGCCATAACCACTGCGTCGCACTGGGTGTTGCGAAAACACTGGAACCGCCAGTCAATACGGACGGTACACCTACGGCATCGAGGGCATCGCGGATCATCGCCACCTGCTTGTGGGTGCGCACCAATACCGCGACGTCTCCCGGCTCGACCGGGCGCGGATCACCGTCGACTGCCAAGCGTGCATCGCTGCCCAGCTGACCGACCACGTCTGCTGCGACGTCGTCGGCGACGCGACTGCGAAGTCTGCCGACGGCCGGAAATCCTGAACGATTGAGCGGGCCGGCTCCGGTTCGCGGTAGATGGCGCACACGCATCGGAACCGGCCCGGGCAACCGAGACTTCTTGTGAGACGCCTCCACCGGATGCGCGACGATGCCCTCGTTACCGAGTGCGGCGCCGCCGTAGAGGTGTTCGAGTGCCGCCAACAACCCTGGGTCGCTACGCCAATTGGTGGTCAGCTCCTGGTGTTCGTCCGCCTGATTGACTGCATCGAGATAACTCAGGACTTCTGCCCCGCGGAACGCATAGATAGCTTGTTTGGGGTCACCGACCAGGACCAAGGTGGTGTGCCCGTGGAAGGCCAATCGCAGAATGTCCCACTGCAAGGGATCGGTGTCCTGGAACTCGTCGATCAGCACGACCTTGAATTTCTCGCGCACCCGACGGCACGCGACGGGGCCGTGCTCCGGATCCGTCAATACGCCGTGCAACAGCGTCAAGAGATCGTTGAAGTCGCGAATTCCTTTGGTCCGCTTACGTCGTTCGACCTCGACACGAGCAGCAGCCGCGAACAGAACTCGCTGGCCGGGTGCGGTCTCCTCCTCGCCATCGGGTTCGAGAATTGCCTGGCCATCGCCGACCGCGCTTCGCGCAATGGCCAGCGCGTCCTTCGTGGAAAACGGCGGAGACGAGTCCGTCCGGCTGTAGCGGCCGAGGTACAAATCCGAGACGACCTCACTGATCAGGTCGTCGACCGATTCCACAAAACTTGTGTCCGGCTCACGTTCCCCGGCGATGCCGAGTCCGTCGAGCATCCGTTGGCAGAAACTGTGGGTGGTCGTGATGGTGCCGGCGTCGAACTCCGCGAGGGCACGCAGGAGTCGACGACGCCGCACGCCGATCTCCTCGTCGTCAGCTGTGGCGAGGTATGCCACCAGATCATCTTCCGACCGCCGTGCCGCCTCTGGGTCAACCAGTGCTGCGGACACTCCGGCGAATCTCTCCCTGGCACGCTCACGAAGTTCTTGAGTGGCAGCCCTACTGAATGTCACCAGCAGAACTTGCGAAATGTCAGCGAGGCCTTCGGCAACACAACGGGTCGCGAGTCCGACGATCGCGTAGGTCTTGCCTGTTCCGGCACTGGCCTCCAACACCGTGGTGCCGGTAGGCAGTGGCCCCAAAAGGTCGAAGTCCACGGGTTACTCCGCTCTTTCGTTGGCCAGCAGCGGATCCCAGAGTCGTCGGGCGAGAACTCCGAACCGAGTTGGTTCCTCGGCCCAGACGACTTCGTCGTCCGACGGCGGATCCGCAGCCAACTCCGCCAGTGTTCGAGCTTCTCCGAAAACGTAAGCGTTGCTTGGATCGATCATCTCGCCGTACTGCCCGGTCCACTGGGTGTCTGCACCGTTTGTCGCATCGTCGACCGACTCGCCACCAAAGCGTCGGCGCGCATATTCGGCTGAGGTAGCGGCCCACATCGGCAACGGACGCTGCAACCCCCGCTCGCGTAGGTCCACCAGTTGCTGCAGGATCTCGACCGAATTGCCTGGCGCATCGAGCACCGACCGTGCCGCTGCTATCTTTCCCCGACCCCGTCCGATGGAGACTGCATCGAGCGCACCGGGTCGTCCGTGTGCTTTCAAGGCGAGCAGGTTGATCCAGGCCGTCATCCGATGTTTAGGCGCCAGTGATGAATATGACGCTCGCACAACTGAATTGCCGTGCACACCGGTTACCGTTCCGGTGAGACGACGCCCGTCATCGAGGTCGATGTCGACGTCGACGGCCTCGGAGTCGCCGTCGAGGTGAGGCAATGCAAGACCGGCAAGTTGGTCTACCACCCACTCGACGTTGCCCAGAACCGTGGCGCCCAAGTTGTAGGGCGGCAAAGTACCGCGGCGCCACTCGGCTGCGCGGAAATCTGCGGAGCTGCGTCCAGCCAAGCGCGAGAGAAGCATTCGGTCACCCAGAGCCCAGGTGGACAGTGGATCGAGCTCGGTTGCCAGCGAATCCGCGATGTCGTCGTCGAGTTCCGGTACCCGGACGCCGAGGCGTTGGCGCAGAAAACCACGCGCGGGATGTACGAGGAAGTTCACCAGATCCGCGAGGTTCACTTCCTTGGTTTCTACCAGAGGCAACTCCGTCGACAAGACTGTCGGCAATTCGACGGGTGTTCCGGCGGCAGCCCTCGCACCGGCCAGCGCTGCCGTGTCGAAGCTGAACGGCTTGTCCGGTGAGAAGTTTCGATTGTCGAACGACTGCAACGGATGTCGTGTCAGCACTCCGTTCATCGCGTCGGAACCCACCGTCACGCTGAGTACGTCGAGGAGACCGCTGAGGGGGATCGCCGGCGGTCTGACGACACCGGTGACCGGATCGGCACCGGTATACAACAGAATCAGATGCTCGCCCGCAGACATCACGGCATCGAGAAGCAGTTGCCGGTCCTCACTGCGCAGATCACGCTCCCCCACAACGGGATCACGGGACAAGATGTCGTCACCGTCCACTCCGCCGGTTCGAGGGAACACCTCGTCGTCGAGTCCGATCAGCACGACCACGCGATGCGGCACCGAACGCATCGGAACCATCGTGCACACCGTCAGTTCGCCGGTTCGGAAGTTGGCACGCGTAGGTCTGCCCGCGAGGCTGCGCGAGAGCATCGCGCGAACATCGGCCAGACGTAACACCGTCTCTCCGCCGAATTCGACAGCAGCTACTAGTTCGCGGTGGGCCCCCGCGCTCTGCCAGGAATCGGCGGGCGCTGTGTCGGTCAGCAGATCCAGAGCCCGCATCAGCACGCGAAGCCATTCGGCCGGCGAATGCGGGCCGGCAAGGTCGCGAAGCGAGACGGCCAGGCGATCGACGAATTCTGCAAAACGTCCACTCAGATCGATGTCGGTGCCGTCTACGTCATCGAGTGGCAGCGCGAGATCCAACCAGGCATTTTCCGACTCGTCCGCACTGACCCCCAACAAGATTCGGTCCATGGCGGTATTGAAGGTGTTCTGCGGAAATGAGTCGAGACCGAACGTGGCACGCTGACGACTACCGATTCCCCAGCGAGCACCCGCTTCCGTCGCCCATTCCCGCAGTCTTTCCAATTCGTCGTCACCCCACGAAAAACGTGTGCGGACAGGCTCGGTCGCGGCCAGGTCGAGGACCTCACTGGCTGTGGCCCTGCCGTCGGCCAATTCGAGGAGAGAGCCGAGAACGGCCAGGACAGGATTGGTCTGACGTAATCCGCGGTCTGCCAGCCTTACTCGAAGAAGATGCCCGGGGTGGCCATGGACGCCTTGCCCGAATGCAGCACGAACCAAGGGTGCGTACGTTTCGACGTCCGGGCACATCACGAGTACGTCACGCGGCTGCAATGTCGGATCGTCCTCGAACAATCGGAGCAGACATTCGCGGAGCACCTCGACCTGCCGTGCCGGCCCGTGGCAAGCGTGGACCTGAACTGTCCCATCCGGTTCCGCTGAGACGCTGGGAGCACGATCTGCGATGACGTCGGCTTTGACCGTCGCCAGGAGGGATTTCGGGCCGGCTGGTTCGGGAAGATGCACCGACTCGAACTCGGCGGTACCGAGGCTGATCTGAAGTTCACGAACGTCGCGAGCAAGACTCGACAGCAACGGATTGGCAGATATCAGCGCCGACCCGTCTTCCGAACGTCGGATCGTGCTCTCACTTCGAGGCGGCATGCGCGAGCTCATCTTGGACCACAGCGCGGGGCTGGGATGCGGGAGCCAGACGTGCACGTCCCGATTCGCGCTGAGTGCGCTCAAGATCATTCGCTGATCGACCGGCAGCCGTGTCGGCCCGAAGACCGACAGACGTTCCGGCAGGTCGACCAAGGCCGGGTCCTCGACCAGCGCGCTGCTCACTTGCCCCAGTCGCTCTGCCGGCCCCGGAACGTCGATCTTGTCCGCGACGATGCACCACAGACGTGCCTGCCATTCGAAATCCTCCGACAGCGTCAAACCGTGTCCGTCGGTCAACCGCCCGGCGGCCCAGTCGATCAGCATCTGCGGGCGTTGCGCGGCATAACTGCGGAAGAGTTCGGTGACGTGTGTAGCGGAGGCAAACCGTCGACCTTCACGATGGCCTTCGAGATGCTTCGCCAGAACTCCGCACCAGGGCTCGCCCAGCGACTCGTCGATCACATCGAGAACCGTCCACACCAATCGCATCGGCGACCATGGATCGTCGTCTGCGGTGACACCACTGACCGCGGCCACGGACTCCGCGACCAGGCGCGCGGGTGAAGGAAACACGATGTTCGCAGAAATTCCGTCCACCGCTGACGGCCCGCACGTGCCTAGCTGGGAGGACAGCCGCTGATTGAGCCAACGCTCGATGCCCTTGGCCGGCACTGCGACCGTTTCGCGGGCGAATGGATCCGACAACGGTGTGCGGAGGAGCGTGGCCAACGCCGAGACCAACGTGTCCGAACGCTCGGCCCGGTACAACTTCAGCAATCTTCGCTCCCCTCACTACGTCCAGAGGTCCATCTCACCACGGCGCTGTGACAGGAGACGCCGAACCAGCCTCACGCAGCGGTGACGCGCAGGCAACATGACCGCAACCGGACGTTCGTACTGTGCGGGAATGACCAGTCCCGTCACCACACCTCGCCCCGCTGGAACCGGTCTCGACATCTCCGGCCTCGGCAAGACCTTCGAGATGGGACGTCGGTCGGTGACCGCGCTGACCGACGTGTCCCTCCAAACCAGCGAAGGCTCCTTTCTGTCTCTGCTCGGGCCGTCCGGTTGCGGGAAGTCCACCGTTCTCCGCATTCTTGCGGGCCTCGATACTCCGACGTCGGGAACGGCCCTTGTCAACGGGCAGTCCCCCGCCGAATTGCGCAAGCGTCGCGAACTCGGAATCGCGTTCCAGGATTCGGCTTTGCTGCCGTGGCGGACGGTGACCTCCAACATCAAACTGCCGCTTCAGGTGGCCGGCATCGATCCCGACCCCGACCAGATCGCCGACCTGATCGCGCTCGTCGGCCTCGAAGGATTCGAGAAGGCCAAGCCCGCTCAATTGTCAGGCGGCATGCGTCAGCGTGTGTCGATCGCACGATCACTCGTCGTCAAGCCGAGCGTCCTACTACTCGACGAGCCGTTCGGCGCGCTCGACGACATGACCAGACAACGGCTCAACATCGAATTGCTCAGAATCTGGACCGAGAAGCCGGCGACCACGTTGATGGTGACGCACGGAATCGCCGAAGCCGTGTTCCTCTCCGACGTCGTGGCCGTAATGACGCCGCGGCCCGGACGCGTCCTCGAAGTCGTGCCGATCGACCTGCCGCGCCCGCGGACACCCGAGATGATGCGGACACCCGAGTTCCACGAGATCCACGACTACCTCTCCGGACTACTCTTCGGAAAAGCAGGCGTCGCATGACAATTACCGATATCGAGAACGTCGCGACCGCTGCGGCGCAGCCATCTGTGCCGCGCCGGATCCGATTGAAGCGTCCGGCGTGGTTCGGCGGTGCAGTCGGCATCTGCGGACTGATCGCTCTCTGGTGGATTCTCGCGGCGGCCGGTGTTGCGGGAGGCACGATTCCGACGCCGTGGGTGGTTGTGTCGACGATGTTCGACGACGGTTGGTCGCTGTACGGACCCAATTTCACCGTCACGGCTTCCGGTGCGCTGCAGGGCTTTTTCTGGGGAAATCTGCTGGCGATCACGCTTGCCGTGCTTGTCGTTCTCATTCCGCCCATCGAGGGATTGGCCACGCAATTGGCAATCCTGAGCTACTGCACACCGCTGTTGGCGCTCGGCCCGATCATCCTGGTCGTCTTCGGCGGCCGGACCCCCACGATCTTTCTCGCCGCGATGTACTGCTTCTTCACCACGATGGTCGGCACGCTTGCGGGCCTGAGATCGGCAGACAAGACGAGCCTCGATCTCGTCGCCGCCTACGGCGGTGGGCGTTGGCAGAAGTTCACCAAAGTTCAACTTGTGAGCGCACTTCCGAGCACCTTTGCCGCCCTCAAGATTGCTGCACCTTCGGCCGTACTGGGTGCAATTCTCGGTGAGTATCTCGGCGGGGTGGACAGCGGGATCGGCGTCGCACTCACGGCCGCCCAGACGTCGTACAACGTCCCGCGAACGTGGGGAATGGCCATCGCCGCCGCCGTGCTCGCCGGCCTGGGATACGCCGTCGTCGCAGCGATCGCCCGGCTCGTCACCCCGTGGACGAGCGCTCCGGGAGCACAGAAATGACCGCGGTACGAGGAACATTGAGATTCCTCGCTCCGATTGCCATCGCCTCGGCGCTGTTGCTTGTCGTCTGGGTGGTCTTTCTCAACGCCTTCCCCCAGGTGGGTCCGCGTGTGGGAAAGACGCCGGCCGACGTCTGGGAGTATCTGTTCTCCGGACCGAAATCTGCCGACGCTCGTTCGGGCATCGTCGACAACTTGTTCATCACTCTGCGCGACGCCGGTGTCGGCTTTGCCGTCGGAATGACTGCTGCGCTCGTGGTCGCATCCATTTTTGTCGTTTCGCGCACTGTCGAACAGACTTTCATGCCCGTTGCGATGCTTCTACGATCTGTTCCTCTCGTTGCGATGACCCCGATCATCGTCCTGATATTCGGGCGCGGAATCGTGGGCGTGACGGTCATGGTTGCGATTGTGGTGTTCTTCCCTGCCCTTGTCATGATCATGGTCGGTCTGCGCGCCGCTCCGGCTCAGGCACAAGACCTCATCGCTGCGTACGGCGGGAGTCGTTGGACCGCATTGCGAATGGTGTCGGTACCGTCCGCACTTCCGGCGGTGTTCGCCGCCACTAGGGTGTCAGTGCCCGGCGCTTTGATCGGAGCACTGATCGGCGAATGGCTCGGTAGCGGTCAAGGTTTGGGTTCGAGCATGATCAAAGCCATACCGCGCTACCAGTACAACGAATTGTGGGCATCTATCGTGGTGATCACCGTGGTGTCGATCGTCCTCTACGCCGTCGTCGGGATCTTCGAAAGCATCGCTCTGTCTCGTTTCGGTCCTTCGGCGGGCAAGTCGTGACATCTGTTAACACGACCTCAACAAACTCTCTCTCCCAAGCAAACTGAACGAAACCGACTGGCCCTAGTGTTCCGATTCATGACGCCATTCAAGCCCGTCCGCCAGCTGGACCGCAGGGCCTTCTTCCGCTACTCCGCGCTGACCGGCATCGCAGTCGCCGGTAGTGCATCATTGCTCGCGTGCAGCAATGACTCCAGCAGTTCGAGTGGCGGAACCACGGACGACGGTTCCGAATTCGGAACAGTTGCAGTGCAGTTATCCTGGATCAAGAACATCGAGTTCGCCGGTGAGTACTTCGCTCTCGACAAGGGCTACTACAAGAATGCCGGCTTCGGAAATGTCGACCTGGTGGCAGGCGGCGCAGCCGGCACCGGCGTCGAAGCCGGCTTGGACACCGGCAAGGTGTGGATCGGAATGTCCGCACCGCAGCTCACAGCCCCCGCCGTGCTCGACGGACTGGAGGCAAAGATCGTCGGGGCGACATTCCAGAAGAACCCGTTTGCGATTGTCAGTTCCGCTGCGGCACCGATCAACTCACCACAGGACATGATCGGCAAGAAGATCGGCGTCCAGGATTCCAATCAGCTCGTCTTCGGAGCTCTCCTGGCAGCCAACGGCCTGACCGAAAGCCAGATGACGATCGTGCCCGCGCAGTTCGATCCGAGTCCCCTGGCAAACGGCGAGGTGGACGGCTGGGTCTCCTACGTGACCAACGAGCCGATCACACTGGCCGCCAAAGGTTTCCCCAACGCCCACTTCCTCTTCGCGGACTACAACCTGCCGTTGGTCGCCGAATCGTTCACGGTTCTCCAGTCCACCATCGACAACGAGAGAGACAAGCTCAAGGCATTCCTGAAGGCCGAAATCCAAGGATGGAAGGATGCGGTCGCCGATCCAGCAGAGTCGGCACGCCTAGCCGTCGAGGTCTACGGCAAGGACCAGAACCTGGAACTCGAAGAGCAGATCAAGGAAGCCACCGCACAGAACGATCTTGTGGTGTCGGCAGATACCAAAGCAAACGGGTTGTTCACGATGACACCCCAACTGATCGAACAGAACATCGCGGCACTGTCGAAAGCGGGGCTGGAGATTACGGCGGAACAACTGTTCGACATGTCGATCCTCGAGGAGGTGTACGCCGAGAATCCGGAGTTGATCTGACTGAGCCGAGCGTCAGCGAACCTCTCGCGCGAGTACGCCCGAGATGAATAGTTGTACAAGGACCTCGGCCTTGTACCGGGCATCGGACCCAGCACCAATACAAAGGTTCCCGATGCCTTTGAGCACGTTGTACGCATCGACCCGCGAAGCAGTGCCAACAGACTCGAGCGCTGCCTCCAGGAGGGAGCCACATACCGGGACGAGGCGGTCGACGAAGTAGGCGTGCAGAGCGTCGGACCCGGCGCTGTCTCCTTGCAGTGCGCCGGCGAGCCCATGCTTGGTTACCAGGAACTCCACGAACAAAGCCACCCATGCCCGCAAAGCCGCCTCGGGCGTTGCACTCTCCGCGAGCATCTGTGGGCCCGCGTCCGCACACGCCTCGACTTGGTGTCGGTATACGGCGACCACCAACTCGGAGCGCGTCGGGAAGTGGCGGTAGATCGTCCCCATGCCGACGCCGGCCTTCGCCGCAATCTCCCGCACCGGAGCGTCGACCCCGGACTCTACGAACACCGCTGCCGCCGCGTCGAGCAGCGCCTGCTCGCTTCGACGTGGGCGACCGACTTGCTTGGGCGACACGACGCGCGACTGCTCGTCCTGGGCATCAGCCATGTGCACTCCTCGCTGACTCACGACATATGTTTGCATTACGGAACACGGTTCCGTAATATTGCGGAGCGACGCTCCGATAACCAGTATCGCAGGGTGCAGCCTCAGCAAGGAACTTGCCATGACCACATCAATGATCGACACGCTGAACGGCATCATCGGCGCCGGCACCCCGGTCGTCTCCGTTACCCCCGTCGCGTTGTTCGCCCCCGATCGACCAGTCCCGCTGGAAGTACGTGTGTCTGCTCCGGCGGCAGGCGCGAACCTCCCCGTTGTGGTGTTCTCCCACGGCAACGGGTGGAACCTCGATGGATACTCGCCACTCACGGCATTCTGGGCATCCCACGGATTCGTGGTGATCCAGCCGACACACCTGGACTCGCGCCGGAACGGTTTCGGATTCGATCACCCGGTGTTCCCGACGATCTGGACCGAGAGGATCGCGGATCTCACACGCATCCTCGATCAGCTCGACACCATCGAATTTGCCGTGCCCGGACTTGCCGGCCGCATCGACCGCAGTCGAGTTGCCGCCACGGGTCACTCCTGGGGTGGACAAACCGCTCAGTCACTCCTCGGAGCACGGATCTTCGACGAAGCCGGCCAGGTCGTCGGCCAGGACATGTCCGACAGTCGCGTCACCGCGGGAATCCTTTTCGCAGCAACCGGTCTCGGCGGCGAGAACCTACATCCGTTCGCGCAGGCGAACTTCCCGTTCATGCGCCCCTCGTTCCAGGAACTGACAACGCCGACACTCGTCGTCGCGGGCGACCACGACCAGTCCAAGATGTCCAGCCGCGGACCTGACTGGTTCACCGACGCCTTCACGCACAGCCCCGGAGCCACCGACCTCCTGACCTTCTACGGTGCCGAGCACACACTCGGCGGAATTGTCGGATACGAAGTCGCCGAGACCACTGACGAAAACCCAGAGCGGGTCGCCGCCATCCAACGGATGAGTACTGCCTACCTTCGGACCGCGTTGCGCATCGATGAGACCAGCTGGCCAGCGGCCCGGGCCGCATTCAGCGACAACGCCGACCCGATCGGCCGAGTCGACACCAAGTAATGCGGCAGTGATCCAACCTATTGGCCGAAGTTGAACCTGAGATTCGCATTTATCAAAGTGTTGAGCCGCTTTCGCATCCGCACGACCTCCGCCTCCGACGGTATCGGATCTTCGAGGAAGAGCGTCCAACGCAGCATCGTGCCGTTTCCGACCGCCTCGATGTCGAATCGGATGACGGCGTCGGGGCGGTCCGGCCAGATCGACGACCAGATCACCAGCTCCGGTTCTACAGCCCTGGCGATCTCCGGTGCGATCTCGCTCTCGAGAAGTTCCAGCCAGTGCCGGGCGGGCTGGCGGTACGGATCGATCAATGCCTCGAACATGAAGCGCGCAGGCGGCGGCTGGCTCCGGCGCCTCGTCGCGACTTGCTGCATGGCTCGAGCGTAACCGCCTATTAGTGGCATGCCAGTTCCTTCACCGTGCTGGATCCACGAAAACTGGGATAAACCGGGCACCGACGGAGGACACTCAGGAGCACATCCGTCTGGGAGGACCGCTCATGCGCAAACGTCATCAGGTTCTGCTTGCAGTGTCCGCAGCGATCGGACTGTCGCTGACGCCGATCAATGCGTCGGCAACACCGAGCACTGGAGTACACGGTGAAATCCTCGGGCAGGTGACTTTCGACGGCAAGGATTACATCCTGCGCCAGATCACCATCGACCCCGGCGGTTCCACCGGTTGGCACTTCCACGACGGGACGCTCTACGCGCTGATCGCGCAGGGCACGTTGAGCCACTACCGATCCGATTGCTCCGTCGACGGGATCTACAGCGCGGGAAATACATTGATCGAACCCAGCGGTTCTGATCATGTGCACATCGGAAACAACTCTCAGACAACACCATTGGTGCTCGAGGTCATTTACGTCAATCCGACGGGGAGCCCCCTCTCCGAGGATGCTGCGCCTCCCAACTGCCAACTACCCGGCTGACGGGGTAGAAGAGGTAAACCGCACCGGCATCGATTCGAGTCCGGACACGAAGTTGGCGGCACGCCGCTGCAACGGCGCGTCGGTGGCAAGTTCCATGTCCGGCAGCCTGGCGAACAGTTGCTCGAACATGATCCGTCCCTCCAACCTGGCCAGCTGATTGCCCAGACAGAAATGAGTTCCGAAGCCGAAGGCCACGTGTGGGTTCGGTGTGCGGCCGATATCGAACTGTTCGGCGCTCAGGAACACGGACTCGTCGAAATTTGCCGATTCGAAGAGCAGCAGCATCTTCTCTCCGGCCTTCAGCTGCGCACCGAAGAAATCGGTATCACGGGTCAGGGTTCGAGCCATGTTCTTGATGGGCGACGACCACCGCAGCATCTCCTCCATCGCCAACGGAATGGCATCGGGATCGTCGACCAGTGCTCGATGCTGGTCCGGATGGCGCAGCAACTGTTCCATGCCGCCGCTGAGCACGTGCCGTGTGGTCTCGTCACCGCCGATCAGGATCAGCAGGGATTCGTTGACGATTTCCTGATCGGAGAGGGCCTCGCCGTCGACCTCACTGTGAATCAACGTGCTCACCAAATCGTCGGCCGGCTCGCTCCTCCGCTCGGCGATGGTTCGCATCATGTACGCGGTGAAGTCGACATACGCAGTCATCATGGCATGCAGTTGCTCCTGGGAAGCGTTGCTTCCCAATGCCTTCACCAGATCGTCCGACCACCGCAGAAACAACGCGCGTTCCTCGGGACGGACACCCAACATGTCGCCGATGACGGCCATGGGAAGCGGTGCTGCCAGGTCTGCGACGAAGTCGGCTTCTCCCTTTTCGCAGACGGCGTCGATCAGTTGATCGCAGATCTCCCGGATACGGCCGGCCTTGGCTTCGACCTTCTTACGTGTGAAACCCGCGTTGACCAAGCGTCGACGCGTGAGGTGCTGCGGGTCGTCCATGTCGATCATCTGCGGCAACGGACCTGTTTCGGGGCGGATGCCGCCGGCGTTGGAGAACAGTTCGGGATTCCGCTCGGCTGCAACGACGGCGTCGTAGCTCGCGGCCGCGGTGATGCCGTTGGCGTCATCTCGGTACACAGGCTCGTGATCGCGCATCCAGGCGTACGCGTCGCGCACATTGCCGAGGTCTCCGCTGTAGAAGCGCCCGTCGATCAAATCGAAGGTCGGTCTGGTAGCCATCACTCCGCCTCTCACACAACCCTTGCCTCAATAAGTAGAACCTGTTCCTATATAGCGTGGGGCGTTTTCACCGAAGCCGAACCGGAAAACCTCCAGAATCAGCACACGAGCCCGCCGGAGCAACGACCAGGAGACACGCATGGACGACGACACCGCCTCAGCGGGCATACCCACTTTCGCCGGTACATCGATACTGGTGACCGGCGGCGGTAGTGGCATCGGGCTGGGCATCGCGCGTTCGCTTGTTGCGTCCGGCGCTCACGTCACGATCTGCGGGCGCAACAAGGAGAAACTTGATGCTGCCGCCGAATCGATCCGGCAGTCGAATCCGGCAGGATCGGTCAGCGTCTCGCCTGCCGACGTCACGATCGAGTCAGACGTCGTCTCCGCTGTCGCCGCGGCGGTGTCCGTCACCGGAAAGCTCGACGGAGTCGTGGCCTGCGCCGGTGGGAACGAAACCATCGCACCGGTCACTCAACTCGACGTCGACGCGTGGCGCCGCACCGTCGACCTCAACGTCACGGGGACCATGCTGACGATCAAGCACGGCGCTCGGGCGCTGGTGGCAGGCGGCGGCGGATCCATCGTCGCGATCTCGTCGATCGCCAGCAGCAACACACATCGCTGGTTCGGCGCGTACGGCGTCTCGAAATCCGGCGTGGACCACCTGGTGCAGTTGGCAGCAGACGAACTGGGCGCCAGCAACATTCGTGTCAACGCGATCCGCCCGGGGCTGACCCGAACGGACCTGGTCGCGCTCATCACCGACGGTGGTCCCATCCTGGACGATTACCTGGCCAACACGCCGCTCGAACGCGTCGGCGAGGTCGAGGACGTCGCCGGACTCGCCTCCTTCCTCCTCGGACCTCAATCCACCTGGATCACCGGGCAGATCATCAACGTCGACGGAGGCCAAATGCTGCGCCGCGGACCGGATTTCCGCTCGATGCTCGAACCCGTCTACGGCTCCGACGGACTCCGCGGGGTGGTCGCGCCATGAGCTACACGATTCTGGGCAAGAAGGTCGAGATGCCCGTCGAAGTTCGCACCGCGTCCGCCTTCATGGCGTTGTACTCCGTACCCAGCGCAACCGCGCAGTCGATCATCGATTACACCGGCTTGACCGTGCTCCAGTACCGCCCCGGCCGGGCGCTGTGCGGCCTGGTTTTTGTCGACTACATCGACGGGGATCTGGGGCCGTACAACGAATTCGGAGTGACGTACATGGTGCGCAGCCACACTGCGCCTCCCGAAACCTCGGTGCTGGGAGATCTACGTTCACTCGCTGCCGGAACTGCGGGGGCGCTCATTCACGAGTTGCCGGTGGACGGCGAGTTCACCAAGGCCGCCGGCCGGGAGATCTGGGGATTCCCGAAGGTGCTCGCCGAGTTCGACACCGAGCACGTCGGCTCGGTCAAGCGCGGATCCGTCTCTCGCGACGGCAAACTCATCACACAGTTGAGTGTGAAATCCGGCGTCAGCGTGCCGGGCGGCGGAGCCAACATGTCGTTGGCTGCGTACTCACATCTCGACGGCGCCACCAGGTGCACGTCGTGGGACATGGCACCGACCGGCGTCAAATCGCGCCCTGGTGGAGCCGAGGTTCAACTGGGCAGTCACCCGATGGCGGCAGAGCTTCGGAAACTTGGACTCCCCCGCCGGGCCCTGATGACCACGACCATCAAAAACCTGGCGATGACGTTCGGGGAGGCCACAACGATCTGAGTGTCGGCCGACGGCACCCCTTTCGGTCACGTGTGACTCGGGCTACACTCCTGGACGGTTGACCAACTCGCGTCAGACCGCCCGAAAGGACACTCGTGCAGATCACCCGACGCACCGTACTGGCAGGCGCTGCCGCCGCACCTGCGCTCGCCGCTCTGTCGACGAGCCAGGCCGTCGCAGCTTCGCCGGCACGCTCAGTTTCACCCGCACGCACCGACAAGTCGTCGGCGTCACTGCAGGTGGGCGTCGGAATTTCCGATGTAACCGGACCAGTCGCCGAAGTCGGCATGATGGGCTACTCGAGCTTCGACCAACGCGCCGAAGGCCTGCACCAGCGAATGCGCGCACGCGCCTTCATCTTCGAGTCCGGCGGGCCGCGGGTCGTCTATGTCTGCGTCGACAACTGCATGATCTTCCAGTCCGTTCACGACGAGGTCCTGCGCCGACTGTCCGGGAAGTTCGGTGACATCTACACCGAACGCAACGTCATGTTGACGGCCATCCATTCACACGCGGCATGTGGTGGGGCATCGCACAACTACGCGTACAACCTCGCGGTTCTCGGATTCGAATTGCAGGTGTTCGAAGCCGAGGTCAACGGCATGGTCGAGGCGATCAGCGCTGCGCACGAGAACCTGGCGCCGGGCACGGTTCGCTTCGGCCGTTCCGATCTCACCGATGCCAGCGTCAACCGCTCGCGAGTGGCATTCGACCTCAATCCCGAAGAGGACAAGGCCTACTACCCCGGCGGCAACGATCATCACATGCGTGTCCTGCGGATCAGCCGGGGCAGCAAGGACATCGGAGCGATCAACTGGTTCGCGACCCACTGCGCCTCGCTCACGAACGAGAACCATCTCATCTCCGGGGACAACAAGGGCGCCGCGGCGTACTTCTGGGAGCACGACGACCAGGGTGTGCGCTACCTCGACGGCGACGCCAGTTTCATCGCCGCTTTTCCGCAGACCAACAGCGGCGACATGTCACCCAACCTCTTCCTCGAGCCGGGCCGCGGACCGACCGACGACGAATTCGAGAATGCACGCATCATCGGGCTCCGCCAGGTAGCGGCGGCTCAAACTGCCTTCGACTCGGCCTCCGAAACCGTGGCCGGTGGCGTGGACAGTCGGATCATGTACCTGGACATGGCCAATCAGGTGGTGAGCGGAAGATTCACCCCGAATGGGCGCGAACACCGCACCGCACCGGCCGCGATCGGCGCGGCAATGAGCGCCGGAAGCGTCGAGGACGGACCGGCAATTCCGATCTTCCCCGAGGGCACCCGAAACCCCATGATCGACGCCTTGGGCGGCATGGATGCTCCTGTGCCTCAATGGCTTCAGGACGCACAGGCCCCCAAGCTCGTAGTCGTTCCGGTCGGCCTGCTGCCACCGGGCGGATGGGTGCCGAACGTACTCAAGATCCAGATCCTGCGGATCGGCCAGTTCTACATCGTCGGTGGCCCTGCGGAATTCACCATCGTCTCCGGATTACGGGTGCGTCGAACCGTCGCCGAGGAGCTTGGGGTCCCCCTCGAGAACGTCATCTTCCAGGGATACGCGAACTCGTACTCGAGCTACTGCACCACACCACAGGAATACGATTCGCAGCAATACGAGGGCGGTTCGACGATGTTCGGCCGTTACACGCTGCCGGCCTATCAGCAGGGGTATGCCGCCCTTGCAGCCGCGATGCGCGACGGCACCGAACCCCCTCGCGGCCCCGCGCCCGCCGACCTATCCGGGTTCCAACCCAGCTTCGGACCTGGCGTCGACTTCGACGAGCCTTTGCCGGGAACACAATTCGGCGATGCAACCGTCCAGCCCGGCGACAGCTCACCGGGCGGGCAGGTTGCCGTCGAGTTCGTCACCGGCCACCCCAAGAACGACACTCACCGAAACGGGACCTTCTACGAGATCCAGCGCAATACCGGCGGATCCTGGACGCGCGTGGCAGACGACAACGACTGGTCCACCAAACTGCACTGGCGGCGGGTCGGGAGCAACGGTTCCGTCGTGCGCATCACGTGGGATGTTCCGGCCGATACTCCGGCGGGTACGTATCGAGTCCAACACTTCGGTGCGTCGAAGGCTCGGGGTAGCGGCGCGATCTCGCCCTTCTCCGGGGTGACCGCCGAATTCCGCCTCACCTGACTCGCAGTGGCTAGGTTCAGGCGGCGGTCGGGTGTAGCGAGGTGATCGACGTCGACTGCTCTGACGCTGCCGGGCGGTCGATCTTCGCCGCGACGATCAGGACCAGCAGACCGGCGACGGTGACTGCCGCTCCCATCCAGATCGGGGAGGTGAAGCCGAGTCCCGCTGCGATGGTGATTCCGCCCAGCCATGCCCCGAGCGCGTTGCCGACGTTGAAGGCGGCGATGTTGGCACCTGAGGCCATGGTCGGTGCTGCCGACGCGTAGTTCATGATCCGCATCTGCAGACCGGGAACCGTCGCAAAACCGAAGGCGCCCATGAAGAACAGCGAGATCACGGTCATGACCTTGCTTTCGGCGGTAGCGGCGAACACGATCAGAACGATGGTCAGGATCGCGAGAATCCAGACCAGTGCCTTCGTCAGCGAGCGGTCGGCAGCCTTGGCACCGAGGAAGTTACCGACGAACAGGCCCGAGCCGAAGAGGATGAGCAGCCACGGAACGCTGGACGTCGCGAATCCCGTTACCTCGGTGAGTGTGAAGGCGATGTAGGTGAAGGCTCCGAACATTCCGCCGTAGCCGAGGATGGTGATGGCAATCGAGAGCCAAACCTGCTTGTTGCGGAACGCCCCCAACTCTCCGCGCAATCCGCCGCCGGTCGTGCTTGCGGGCGTCGTCGGGACGAGTGCTGCAATTCCGATCAGAGCGATGACGCCGATGACGGTGATAGCCCAGAACGTCGAGCGCCATCCGAGTTGCTGGCCCAGCAGCGTGCCGAACGGAACGCCGAGAACATTGGCGATGGTCAGGCCCGCGAACATCATCGCGATGGCGCCGGCGCGCTTGTTGGGCGCGACCATGTCGGCGGCAACCACCGAGCCGATTCCGAAGAACGCACCGTGGCACAGCGCCGCGACGATGCGTCCGCCCATCATGACCTCGTACGACGGCGCGAGCGCGGACATCAGGTTGCCGATGATGAACAGCACCATGAGCGAGAGAAGGACCTTCTTGCGCTCGAAGCGGGTGACGGCAGCGGTCAGGAGGATCGCGCCGATCGCCACCGACAGTGCGTAGCCCGAGATCAGGTAGCCCGCGACGGACTCGGTGACCTCGAAGTCGGCCGATACCTCGGGCAGGAGGCCCATGATGACAAATTCGGTGAGGCCGATCCCGAACCCGCCCATAGCGAGGGCAATGAGACCCAATGGCATCTCGATGTTCCTTTCACAGATTAACGCGCAAGCCGTTAGCGGGCGTATGCAGTAGTTGCAGGCGCGCTATAAATAGTTGCACGCGCGCGCTACATGCGCAAGCTGGTAACCTTGAGCGGCAGGAAACGGACAAGGAGAATCACATGGGGATCGCCGACGACGCCGTCGAAATCCGTTCGCAAGGGTGGCGCACGCTCGCAGCACTGCACGGCGCGCTCGACACCGAACTGGAACGCGCCCTCCAGCGTGAGCACAAATTGTCCGTCGTCGAATACACCGTGCTCGACGCACTGAGCCGCCAGGACGGCTGGCACATGCGCATGGCCCAGTTGGCCCGCGCTGCCGCACTGAGCAGCAGCGCCACGACGCGCTTGGTCAATCGACTCGAAGATCGTGGGCTACTGACGCGCATCCTGTGCGCCGACGACCGTCGAGGCATCTACACGGAGTTGACGCCGGCCGGCCGCGAGCTTCTCGAAAACGCCCGGCCGACGCACGACGCCACCCTCGAAGCCGCACTCGACGAGGCATGCAAGACACCCGAACTCGCGCCGTTGGTGCGCGCCCTCCACGAACTCCCTGTCGGCTAGAAGTCCGCCGGAAGCAGGGCACGCTCTTTGATGCCCGAGACCACCTGATCGACAAACACACCCGCGTCGACGACTGCCCGCCCACCACGCGCGGGGACCAGAACGTCGACGGTGCCGCCGTGCACCTCGTTGTCCCCGATCACCGCGATATACGGATCCCGGTGGGTGCGGGTCTCGCGGATGCGACGTCCCAACGATCCGCCCTTCGAACCTTTCGATCAAAAGCGCAGTCATACGTTCCATCGACCCGAGCAAGCCCCGATGGATCATGACGGGGCGAGCCTTGGATCCGTCCTCGGCGGTGTACCCGAGTTCGAACCGCTCCGGTTGGTTGAAGTCGAGTTGCACGGTCGAGAGTGTTTCCTCGCGGCCGTGCGCGTCTCGTACTTGGACGTCGATCTTGGGACCGTAGAACGCTGCCTCCCCCTTTGCTTCCACGTATGCTTCCACGTACTCGATCGAGCGTGCATTCGGTGCTCGGCGAAGTTGATCCTCGGCGTCCGCTCACTGCTCGTCGGTGCCGAGGTACTGTCCCTCTCCCCTCTGATCGAGAGGCGGTACTTCCGTTCGGCAATCCCCAGAGTCGAGTAGCAGCGCTCGAGATTGATCTGTCTGACGCGGTTCAGCCCACTGAGAACTCCGGAGAGTTCACTGCGAAACATCGAGCCGAGTTCACGAACGCGGAAAGGTAGCTCGCGATAACTACGACCGCGAGCGGCGAATACCTGAGCGCGATGAGGACAGTTAGCCGGACGAAGGAGAAATGACTCTCCGCCTATCTTCATTTCAGGGAACATGTCGTCCGAGAACTTGGACCAATGCCCAGATCTCTCGTACAACTCTTTCTTCGCCATAACGGGGGTATAGACACCCCGGCAACCGGATCGCGCTGCTTGCTCGGCGGCGAACTTTTCGACTTCGCTCCTGATGATCGCGCCGTCCGGCAACCAGAGTGGGAAGCCCGCTCCGACGATGGGGGTGGTGGCGAAAAACTCCAGCTCGCACCCGAGTTCGCGGAGGTCAACGCTCATGAGAGCTCTCCAAATCGTTCAAGGGGAGACACACGGAGCGAAGAATCAAGAAAACACCCGGGGCGAAAACTCACGGGGCTGAAAGGGTTCGGTCAGCAGTTGCTAAACGAAGCGCCGGAAGAGAACCGGCGTCGTCGTGCTGTGCGCAATACTGACCATGTACGCGAGGTTACATCAACTTCCGACCCACCTACAGCCCGAATTGTCGGGCCTCTATGCTGACGCAACTGGGAAGGCGCAGCAGTAGCCAACGAAACACCCACGAAGAGCGAAGTTTCGGCAATCATGTCCGAACGTGAGGTTCTCGGATATGAGGAGGATGTGCGACGGTGCCGGACCACTTGCTCGAACAGTTGATCACCATTCCTTTGTTCACAGGAATCATCGGGTACATCACCAATTGGTCGGGCGTCCTGATGCTCTTTGCGCCGATCAACTTCCACGGGATCAAAGTGCCCGGCCTCAAACTGCTCTTCCCATTCCTCCCCCGGCGCGTCCAGGTGATCCCCGCGATCACGAGCGACGGCCGATTCGGATGGCAAGGCATCGTCCCCTCCCGTGCGGAGAAGATGGCGTCGATCGCCGTCGACAAATCCCTCGCGAAAGTCGGCAGCATCGCCGACTTCTACCGCGTCCTGGACCCGGACAGCATCGCCGAGCATTTGGTGAACATCTCGCGCAGTGAAGTGCGCGGCGTGGTCACCAGAATCATGACGGCCGAGAATCCTCAGCTGTGGCACAACCTTCCGACGTCGGTGAAGGAAGCCGTCTTCCGCAAGGTAGAGGACGATCTGCCTGCCAGCGTGCGCATGATCACCGACCGCATCGAAGAAGACATCGACGAGTTCATCGACGCGAAGCTGATGGTGATCCGCTACCTCTCCTCGCATCCCAAACTGCTCAACGACATCTTCCGCACGATGGGCAACAAAGAGCTTCGGTTCATGCAGAACTTCGGCTTCTACTTCGGCTTCCCGATGGGCTTCGTGCTTGTCGGGATCCTCCACCTGGTTCCGCAGTGGTGGGTGCTTCCCATCGGTGGCGTGATCATCGGATACATCGTGAACTACCTCGGCATCACGATGATCTTCGAACCGATCACCCCCAGCCGTTGGGTGCCGTGGAGGCAGGGACTCTTCCTGAAGCGACGCACCGAGATCATCGCCGGGTACGCAAAAACCCTCGCCGATCACGTGGTGACGCTCGAGAACATCGGCACCGAACTCCTCGAAGGTCCCCGTTCGGACCGAACGCGGCGGATGCTCGATCAGGTACTGCGCGAATCCGTCGACGACGCAGCCGGCTGGGCAAAGTCGGTGGTCAAGATGACGGTCGGTTCGCAGAGCTACAAGCGTCTGCCCGGCCTGGCCACCACCGAAGTGCTCGACCTGTACCCAAGGGTCTTCGAGGACGCGGAGTTCGCCGAGAACCAGTCGGAGAAGATTCGTGTCTTCGTCACCGAACGCATGAGCATCCTTTCACCGGAAGATTTCAGCGAACTACTACGCTCAGCCGTCAAGCAGGACGAGTGGTTGTTGTTCGTACACGGGGCCGTGCTGGGCTCGTTTGCCGGTTTCCTACACCTCGCAATATTCGGAGTATGAGCATGAGTGAGCACGACCATCGCATGATCGTCGAAGCGGAATCGTACGACTGGGCTGCGGACATCACGCCGGTCGAATCCGTCGAAAAGCGTCTGATCCGTAGCCTTGTCGGGCTGACCGCCACGACGACGCTCACGTCGATCAAGCTGACAGGATGGGCTTTCGGAACGGCGAAGGAGGCGACGCGGCAGATCGTTCAGGCCGCCGCCGAAGCCGCGGCAGAGGCTGCGGAATCCGCCAACGTGAATTCCGAACGTCGGGCCGAGAACTCCAACGGAGACGGCTCGCGGACGGAGAATCTGCGGGCAGCGATGGCAACTCGTACCAATCGCAAACAGAGCGTCGAGGCCACTCTCGCGGCGCTGCGGGCACGCGGCGACAGGTTGCTGGACCGTTCCGCGGACGTGACCGATCGCGACGATCTGCACCCGGCCTACGACCGGATCCTCGACGAGATCGCACCCGACGAAGCCCGAATTCTTCGGCTGTTGGCCACCTCCGGTGCGCAACCGAGCGTCGATGTGCGCACGGCCCGGCCGTTCGGAGTCGGCTCGGAGATGATCGACGAGGGTCTGTCGATGATCGGAGAACTGGCGGGATGTCGACATCTGGACCGCATCAGCGCTTACCTGAACAACCTGCATCGGCTCGGTTTGGTGGCGTTCTCACGCGAGCCCGTCGAGGCCGACCGGTACCAGGTGGTCGAGGTGCAGCCGTCGGTGATCGAAGCGGTCAAACGTGCAGGAAGATCCAACAGGATTGTGCGTCGTAGCATCCTGTTGACGCCGTTCGGTGACGACTTCTGTCATACCTGTTTTTCACTGTAGGGCCTCCGGCCCTGTGCGCCTTTTTGGTAGTGGTAACTACCAAAAAGGCGCACAGGGGGGGTGCCCCTAAAGCCAGGTATCTTCTGTCGTGGTCGTCAGGAACGCTTCCAGATCGTCACGCCAGGTAGCCGGAACAGTCTTGTCCGGCTCGATGCCCGTGTACTGCCCGCGATAGAAGAGCAGCGGGCGTTCGGTCTTGATCTCACTCATCGACGACACACGTCCGAAGACGACGTAGTGATCACCGCCGTCGTGGACGGTTTCCACTGTGCAGTCGATGTGGGCAAGCGACTTGTCGATGATCGGTGACCCCAGCGGTGATGGCGTCCAATCGATGCCGGCGAACTTGTCCGGCTCACGCGACCCGAAACGAGCACACACCGCCTGCTGTTCCTCCGCCAACACGTTGACGGCGAACTTCCCGGTCCGCTCGATCGCCGCCCACGACCGAGAGCCCTTGGTGGGGCAGAACAACACCAAAGGCGGGTCGAGTGACAGGGCGGCAAAAGACTGGCACGCGAACCCGACGGGCTCACCTTCGTCGACTGTCGTGATGATGGTGATACCCGTGCAGAACTGCCCGAGAACCGTGCGGAACTGGCGCGGATCGATCGCCTGCTCCGCACTCACCGACGCGTCGGGCGAACTCACGGCTTCATTCCCACCGTGAAGTCGTGACCCCACAGGCTCACGGCCGTACTTTCCCTCGCGATCCAGTTTTCGTCCTCGACCTCGAGCCCCTCACAACCGAATTCGATGTCGAACCCGCCCGGAGTCTTCATATAGAACGAGAGCATCTCGTCGTTGACGTGGCGACCGAGCGTCGCCGACATCTTGACCTTCTTGCGCAGTGCTCGGTCGAGGCACAGTCCGACGTCGTCGGAGTTCTCCACCTCGAGCATCAAATGCACGATGCCCGTCGGGTTGGGCAACGGCAGGAACGCCAAGCTGTGGTGACGCGGGTTGCAGCCGAGGAACCTCAGCCACGCCGGGTCGCCGTCCGCGGGCCGGCCGACCATCTGCGGAGGCAGACGCATCGAATCGCGAAGTTTGAATCCGAGTACGTCGCGATAGAACCGCAGCGAAGCGTCGTCGTCGTCGGTGGTGAGCACAACGTGGCCGAGCCCCTGCTCGCCCGTCACGAACCTGTGCCCGTACGGGCTCACGATCCGGCGGTGTTCGAGAGCAGCGCCGTGGAACACCTCGAGGGAGTTGCCCGAGGTGTCCTCGAACGCGATCATCTCGACGACGCGACGGTCCTTGAGCTGCTCCGCCGTGCCTTCCTTGAACGGAACACCGGCTGCCGACAACCTGTCACGGATATCCTGCAGCTCAGCCGCATTCGCGGTTTCCCAACCCGAGACGAGCAGACGGTCCGTCTCGTTCGGAACGATGACAAGACGCGCCGGGAAGTCGTCCATCCGCAGATACAGCGATTCCGCGTCGACGCCCTTGCCCTCGATCATTCCGAGGATCTTGAGTCCGTACTCGCGCCACGCAGCCATGTCGGTGGCACCAATGCGCATGTACGCCAGAGATCGAATACCCATCATTTACCTCCGTCGAGCAGGAAGTCGGTTGCGAGCCGGTTGAATTCGTCGAACTTCTCGAGCTGCGCCCAGTGACCGCAACCGCCGAAGACGTGGAGCTGCGCGCGCGGGATCATCTTGAGCGCGACCAGTGCGCCGTCGAGGGGGTTGACCCGATCCTCACGGCCCCAGATCAGCAACACGCGCTGACGAAGCTTGTACGCCTCGCGCCAGAGCATGCCGAGCTCGAAGTCGCCGCTGGAGAAGGACTTACCCATCGCCTTGGCCGCAGCCAGCGACTCGGGAGTGCTGGCCGCAGCAAAACGTTCGTCGACGAGTTCCGGCGTGATCAGCTTCTGATCGAAGACCATGATCCGCAGGAATGCTTCGAGGTTCTCACGTGTGGGCTGGTAGCTGAACTTCCCGAGGTTCTTGACGCCCTCGGTGGGGTCCGGCGCAAACAGGTTGACACTGAGACCGCCGGGGCCCATCAGAACGAGGCGACCGGCACGGTCCGGGTAGTCGAGCGCAAAGCGAACAGCAGCGCCACCACCGAGCGAATTGCCCAGCAGATCAACGCGACCGGTGATCTCGAGCGTGTCCAGGAGATCGTTGAGCGCCGAAGCACTGTGAACGAAGTACTGCGGATGCTCCGTCGGCTTGTCGGACTGCCCGTAACCGGGCTGATCGACCGCGATGACGTGAAAGCTCTTCGCCAACACCGGAATGTTGCGGGCAAAGTTAGACCACGACGACGCGCCTGGGCCACCGCCGTGCAGCAGCACGATGGTCTTGTCGTTTCCGACGCCTGCCTCGTGAAAATGCAGTTTCAGATCGGGGCGCACTTGCGCGAACCGTGAAGTGGACTCGTAGGTGAGAGCTTCTTCGGTGGTTGTCACTGAGCCTCCTCTAGACCATCGTGTCGGTGATCGGCAGACCGAATTCGCCGGTTCCGAACATGACGTAAGCGCGTTCGGGATCGTTCGCGGCGTGGACGCGACCAGCGTGAGCGTCACGCCAGAAACGCTGAATCGGAGTGCCGTTCTGCAGCGCCGTGGCGCCGGAGTTCTCGAAGAGCTTGTCGATCGAAGCGATCGCACGGCCAGTGGCGCGCACCTGGTCACGTCGAGCGCGCAGGCGCAGTTCCATCGGAACCTCTTCGCCCGCAAGGATCAACGCGTACTCGTCGGCGACGTTGCCGGAGAGCTGACGCCACGCGGCGTCGATGTCGCTGGACGCCTCGGCGATGCGCACCTTGGCGAACGGATCGTCCTTCGACTTCTCGCCGGCGAACGCAGCGCGAACGCGCTTGCCCTGGTGCTCGACGTGCGCTTCGTAAGCGCCGTATGCCATTCCGACGATCGGTGCCGAGATCGTGGTGGGGTGAATGGTTCCCCACGGCATCTTGTAGACCGGTGCGGTGTTCTTCTCGAGGCCCGGGGCGGTCAGTTCGCTCATCGCCCGGAAGCTCAGCACGCGATGCGTAGGAACAAAAACATCCTTGACCACAACGGTATTGGAGCCGGTTCCACGCAGGCCGACCACATTCCACACGTCGTCGATCTGGTAGTCCTCGCGAGGAATCAGGTAGCTCACGAAATCGACTGCGCGGCCATCCTTGAACACCGGGCCACCGAGAACAGCCCAGCTGGCATGGTCACAACCCGAGGACCAAGCCCAAGCGCCGTTGACCTTGTATCCACCCTCGACTACTTCACCCATACCCATCGGGGCGTAAGAGGACGAGATTCGAACGTCAGTGTCGTTGCCCCACACGTCTTCCTGCGCCTGCTGAGAGAAGAGGGCGAGGTGCCAGTTGTGTACCCCGATAATCGAGGAGACCCACCCTGTGGAACCGCACGCGCTGGCGATCTTCTTGACCGCGGAGTAGAACAGCACCGGATCGGCTTCGTATCCGCCCCACTGCTTCGGCTGCAGCAAGCGGAAGAAGCCTGTTTCCTGAAGAGCCTTGATGGACTCGTCGGGGATACGACGCAGATCCTCGGTCTCCTGTGCGCGCTCGCGCAGTGCCGGCAGTAGTGCGTCGAGCCTCTGCATCACCTCGTGGCTGTCATGGTTACCCACTTCGACGCTCCCGTCTTCCTCGATCGGTTGGTTCACTTACACTTGAGACTAGAACACGTTCTCTTTTCTGTCGAGACGCTGACAAAGGTCCCGTTTGTGGCCGCAATGCTGTAACAAGTGCCCCCAAAATCTGGCGGAACCGGATCGAGTTCTATAACGTGTTCTACTAACAGCTAGAAGGGATGTGAGGTCACAATGGCGCAGATTCGCGAGATCGACGTCGGAACGGTGCAGACTCGTTTCGCCCGCGGTTGGCACTGCCTGGGTCTACTGAAGACCTTCAAGGACGGCAAACCGCACGCGATCGAGGCTTTCGGTACGAAGCTCGTGGTGTTCGCCGACAGCAAGGGCGACATCAAAGTTCTCGACGGATACTGCCGTCACATGGGCGGTGACCTCACACAAGGCGAGGTCAAGGGCGATTCCATCGCCTGCCCCTTCCACGACTGGCGTTGGGGCGGCAACGGAAAGTGCACCGGCATTCCTTATGCCCGCCGCGTGCCTCCGCTCGCACGTACCCGCGCGTGGACGACCCTCGAGCAGAACGGTCAGCTCTTCGTCTGGAACGACCCCGAGGGCAACCCACCGCCCGAGGAGATCGTGATTCCTCGTATCGAGGGCGCGTACAGCGACGAATGGACCGACTGGACCTGGAACTCCATGGTCATCGAGGGTTCCAACTGCCGCGAGATCATCGACAACGTGGTCGACATGGCGCACTTCTACTACATCCACTACGCCTTCCCGACGTACTTCAAGAACGTCTTCGAAGGTGAGATCGCCACTCAGTACCTCAACACCACGGGCCGTCCCGACATCGGAATGGCCTCCCAGTACGGCGGCGACACGCTGCTTCGCTCCGAAGCTGCGTATTACGGACCGTCGTACATGGTCAATCCCCTGTGGAACAGCTACAGCGGATACGAGGTCGAGAGTGTGCTGATCAACTGCCACTACCCGATCAGCCCGGATTCGTTCGTGCTGCAGTGGGGCGTGACGGTGAAGAAGCCGACGGGCGTCTCGGACGAGATGGCCGACAAGTTGGCCGGCAAGTTCACCGAGGGCATCAGCGAGGGATTCCTGCAGGACGTCGCGATCTGGAAGAACAAGACCAAGATCGAGAATCCCCTTCTCTGCGAAGAAGACGGCCCCGTCTACCAGCTACGACGCTGGTACGAGCAGTTCTACGTGGACAAGGCCGACGTCACCGAGAAGATGACGCAGCGCTTCGAGTTCGAGGTGGACACCACCAAGGCAAACGAAGCCTGGCACGCCGAGGTCGAGGAAAACCTCGCACGCCAGAAGGCCGAGAAGGAAGCTGCAGCAGAAGCGGCAAAGAAGGAAGCAGAGGTCTAGTCGTGAGCGCCTCGATCGGAACCGACGCACGGTGGGCTCGTTGGGCCAAGGCACCGGATTTTGCCGGGCAAACGGCACGGCTCGAGGCGATCGCGGCCCAGACGATCGAGGACAAGCACGAATACCTCGACTCGGGTCTGCAGGAAGTCGACTGCAAGGCATGCGGTGCCTGCGTACTGGTTCGCAAGAACACGTACAAGCACACCAGCGTTCAGTGGACTTCCGACCCGGCGCTGCGTTGCCACACCTTTAAAGAAGCAATTGCTTCCGGTCAGTCGACGGCATTGAAAGACGGATGCCCGAAGCTGCACGACAGCATCGCCGACGCGGTCAGGGACGGCACCATCACAGTGCGTGACCCCGAGGTCAGCTGACCGAAACCAACCAACGAGGGCCGATCCGCACTGGGTCGGCCCTCGTTTTGCATCCGGTATCCGTTTCAGGCTGCTCCCGAACCGATGACCTGATCGAGAAACGGCCCGAACATCTCCCCCAGGTTCTCGGCGATCTGATCGGGAGCACCGAAGGACAACGTCACGTGACTGATCGCCAGACGCACTATCGTGCCGCCGAACATCTCGGCATGGATGCGGTCGACGTTCGCCCAACTGGTCATGAAGATCTCGGCCAACCTCGCGCTCGCATGTTCGAGCAGCGGAGTCCCGTCGGTGGTGACCAGGCTCAGCAGGTCATGTTGCGGACGGGGGCCGACAATACTGACCACCATCGGATCCCGGGCACCGGCGTCGAAGAAGGCCCGGAAGGCTGCCGAGACCGCGCCCCGCGGATCCGAATGATGCAGCGTTACTTCGCGTTCCACCTCTTCAAGAAACTCGTCGACAAACCGGATGAGGTATCCGGACGCCAATCCTTGGCGAGACGTGAACTCCTTGTACAACGTCTGCCTGCTCATGCCCGCGGCTTCTGCGATATGCGCCATCGTGATGTCGCTCCACGATTTCTCGGTCAAGAGTTCGCGTGTGGCGTCGAGCGCTGACGCACGGAGAAGTTGACGAGCTGCCTCGTGGTACGGGACACGGGCACGAGCGGTGGACATATCGGGAAGATTTCCATCGCCCGTGCTCGGTGTCAAAACGGTGCACGCGCAAGCCACAGAAGTCACGAGCCCACTCAACGCACAGGTGCGGGGAGAAGGCCCGCTGCAAGTTCGGTCAGATCACTGTTCGAATCGGCGAGTACGTCGACACTGAAGTCCGCGGAGCGTTCGATCAGGGTTCGAACGGCGCGAATGTCCTTCGGCCGCCCCACGCTCACAGCACCGACGATACCTCCGTCGCGCATGCAGATCGCAGTGAAGTCGTAGGAGTCCACGTCTCCTCGCACAATCACGGTGTCGTCCGCGCCTGGCCAACCTGCTACCTGAATGTTTCGGCCGAATTGGTTCGACCAACTCCATGGGACAGATTCGAAGGGTTCTTCCTTCCCGACGATGGTCTTGGCAACTGCGACGGCGTGGTCCTGCGCGGTGTTCCAGTGCTCACCGCGGTGCATGCCGCCGAGGAAACCGTTGGGCACGTTGGCCACATCGCCGATCGCGTACACATTATCGACAGACGTCCTGAGGTATCCGTCTACCGAAATCCCGTTGTCCACTCCAATACCCGCAGCAGCAGCCATATCGGTATCGGGCAAGGATCCGATTGCAACCACGGCCAAGTCCGCTGTCCACTCGCGTCCGTCACGCGCGCGTGCGGTGACACCGTCGGCACCTGTCGTCAGCGTCTCGAGGTCGACTCCCGTCTGCAAGTCGACGCCGGCCAAGTTGTGCAGCTCGGCGATCTTCTCCGCTATCGACGGTGGAAGCAGCCTGGACAGGGGCAGCGGTTGCGCTTCGAGAACCTGCACACTGCAACCCAAGTCTCGTGCCGTTGATGCCACCTCCGATCCGATCAAGCCACCGCCGACCACCAGTAGCGAGGATCCTTCGATCAGCTGGGATTGCAAGCGTCGCATGTCTGCGATATCCCGAAGATAGTGAACGCGCTCGGAATCTTCAGCGGCCAATCGTCGGGACCGTCCACCCGTGGCAAGAATCAGAACGTCGTAGGCGACGCTGTCCCCGTCGGCTGAAAGTACTGTGCGGGCATCTGTGTCGATTGCGGTAACAGTCGCGCCGATCCGAAGGTCGATACCCTGTTCGGCCCAGAACGTCGACGGCCGCAACCGAACCCGATCGATCGACGCTTTCCCGGACAGTAGTTCCTTCGACAACGCCGGGCGTCGGTACGGCTCCTCGGGTTCGCTGCCGATCAGAATGATGCTGCCACCGAACCCTTCCTTGCGCAGGGCCTGCGCCGCACCGGAACCGGCGATGCCCATGCCCACGATCACGACGGTGCGTGTGTCGGGCTCGCTGACCGCTGTCATCAGCGGTCCACCTCCACCATTTCGAAATCGACTTTGGCAGCACCACAATCAGGGCAGGACCAGTCTTCGGGAATCTCGTCCCAGCGAGTACCCGGCTCGATACCGTCATCGGGCCAGCCGATCGCTTCGTCGTATTCGAACCCGCACTGGAGGCAGCGGAACAATTTGTATGTAGTGGCAGTCTCGGACATCGGTTTTCCCTTCGCCGGTGGGTATTTCGATCAGGATTGTGTGACGAGAGTGAAGTCGATCTTCTCGCGGACGCCGCAGTCGGGACAACACCAATCGTCCGGGATACTCGACCACGGCGTGCCAGGCGGAAAGCCCTCTCGCGCAGCGCCTGTCGATTCGGTGTACGTGTAGTCGCAGATCGGGCAGATATAGGCGTTCATGCATTCACCCCGTAGGCCGCGAGGATCTTGGCGCGCTTCTTCGGCGCGATGTTGACCTGAGTGATGTCACCTCGGTAGTGCTCGAGAACGCGGTGGTCCATCACCTTGCGCCACAGGGGCGGGACTGTTGCGAGCATGATCATGCTGGCGTAGCCGCTCGGGAGCTGAGGGGCCTCTTCCATACTGCGAAGCGCCTGGTAGCGACGTGTCGGATTCGCATGATGATCGCTGTGTCGCTGCAGGTGATAGAGAAAGACGTTGGTGCAGATGCGATCACTGTTCCAGCTGTGTGCCGGCGTGCATCGCTCGTACCGTCCGCTTGCGGTTTTCTGACGCAGGAGTCCGTAGTGCTCGAGGTAGTTGATCGCTTCGAGTAACGAGAACCCGATGAAGGCCTGGATCACGAGGTACGGCGCAATGCCGATCCCGAATACTGCAAGCGCGACACCGAACAGGACTACAGACATGAGCCAGGCATTGAGCACGTCGTTCTTGATGCTCCAGTGTGTGGTGCCCAAACGCTCGAAGCGGGTCTTCTCGAGATGCCAGGCCGACTTCAATCCCCCACCGACGCTGCGCGGCCAGAATCCGTAGAGGGTCTCACCGAAGCGCGAGGTCGCCGGATCTTCCGGAGTCGAGACCCGCACATGGTGGCCACGGTTGTGTTCGAGGTAAAAGTGGCCGTAAGCACTTTGCGCGAGAACGATTTTGGACAACCAGCGCTCGACGCTCTCCTTCTTGTGCCCGAGTTCATGGGCGGTGTTGATGCCGATTCCGGCCGTCACACCGATCGTCACTGCGAGTCCGATATTGGAGAGAACGCTCAAATCCCAACGCGCCCAGATGTAGCAGGACAGGAAGAAGGCCGTGTACTGCAGCGGTAGATAGGCGTAGGTGCACCACCGGTAGAAGCGGTCGTTCTCGAGTTCGTCGATCACCTCGTCGGGCGGATTCTTCCCGTCCTCACCCGCCAGAATGTCGATGACGGGAATGAGAGCAAACGCAATCAGTGGGCCGGTCCACCAGAAGACATTCCATCCGGTGGCGGTAACAAGCCCCACGGCGATGAAAGTTGCCGACGACGGAATCAGCGCCAACAGCCATAAGTAGCGTTTCCGGTCTCTCCAAGTTGCGAGCCGACCATCTGGCTCCGTGTACACCAACGCCGCCATCGAATTCTCCAGTTCTCGTTCGGATCAGTGAGTGCGTCCTGCGCGGCAACCCGCGACACGAACAACATCTATGTATAGAGAGTGGACAAATTATGGTGTTTTGTCAACGAATTTCAAGGTAAAACTTTTACAAATATGCCGATTTGTACATCAAGCAGGTGTGGAAGCAGATCAGAATTCGAGGAACCGAGGGCGCAAAAGTGCACCGAAAGGCGCCCGCGCCTCACGCGAAACGTACGACGCTTCGCCGTGCCGGGAATACAGGCGATCGGCTTCGTACCGCGGAAACACGTGGACGTGGTGGTGCCAGACGTCCTGGTTGCCCGCCGGTTCGTTGTGCTGCCTGGTCGAGACACCGTCACAGCCGTATTCTTCACGAATTGCAACAGCCACAGCCTGAACCAGGTCGAACACCGAGTGCCCGACGCTCGTGGGCAAAGTGTAGAGATTCTCGAAGTGTTCGATCGGTGACACAAGTACGTGGCCAGGGTTGCCCGGCCACCACTTCGGGGAAATCCGAGCAATTACGTTGTCGGTTCGGGCGACGAGGTCGGTCGACGCGTTGTGCTCGTCGAACTCGCCGAGCGCGTAGCGACAGAACGGGCAGCGGTACCCCGGCGGCTCATGATGCAACTCGTCTGCCCTCACCTCGCGATCTTCCCACGATCCCAACGTCTTCGATCCATGCAGAAAACCCCCCCAGATCTCCGATTTGGGTCAATTTCCCCAAAACAAAAGTTCGCTTACCCATACTGAAATGACCGACTGTCCCCGACGTGAGTGGGTCCTCATGGATACCGACGTATTGGTAGCGGGCGCCGGCCCGATCGGTTTGACCACCGCGATCGAGCTGCGCAGACGCGGTATCTCATGTCGAATAATCGACCCCCTGGACGAACCGCGGCAATACGCGAAAGCCGTCGGGATTCAGCCACGCACTCTCGAACTCTTCGAGAACATGGGGGTGCTCCGCCAGGCACTCGACGCCTCGACAGTGATGCGCGGTCAAATCATGTACACGAACGGCGTCGAGGTCGGCCGCGTCGACCTCACCCTCCCCGAGGACGTTCCTTACTGGTTCCTCTGCCTGCCCCAGTACTCGACGGAGCGCATCCTCACCGAGCGCCTCGCCGAGCTGGGGACAACCGTCGAACGCGGAGTCGGCCTCTCCTCATTCGAACAATCCGACGACGCCGTCACCTGCACCCTCAGCGACAGCAGCGCCGTGACGACCCAGTACCTGGTGGGTTCCGACGGCGCGCACAGCGTGGTCCGCAAAGGGCTTGGCCTGAGCTTCGAGGGCGGCGCGTTTGCCGAAAGCTACATGCTCGGCGACGTCGAAGTCGACTGGTCGATCCCCAGCGGCTACTCCGTCCGCGCCAACCACACCGCCGACGACGGAACCACCGACGACCTACTCGTGTGCATCCCGCTCCCCGGACACAAGCGGTACCGCATGTCGATGCTCGTTCCGGACGATTTGATGCCGGACGAATCGTCGAACAAAGCCTCTGTACAACACGGCTTTTCAACAGGCAAAACACCTGAACTCCATCACGTCCAAGCCGTTCTCGACAGACTCTCCCCACAACCGACAACCGCCTCGATGCTGCGATGGTCCTCGGTCTTCCGCATCAGCCACCGCATCGTCGACGCTTACGGTCGCGGACGGGTTTTTGTCGCCGGCGATGCCGCGCACATCCATCCCCCGACTGGCGCGCAAGGCATGAACACCGGGATCCAGGACGCCCACAATCTCGCATGGAAGATAGCGCTCGCCGTCAAAGGCGTTGCAACAGCAGATCTTCTCGAGACCTACGACACCGAAAGGCGGCCGGTCGGTGAAGAAGTCGTCGGGATGACCGTCCGAAATGCTCGAGAAGGAATCGGTTCGGGAGAGTCCTCCATCGACACGGCAATGCGGCGCCAGGCTCAATTGTTGATCGACTACTCGGAGAGTCCGCTGAACACCGGGCGTGATTCTTCGAGTCCACACGTCCAACCGGGCGAGCGCGCACCCAATGCCCGCGGAATGCGCCGAGACGGTGTGCAGTATCCAATTCGGTTGTTCGACTTGCTGTCCGGAGTCGATCACACGTTACTGCTGACTTCGGACGGATCCGCAGAGAGCATCAACAGCCTCGAGAAGGTCGCCGACGCCGCCATTCGATCAGCGCACCGCATGTTGGACGTCTACGCGATAGTGCCACCGGGAACCGTGACCGTCGATTCGTTGGTGCCGATCATCGAGGACAACGACTCGCAACTGTGCGCCGCGTACGGGGTCGAAGGTACGGCGGCGCTGGTCATTCGCCCCGACGGCTACCTCGGATTCCGTGGTCACCCGGAGAACGTTTCCGACTACTTCACGAAAGTGTTTGCCGTCAAACAGGAATGAGCGAAGCGAACATCAACCGGATCTCCGGTGAGAGCTTCATCAACTCGACGTATCCACCCAACGGCCCGGCATCGAGGTAGGAGAACTCCATGCCGGCGCCCTCTACCCGACCTTGTTGCACCACCGACATTCCGCGACGCTCGGCCTCGAGCAACGTCGCCTCGTAATCGCTTGGAACCCAGGCCATGTGATGAACTCCGACGCCGCGAGTCTCCAGGAACTCCGTGTACAGGTTGCGTCCGGACACTGGTTGGATCAGCTCGAGCTGTTGGCTGCCCGCATATCCGATCGACACGTGCACGACATAGTCCGCGGGCTCCCCGCGATACGTTGTGGTCTCGGGGCCAAAGACGATGCCTGGCATACGCAGCCACCGCTCCACTCCCCACTGCCGAGTGAACTCCTGTTCGGCAGCCTCGATGTCCTCGACCACCCAGCAGATCTGGAAGATCGGTCCCGAGACCAACGGGTTCATGCCATTTTTCCGTTGTCGACCGAGTAGACGGCCCCGTGTATCGCCGAGGCGTCGTCGGAGGCCACGAAAGCCACCATCTTCGCAACGTCCTCGGCTTCCATCAAGCCACGCGGCGACGCAACTTTCATGACGAGATCGAAGTCGACTCCGTCGGGGAAGGTGAATCCGGTGACTTGAGGAGTCATCATGCCACCGGGGCAGATTGCGTTGACACGCAGAGATTTTCCGGTGAACTCCATCGCCATCGCTCGGGTCAGTCCGATGAGTCCGTGCTTGGCAGCGCAGTATCCAGCCGAGTACGCCTGTCCTTCCAGCCCCGCGATCGAGGAGACGTTGACGATGTTGCCGCCTCGTTCCAGCAAGTGCGGCAGTGCTGCGCGGGAAAGGAAGAACGGTCCGTTCAGATTGACCGCAAGGTCATGTGCCCATTCGGAATCCGCAATATCCGCCGTATGACGAAGCGAGTGCGATCCCGCCACGTTGACGAGGATGTCGATACCACCGAGTTCGTCGACGCACGCTTGCACGGCCGCATCACACTGAGCAGAATCCGAGACGTCCGTCGCTGCGTAACGACGCTCACCGTCCGTGCCGACCACCTCGACCATCGACTGCCGCAGCTTTTCCTTGTCACGGGCGACACCGAAAACCTTTGCGCCCCTGCGGTGGAGGATCTCGGTGACGGCGCGGCCCAACCCTGAGGACGCGCCGGTCACCAATGCCACTTTTCCGGCCAGTACGTCTGCCATGGCCTAGGAAGCCGCTGCTTCGCGCTGGAGTTCCAGCGCGATGTCGATCAACTGATCTTCCTGGCCGCCGACCAACTTGCGCTTGCCTGCGCGCACCAACAGCTCCGCGGACGACACTCCGTACCGCTCGGCCTGACGCTCGGCATGCTTGAGGAAGCTCGAGTACACGCCGGCGTAGCCCATCATCAGTGCCTGACGATCGAGCAGGCACTCCTGCGGCATTGCCGGGCGCACAACGTCTTCGGCAGCATCGGCGATCGCGAAGAAGTCGATACCGGTCTTGACTCCGATCTTGTCGCAAACACCGACAAAGGCCTCGACCGGGGCGTTGCCGGCACCCGCACCGAAACGTCGGGTGCTACCGTCGATCTGCTTGGCGCCCGCACGAACTGCCGCAATAGAATTGGCGACGCCCAGGCCCAGGTTCTCGTGGCCGTGGAAGCCGACCTGAGCATCGCTGCCGAGTTCCTGAACCAGTGCCTCGACGCGATCGGATACCTGCTCGAGTACCAGCGCGCCTGCCGAGTCGACCACGTACACACACTGGCAACCCGCGTCGGCCATGATGCGAGCCTGCTTGGCCAGCTTCTCCGGCGGAATCGAGTGAGCCATCATGAGGAATCCGACTGTTTCGAGTCCACGCTCACGCGCGAGGCCGAAGTGCTGAATGGATACGTCTGCCTCGGTGCAGTGAGTTGCGATGCGGCAGATGGACGCACCGTTGTCCTGCGCGATGACGATGTCGTCCTTGATGCCCAACCCGGGCAGCATCAGGAAGGCGATCTTCGCGTTGGTCACCGTCTCGACTGCAGCTTTGATCAGTTCCTGCTCGGGAGTCTTCGAGAAGCCGTAGTTGAAGGAGGACCCGCCGAGGCCGTCGCCGTGAGTGACCTCGATGACCGGCACTCCGGCTCCGTCGAGGGCACCGACGATGGCCCGTACTTCTTCGACGGTGAACTGATGACGCTTGTGGTGGGAGCCGTCGCGCAGCGACGTGTCGGTGACGCGGATGTCCCAGCTCGAATCGAAATGAATCATGTCGCTCATGCCTTCACACTCAGAAGCTTCTGGGCGATTTCCTCGCCCACCTTGGTGGCTGCTGCCGTCATGATGTCGAGGTTGCCCGCGTACGGGGGCAGGAAGTCGCCTGCGCCTTCGACCTCGACGAACGTGGTGACTGTGGCATAGCCACCGGAAACGACACTCGGTTCGTCGAACTGCGGTTCGTTGAGCAATCGGTAACCCGGCACGTACTGCTGGATGTCCTTGACGACGCGGTGAATGGAGTCGGTGATCGCGGCTCGATCGGCGTCCTCGGGAATGGCGCAGAAGATGGTGTCGCGCATGATCATCGGCGGGTCTGCGGGGTTGAGGATGATGATCGCCTTACCGCGCTGGGCACCGCCGATGGTCTCGATACCGCGGCTGGTGGTCTTGGTGAACTCGTCGATGTTCGCGCGAGTTCCCGGGCCGGCGGACAACGATGCAACAGAGGCGACGATCTCGGCGTACGCCACGTCGACGACACGCGACACCGCGTAGACGATCGGAATGGTTGCCTGCCCACCGCAAGTGATCATGTTGACGTTGGGCGCGTCCAGGTGCTCACGCAGGTTCGCGGGCGGAACCACAGCCGGGCCGACCGCGGCCGGAGTCAGGTCGACGGCACGGATACCGGCGGCCTCGTAGCGGGGTGCTGCCTCGCGGTGCACGTATGCCGACGTCGCCTCGAAGACCAGGTCCGGTTTCTCCGCCTGGCTGAGCAACCAGTCGACGCCCTCGGCGGAGGTCTCGAGTCCCATCTTGCGAGCGCGAGCCAATCCTTCACTCTCGGGATCGATTCCGATCATCCATCGCGGCTCGAGCCACTCGGAGCGCTGCAGTTTGTACAACAGATCGGTGCTGATGTTTCCCGATCCGACGATCGCCACACTTGCCTTGGTCATGACTACTCCTAGGTGAACTGAAGAGAGACGGAGCCGAGGCCGCTGAACTCGGCTCGGAAGTTGTCGCCTGGATGAGCGTCGATCGCTCGCGTGCACGAACCCGGCAGAACGATGTCGCCGGCCTTGAGCCGAACTCCGAACGTGTCGACCTTCTGCGCCAACCACGCGACAGCGGTGACCGGGTTCCCGAGAACCGCATCGCTGCGCCCCTCCGCAATCCGCTCGCCGTTGCAGGTCAGCACCGCGTCGATCGCTTTGATGTCGATGTCCGACGGGCGAACTCGTTCCTTGCCGAGGATGAACCCCGCAGAGGAGGCGTTGTCCGCGATGGTGTCCGAGAGGCCGATCTTCCAGTCCTTGATCCGGCTGTCGATCAATTCGATGGACGGCGCGTAGGCGACAGTGGCGTCGATGACGTCCTGTTCGGTGCACCCGGCGCCCGGCAGATCTGCTCCCAGAATGAAGGCAACCTCCACCTCGACGCGTGGAAAGCAGAAGCGCGACGTGTCGACCGGACGGTTCTCGAACTCTTCCATCTCGGCGAGCAGGTGACCGTAATCGGGCTCGTCGACGCCCATCATCTGCTGCATGGCCAGTGACGAGAGCCCGACCTTGTGTCCGACCACCTTTGCGCCACCGGCAACACGACGCCGGATGTTGATGAGCTGGATCTCGTAAGCGTCGACGACGTCGATGTCCGGATACGCGGCAATCAGCGGACTGATCGGAGCGCGGTCCCGTTCCGCCGAATCGAGATGGTCGGCAAGTTCGCCGCGGATCTGCGTCGAGAGCATCGTTCAGGCCTTTCCGACTGTTGCGAATGTGGCTGCATGCTGGCCGGCACGACGGCCGGAGAACACGCAGTCGGCGAGCGACAATCCGCTCACATACGAGTTGGAACAGATACCGACGGCGGTACGGCCAGCGGCATACAGACCTGGGATACCCTCCCCGGACTCGTTTTTCACCATGCCGGACGATTCGTCGACCACCAATCCACCGAGCGTGAGCATCGGGCACGGATTCATCATGTTGGGCTTGATCGAGACGTCGTACATTGTGAACGGCGCTGACAGTACAGGCCTGACGAAGTCCGACGGTTTGCCCATCGGATCAGGTTGTCCGGCAGCGGCAGCGGAGTTGTGCGCGTCGACGGTGGCTTGAAGGCCGGCGATGTCTATCCCCGCTTTGCGGGCGACCTCGGCAATGGTGTTGCCACGCACTGCCGTACGCATCATTCCGGTGGTCTGCACCCGCTGGAACCACATCGACTGGTCACTGATCTGCGATTTCGCTTCGCGAACGAGTTCGGAATCTGCCAGCAGCCAACCGATTCCGCGGCTCTTCTCTGCCATCGCCTGACCGAGAGCGGCACCGTACCGGGACTCGTCGACGATCCGCTCGCCGGATTCACCCACCAGGACGGAACCGAGAAAAGCACTCGGCGGGACGATGAATCGCCAGGCGGAAACATTGCCGAGCTTGTCGGTGGCTCCCCCGGCTTCGATACCGAGGTTGATGCCTTTGCCGTCGTCCCCGGAGGTGCCGAGCGGGATACCGCCCTTGTAGGCGGGGGCATGGGTGCGCATCATCTCGCGATTGGATACGAAGCCGCCGGCGCTGAGGATCACGCCGCCGCGTGCCTGGATGCGAATCCGCTTGGCGTGCTTCTTCTCGATCTTCGCGATGAGTGCGTCGAGAATCGTGCGCAACTGCGGCGCGTAGACGCCGGGCTTGGAGGACAGGGATCCGAGCGTCGCGTGCCGGCGTCGAACTCCGGCAGGTGCGTCACGAAGCGTCAGCGCTTCGACGCCGATCACCCGGCCGTCCTGGATGATCAGCCGGTCAGCTCGCGTCTGGCCGAGCAACTGGACGCCCTTGGCCTCCGCGGACTTCGCGAGCGGGCCGTAGAGCATCTTTCCCGACGTGCCACGCCCCTTGGCGCGATGACCGCGCGGAGCAGGTTTCGCGATGTCACGGAACCCGCCGGCAGATTCACTACCCGAGAAGTAGAGGTAGTGCTTGTTGCTCGGATACGACGTCTTGTACGGACACAGTGAGGCCTCGAACGGAACGCCGTGACTGCGCAGCCAATCGATCGACGCCGGACTCTCGTCGACGAACCGGCGCAGGGTCTGCGGCGTCACCGCGTCACCGACCTCGCGGTTCAGGTAGGCAAGCATGGCTTCGGGACTGTCCTCGACACCGGCTTCTTTTTGAATCACGGTGCCGCCGCCGGCGTAGTAGATTCCTCCGGAAATCGTGCTGGCTCCACCACCGAGCGCTCGGTCGATCGCCAAAACCGACGAACCGGCCGCTACCGCTTCGAGCGCCGCACTGGCGCCCGCCACACCGAACCCGACCACAAGGACGTCAACCGAAGTATCCCAGGTCACACCGCACCATCCTCAATCTCACTGCAACGTGTTTCGTTATCAATGACAACGTCCGGAAATACTTCCTGGCAGAAAGCATGGACTGACACCCCCATCATTCTATAACGTGTTCTACATGAGCAAGCAGGAATACGACATCGTCGTCGTCGGCAGTGGTGCCGCAGGTATGACAGCGGCCTTGACCGCAGCCCACCAGGGCTTGAGTGTGGTCATCGTGGAGAAAGCCGCCCACTACGGCGGATCTACCGCCCGTTCCGGTGGTGGGGTCTGGATCCCCAACAACGAGGCACTTCAAGCGGACGGTGTCACCGACACGCCGGAGGCTGCACGTTCCTACCTGCACAGCATCATCGGCGACGTCGTCGCTCCCGAACGCATCGACACCTATCTCGAGCGCGGCCCCGAGATGCTCTCGTTCGTGTTGAAGAACAGCCCTCTCGAACTGCAGTGGGTTCCCGGCTACTCCGACTACTACCCGGAAGCACCCGGCGGACGCCTCGGTGGCCGCAGTGTCGAGCCCACCCCGTTCGACGGCAACAAGTTGGGCGCCGACCGCAAAAACCTCGAGCCCGACTACGTCAAGGCCCCCAAGAACTTCGTCATCACCCAGGCCGACTACAAGTGGCTCAACCTGCTGATGCGCAATCCTCGCGGACCCCTGCGCGCAATGAAGGTCGGCATGCGATTCCTCGCAGCCAAGGCCACCAAGAAGGATCTGCTGGTTCGCGGCCAGGCACTGGTCGCCGGTATTCGACTCGGACTTCAGTCCGCCGGAGTGCCTATCCTGCTGAACACCCCGCTGACCTCCCTATACACCGAAGACGGCGCGGTTCGCGGCGTCAACGTCCTCATCGACGGCGAGGAGCAGGTCATCCGCGCTCGCCACGGAGTCGTGTTGGGATCGGGCGGATTCGAGCACAACAAGGAAATGCGTGAGAAGTACCAGCGCGCACCCATCGGTACCGAATGGACCGTCGGTGCGAAGGCAAACACCGGCGACGGCATCCGCGCAGGCCAAGAAGTGGGCGCTGCAGTCGATTTCATGGACGACGCCTGGTGGGGCCCGTCCATTCCGCTGACCGGCGGACCGTGGTTCGCTCTCTCCGAGCGCACCCTCCCGGGCTGCATGATGGTCAACATGTCGGGCAAGCGCTTCGGCAACGAGGCTGCTCCGTACGTCGAGGCAACCCATGCGATGTACGGCGGTGAGTACGGTCAGGGCGAGGGCCCCGGCGAGAACATCCCGACCTGGATGATTCTCGATCAGCGCTACCGCAACCGCTACACGTTTGCCGGTATCACTCCCCGCTCCCCCTTCCCCGGCCGCTGGCTCAAGGCCGGCATCGTGGTCAAGGCGGGAACCATCGCCGAATTGGCCGAGAAGACAGGGCTTCCCGTCGCATCGCTGACCGAAACCGTCGATCGGTTCAACGGCTTCGCGCGCAACGGCAAGGACGAGGACTTCGGACGCGGCGACAGTGGTTACGACGCGTACTACGGCGATCCCCGACTGAAGAACCCCAGCCTCGCCGAAATCAGCAAGGCTCCGTTCTACGCCATCAAGATGGTTCCGGGCGATCTCGGCACCAAGGGAGGTATCTGCACCGACGTCAACGGCCGAGCACTACGCGAAGACGGAAGCGTCATCGACGGCCTCTACGCCGCTGGCAACGCGAGCGCTCCGGTCATGGGCCACACCTACGCCGGACCAGGCGCGACCATCGGTCCCGCAATGACTTTCGGTTACCTGGCCGTACTCGACATCGTCGAGCGTGCAAAGAAGGCCGAGACCACCAAGGCACCTGCAGCTGAAAAGACGGCGGTCGACCATGCCAATTGATCCGAAGATCGCACTCGGCGCCGAGCTTGCGCCACAAGAATTCTCGTGGACCCCGTCGGACGTGCAGCACTACCACTTGGCACTAGGAGCAGGTGCTCGTCCGCTGGATCCGAACGAGCTGCGGTACCTCGACGACGAAAAGCCTCAGGTACTACCCACCTTTGCCACCGTCGCCGCCAATTTCCACGCCACCGAAGCACCGAAGGTGTCGTTCCCCGGCGTCGAAATCGATCTGGCGAAGGTGGTGCACGGAAGCCAGGAAGTCACTGTCCATCAGCCGATCCCAGCAAGTGGAAGTGGCCGCACCACAACTCGAATCGCCGAGGTCTGGGACAAGGGCAAGGCCGCGGTGATCGTGCAGGAATCCGTCACGGTCGACGCCGACGGCAACCCGCTGTGGACCGCTCGCTCGTCCATTTTCGCCCGCGGCGAGGGTGGTTTCGGGGGTGAACGTGGTCCGTCGGAGTCGATTACGCTTCCGGATCGAGAACCAGATGAGACAGTGGTGACGCCTGTGCTTCCACAGCAGGCTTTGCTGTACCGGATGTGCGGTGATCGGAATCCGTTGCACTCGGATCCGCAATTCGCCTCCGCGGCAGGCTTTCCAGCGCCTATCCTGCATGGACTGTGTACTTACGGAATGGTCTGCAAGACCGCAGTGGATACCATGCTCGACGGCGACAGCAGTCGGGTAGCCGGATTTCGGGCCCGCTTTGCCGGGGTCGTGTTTCCCGGCGAGAACTTGAGTATCCAGATCTGGAAAGACAATGGGCGACTCCTGATCTCAGCTTCTGTACTCGAGCGTGAAGCTCCTGCCCTGGCTGACGTAGTTCTCACTCTTGTCTAATACCAACCTGTCTGATACCCACCTGTTAGAACTCACCGTAGTTCTCGAACCCGATGGAGTAGCCCGAAGATGACGGCACAAGACGAAAAGTTCCGACTGTCCCGACGAGGTTTCATGGCCGCTGGAGCAGGCGCCGTGGCAGCGACCGCATTCGCCGGCTGGACGCCGGCCTATGCCGTCCCCGCCGGCTCCTCCGGCTCCGCGGGTGGTCCCGTCTCCACCCTCACCCCGCCGCCTGCCTTCCCCGAAGGCATCGCCCTCTACCAGCAGGCGTATCAGAACTGGTCCAAAGAGATCATGCTCGACGCGATCTGGACCTGTTCGCCCAAGACGCCCGAAGACGTAGTCCGCCTCGCCAACTGGGGCCATGCCAACGGCTACACCATCCGCCCCCGCGGTGCCATGCACGGCTGGACGCCGCTGACCATCGTCAACGGTGCGCCGATCGACAAGGTCATTCTCGCCGACACCACGGTCCATCTCACCGGCGTCTCCGTCAATGCGGGTGGTAGCCCGGCCACCGTCACCGCAGGACCCGGCGCGACCCTCGACGCCATCACGACGGCGTTGCAGGCACAGGGCCTCGGGTTCGCGAACCTGCCGGCACCTGGTGTGTTGACCATCGCCGGTTGCCTCGCCGTCGACGCTCACGGCGCAGCTCTCCCCGCCGAAGGCGAAGCGCATGTTCCCGGACAGACTTTCGGCTCACTCTCCAACCTCGTCACGTCCCTGACCGCAGTGGTCTGGAACGGTAGTGAATACGCGCTGAAGACGTATGCACGCAGCGACGCGGCGATCAAGCCGCTGCTGACTCACCTCGGACGCACCTTCCTCACCTCCGTCACCTTGCAGGCCGCCCCCAACTACCGCATGCGCTGCGTCAGCCACACCGACATCGGTTGGCAGGAACTCTTCGGTGCCCGCGGCGCTTCCGGACGCACCTTCGAGAAGTTCGTCCGCGAAAACGGTCGGGCAGAAGCAATCTGGTACCCCTTCACCGAACGTCCTTGGATGAAGGTGTGGTCACTTGCCCCCACCAAGCCGCCGTTCGCGCGTGAGGTGACCGGGCCGTACAACTACATCTTCTCCGACAACCTTCCCGAACCCGTGACCGATATGATCGGCCAGATCAACGCCGGAAACCCGGGCATTGCACCGGCATTCGGGCAGATCATGTACGCCACCACCGTTGCCGGACTCGCCGCGACCTTCTCCAACGACCTGTGGGGATGGTCCAAGGACGTCCAGTTCTACATCCGCGCCACTACCCTGCGCCTGACCGAGGGCGGCGGAGCCGTTATCACCTCTCGCGCCAACATCGGCCAGGTCATCCACGACTTCACCCAGTGGTTCAACGGCCGCATGGAGTACTACCGCTCCATCGGACAGTTCCCCCTCAACGGCCCCGTCGAAATCCGCTGCTGCGGCCTCGATCAACCATCGGACGTCGAGGTCGACTCGGCAGGCGCCCCCACCATCTCGGCCATGCGCCCACGCCCTGACCATCCGGAATGGGACACCGCCATCTGGCTCAACGTCCTCGGCGTCCCCGGAACCCCCGGTATGTTCGCGTTCTACCGCGAAATGGAACAGTGGATGCGCAATCACTACAACAACAACGACGCCACCTTCCGCCCCGAGTGGTCCAAGGGCTGGGCGTTCGGCCCAGACAAGCCGTACACCGACACCCCGATCATCAATCAGGGCCTCCCCCAGACCTACCGCGACGGCGTTCCATCGAGCGACAACTGGGACACCGCCAACGCCGCCTACAACGCGTTGGATCCGCACAAGGTCTTCAGCAACACCTTCCTGGACCAGTTGCTGCCTTGAGGTTCAAGTACTGAGCGCACACTCTGACAACTCGACGGTCGTCGCCACTCCCTTACTTTCGGGAGTGCGGCGGCCGTCGTGCGTTGTAGCGGCGGACATGAGGGAGTCCTCCGCATCTCGACCAAGGAACTGACTCAATCGCGATCTGGATGCATCGCCTCGTGCATGCTTTCCACCGCCCGGGCGTGGGTTGAGAGCTCTGACCGAGCAGACCGAATCGAGGCACTACTGCTGCGTGCGCCCTGCTCGGACGACGCCGAGTCCTCTCCGTGGTTCGAGGTAACTCCTGCGGGGTGCTCGGAGGTGTTGCTTTGTTCCTCCCTCTCCGCGCGGGCACGCAACAACGACTCGGACTTCGGGGTATTTCGCATCGGAACATTGTCCCAGATCCACCTCGTACGACTCACACCGAGCGCTCTCACCCCCGATGACCAGGCCGTTCCCGAACAGCAATACCTAGAAAGCTCGCAATAAAATATCTACAGCGGGCAGGGTAGACATTCTCGCGATGGTGTTGTATCTTTTTTCTCGCAGCAAGGAACGAGTCAAGAGATGCGGGAGAGATGAACTACCCGCAAGCAGTACCGCAGGGCAGGGACGTGCCGGGGCCGAATTCGTGTGTGAGTGTGTAGTCGGACCCGGCACCCCCCTTCAAAGCGGCTACCGGATGTCTTGTGCGAGTCCGGAAGTTCGAAAGAATGCAGTTATGTAAGTAAGTTCAACCCCATCCGGCCCCCGGCGCACCTCGCGCCGGGGGCCCCGTCCGTTCAGCGAAAGAAGCGAGCCATTTCGGCAGATACACCCCCGGGGGACCCGTCCGGCAGATTCGACGACGAGAACTACCCGGCATACAGCATGGGACATGCCGCCGAGATCCTCGGCGTCAGACAAGCTTTTCTTCGCAGCCTCGACGCCGCGAAACTGCTCACCCCGCAACGCTCCGAGGGCGGGCACCGCCGCTACTCCCGCTACCAGCTTCGCATCGCAGCTCGCGCGCACGACCTTGTAGCCAACGGCACGGCGCTCGACGCGGCTTGCCGCATCATCATCCTCGAAGACCAACTCACCGAAGCCCGTCGCATCAACGCCGAGCTTCAGCAAGCGCAGGACCTGCGGGAGGAACCGGACGCAGCACCCGAATGAGGGCTGCGCTGGAAATAGCAGTTGCGCCTATATGGTCGATCTGATCCCTCCTTCTTCCAACTGCGGTAAATTCGGCCAATTGGGACATTGCTAGGCGTCGGTTGCTCGATTTCCAGGTCGAAGGGATCGCAGGCGTGAATTCCTCCCACCACCGCACTCGGGTGCGGCTAGTTGCTCTGTCGATCGCCTTGACCGTTGCCATTGCAACCGCTGCGTGCAGTTCCGACGAGGACCCGGCACCAAACACGAGCAGCACATCCCCCAGCACCGCGAGCAGTCAGGAATCCACCGAGATCGCGGACCTCGTCCGCCGTCAGGTGGCCGACTTGGGCCTCAGTGCCGCCGTGTTCGGAGTGTGGCGGGGCGACGACGAGATTGCTCTCGGTGCCGTCGGAGAGTCCCCGATCGGAGTTCCGGCGACAACCGACATGCAGTTGCGCGTAGGTCAGCCGATGGAGCCGATGCTCTCGACCGTCCTGCTGCAACTCGACGAAGAGGGCACACTGCCACTCGATCAACCGATCGCGGAGTGGGAACCGAACTTTCCGCGCGCAGATACGATCACTCCGCGAATGCTGGCCAACAGCACGTCGGGTATCTCCGATTACGTGACCGATCCGCAGTTCCTGAAACTCTTCACGGACAACCCGATGAAGGGCTGGACTGCTCAGGAGATCCTCGATCTAGCCAACTCCCGCCCACCGCTATTCGAACCCGGCACCAGTTGGGCGTATGCGCACAGCGACCTGACGCTGCTCGGCGACGTCATGGAGAAGGCGACCGGAAAGCCGCTGGGCGAACTACTTCAGCAACGCGTCTTCGATCCGCTCGGGATGGATCACAGCGGCGTTGTGCTCACGTCGCAGATGGACGAGCCGATCCTGCACGGCTACACCAATGAACGCGGAGTGTTCGAAGACTCCACTTTCTGGGATCCGACGGCTTTCCTGCACAGCGGAAACATGAACGCGCCTGTCGCCGACATCGGAAAGTGGGTGCGCGCACTCGGCACGGGAGAGTTACTCTCCGACAAGGCTTTCGAAGAACAGATGGCGCCGACGACCGCGGGCCTGGGAAATATGACGGCCGACAAGTTCTTTTCCTTCGGGACCGGTCACCTCGACGGTTGGCTGGTGATGAACCCGTCGTACGGCGGCTACAACGGCCTTGCGCTCTACTACCCCGACTCGAAGACGACGATCGTCGTCTACGCGACACTCGGGCCGACAACCAACGCGGATCTCAACAACGCCGTGCCGATGGGCAAGGCGATCGGCACACTCCTCGAGCCCGATCACCCACCGCAGGTGCCGACGCCGTGACACGCCCCACACGCTGGTAGAAAACAGCGTCGGCCTGCAACTTCCTGTTTACGCACGGATTACCTCCAGGACTTATCGCCCCATCACCATTCTCTTCAGTACCGAACGAAACGCGTCGGACCGCGGGTTGTCTCGCCAATGAACGAGAACGTAGATAGATGGGGACAGGCCCGATGAGGAAATACGCGATGTCAGTGGCATGCACGGTTGCAGTCACAGCGGGGGTGACTCTAGTGATGTCGGTACCTGCCGGAGCGGCTCCGAATGACGGTGGGTCGTGCCCGGCCGGTGCGGTATTCGCAGTTGGGGGGACGTGGGATCCGACGGGACAAACGACCCAACCCGTCACCGACCGCTACGTAGCCCAGGGTTACACCTCCAAACCGGTGACCTACCCGGCGAGCTTCTGGCCGCTCGGCGATCAGACGTACGACCAGAGCGTTGCGGCGGGCGCCCAGACGCTGCGCAGCGAAGTCAATGCTTTTCACGCTCAGTGCCCCGGCAGCGAGATCGTCGTCACCGGGTACTCACAGGGTGCTCGGATTGCCGGCGACGTGCTCGGCGACATCGCGCGCGACGGATCCATTCCACAGTCGCAAGTCGAAGGTGTGCTCTACGCCGACCCCCGCAACTCGGCCGGAGGCATCGAAACCGTAGTACCCAATGTCGTTCCAGGAGCGACGATGTCCGGAGCTCGCGGCGGATTCGGTGACATCGCAGTGCAGGAAGTCTGCATCGAGGGTGACGGCATCTGCAACATGCCCAAGCCCCGTGATGCCCCCGAGGTGTTCGTCGACTCGGTATTCGGATACTTCACGAAGCACAACACCTATACGCCGATGATGTCTCAGCCCGCTCCGCCTGCTCCCCCAGCATTGCCGGAGGCACCTTCGGTTCCACTGCAACCCACTGACGTTGCCACCGCGATCGTGACGCGGGTCGTCGAGAACATCACTCCGTATGTGAGCGCTGCGCTCGCCACCGTGCTGACGAAGTAGGTCTGCACGGGCGACTCGGGCATGGTCGACGCATCGCAACCACCTCCGCCGGAACCACCCGGGTGGGACTCCCTCTACACGACGACGATGATGCAGACGTCGAAAAGGTGTAGTGAATCCTGCGGCGGGCCATGGTGCACTACGCCCGCGTTACATCTATTGCTCTACAACACTATTCGAAATCGTGACGCCTGGAAGCTCTATTAGGCCGAACATCGGCGTGGCGCCACAGACGAGTGCCATCGCATCAACCCGCTTCCTTCCGGCGAGTCGGCAGGTGGCGGAACGTCACGATCGGGAGGAGCGCCGCTAACCCGAGTACACAGAGGCTCGCCCGCAGCGCAATCAGCCTGGATTCGACGTTGATCCCCACCGCCTGATCGAGTTGCGCCGAGGTCAGTTCCATCCCAGTGAGACTGGCGCGGAGGTCATCGTTGGCGACGAAACTGACCGAACTGGCCGTTACCTCGATACTGCCGCTGGACAGTAGATCTGGGCTGTTCGTGATACGGACCGAGGCAGACTGCGCGAGCACGGACATCAGGACCGCCCCGGCAACGGCGGTGCCGGTACACAGGCCGAGAAAGTTCGCCATTCCTCGAGCGCTGCCGATCTCACCCGCGATAGCAGGAGGATTGGTCTCCATGAGAAGCGCACTGCCCGTACTCAATCCGACTCCGATGCCGAGACCCAGGCAAACTTCGCTGATCAATGTCCATGCACCGGACCATTGGTTCGAGATCGTCAGTGCCAACAGAATCGCCGACGCCGCGGCGAGTACATGCGCCCCTGTCAGGAGCCATCGGCACGCAAGCAGTCGCATCAGTGCAGGTGTTGCAGCCGCGGAGACGAGTGCGGCCAAAGAGATAGGTATCAGTATCATTGCCGTGCCCAGAGGGCTCTTGCCCAATACCATCTGGGTGTACAGCGGTAGCAGGTAGCTCACACCGGCCATCAACAGGTTTATCGCGACCAACCCACTCAAACACGCTCGGTTGAGACCAGACTCGAACACCGAAGGTTCGAGTAGCGGTGTTCTTTCTCCCCGGAGCAACAAGTGCTGGCGGGCGACGAACGTATGCAGGACGAGGCCGCCGATCACCAGCAATGCGAGCACAGGCGAGAGTCCGAGCACACTCACCGGTGCGGACTCGGCGGCGAGAACGAGCCCCCATGATCCGATCTGATTGATGGCGGCGACCAACAACAGCACCCCGACGGCGGACAGCACGATACTCGTCTTGTCGACGGACCCACGGAATGGAATCCGGATAAGGGCCACACGTGATGCGATGACGATTGTTCCTGCCGTGATAGCGAGCAAGAGCGCGAAGGGCGCCCTCCATCCCCAGGCTTGGACGAGCAGACCACCAACCAACAAAGCAAACGCGGCACCGATACCGGTCGTACCCGCCAGGACCGATACCGCAACGGTTCGCTGTGGACCGGAATACGCCTGCCCCAGAATCGCCAACGCGTTGGGCACGAGAAGCGCGCCCCCGAGTCCAGCGATCGCCTCGCCGGCAATCAGCATTGAAATATTCTGTGCCAGAGCGCAACACAGCATGCCGAACGCATAGATGCCCAGCCCGAGCAGCTGAGCGTTCTTGGCACCGAGCACGCCGCTGATCTTGCCGCCCGTGATCGTGAAGGCAGCGACGAATACCCCGTAAGCGACGATCGCCAATTGCACGTTCGAGATGGTGGTGTCCAGGCCGTCGACGATGCCGCTGATCGCCATCGGCAGCGCCGTCACGTTGAACACAGAGACCAACCCTGTGAAACACACGAGTACCAGCGGTAGCCAACTCACCCTCGGGCGGGCGTCACTCGTAAGCGCTTTTGTAACGGGAGCGGAAGGCAACGGGTCCGCGGTATCCATGATGCGCCCCTAGGAGGATCGGAGTTGTCTCGGCGGTGGCATATCGGTCACGAGCAGCGACGCCGAGGGCGGCCACCTGTCTGGGTGGCCCCCCCTCCCTGCGAACTGCTGGCTTCGATCAGGTCGGTAGGGTCAGGAATTGCATCGCGGCTGTCTTCTCGAATCGGCGAGAGACGTTGCCGGCAAGCCCTCCTTCGAGGGATGTATCGCCCATCAGATCGAGTTTGCCCGCAGGCGCACCTTCATTGAAGTTCAACTTGTCCAGATCCACCCAGACGACATTGGGTCGCGTGGTCGAGTCGAAGACGTACCGCTTGTTGGTCAAGTCTGCCACCGTCTGCCAGATCGTCTGCGATGCATAGGGTTTGTCCGGGTCGGGGATGCGGAAAGGTTGCGCCGCATTGCGGATGACACTGAACATTCCCGCGACAGCCTCGACTTCACTCTTGGGTTGGGGCAGTCGGCCTACGTAGTATGCGGCGCGGGCGAACCGGTCGGCGGCGAGTGTGGTGCCGGGCAGAGGATTGGCGCCCCCGAAGCCGTCGACCTCTTTGAGAAGTTCGATCTGCTTGTCGTAGGCCGGGGAATTGGTCATCACGAGGTGTTCGCGGCTGTGCCAGACGGTGGCCTTGCCATCCAGGTATTCGATGATCGCCGAATCACCGGTCGCATCGTCCAACGCGAGATGAACTGCAGGCACTTCGCCGGTCGCCGGATCGCCCAGTGGGACAACCTGAACGTCGACGTCGCTGATCCACGCGGCGGCATCGGCAACGGTGGAGAAGTTGTCCAGGAAGTACTGCAGCCAGACCGCCATGCTCAGAGCCGGTCTCGACGTGTCGTGGGTACCGTAATCCGATTCCGCTAGCCACAGAATATGACCTGCTAATCCCGCTTCGTTCATACCGTCGACCGACATCATGTCGAAAGCGCCGGCCACGACACTGCCGTATTCGGCAGTCCAACTCAGAGAACCGCCTACGCCGTCGTCGCGTTTGATCCCACGCGGAAGCGACCACAGGTTCGTACCGGTGTCCCGATGGTAATCCATATTTCGTCCGACAAGAACAGATCCGGCCGCATCAGGCCACATCACCCTGGTACACATTGATTTTGCCTTCCGTAGTTTTTCGAGAGCTTCATAGTTGCCCGATGTTCAGCCCCGAGGTCCAGACCGAGGTTCAGCTCCGAGACGCCCCTTCGACCGCACCCGAACGGGCATTTCCTCTCAGAAGCCCTCATTGACAAAGACATTCAGAAACCAGCGTCATTCTCGGGGGAGAATGTGGTATTCGTGCAGCAGCTGTCCGATCTCGTTCTCGTCGAGCTTCTTGTCCAGTCGGCGGCGAAGCATCTTCGGCAACGGCACGCTCTCCTCCTTCTTGTCATTGAGGAAGTAGGTTGCTTGGAGAAGTTTGCGGATGTCGTAGGTGGAGCCGAAAACCTCCGGGACTCCTCGCTCGATCCCCAGCAGGCTGTACGCGGCCTCCATCCCGGTGCGGACCGAGTACTCCGTCGTGAAGATACAGTCGCGCGTTGTTTCCGCGAACTGGCCGAGGAAGGCGAAGTTGACGGCACCATCCGGTACAACCGCAGGCCGGTCACCGGCCTGACGGGGCATGAAAAAGGAAGTGACATAGGGCATCATCACTGGAACGGTCTTCGCCGCATTGGCCGCAAGTTCCGGGATGTCCTCGACTGGAACGCCCATGTGATAGAGCCACTCTTGGGTGATTTCCTCGCCGGTGCATTCCTGCATCGGCTTGTCGACGTAGTCACCGGGAACGTCGACGAATAGTGAGTAGACCCAGACGACGATCTGATCCTTGGGTTGTTGTTTGAAGTGCGGTTGCCGGTTTACGGTCCAGCTCATCAACCACTTCGAATCTCGTGCTGTCACGATGCCGCCGGTGACTACGCGTCCACTGAATGGGTCACGCTTGCATATCTTTTCGATGTATTCTGGGATTCGGGCATCCAATGTGGTCACTGTCGCTGATTCCCACTTGGTTTCTGCGACGTGCCCACCGAAGACGTCTGGTCGTCCGAATGCGGGGTCTTTCGTTGCTATACGACGCCACAAATCCCACGCTGGAGCGGGGCCCTCGTCGAGTTTCGCCGGCGTGTGATGGTCTCCGTTGTTCGAGTTCTCGGTGAGCGAGCCGATGGTAGTCAACACCAGGTCGCCGTCATCGAGGTCGACCCCACCCATAACACCCTCGGATTTCCAGTGAATGCGTTTGGCCCGCTTGACTTCACCTTCGATATCGAAGTCGATGTCGGTGACTTCGGTATCGAACCGAAAATTCACTCCCTGATCGAGCAGCCACGTGTACAGCGGCAGCACGAGAGACTCGTACTGGTTGTATTTGGTGAACTTGAGGGTACTCAGGTCCGGCAGGCCTTTGATGTGGTGGATGAATCGATGCAGGTACAGCTTGATTTCGAGAGCACTGTGCCATTCCTCGAACGCGAACATCGTGCGCCAGTACAGCCAGAAATTGCTTGCGAGGAATTCCTTGCCGAACACCTCGTTGATGCGCTTGTTCTCGAGTTCGCTACGCGGAGCGAGAAAGACCTTCATGATGTCCTTCTGCGCCTTCGAGTTCAGATTGAACTTGAAGTCTGTGTGCGCATCCTCACCCTGACGTTCTGTGACGCGCTGCAGCGAATAGTTCGGGTCGTCTTTGTTGAGCCAGTAGAATTCGTCGAGCACGCTGGCGTCTTCGACCTCGATCGAGGGGACAGAGCGGAACAGGTCCCAGAGACATTCGAAGTGATCTTCCATCTCGCGTCCACCGCGAATGACGAAGCCCTTCTCCGGTTCCTTGATTCCGTCGAGTGCACCGCCGGGCAATTTCAACCGCTCCAGGACGGTGATGTTGTTTCCCGCCATCCGGCCGTCGCGGATCATGAATGCCGCACCGGCAAGCGATGCAAGCCCCGAACCGACGAACCATGCAGTCTTGCCGTCCACCCCGTCAGGCTTGCGTGGCCGCGCGAACGCTTCGTAGTTTCCACTGCTGTAATACATTGTTCCCCATCTCATTCAGAGGTGCGGCGATAGGACTATTCACCGGAATAGACGCCGAGCTTTCTCTTGGTGATGTAGTTTTCCTTCGGTCACGCCGAAAGTATCTGCGTTACAGCGACACCGCGAACCAAGATGTTGCACGGAACACAAAGGCCATCCGGGCGACAGGCGCACGCCTGTGGCAGCGAAGACGAGATATGCTGTGAGCTAAAATCTTTCGGCTGCAAAAGCGACTGAACTGTTGGCCGCCCGGAGACACCGCGTGTGCACCTCTCGGATAATTCGGTGTCCCGTCTACGTACGCCGTGACGTCGAACCTCTCGAACGCCGTCTGGATCGCGATCGGTGATCCCCGAGCGCATATACTCCGGACCTTGACTTTCCGGATTGCGATCATTTTCTTCGTCCTCGAGATTCAGGTAGCGGTTTTCGCGCGGCGGTTGGTCAGCAAGCCTGCGATCCATCCGAGAACGAGTATCACGACGAGGACGAGCCAGAGTGGGGACTGCACGGAGACCCAGAACAGTTGGATCGTGGTCGCGGCGCGGTTCTGGAGGATGAAGATCACCGCCAGCACCACCAACAGCAGAGCGAGGGTGTTACGTGATGTGAGTACTGATCGCGCGGTTGTATTCCGGGTTTCCGAACTCATGGGAGGTACCCCATTCCCTGTCGAGTGATATCGATCTAGTGCTGCGTTCGAGGAGATTCCGGGCTCTCCCTCAACAATCCAGTTCTGCTCACGTCAGGCGGCGAGGATCTGAGATTTCGTGTCTCGGCGGGTCGCGGTTTCGTACCCGCAATTACGGTGATGTCTGAAACCTGGAGCGGCACCAACTGGGATTACGTGACTAACCGAAACTTAACATGCGTGGCGCCGAAATGGTCGGCTTTAGCATTCTAAAGAATGGACCTTCACGCACTGCCGTCCTGGTAATTTCGCTTCAACCTCAGGCATTCTTATGCCGTTCAGATGCGTTACTGCGTGTCACACCAATCCTGTGCTTCTGACCGCGCGTACCGCCTCGCCCCAACTTCAGCGGCTGCGCACTTCCGTTCAGTCAGCCTCGCCGGGCCCTCTGTCATGTTCTATTGCTGGTCACTCTCGCCGTCCAGCTCGCCTACCTGTGGAACCTACCGGCAGTAGCCACCTGTATCAGCCTCGTCACCTGGTACGAACTGGGCGTTCTCAACCGCCTGGCCCGCACGGAAGGTGGGGGCATCCATGCACTGGCCGGCGAGACAGAAGAGGGAGGCCGAAGAGGATCGGCTGGTATCTGCTGGCGGCGCCAAGTGGCCGGACGAGGGGGGGCTGAACTCCGCCGAATGTCGCATGCGACTTTGGTCCTAACACCCGATCAATAAGCTTGCCACCTCGTAAAAAATGATAAACAAGTGAAAATAATGCGTCAGCATCCGACTGCTGCCCGTTCATCAGCGGATAATCTACGCGTACTACGCAGAACGCGCGAGCGAAACGTCAACTCCAGAGTGAACGCATCCCATACCCTTACCGAATTCTTCAGAAAATATCTGGCAGTTTGACAACTTGATCGAGTAAGATCAGCGATGCAGAGCCAGCGCAGGTCGGCAAATCCCCCGCTTCATCGAATTCCTCGATATTGCGCGCGCGACGTGGCGCGTTCAGACTGCTTCTGCCATCGCCAAAGCTGGTCGGCTGCTTTTTCCGAGGAATACAGCGGATGCCAGCAGGAAGAATACTGCGCCGACAAAGGTTCCAATGTTGGCCATGTTCGGATCGAGGGTGTTCCCGTCCTGTAGTACGAACGAGCCGATCGCGGAGACTCCGAATGCGATGGATCCCAGCGTGTTGAGCCATACGCTCTGCCATTCCTTCGATCGCGGCGCCCAGTATGTTCGCGCTCGGAAGAGGATGAGAACAGCCAGGGCGCTCGATACGAGAAAGGCGATGGACCCTTCGGCGTTCGGATTCCAGACAAGGTGCATCTCTCCTCGAACGGTCAGCTCTCGCATAGCGGCACCCGTGCTGACGTTGAACAAGATCGTTCCGAGTAACTGCACGGCCGCGGAGAGCCAGATTGCTCGGATCGCGGGGCGGCCAGAGTCGGTTGTGGTTGCCGGTTGACTGAGTACTAGCTGAATGAACGCTGCGCCGGTGAAGAACCAGGATCCTGCGAAGAAGAAAGTGTTGGCGAGTGCGGCACCGAAGAAGACCGAAAGGAAGGGGGCCGAGCCGAGCGCGAAGAGGGCGGAGCCGATCACGAATCCCCAGGATTGCATTCTGATGGTCGGATGAATCAACATGCGCTGCACTGTAGTTCGATACGCCAAGAAACGCAGCCCAATCGGGACCTAGGTCATCACGCAAGGGTTTGGATCCATCCACGGCGGGTACATGGCAAGCCGATTGAACTATTTGAATGTTTTTCTACTTACCAAGACATGAACCCGTTTTGGGTGCTAATGTCCGATTTATGACAGCCAATCCTCGAGTTGGAAATCGTTTGCTGTTTCGCAATGTCCGCGTCTTCGACGGCACCTCCTCGTCCCTTGTTGCCGGGGATGTGCTGATCGACGGCACCACGATCGCCGCGGTGTCGGAGTCGCCTGTCGGGGACGATCCGAGCCGCGAGACCACTGTCGTGGACGGTGGGAACCGAGTACTCATGCCCGGCATGAGCGATGCCCACGTTCACCTGGTCGGTAACGCGAATTCGTACGTCGACATGGTGACCGGCAGTGAAGCACACATCGCACTCAACGGCCTCGCTGAAGCAAAGAACATGCTGCACCGCGGGTTCACCACGGTCCGGGACATGGCCGGTGACACAAGCAGCATCAAGTCCGTGATCGATCGAGGCCTGTTCGAGGGGCCGCGCATCTACCCTTCGCAGGCTGCCATCTCCCAAACCAGCGGACACGGCGACTTCGGGTTTGTCTACGAATGCCCGACCGCGTTGGGAGGCAAACAGTCTCGCGCCGAAGAAATTGGTTTCATGCGCGTCGCAGATGGCCCTGACCGGGTACTGGCGGCCGTTCGCGAACAGCTGAAGAAGGGCGCATCTCAGATCAAGATGATGGTCGGCGGCGGCGCTGCGTCGATGTACGACCCGCTCTACACGGTCCAGTTCACCGATCCCGAACTTCGTGCAGCAGTGCACGCGGCCACCGACTACGGCACCTACGTCGCCACCCACGTTTACAACGTCACCGGCATTCGCCGCGCCATCGAAGCCGGCGTGAAATCCATCGAGCACGGTCATCTCGCTGACGAGGCGACGATCGCTCTGATGGCTGAGAAGGACATCTGGCTTTCGATGCAGCCCTTCGCGCTGGGCGATCACCACTATCCGGATCCGGGCCGCGCAGAAAAGGATCGCGAAATCTGCACCGGCACTGACGATGTGTACAGCTGGGCGCGCAAGCACGGTGTCAAAACAGCGTGGGGTACAGATCTTTTGCTCGAGCCGCAGCTTGCGCCGCGGCAGAGTGAAATGGCGGCGCGACTCGGTGATCACTACAGCAATGCCGAAGCACTCCGGATGCTCACGTCGGGAAATGCCGAACTCTTCCGTCTTGCCGGCGAACGCGATCCGTACCGGCAAGCACCTCTCGGAGTGATCACCAAGGATGCGTGGGCAGATGTGCTTCTCGTCGACGGCAATCCACTCGAGGATCTGAGCCTGCTCGCTGATCCGGCCAAACATCTCTCCGTCATTGTCAAAAATGGTCAGGTCGTCAAAAACATACTGTGACAACGTCTTCATCGCGTTGATCCGTCAGACGTGCAGCCAATTCGAGCTGAACATCTGAGGGGGTCGATGTGTCCTAGTGCTCCACTGAGTCGGGAGTCCAAGTTGGTTGAAACACGTTTCGAGCGTTGGGAATTACCGGAGGACCGAGTCGAGGGGTCGTTGGTGTCCGCCCGCGGTATCGAACTCCACGGGCCGTGGGGGCATGTGTTCGGTCCACTCGACATCGACATCGAGGCTGGCGGTGTGACCGTCCTGGCTGCGCAGTCGGGTGCCGCGCGCACAGCCCTGCTGATGGCACTATGCGGACGGATGCGATTATCGTCCGGGTCATTGACTGTGCTGGGCTACGAGAAACCCACGAGAATTCTGGCTGTCTCGGCGATCGCATGTCTGAACGAACTCGACGAAGTTCGCCCATCGGTGACGGTGCGGGACATGGTGACCGAACAGTTGCGATGGAACTCACCGTGGTACAAATTCGTGCCCCGCGTGAACGAGGCCGAAGTGGCAGATATGTGTGCGCACACATTTGGTGAGGTCGATCTTCCGCCGCTCAATGCCTTCGTCGACGATCTCCCGGAGATCCAGCAAATGTTGCTGCGGATCGCCGTCGCGAACACCAAAAGACCACCGCTACTGGTGGTGGGTCGAGTCGACAAGATCGCCGACGACGACGAGCGGGCAACCTTGTTACGCCGACTGGTCGAATTGGGAGAGCACCAGTCGGTGATCACCGCCGATGTCAACGACCTTCCGCCCGACAGCGGCGTCCATGCCGTGGTGAACATGCACGGCCTGCTGGGCGCCGGTGACATCGGCGTCATGACCGAAGGACGGTGAGCGATGCTCGCAGGTATATCTCTGGGCAGTGATATCAAACGCTACTCCCGCGGCACCCTGCCACGAATCGCGATCGTCACCATCATCTTGTTGCCGTTGCTCTACGGAGCCATGTACTTGTGGGCTTTCTGGAACCCGTTCGGCGAGGTGAACAAGATCCCCGCAGCGATTGTCAATAACGACTCGGGGCGAACGTCGACAGGCCAACAAGTCGATGCCGGCGATCAGGTCGTCAAGTCGCTCATCGCCTCCGGGCAACTTGATTTGGCGGAGGTCTCGGATCAAGAAGCCCAAGCCGGACTCTCGAGCGGCAAGTACTATTTCACCATCACCTTGCCGGAGAACTTCAGCGACGCTGTCGAGTCACCCAACGGTGACAACCCCGAGAAGGCCGATCTCACCTTCACCTTCAACGACGCCAATAATTATCTAGCCACCATCATCGGGCAGGACGCGTCCGAACAGGTCATCAATCAGGTCAACTCGACCATCGGCGCCCAAGGCGTCGGCCAAGTGCTGACGGGCCTACAGACCGCCGGTTCGGGCCTGGGCCAGGCTGCCGACGGAGCGAAGACCCTCGCGGCCGGGATCGACACCGCCAAAGGTGGGGCCGATCAACTGAGCTCCGGTGCAGGCGAACTCGCCACCAACATGGTCACCGCACGCGATGGTTCCGCGCAGCTCGCGGCCGGCGCCGGGCAACTCGCCACAGCCATCGACGGCGTCGCCGACCCACTACTCAACGCCCTCGACTCCACTGCCGTCTCCGACGTCGGTGCGCAAGCTGCGCAACTGCGGCAATCCCTCACCACCCTCGGGGATCGCCTCCCCCAGCCGCCACAGGTTACCGTCTCCCCGGCAATCCAGCGGGTGCTCGACCTTCTCGGACCCAGCACCGATCCGCTCGCACAACAGGCCGTTGCAGCTCTCACACCTCTCGTGGCAGCACAACCCCAAAGTGACACTGCCGCACTACAAGCGGAGATAGCACGCCTCAGCGGTGATGCGCGCGCGCTCGAATACCAGTTGACGGATCCATCCAGTCCCCTGCAATCCGGACTCGCACTGCTGCAAAACGGCGGGCTCGCCTCCGACGTCCGGCAACTACGCGACGGCGCCGACCAGCTCAGTTCCGGAGCCACGACTTTGAACTCCGGACTGATCCAGTTGACCGACGGCAGCACCCAGCTCGCGAGCGGAGCCGATCAGTTAGCTTCGGGGATGGTCGAGCTGCAATCAGGCTCGGGCGAACTGGCAGACGCACTCGCACAGGGCGCTGGGCAAGTACCCAGCTGGACCGACGCGCAACGCACCGCTACCGCAGACACCCTGTCCACCCCAGTCGCACTCAAGCAGGACTACACCAACGAGGCACCCACCTTCGGTACCGGATTCGCGCCGTTCTTCCTCTCCTTGGCCCTGTTCGTCGGCTGCATCATCACCTGGATGCTGCTGACCCCGCTACAATCCCGCGCAACTGTCAGTAACCTCGGCCTCTATCGAACAGTTCTGGCTTCCTACTGGCCGGCACTGCTCATCGGCATCCTCCAAGTGATCACGATGTACGCCGTGGTACACATCGGGGTCGGCCTGGACGTCAAACACGTTCCCGGAACGATCCTGTTCCTGATGCTGGTCTCGGCGACGTATTTGGCGATGATCCAGATGTTCAATGCTCTCTTCGGCGTCGCAGTCGGCCGAGTGGTGACATTGGCCTTCCTGATGCTGCAACTGGTCTCCGCCGGCGGCATCTACCCAGTGCCCACGACAGCGACGCCCTTCCAATACATTCATCCGTTCGACCCGATGACATACACCGTCAATGGCCTCCGGCAACTCATCACCGCCGAACACGTCGACTCTCGACTCTGGACAGCAATCGCCGTCCTGACCGGCATTCTGCTCGTCTCGATGACTATCAGCGCACTCTCCGTACGCCGCAACCGGCGTTACACCATGGAACGCCTGTACCCGTCCATCGAGGTGTAAAGCACTGCACAGCAACATCTTCACAGTCGACCACATTTGAATCACTGTCCGAGTCGTACCCCGCACGCTCGCATACTGGAGGAGAAAAAAATGTCAGACAGCTTCGCAGCTCCCACCGAAACCCTCGCACCGGCGTACACAGGACGGCTCGGCACCGATCCGATTCCAGCTCTCAAAATGCCCAAGGCCGAGTCGGATCCCGAAGCGGCGTACCGATTCATCCACGACGAACTGATGCTCGACGGCAGTTCCCGACTGAACCTGGCAACCTTCGTCACCACCTGGATGGATCCTCAGGCCGACAAGCTGATGGCCGAGACATTCGACAAGAACATGATCGACAAAGACGAGTATCCCGCGACAGCGGAGATCGAAACTCGTTGCGTCAACATGGTTGCCGACCTCTTCCACGCAGAAGGGCTGACCTCCGACCCTGCGTCCGCAACGGGGGTCTCGACGGTAGGGTCCTCCGAAGCTGTGATGCTCGGCGGACTCGCACTCAAATGGCGCTGGCGCCAGCGCCGCGAACAAGAAGGTAAAGACACCACGAAGCCCAATCTCATCCTCGGCAGCAACGTCCAGGTCGTCTGGGAAAAGTTTTGCCGCTACTTCGACGTCGAACCGAAATACCTCCCCATGGAAAAGGGCCGCTACGTCATCACTCCCGAACAGGTCCGTGACGCCGTCGACGAGAACACCATCGGCGTGGTCGCCATCCTGGGCACTACATTCACCGGCGAGCTCGAACCCGTCGCCGAGATCGCCGAAGCCCTCGACGATATCGCCGCAAACGGTGGTCCCGACGTCCCCCTCCACGTCGACGCTGCCAGTGGAGGTTTCGTCGTCCCGTTCCTGCACCCGGAGCTGATGTGGGACTTCAAGGTTCCGCGTGTGGTCTCGATCAACGTCAGTGGCCACAAGTACGGCATGACATATCCTGGCATCGGTTTCGTCGTCTGGCGCTCGAAAGAACACCTACCGGAAGACTTGGTGTTCCGGGTCAACTACCTCGGCGGCGACATGCCGACCTTCACCCTCAACTTCTCTCGATCTGGCAACCAGGTCGTCGGGCAGTATTACAACTTCATCCGCCTCGGCGTCGCCGGATACACCCAGATCATGGAATCGCTGCGCGACACCGCGCTTATGCTCTCCGCCGCAATCTCCAAGATCGACAACATGGCGATCATCACCGACGGCACCGCTATACCGGTCTTGTCCTTCGAAGTCGTCGACGACCCAGGCTTCACGGTCTTCGACATCTCCCACGAACTCCGGGCACGCGGATTCCAAGTGCCCGCGTACACCATGCCCGCCGACGCCGAAGATGTCGCGGTCCTGCGGATCGTGCTACGAGAAGGTTTCAGCCAGGATCTCGCGTACAAACTCGCCACCGCCATCAACGAAGTCGTCGAGCAACTTCGTAAGAGCACCGCCGATCGACCCCAAAGGACTGCTTTCGCCCACTAGCTGCTGTTGAGGGGCAGCCTCAGAACCGCTTCCCCTCAACAAGCTTCTAATTCTGGACGACCAGCTGCACCAACGAACACTTTGCAACAGGCAAAGATCGACTCCGCCTGCCAGCCCCGTCAGTGCACGCCGTTTGTACGGATCGACCGGAACCACGGTGCGTGTGCGCTCACCGCGAAGATCGCACTGCAGCAGATGTCCATGTCAAACGTACGTCTGGCAGTTTTCGACTGACTGAAAGTCGACCGATTCGTACAAGTCGAGGACCACCCGCGCCGTGCACCATCGAATACATGCTCACGTTCATCGTCAGATACGGGTACGTCCCGTTCATGCTCTTGGGAATCAACGGGGCGGCAATTGCGCTCGCGGCATCCGGTGCACCGAAATGGTCGCTGGTGACTCTGATTCTCTTCGCCGTGGTCTGCTCTTTCGCGGCCGAACGCGCACTTCCTTACGAATCTTCGTGGAATGCCCCGGGAACGGACAGGTTTCGCGACGCAATCCACGCGTTTGTCAACGAATCACTCATCCTGGTGAGTGTCGCCGTCATTCCGTTGATGGCAGCGGTGATTCCGTTCGACGGGTTGTGGCCGAGCAGACTTCCGTTTGTCGTTCAGGTTGTGTTCGCAGTACTGATTGCGGATTTCGGTATCACCGTCGTGCATCTGATCAGCCACAAGGTTGGATGGTTGTGGCGTTTTCACGCGGTCCATCACAGCCTCGAGCGGTTCTACGGCATGAACGGACTCATGAAACATCCCGTGCATCAGACTTTCGAAACCGCAGGCGGCGTCCTGCCGCTGATCCTTCTCGGGATGCCCGTCCCGGTTGCGTCGGCACTCGCCGTTTGTGTCGCTGTCCAACTCTTGCTTCAGCATTCGAATGCCGACTACCGAATCGGTCCTCTGCGTCCGATCCTCGCGCTCAACGCCGGTCACCGATTCCATCACCTGAAGTGGGCTGGAATCGGTGACGTCAACTTCGGATTGTTCACTCTCATCTGGGACCACCTGTTCCGTACCTATTCCTTCGATCCGGAAAAGCGATTCAGCAGTGACGATCTCGGTATGGCGGCCAAGCCCGACTACCCGGACGGCTATCTCGGCCAGTTGGCGGAACCGTTCCGGAGACAGACCTGACGGACGACGGGTTGAGATTCAGCCGGCGAGTACCCGACGCATGACGGGCCTGGCTGCGAATGCACTGGCCAACACCAACGCAATCCCCGCTGCCAGGGTGAGGCCTAACTGAACGAGTGCCATCGGGGTGGTCAGTACGACTGCCCCTGCCAGCGGGAAGAGGAACAGCAGTGCGGCGCCGGCGCCGGCCAGCGCCATTACGATCACGGGAGTGCGAACGTGGCGCATGCGGGCACTGTCCATCACCTCGACAGGTGTACCGGCCAGAGCCAGACTCCGATAGAGCTCGCGGTTGTCGAGGATCCCGGATACCTGGGTGAGTGCAGACGAGACAGCTGCCAACGTGAACGTTGCTCCGAGCGTGAACAACACACCGGTTCTCATGTCGGCGAACAAGAATTCCTGTCCCGGTTGCAGTTCCTGACCCTCTCCGTTGCCGATTGCGGCGAGCAAAGACGTGCCGGCGGCAACAAAACTTGCCATCGTCACACCGCTGACCGTGCGCCACACGGCCTTCGGGTTGTCCAAGACCCGACGTGCCGCAATCAACGAAGCACCGTCCCTCGCGAATCGGAGCATGATCCGTCCGAGCAACGAGATGACGAACGGACCGAGCAGCGCAACCACGCCGAAGCAGAGGCCAAGTCCCACCAGAATTGCCGCGATGCTCGCCGCGGCACCACCGAATGCACTCCATCCCAACAGAACCCCGACGCCCGCAACAGCGAAGATCATCTTCGGCGCGGCACTCGGATTGCCCGCCGTGACCCCCAACGGACTCACGAACACCTGACGCATCCCGAGCATCGACGTCAAAGCCGCCAGTACGGTCATTCCGAATACGATGCCCACCAGAGGAAGTGCACCGACCCACAGCTCACCCCAGTCGAAAGTGCGACCTTGAAATCGCAAGAGCGCCACGAGCGGCAACGCGAGGAAGTACCCCAGTGCGCCGATCAACGCACCGACCAAGCCCTGGACACCCGATTCGGCAGCGCACAGCGCAACAATCTGACGGGGCGTGGATCCGATGAGTCGCAGCGCTGCCAGACGTTCATCTCGACGACGGGCACCCAAGCGGGCCGCCGCCAGACCGAGAGTGATTGCCGGGACGATCATCAACACTGAGGCAACCCCGGCGAGCGCGAGATATGCCTCTGACTCAGGTTCGCTCGATCGGCCCGCAAAGGCACCGTAGCCACCGAGAACCGTGAGCAACAGGGTGGTTGACGCGGCGAAGGCTGATACGGGGAGCGCGAAGGTACTCAACGCCTTTCTGCCTTCACCTCGCACCGTCATCAGGGCGACACGCGCTGTGGCTTTCATGCCGCCACCTGTGTCCCGACGAGCGAGCCTGCCTGCATCATCATCGTGCGATCACACCAGCGAGCGACTTCGGCATCGTGAGTGACGACGACCAACGCAGAACCGATCTGTTGAGCCGAATCACGCAACACCCTCATCACTTCCCAACTCGTCTGCGCGTCGAGGGCACCGGTCGGCTCGTCTGCGAAGAGAACGGCGGGTTTGGTCACCAACGCTCGCGCAATCGCGACACGTTGCGACTGCCCACCCGACATCTGACCCGGGCGACGGTCCTGCAATCCCTCCAGCCCCAAAGGCGCGAAGAAACCGTGCGCCGTCCGCTTGGCTTCCGCGATGGACAACCCGTTGAGTACCAAGGGCAAAGCAACGTTCTCGATCGCCGGAAGCTCCGGCAACAGCTGACCCGATTGAAAGACGAAACCGTAGGATTCTCGCCGAAGACGACTCCGATCGTTCTCACCGAGGTTCTCGATATGCCTACCGCTCAACAGGATCGCGCCCGAATCAGGCTTCACGATTCCCGACATGCAGTGCAGCAGAGTCGACTTGCCCGACCCTGAAGGACCCATGATCGCCGTGGCAGTGCCCGCACGAACTTCCAGAGACACACCGCGGAGCACCGGAACGTCGCCGTACGACTTGCCCAGCGAGTGGACCGACAGGACTGCGGGTGATTGTGCGTTGTTCATGGGTACAGCCTCTCGCGAACCCGTCACATACACATCGGCCCAGCGCACGATCTTCGAACTCACCTCGGTCCTACCGGAGGATGACCGGACCCCGAGGTCTGTCAGGGTCGTCACTATCATCGCTGACATGACCTGGTCCGGCGACGTCCACATGCAGCCCGGAATTCTCATGTTCTCCGGCGCCGTCGGATCGGCGCACACGCATGCTCACGCCGCTGTTCAGATCATGATCGTCGATGCCGGGTCCGTCACGGTCACCGACGGAACAGGTCACAGTGCAATCGTGGGAGCCGTGATCGTTCCCTCCGGAGCGGTGCACTCGTTGTCCGCCTCCGAGCGCGCGCGAGGGCGGGCGATCTATGTCGATTCCACCACCGGAATGGGCCGGCGCATCAGGCCGCCTGAATCCGACCACGGCGGCGTGGCCGAATGGTCGACTCGCGGGCAGACAGCAGTAGCGAGAACAGACCGTGGCGTTGATTCGGACCTGGAATACGCAGCGAGGCTCCTCGATTCACTCTCCGAGGGCAGACAGCCGTCGAACACCGACACGCTTCACCCTGCTCTCGAGCTTGCTCTGACGCTACTGCCCGAGCGAATCTCGGGCCCGATAACGCTGACGGACACCGCTGCGCTGGTCTCCATGTCGCCCGGCAGGCTGGGGAGAATCTTCAACGATCAACTGCGGATGAGCTTTTCGACCTACATTCGTTGGCTACGGCTACGACGCGCCATGGAAGTGTTGAGCAGCGGCGCAAGCCTGACAACCAGCGCACACGAGGCCGGATTCACCGACAGTGCCCATCTAAACCGTATCTGCCACAGTATGTTCGGGCTCACGCCCAGCGCCGCGACCGGTGATCTCACCTGGAATTGACGCTGCGCCTCAACTGACGCTGTCCAGCTCCGACCGCGCCAGTAGCGACAGTCGGCTGTAGAGGCGCGCCAATCCGGGAATGTCCCGAAGACTGCCCGCCACTTCCTCCACACCGGCAGCGGCATACACGGTCAGTCGTGCATCGGCGTCGTACAGAACATCGACGACGTTACCGAAGCGGCGGACGGCAAATTCCGAAGCTTCGGCTAGCGCCAGCACCCCGAAGATCACCCAGTCGTCGAAGCGGGAGGCGAGTTCGAGGTAGTCGGAAGCCGAGGTCGGACCGCCGCACAGCACCTCGAAGTCGAACCAGACGACATCGTCTCGAATCGCCGAGCATGCCAATGTGCGTGTGCCGATCGTCAATTCGACACCCTCACCCGAGGGCCTGACGATTTCCGAGTCGACGAGGAATTCCCCTGTCGCAAACCGGTAGTCCCCGGCACTTGGTTGTCCAGTTGTCCGATAGTCGACGGAGCCACCCAACTCGATCACCTCGAGAGTCTGCTCGATCAACTCGATGGACGGCACGAACTGTTCGTGAAAGAGCGGATTCGGAAGAAGCTCGGTCGGCGGGACGTTGGACGTGACAACAACAGTCACACCTTTCGCGACGATTGTATCGAGAACCCTTGCCATGAACATCGCGTCGGCGACGTCGTCGATATGAAACTCGTCGAAACAGAGCACGCGGATTCCGTCCACCACGTGGTCCAGTGCCGCGCCCATCGACCCGAGTTCGTGCGCCCGGGAGTGCAGATCTGCAAAGAACCGATGAAAGTGAATGCGCCGCTTGCCGACTGGGATGCTGCCGTAGAACTCGTCCATGAGCATCGTCTTACCGCGACCGACGCTTCCCCAGAGGTAGATCCCTCCGCTGACCTCACAGCCGGAGATCCGGGTTCGCAGGCCATCGAGAGCTTCACGTGCCGCCAACTGCTCTTCGTCCAGTAACATGAGACTCCTCTACGTCTGTAGAGTCGAGGCTAGAGATCGAAGGCAAATCGAGTCAATGTGACCCTCACGACGCACCATCAGCAGCATGCAACATCGACAGCAAGGAACGACATGAAGCCTGATCGCAGAGCCCTCATCGCGGCATCCTCCGTCACGATCATCGCCGAGCAGGGCCCGCGTGCACTCACCCATCGGGCGGTTGATCAGTCCCTGGAACTTCCTGCCGGTTCGACGTCGTACTATTTCCGAACTCGCAAGGCACTTCTCGAAGCAACCGCATTGCACATCATGCATCGGTCACGTTCGACTTTCGACGAACTCCACAAGAGGCCCACCGATCCTGCCGCCCTGACGGCCGAGTACCTCGACGATCTTCTTTCGCACCGCAGACACGAATTGATCGCGCGATATGCACTGCTCCTGGAAATACCTCGAGATTCGACATTGCGCCAACTCCTCGAAGGCAGTCTGTTTTCGCTGAAGAAGGCAAGAGCCGTCTTCGAAACCGTTGGCGTAGACGACCCTGACGCCGCTGCCGCAAATTTCCTGAGCCTTCTGGAGGGCTTGATCTTCGACTATTGCCTCGGAGCGCGTAGCCGAGATCCTCGCTCCTCCGAAACCGTTCGGCAACTTCGGATCCCGATCGACATCTACCTGCGCGGCGTTGGCGCCACCTGAAAGACCCTGGTCAGCAGAGGCTTCCGGTGTAGGGCTGTCGACCAGAGAACAGTGCCGCGACAAACGGGGCGCTGTCCGGAACCGAAGCCGGAACGGTTCCCAGGTGATCCGTGGGATAGGTATGGAATGCAAAGTCCACGCCGTTGACAGCGAGGTCAGCAGCAAACTTCAAAGTCAGTGGTGCCGGAACATCGATGTCCGAGAGTCCCTGACCGATGAAGAACGGGCGGTTGTATCCCGAGGTCGGTACCGTGAGCAGTTCGCGCGCAGCGTCCATGAACGTTGGGTTGTCCAGCGACTTCGACAGCACCTGACCGAGCGTGACGGTTCCGTATTTGGTGCGCGCCTCGGTGTAACACATGTTGTTCTCGACGTCGTCGAGGATGGTCATTCCGAGCGGGGTCAGATACGAGTCGATGTCGATGTCCGGCCGCGAAGCACGCAATCCGTCAAGAACGTTCGCAATGTAGACCGTCGTACCCTTGAGTGGAAGAGCCAGGAAAGCGGGGCCACCGAGCGGTAGTCCAACTCCGGCGCGTAATCGGCAGCAAGAGAAGCGGTGAACATAGTCGCCTGTCCACCCTGCGACTGCCCCATCGCTACCCAAGCGCTCGACAGGTCGTCGTCGACCGCACGAACGGCACGCACCATGTCGACAACGCTGTGCGCAGCGGAACGACCGTCGAGATACGGGTGAACACCGGGCGTTCCGAGCCCCACGTAGTCGGTGGTCACCACCGCATAGCCCTGCTCCAGCCAATGCCCGAGATGCGTCGCGTTCCGCTCGAGCGGAACGCTACTGCTCGGCGCACACTGATCCGCGACACCCACCGTTCCGTGCGCGTAGGAAATGACTGGCCAACCACCCTCGGGCGGAGCCCCCTCAGGGCGGTACACCACACCGGTACTCGTCATCGGCACATCCTTCGGGCCCGTCGACCAGTACGTCACCTTTGTTGCGCTCACAGCGCTGGGGATCACCCGATCGGGGCCGAGCGACTCGTGGCTCACCACGGAGCCCGGAAGATCGTTATCTTCCGCCGCAGCCGGCGCTGTGACGGTCAACGCCACCAATGCGCTCGCGCCCAATCCGACGAGCGTCTTACACAGCCGCTTGCTCACGCGCCTTCTCCTACCGATTGCGTTGACAGTGCCGTATGTGGTGATCAGCCGATCGAGTTCAGACCCTAGAACAGCCTTACCAATTGGCCAACCTAGATTCCCGCTGCACATTCCCCGTCGTCACGCGCCTGCTCCGGTAAGGTGGCGGTGTTCTATACATGCAGGTCCCCCGCGAGATCAGGAGGCCGTAGGGCTCTCTCATGTCAGCGCCTGATCTCCCGACGTTCCCCCCGTCGCAGCAGAATTCAGTGGCCGCGATCCTCCGAGCAGCCGGTTGTGTATTCGCCGAAGACGAGGCTCGCTTGCTCCTTCATGCCGCACGCTCGCGCGACGAACTCGACGCGATGATCGATCGACGAGTTGCCGGCGAGCCACTCGAGCCTGTCATCGGGTGGGCAGAATTTTGCGGATTGCGCATCCACATCGACCCTGGAGTATTCGTCCCCCGCCGACGCACCGAACTCCTCGCTCGACAGGCCTGCACACTCGTCGACTCGGGAAGCATCGTCATCGACATGTGTTGTGGTTCAGGAGCTGTCGGGGCTGTTGTGCAGGCGAAGACCGATACTGTCGATCTCTACGCGGTGGACATCGAACCGGCCGCGGTTCGGTGCGCTCGTCAGAACGTCGCACCGCCCGAGCGTGTACTCGAAGGCGATCTGTACGGCCCACTGCCGACGAAGTTACGAGGTCGTGTTGACGTCGTCGTCGCCAATGCGCCCTACGTCCCCACCGATTCAATCCGACTCATGCCGCCCGAAGCGCGACTTCACGAACCGCGAGTCTCGTTGGACGGCGGCGCCGACGGCCTGGACCTGCAGCGTCGAATCATCGCGGATGCTGCGCCGTGGCTACGACCGGGCGGCCATCTACTCGTCGAGACGAGCACGGAGCAGGTCGAGATGACCGTCGAAACATTTACTCGGGGAGGGTTTCTCACTCGTGTGGCAACCTACAGTGAGACCGCGTCAACCGTGGTGATCGGTCAGTATTGACGGCGATCGGATCATGAAGGCTCGGACCATTTCCGAGCGTGGGCGGCAAAGTCGTCGACAAAAAGCCCGAACGCGCGATCGACGCGAGCCCGGTCCCCAGTGGCCAGAAGATCCATCGACAAACCCCGCATTTGCGAAAGCAGTAAGGTAGCGACCGACGAAACATCCTCCTCGGGACAGCCCGCATGCCGAAGTCCGGTTTCCAGAGCTTCGATCCAATCGCCCACGAAACGGTCCAGGAACCGTCCGTAGCGTTTGCGATCGCCGAGTGCGAGGGCGTAGATCTCGACCATCACTCGGAATCGGGGCAGGACCTCCGGTGTCGTACGTTCGGTCCACCACGCGGTCAGCACTGTCGCCGGATCGATCCCCGGTTCCATCGGGACCGCAATCGGAATGGACTCGCTACGCATGTTCTCGATTACCTCGGAGAGCAGATTCTCCTTGCTCTCGAAATGGTTGAGCAACGACGCATGCGACACACCTACAGCCTTGGCCAGCTGCCTCACCGTCACTTCCCCGACACCGTTGTCGATGACGTACCGGGTCAGCGCGTCGAGCAACTCCTCACGTCGCCCGGCGTATCTCAGGCTGCGTTTGTCGATGCGTTCGGGCTCCGGCACATACTCACCCTACCGACCGGAACCGCCGGTTCAGCGGCTGACTGCCTTCTGATACCGACGAATAGCGAACGGCACGAAGACGATCAGCAAACCGAAAGTCCACAACAACGACGCGATGACCGGGTTCTGCAGTGGCCACGCATCCGGAACCGTCATCGCAGGATTGGTATTTCCGAACAATTCACGCACCGCCTGAGTCACCGCCGACACCGGGTTCCATTCGGCGATCACTTTGAGCGGCCCGGGAAGATTAGTGGTCTCGACAAAAGTGTTCGCGATGAACGACAGCGGAAAGATGACGATGAAGCTCGCGTTGTTGAAGACCTCCGGCGTCCGGATCCAGAGTCCGACAACAGCCATGACCCAGGACAACGCGTACGCGAAGAACAGAAGCAGCGCATAACCCGCCACCGCTTCGAGGAAGCTGGAATGAATGCGCCACCCCACCAGAAGACCGGTCAACGACATGACGACCAAACTGATGACGTTGATCAGCACGTCACTCGACGTTCGGCCGGTCAGCACGGCGGACGGAGCCATAGGGAGCGATCGAAATCTGTCGATGATTCCTTTCTGGATGTCTTCGACCATTCCCAAGCCAGTCCACGTAGCACCGAATATGACTGTCTGCGTGAAAATTCCGGCGATCAGGAACTCTCGATACGACGTACCCGGGACGGAGATCGCGCTGCCGAACACGTAGGCGAACAACAGCACGAACATGATCGGCGACAACGTGGTGAACACCAGCAGATCCGGAACGCGCTTGATCTTGATCAAGTTTCGCCTGGCGATGGTCAAACCGTCTTCGAGCGCCATCTGCACGGTCATTTCTGATCCTCCAGTTCAGCCTGGTGCCCGGTCAGTGTGAGAAAGACATCGTCGAGAGTGGGCCGGCGCAGACCGACGTCGAACACCCGGATGCCTCGTGCCGACAGGAGATTCAGCGCTGCGACCAACGCATCGGTGCCGTCGTCGACAGGAACGGTGACGCGACGGACATTCTCTTGAACCTGAATGTCCCCCACTGCAAGCGAGCGCAATTCCTCTCGGACGATGTCGAGATGTTCGACCTCGTGCACACTCAGTTCGATGCGCTCACCCCCGACCCGCGCTTTCAACTGATCTGCAGTACCGCGCGCGATGACCGAGCCGCGGTCGATGACCGCGATCTGGTCGGCCAACCTCTCTGCTTCTTCCATGTATTGCGTCGTGAGCAACAGCGTGGTTCCCTGCGCCACCAACCCTTCGATGACATCCCAGAGACCGAGTCGCGCCCGAGGATCGAGGCCGGTGGTCGGCTCGTCGAGAAACAACACCTGCGGGCGAGCAACCAATGCGCCGGCGAGATCGAGACGGCGGCGCATTCCACCGGAGTAGCCCTTGACCGGCCGATCGCCGGCCTCCACCAGGTCGAACTGCTCGAGCAATTCTCGTGCCCTGGCCTTACTGCTTCGGGCGCCGAGGTGATAAAGCCTCCCGACCATGTCCAGATTCTCGTAGCCCGTCAGGTACTCGTCGACCGCAGCGTACTGACCCGAAGCTCCGATCTTGGATCGCAACGCCCGCGCATCCTTGACCACGTCCAGCCCGGCAACCTCGGCGCGACCACCGTCCGGAATGAGCAGCGTCGTGAATATCCTTACCGCAGTGGTTTTTCCGGCACCGTTGGGACCCAACAGAGCCATCACTGAACCCTCGCGCACTTCCAGGTCGATGCCGTCCAATGCCGTGACGTCGCCGTACTTCTTGACCAGCCCCTCGGCCATAATCGCTTCGGTCATGAGCCCTCCCGCATCGGTAATCCGTCGGTAGTCCGTTCCCCAGTGTGACCTAGAGCGCCGACACATTCCAGGAAATTTCACGCAGCAGTCGGAAACCTGCACCGCAAAACAGGCCCACCGCCCCTGATTGCAAGAATCTTCACCTCGCAGAATCGCCGACGAACTCCCCCAGTTGCTGTGTCTGCGATTCCAGGCGATGACGGAACGAAGATCGAGTGAGTCCGTCGACTCACCCGATCTTCGTTGCGCCGTCGATTTCAGCTGCAGTTGGTGACTCGGGCAGTGATACCGCACCCGCCCGATCCACCCTCACTGCCAATGTCACGGCTGCGGCCAGCGCCGATACGCCCGCTCCGATCCAGTACAAAACCGCAAACGAATGCAGAGTCGGTACAGCGGTCGCACCGACCACAACCGTCGAACTGGCCAATACCGCTGCCGCAACAGCGCTTCCGGTGGAGGTACCGATCGAGCGGAGCAAACTGTTGAATCCGTTGGCCGACGCAGTCTGATGGATGGGTGCAGATTCAGTGATCAGCGTCGGCATGGCAGCAAGAGCAAATGCCACACCGGCCGATACCACGGCGGCGCCGATCACGATATTGACCAACGTCGGCGTCAACAGCACACGCAAGACGTATCCGATTGCAATGACGATCGCACCTGACGCCAACGTGGCCTTCGCTCCCCATCGTCTCGTCACTTTCGACGAAACCGGCGCCAATCCGATCATCAGAACTCCGCCCGGCATCATCGCCAATCCGGCTTCGGCGGCTGAGAGTCCGAGACCGTTCACCGACGCGAGGGGCAACTGAAGTTCCTGCGTTGCCGCCAACGCGCTGATGAACATGGCAAATCCGAGTAACACCGCGCAGACGTTCGAGACGAGAATCGGGGCGCGAAGGGTAGTCCGCAGATCCACCAACGGTGCCGGCGTGTGCAGTTCCCACGGAATCCATCCACAGAGCAAGACCACTCCGGACGCGACCAGAACGAGAACCGGGAGGCTTCCCCAACCCCATTCGGTTCCCTTCGAAACGGCCAGCAGCAGTCCAGTCATGGCGAGAGTGAGGACTGCGGCTCCCAGAAAGTCGAAGCGTCCTCGACTTTTCACAGCCGATTCCGGCACCACCAGCGGCAAGATGACTACCAGTACAACCCCGAACCCGCCGGTGACCCAGAAAAGCGCGGGTAATCCCCAATGCGCCGAGATCACCCCCGCCATCGGCATACCGAACATTCCGCCGATACCCAGCGTTGCGCTCATGAGAGCAACTGCACCACTGAGCTTTTCCGGGGGAAGGACATCGCGCATGATGCTGATTCCGACGGGCAGAAGCGCCGTCGCGAAGCCCTGCAACGAGCGACCGAGGATCAGTAGCCAGAAACTCTGACTGAGCGCAGCAACCACGCAGCCGACGATCATCACCGCGAGGCAGACGAGCATCATCGCGCGCTTGCCGAACATGTCGGCAAGTCGGCCGATGAGAGGGGTCGCGACGGCACCGGTCAGCAGTGTCGAGGTCACCAGCCAGGAAGCCGTGGCCGACGATACTCCCGATGCCGTCGCGAACTCGGGCAACACCGGCACCACCAAGGTCTGTTGCAGCGCGACCACCACACCGCTCAGACTCAGGACGCCGACGACCCACCCGGTCCGCGCTTTCGCGCGAACAGTCTTGTCCGTCAAGCGTTCGAGCGAGCGGCTACTCCGGCGTCGACAGGAACCACGATGCCACTCATGTGGGCACTAGCGTCGGCGGCGAGGAACAGGACGACTCGCGTGACCTCGAAGGGATCCAGCCAACCGATCGGCTGCGCGTGCAAGGTCGCGTACACAGGTTCGACGTCGTCTGCCGTAGGCGATTCGAGGTCCGGCCGCATCATTGCGTACATCATGTCGTTGTGAATCATCGGCGTCGAGATATTTCCCGGTGCAATAGCATTCACAGTCACACCCGAGTTGGCCAGTTCGAGCGACACACTCTTCGTCAAACCGATGACGCCCCACTTGGAGGCGCCGTACGCCGCCATCTGGGTACCACCGGATCGACCCATCATCGAGGAAATCGTGATGATGCGACCGTAACCACGTTCCGCCATTCCACCTGACACGGCCGCCACGGTGTTGAACACCCCGGTCAGGTTCGACGAGATGACCTCGTTCCACTGTGCCGACGTCATCGACGTGATCGGAGCGGGCACGGACACACCGGCGTTCGCGACGGCGATGTCGACGCGGCCGAACTCGGCTTCAGCGTGGGCAACCAGCGCATCCATCGCCTCCCGATCGGCTGTGTCAGCCTTGACTGCAATACACCGGCGGCCCGCGGCTTCCACCAACCGAACGGTTTCCTTCAGGTCTTCTTCAGTTGCGAGGGGGTAGGCGACGACATCACTGTTCTCGCACCGATCGCAGATCACGATGTCCGCGCCACGCTCCGCGAATGCGACAGCGTGGGCGCGCCCCTGACCGCGTGCGGCGCCGGTGATCAGTGCAACTTTTCCTTCGAAGCTGCCTTCGAGGCTGTTCATGCCGTCTCCTAGTTCGTCGTATGCCAGCATGCGCTGTACTGCATGCGTACTCCGAACCCGCCCGAAAGAAACAGTCGATCCCGGACAGCGGGAATCTAGCCGATCACTGGTAGACGGAGGTCTCGAATTCCAGGTATCCGTTGATGGATCCAGCGTCCGCGAACGGCAGAATCTGTGTTGCCCAGAACCCGCCGACGCCGGTCTGCCGGTCGATCCAGTAGTAGAGGTTTGCAAGACCCGCCCAAGCCAGTGATCCGGCCGGCCGGCCGGTGGGTGCCACCTCTTCATTTGTCATGAAGGAGTATGCCCATCCCTTTGGCAAGCCGGGGAAGAATTCCGCATCGTTGGACAGCGTTGGAAGTACTCCGGGCAACAACCCGACGTGCTGGCCTTCGAGTCCGTTCCGTACGGCTGCAGCGACCGTCTCAGGCGCCAACACGCGGCCCGCAGTACCCGCGCCGTCGTTCAGCCACATACGGATGAACTTCATGTAGTCGCCGACAGTGCCGTGCAAACCGTGACCACCCATGTGCACCTCGGGCTCAGCCGGAAGCTCGAATCCTATGAGCGGAGTGAGGCTTCCGTCGCTCTCACGCTGATGGATCGGTGCAAGGCGACCCTTCATCGACGGGCTCATCGTGAATGCCGTATCCGTCATCTCGAGAGGTTCGAAGATGCGCTCGCGCATGACATCGCCGAGCCGCTGACCTCGAATCGACTCGACGACCTGACCTGCCCAGTCGATATTGGTGCCGTACTCCCACTTCTCACCCGGATCGAAGAGCAACGGCGTCGTGAGCGCGGCTTTGCTACACGTGATCACGCTGGGCTGCCCGTGCTCCTGCGAGAGCCGATTGTAGGACTCGTTGAAGAAGTCGTACCCGAACCCCGCGGTATGAAGAAGAAGCATGCGAGTGGTGATGTCTCGCTTGGGTTCCCGAAGAACGGGGTTTCCGCCGGCGTCGAAACCGTCCAGGACCTTCAGCTCACCGACTTCGGGAATATAGGTCGCAGCGGGCGCATCGAGATCGAGCAACCCCTCCTCCACACACTGCAGGACAGCGGTACCGGTGATCGCCTTGGTCGTGGAGAAGAGCGCAAAAGTTGTATCAAGGGTCATCGGTTCGGCGTGACCGAGAGTCCGCTCACCGGCTGCACCCTCGTAGATGTTGCCTTCTCGATCCGTGATCATCGCGACGACACCCGGGACACGGTCAGCCCCCTGAGTTGCTCGCGCCAGCACGTCGTCGAGGCGCTCCTTCGAAAGAGGTTTCCGCGCAATATCTTCGATCGTCACTGCATTTCTCCATCCGACTCGCAACTTGTCTTGTCGAACAGAATGTAACGGCGATCACACACCCGGTTCTGCCTCGAAACGGCAGAAGATCTGTCTCTTTTCGGCAGAACCGGGCAAAACTTCGCTTCAGCTCTGAGGCGCTCCGATGTTCACCAGCCAGGAGATACCGAATCTGTCTGTACAGGAACCGAATTCGTCGCCCCACATCTGCTTCTCGAGTGGAACGCTCACCGTTCCTGTTCCCGACAACTGCTCCCAGTACCCGCGCAGCACGTCACCGTCGTCGCCGCTGAGGCTGACCGTGATGTTGTCGCCTGGGTTGTACGGCATGCCAGGCGGAGTATCGGCACCCATCAGTGTGTATCCCTGGTCGGTTTCGAGCATTCCGTGCATGATCTTGTCGCCGCCTTCACCGGGATTGCCGAATTCACCGAACGTGCTCAGCGCCAGTGTGCCACCGAAGATTTCTTTGTAGAACTCCAACGCCTCACGGGCATTGCCGTTGAAGCTGATGTACGGATTGAGTCGAGTTGCCATGACGTACTCCTAGCTCGTGGGATTGCTGTCACGTTCGAATTCAATCCTTGCAGAACGCTCCGACACGAAACAACGGATCAAGGCAGTTCATCCACTGCGTAAACCGATCGTCATGACCGTTCAAACAGCTGTCCTCAGAGTCGGTTCCGAGTCTCGGAAGGTAGCTCGCCGAACCGTTTCCGGTATGCCGCCGCAAACATACCCAGATTGACGTAACCCCAGGCGTTGGCGATTTCGGAGACGGTTCTCCCATCGGAACGCAACAGTTCGCTGCGTACTCCCTCCAGTCGACGAGTGCGCAGTCGTTGCCCCGGCGTGGTGTCTCGGTACCGTCGAAATCCCGCAGTGAGCGCTCGGACGCTGACGCCCACCGCAGCCGCGATCTCCGACGCCGTCGGCACCGAGCGCGCAAAGGTATCGATGTACTCCTCTGCCGATCGCACGTAGGCCGGTTCGGCGGAGGCGACGTCGACGCCGAGTTGCAACCCGGCCTGCGTCGCCCACTCGTCGAGAAGCTGAGCCGTGACCAGTTCTTGAACCCTGACGCCCAGCCTTTCCCCCGACATCGCGTCGGGCGACTCTGCAATTGCGCGAACGACGTAGTCCATCAATGCGAGCCAACTCGAACCCCGCCCGCCGATGGTGCACTTGTGCCGCCACAGGCGGTCGTCGGGAACTACCCCGTACCACTGCTGGGCGTGATCGGCGACAAGCTGATGCGGCACAGTGAGATTCAGCTGCAGATGATCCTCATCGAATTCGACGAAGTAGTCGGTCCGGCTACAGTCTGCGACAAAGGTCTCCCCCACTCCGGTATTCGCCGCAACGCCCCGGCCAAGAGCATGTCGACCGTTGCCCCTGATCGTCGTCAAGACCAGAATGTTTCCGGCTTCAGGCGAACATTCACCGACGGAGACCGGAATCCCGTAACAGAATCTGGTGACGTCGATCTTGCCGACTGCCGCCGAGTACATGTCCGAAGCCGGCTTCAACCGACTTCCGATCGGCGTCACCGTATAGGGCATGTAGATGTTGTCGGACCACTCCTTGATGCGGTCCCAGTCCTGAGAAAAGGCCTGATGATGCTGCATGGTGGGCCGACCGGCCGCGTCGATGAGCAAGGCGTCCTCGAACATGGTTCGAGTATCGCACCAGGGTCGGGGAAGGTCACGCAAAGTCAGATGACGTGATCTCTGCTCGTACGGCGGCAAAAAGCAGCGAATCGACCGCGGCCCCCCGGATCACCATGTGCGCCCGCATCAGCCCCTCCTCCACCATTCCCATTTTGGTGAGCACCGACGCCGACGCCGCGTTCTCCGGACGACACGTTGCCTGCACACGTTGCGTTCCAAGGCGAGCAAAGGCGAGTTCCAGAACCGCGCTCCCCGCTTCGGACGCATAACCCCGCCCCTGGAACCTCGGGTTCACGACGAAACCGAGTTCCGCCCTTCGATGCGCGGCGGATACTTCCCACACAGCTACTGAACCGATGACCGCTCCGTCGACCTTCGACGTGATCGCCAGGGTGAATGATCGACGCTCGACGCCCGCGGCTTCCAATGCCGCGTCGGCCAGGAATGCCCTGGTCACCGCCGGAGTGTTCGGACCCCAATCCACATATCTACAGACGGCAGGGTCTGATGCGTACTGATGGACGTCATCTTCATCCCCGAATGTGAAGTCTCGAAGGACGAGGCGTTCGGTAGTCAACGTGAACATCCAGCGATCGTAAATTAAACGCGAAAAGCATATTGACTCGAACGCATGTTCGAGTATTGTTGGGGGTGGGGATCGGGGGATTCAATGAGTGTCTTGTTGTCGGACGTGGTGTCGGGTTCTGCGGTGGGGTTACGCGGACGTCTGTGGCGGTTGTCTGCTGCTGAGTTGCGAGAGGCTGCGGTGTCGGCGAGTGCGGAGATTCTGCGGCTGGAAGCCGTGCGGGTGGCGGTCGTGGACGAACTCTCGTTGCGTTCCGATGATCAGGTGATTGCCAGTCGCGGTGTCGGTTCGTGGTTGGCGGCCAACACGATGCTGCAGGTACGGGACGGGAAGAAGATCGCCGCCCTGGGCGCAGCGTTGCGGCCGTTCCCGGCTGTGGCTGCTCGGTTCGATGACGGGGATTGCTCGTTCGATCATGCCGCCTTGATCGTGGCGTTCTGTGAGTCCCCACCGAAGGGGATGCCGGAGGAAGCGCTATCGAAGTGCATCGATTTGTTGTTGGCGGCTTCGTCGGGTGTGGAGGCGACGACGACAAAGGTGCGGAATGTTATCGCGACGTTGGAGCGGTTGTTCGAATCCGATGAGATTCCGCCCGCCGAAGATGTCGACCGGAACGAGTTGCGGATCGCCTCGACGTTGAACGGTCGGGTGGTGGTCCGCGGAGATTTCGACGCCCTCACCGGCGAAATGCTGCTGTCGGCGTTGTCGAATTTGACGATGCCCACCCCGGCGCCGGACGGCACCCCCGATGCCCGGTCGGCGGCGAAGCGGACCGCGGACGGGTTCACCGAACTGATCCGCCGCTATCTGGATTGCGCCAAGACCGGTACCGATGGTGGGCAGCGTCCGCATGTGAACGTGCACATCAATGCTCGTGATTTGGCTGAGCACCGGGACTGCGCCGCACAGTCTTCGGATTCGGGTGATGACGGCTCTCTGGACCCCGCCGATCTTGATGTCGGGCACATGCCGTGGCTCGGGCCGCTGTCGGTTTCGCAGACGAGGTTGTTGGGGTGTGATTGTTTCCTGTCGACGGTGTTGCTGGACGATCATGGCGCACCGCTCGATGCGAAACCCGGAAAACGTCTGGTCACCGCCGAACAACGGGTCGCGTTGATCGCCCGAGACAAGGGCTGCGCGTTCCCGGGCTGTTCGTGTGTTCCGGCGTGGACCGATGCGCACCACATTAGGCACTGGGCTAACGGCGGCCCGACGGTGATGAACAACCTTGTCCTGCTGTGCCGTTCACATCACCGGCTGATGCACCGCAAGACCGGGTTCGTCGGCAAGTGGTCGATTCGGATCGGAGCCGACAACAAACCCTGGTTCATCCCACCACCCTCGATCGACCCCGGGCAGCACCCCAGGCCGGCGAACACAACCTTCAAAACCTGAGAACAGCTTCTCAGGCACAACAGAACACGGCCCGAGCACCGCATCGAAGGGATCCCCCGATGCGGTGCCAACCGTCCGTGACGGTTGATGAAGTTGTGCCCTCGATCAATCAGCGGGTCAGCACAAGCCCGGATGTCGGAACGCCCGTTCCCGCAGTCACGAGTACATTTTCGACGGAGTCGACCTGGTTGACCGAAGTACCGCGGATCTGCCGAACACCCTCGGCGATACCGTTCATCCCGTGGATGTATGCCTCACCGAGCTGTCCGCCATGGGTGTTGATCGGAAGCTTGCCGCCGAGTTCGATTGCGCCACCGGCGATGAAGTCCTTCGCTTCTCCCCTGCCGCAGAAACCGAGTTCCTCGAGTTGCATCAATACGTAGGGCGTGAAGTGGTCGTAGAAGACCGCCGTCTGCATGTCCGTCGGGCGCAGCCCACTTTGTGACCAGAGTTGATCGCCGACAAGGCGCATCTCCGGTAGGCCGGTCAAACCGTCGCGGTAGTAGCTGGTCATGATGTATTGATCTGCCCCGCTGCCCTGTGCGGCGGCTGCGATAACGGCAGGGGTGTTCTTCAGATCCTTGGCTCGTTCTGCCGAGGTGACGACGATGGCGATGCCGCCGTCGGACTCCTGGCAGCAATCGAGGAGATGCAAAGGTTCGGCGATGAATCGCGAATTCTGATGGTCCTCGAGAGTGATCGGTTTTCCGTAGAAGAATGCCTTCGGATTGGTGGCTGCATGCTTGCGGTCCGCGACGGCGATTCGGCCGAAGTCCTCGCTGGACGCTCCGTAGACGTGCATGTATCGCTGTGCGACCATCGCGACAAACGATGCGGGCGTGCCCAATCCGTGAGGATAGGAGAAGGCGTTATCCGTGCCCGACGAATTGACCTGCGCCACAAGACCGGAGTTCACCTGACCGAAACGCGCACCCGACCTCTCGTTGAACGCGCGGTAGGCGACGACGACGTCCGCGACGCCAGTGGCAACAGCCATGGCCGCCTGCTGAATCGTCGCCGCAGCGGCACCGCCGCCGTAATGGATACGGCTGAAGAACTTGAGGTTCGGGATACCCACCGAACGAGCCACCGCCACTTCGGTGTTGGTGTCCATGGTGAATGAGGTAAGACCGTCGACGTCGGCGGGTGTCAGACCGGCGTCGTCCAACGCGGCTTGAACAGCCTCGGCGGCCAGTCGCAGTTCACTGCGACCGGAGTCCTTCGAGAAATCCGTGGCGCCGATTCCGACGATCGCGGCCTTGCCGGACAATGCGCTCATTCAATGTCTCCGTTCGAGCCCGATGCCGGAAATGCCAGTGTGACCTGCGCAGTGATGTGATCTCCCAGACTGTTCTTGCCGACCACCGCGAGCGAAGCGAGATCCTCGTCGTAGGCGGTCACCGTACCGGAGAGCGTCAACGTGTCGTAGGCGTACCAGGGGACTCCGAGGCGAAGTTTGATCGACGTGAGTACTGCCCGCGGTCCTGCCCAGTCAGTCACGAATCGCTGCACCAGGCCGGTGTCGGTGAGGATGTTCACGAAGATGTCCTTCGAGCCGCGTTTCTGTGCGAGGTCGCGGTCGTGGTGAACATCTTGAAAGTCTCGGGTAGCGAGCGCCGCCGAGACGACGAAAGTCGGGTCGCCGTAAATCGAGAGCTGCGGAAGAATCTCTCCCACAGTGATATCCGTCGTCGAAGTCATCATCACTCCTTCACCGCAGACACAGCAGAAACCGCAGACACAGCAACCGGCTGCCAGGCGTACAGAGTCCAGGGAGTGCCGCCGGTCTCGTCGTCGCCAGGGAAGTCGAGGTAGATCGCCTCCACCTCCATTCCGATCGATACGTCCGAGGGATCGACACCGCGCAATTCGCCGAGCATCCGCACACCCTCCGGCAGTTCGACCAGGGCCACGACAAACGGCAACGACCGACCAGGAACCTTGGGGGCGTGGTGAACGACAAAACTGAAGACCGTTCCCCTACCGGACGCGACCACGTAGTCGGTCTGCTGCGACTTGTCCTTCCAGATCGCGGGCACCGGCGGGTGCTGCACCGAACCGTCCGCACGCAGTTGAATGCGCAACTCATGTGCAGCAACACCGTCCCAGAAGAACTGCGTGTCGAGAGATGCTGTCGGGCGCAGCATCCGAGATGCGTCCAGGTCCGCAGGCACGTCAGTGGCGGGACTCTCGCTGACTGGCGGCGCAAACTTCAAGATCCGGAACATCATCTCCGAGACCAGTTCTTCGCCGACCCGCCAGTAGCTGCGGGTAGTGAAGAACCAACCTTCACCGAGACCTGTCTTCTTCGGCCCCACAACGTCTTCCAACACCGACGAGATGGTGACTTCTTCACCCGGCTTCAGATAGCGGTGGTAGATCTGATCGCAGTTGGTCGCGACGACGGACGTGAATCCGGCTTCGTCGAGTATGTCCGTCATCCGGCCCAAGGGATCGTCGGCTTCTCGAACCGCACCCAGACCGCGCATCGTCCATACTTGCGCCATCGCCGGCGGCGCGACTATGCCGTCGTGTCCGGCGGCGCGGGCAGCCGATTCGTCGACGTAGATCGGGTTCTCGTCTCCGATCGCCTCGACCCAGTTGCGGATCATCGGCAGGTTCACGGGGTCCCGGCCGGCGCGAGGAGCGCTTGGCCCGTCCTCTCGAACCCGTTCGGCAGCAGTGAGAATGGGATCTGACACGGTTTGTTTCCTATCTCGGAACGCGGGGAAGCTTCAGGCCGGCGGTCGCGATCAATTCGCGCATCACCTCGTTGACTCCACCGCCGAAGGTGATCACCAGGTTGCGCTTGATCTGCATGTCCAGCCACTCCATGAGATCAGCCGTTTCGGGATCGATCGGATTCCCGTACTGCCCGACGATCTCTTCTGCCAGTCGACCGACTCGCTGGATGCGTTCGGTCGCAAACACTTTGGTTGCCGAAGCGTCGGCGATGTCCACCGAATCCGAATCACTCGACGCCACTTGCCAGTTGAGCAGTTCGTTGAGCCGGTACGTCGCGTGAATTTCGCCGAGTGCGCGCCGTACGTCGACGTGATCAAGCAGGTTTTCACGCTTGGCCCAATCGAAGACGTGGTCGTAGATCCCTGCGACCCGACCTGCCGGGCCGAGCATGACGCGTTCGTGGTTGAGCTGCGTCGTGATCAGGCGCCAACCTTGATTCTCCTCACCCACAAGCATGTTCGCCGGAACGCGAACGTCCTCGTAGTAGGTGGCGTTGACGTGATGCGCGCCGTCGCAGGTGATGATCGGGGTCCAGGTGTAGCCGGGATCCTTGGTGTCCATGATCAGGATGGAGATGCCGCGGTGCCGTGAATCGGCAGACCCTGTCCGTACGGCGAGCCACACGTAATCGGCGTCATGCCCGCCGGTGGTGAAGATCTTCTGGCCGTTGACGACGTATTCGTCACCATTGCGTGCCGCCGAGGTACGCAGTGCTGCAAGGTCGGTACCGGCATCCGGTTCGGTGTAACCGATCGCGAAGTGCACTTCACCGGCGAGGATCGCGGGCAGGAATTTCTGCTTCTGCTCCTCGCTGCCGTATTTCTGCAGAGTCGGGCCGACGGTCTGCAACGTGACCGAAGGCAGTGGGACATCTGCCCGCACAGCCTCGTTGACAAAGATCTGCTGCTCGACTTCTCCGAACCCACGTCCGCCGTACTCCACCGGCCAGCCGACGCCGAGCCAGCCGTCCTTGCCCATACGACGGATGACCTCACGATAGGTAGGGCCATGCCGCTCCACACGCATGATCTTGGCCTCTTCGGGCGAGATCAGCGTCGAAAAGTAGCGTCGAAGTTCAGCTTGCAATGCGCGCTGACTGTCGGTCAGATCGATGAACACCGGGCCCCCACGAGGTCGAGTCGCTGCGAAGCGCCGCCGAGCAGGCGCGCCAAGTCTTTTGCAGTCGAGTAGTAACGATGAAGCGGATAAGTCACGTCGACGCCCAGACCTCCGTGCAAGTGGTGAAGCACCTGCATCGTGGCGGGCACTTCTTGGGCGATCCAGTACGCCATGACGTCGAGGTCCGACTGGGCATCCAGGCCCTCCGACACGCGCCAGGACGCCGACAACGCCGCGACGTGAAGGGTCCGGGAGGTGACGTAGGCGTCGGCTATCTGTTGTGAGACTGCCTGGAACGTGGCGAGCGGCTTGCCGAATTGCTCACGCGAGCCGACGTGTGTCGCAGTGAGATCGACGGCGCCGGAAACCAAACCATCGGCGACGGCTCCGATACTCGCCATGGCGATCCGGTACAGCGTCTGGACGGCTTCCTCGCCCGCACCGAGAAGTTCACCGACTGCCTCGTCCATGGTGACTCCGAACTCAGGACTGCCGGACGAACTGGGAGTCGGTGTCAGTGCGACGCCGGCGGCAGTTGGATCGACAAGAACGACTCCGGCGTCGGTGGGCACAAGAATTCTGTGTGCGCTCGCCGCGAAGGGCACGGCAAGCACTGTTCCGCTGACGCGATACCAGTCGCCTGACTGCTGCGCGGTAGTCGACGGCTGCGCCGGGAACTGCTGCCCCGGCTCACCGAGTGCCGCGGTGAACACCCGCCCGGCGCCGACTCCGGCGAGCAATTCGTCCTGCTGAGCATCGGTCCCCAGAGCAACGATGGGGAGTACGCCGAAGCCGAGGGTCGCGAGAGCCGGAATGGGAGCGGCGGCTCGGCCAACCTCGACGAGAAGAGCGCCGACGTCGGTGACCGAGAGGCCCTCGCCGCCCAGACGCTCGGGCAGTGCCAACGTGAGCAGGTCGGCTTCGGCGAATGCCGCCCAGAGCGCGTCCGGCTCCAGTTCGCGGGCAAGGAGCGCGGTAGCCACCTCGGCTACCGCTTCCTGGGTTTCATCGGGAGTGAAGTCCACGCTGGCAATCCTGTCTCTGATGTAGAACGTGTTCTAGTTGTATCACCAACGTGGACATTTCTAAAGGCCTCTACTCACGCCGTCTAATCACGGGGCAGGCCCAGAATTCTCTCCGCGGCAACGGTCAACAGAATCTGCGTGGTTCCGCCGGCAATCGACAGGCATCGCGTGTTGAGGAACTCACGCGAGAGCGGACCCTCCACCCATCCGGCCGAGCCACCCAATTCCATGGCGAACTCTGCGACATTCTGACGCTGGCGCACGCCCACCAGCTTGCGGACGCTCGACGCCGGGCCCGGATCCTGACCATCCAATTGCCGCAGTGTCGTGCGCAATTCCAGCAACGAGCCGACCATGGCGGTTCCGATCAGCCCACCGAGCTTGTCGGCAACCACAGGATCAGGATCGCCTGCCAGCTCGAGCAATTCCTCCATCGCACCGCCGAGCGAAGAGCCACCGCTCATCGCGACTCGCTCGTTGGCGAGGGTCGTGCGGGCCAGCTTCCAGCCTCCACCGAGTTGGCCGACGACGCACTCGTCCGGCACGAAGACGTCGTCGAGGAAGACTTCGTTGAACAGGGCGTCTCCGGTGATCTCACGCAGCGGTGAGATCCGAATCCCAGCCGTCTTCATGTCGAGAAGGAAGTACGTGATGCCCTTGTGCTTGGGAACATCGCGATCGGTCCTGGCAAGGCAGATGGCCCAGTCAGCTTCACGTGCAAGTGAAGTCCAGACTTTCTGACCATTCAGCTTCCAACCGCCTTCGACCTTTTCCGCGGTCGTGCGCAGTGCTGCAAGATCCGAACCTGCACCAGGTTCGCTGAAGAGCTGGCACCAGGTGATCTCGCCCTTGAGCGTCGGAGTCGCGAATCTTTCGATCTGCTCCGGACTGCCGTGCTCGAGGATGGTTGGCACTGCCCACCACCCGATCACCAGATCGGGGCGGCCGATACCGACGGCCGCCAACTCTTCTTCGATCAGAATCTGTTGCGCGGCCTTGGCACCCCGGCCGTACGGCTTGGGCCAGTGCGGTGCAAGGTAGCCCGATTCGGCCAACGCGTTGCGCTGTTCGGATTCGGGCAGCGCCACCAATTGCGCTACCTCTTCGCGAATGTCGGACCGGTCGGATTCGAGCTCACTCAAGTCGATCTGAAGGTGACGCCGTGCGCCGCCGATCGTCAATTCCGCGACGCGTGCGCGCCAGTGAGACGATCCGCCCAGAATCTGCCGGAGCGACAGTGCTCGACGAAGGTAGAAGTGCGCCTCGTGCTCCCAGGTGAATCCGATTCCACCGAGCACCTGAATGCAGTCTTTTGCCGTGTCGACTGCGGCGTCCAGCGACACCGCGGCCGCCACTGCTGCGGCGATCGGAAGTTCGTCGCCCGACTCGGCAGCGACCGCGGCGTCCCAGGCAACCGCTCCGGCATTCTCTACGCGGCACAGCATTTCGGCACAGATGTGTTTGATCGCCTGGAACGAACCGATGGGCTTTCCGAATTGTTCGCGAATCTTCGCGTACTCCACCGCAGTACGCAGACTCCACGCCGCAATTCCGGCTGCTTCGGCGGCCCCCAGTACCGCCGCGAGATCGGAAACCGATCCGGGCGCAATGTCATCGAGGATTCGGTCGGCGTCGACCGTCACTCGGTCGAACGAGACCCGTGCCAGTGGTCGTGACTTGTCGATCGTGTCGACGGCGTCGTAGGTCACGCCTTCGCAATCGCCGTCGACGAGAGCCCAGACGAAACGCGAGCCGTCACCTTCAGAATTCACGTCTACCGACACGAGTACCGATACGCCCGAATCTCCACCCCAGGCGTAACCTCCTTCGCCATGAAGCTCGATGCCACCGGACGCGTTCGCCGTTGCCGCAACTGGACTTTCGTCCAATACGACGGCGCACGGCAACGCACCATCGGCGAGCGTTTCGGACCAACGCTTGGCAGCGGGCGACGAACTTCGCCCCACCACCAGAGCTGCCAGCGCAGTCGTGAGAACAGGACCCGGCACGAGTTCGATTGCCGCCTGCTCGAGCATTGCTGCGAGATCGACGATTTCGGCTCCGGCTCCGCCTACCGATTCGGGAACGGCGACCGAAAATATCCCGAGAGACCCGAACTCGGACCATTTCTCCCGCCACGAAACTGCTGGTCCACGGCGTACCATGTCCATCGGCGTGGCCGAGCGAGCCCAGGCCTCTATCGATTCCTGGACCGCCCGCTGTTCATCGGTCGTGGCGATTGTCACAACTGGTTCCCGCCTCTCGATAAGTGACACAATTGTTTAGAACGTGTTCTAATATGACACCTGGCCAAGAGTCAAGGCGCGAAGGAATTTGTCGATGACCACAACATCCCGATCCCGCTCCAACGCGGTTGCTTCTGCAACGCTCGGGGACGACGATCTCAGCTCCAACGCGCAACGCGAACGCCGCAAGCGGATTCTCGACGCAACCCTCGCCTTGGCGTCCAAGGGTGGCTACGAGGCTGTCCAGATGCGCGCCGTGGCCGAGCGCGCCGACGTCGCAGTCGGAACGCTCTATCGCTACTTCCCGTCCAAGGTTCACCTGTTGGTGTCCGCTCTGGCACGCGAATTCGAGAAGATCGATTCCAAGGGCAAGATCCCACCCGGAACCAGCCCGCTCGAGCGGATGCAGCTGATCCTCAGCCTCATCACCCGCGCGATGCAGCGCGATCCACTCCTGACCGAAGCCATGACTCGCGCGTTCATGTTCGCCGACGCCTCCGCAGCGGCAGAGGTCGATCAGGTGGGTCAGTTGATGGACCGCCTCTTCGCACGAGCGATGACCGAAGAGGAGCCGACCGAGGAGCAGTTGGCGATCGCACGCGTGATCTCCGATGTGTGGCTGTCCAATTTGGTGGCATGGCTCACGCGACGTTCTTCGGCCACCGATGTCGCCAATCGACTGGAATTGACGGTTGAACTGCTGCTCGGTGACGGAACTCGGAAACCCGAATAGACGTCCTTTGTCGCATCTGTCATTTTTGCACTGATCTGACAGAAACGTATCGAGCCAGGAGTCGCTGCATCACCTAGATTTGAAGAGGTGAGCGCACAAGATCTGTCCATCGAACTTCGCCGAGCGCTGTCGGGCGTGGCACGCACGCCGCGTCTGCTCGTAGCCTCCGACTACGACGGGACGATGGCACCTATAGTCGCCAACCCGGACAAGGCGTATCCACGCGTGGAAACGGTGCGTGCGCTCCGCTCCCTCGCCAGCCTGGCGTCGACGACGGCTGCCGTGATCTCGGGCCGCGCCCTCAAGGATCTGGCTGCGCTGTCCCGACTTCCCGCCGAAGTGCAATTGGTCGGCAGCCACGGCTCCGAGTTCGACATCGGATTCGTTCACGCGATCGACGCCGACGCCAGGAAACTGCTCGACGAGATCGTCACCGAGTTGGGACGAATCGCCGCCGACACCCCTGGGGCAACGGTGGAAAAGAAGCCCGCCAGCGTCGCACTGCACGTACGCAACAGCAGCGCCGACGACGCCGAGAAGGCGCTCATCGCCGTTCGCACCGAATCGGCACTCTGGCCGGGCGTTCAGGTCACCGAAGGTAAGTCGGTGGTCGAGTTGGCGGTCATCGCCACCGACAAGGGCCACGCACTCGACTTGATCCGCCATCAGGACGGCGCTACCGCTGCCGTCTTCATCGGGGACGACGTGACCGACGAAAAGGCGTTCAGCAGGCTTCAGGGACCGGACATCGGAATCAAGGTCGGCAGCGGGGACACCGTCGCCGACTATCGCGTCGACAGCACCGAAGATGTCGCTGCCGCTCTGGCGTTCCTGCTCGACGAGCGTCGTACGTGGCTTTCCGGTGCCGACGCTCCGCCCATCGAGCGGCTCTCGATGCTCGCCAGTCCGCGCACCGTCGCTTTGGTGACCCCGGATGCGACGCTGACCTGGTTGTGTCACCCGGAACCGGATTCCGCAGCAGTCTTCGCGCACCTTCTCGGCGGAACCGGGGCAGGCCATTTCACGGTCGGGCCTCGCCGAACAGCCTTGCCGCTGAGCCAGAAGTACATCGACAGCACGATGACCGTTCAGACCCGCTGGGCGAGCCTGTCCGTCACCGACTACCTCCCCCACGACGTCCCGCAGGGACGAACCGACCTGACTCGCATCATTTCCGGCCAGGCCGACGCGATCGTCTCGTTTGCACCCCGTCCCGAGTTCGGCCAAGGCCAAGTCACCCTCGAGGTCGTCGACGAGGGTATTCGGGTCCTCGGCACCAACGAGCCATACGTACTCCGCTCCCCCGGCGTGCTGTGGAACATCGCCACCGACGGAAACCAACAGACCGCACACGCCATCGTCGAGCCGTCCAAGGGTGACGTCGTCCTCGAATTGCGCTGCGGAACAGAAGAAATCGGCCCCTCGGAGATTCCGGAGATCGAACGCCGAGCGACTTCGGAGGCGTACTGGTCCGATTGGGCCAAGACGCTCGAACTGCCGAAGCTGAAGCCGGACTTGATGAAACGCTCTGCGCTGACCTTGCGCGGGCTGGTTCACGCCGATTCCGGTTCCATCATGGCCGCCGCGACTACATCCCTGCCGGAAGAGATCGGCGGAGTCCGCAACTGGGACTACCGCTATTGCTGGTTGCGCGACGCCGCCCTCACCGCAACAGCTCTCGTGAGCGTCGGATCCACCGACGAAGCCGAGAACTACCTCGACTGGGTCCACCGCGTGCTCGAAACGCTGCCGGGACCCGAGCGCCTGCACCCCCTCTACACGCTGTACGGGACTTCGCTACCGCCCGAGGCCGTCATCGACTCACTGCCCGGGTACGCCGGCTCCCGGCCGGTCCGCGTCGGTAACGCCGCAAATCAGCAGGTTCAACTGGACGTGTTCGGCCCGATCGTCGAGCTGATCGTCGAACTGGCAAATGCACGCGAAAAAGCCGGTGCTGCTGACCCTTTGAGTGACCGCGACTGGGAACTGGTGTGCGCCATGGTCGAAGCAGTACAGCGACGCTGGTTCGAACCCGACCACGGTATCTGGGAAATTCGTGACAACCCGCGCCACCACGTCTATTCCAAGGTGATGGGTTGGGTCACCGTCGACCGCGCTGTCGATCTTGCTGCCCGCTTTTCTCGTGAGGCTCTTCCCGAGTGGGCGGAACTGCGTGACCAGATCGCCGACGAAGTACGCCACAAGGGATGGAAGGACGACGTACAGTCGTACACCGCTGCCTACGACGGTACCGATCTCGACGCCGCTACTCTGCACATCGGACTGTCGGGACTGATCGATCCGACGGATCCACGCTTCGCCGCAACCGTCGTAGCCACAGAGGCTGAACTACGCAGCGGCTCAACGGTATACCGCTACCATCACGACGACGGCCTGCCCGGCATCGAAGGCGGATTCCATCTCTGTGCAGCCTGGCTCGTCGAGGCATACCTACTGATCGGGCAACGCCTGCAAGCAGAGGCACTGTTCGACCAGTTGGTCGCGGCCGCCGGCCCCACCGGACTACTCGCGGAAGAGTACGACCCCATCGCGGAACGCTCGCTGGGCAACCACCCCCAGGCCTACAGCCATTTAGGATTGCTGCGCTGCGCCCAACTCCTGGCGTGACAGCTACACCCTGACAGCTACACAGTGACAGCTATACCCGGATCCGACCTGATGTTCGCCCGGCCAGTAGTTCGGTATCGAGCATCTCGACTACCGGAACGCCGGATCCCGACGGCGACATCAGGAGTGCACCGGCGCGCCGGCCCTTCTCTTCCTGGGGCTGGCGCACCGTTGTCAGTGATTCGCGCAGCGCCTCGTCGACGCCGTCGAATCCGGTGATCGACAGCTGGCCAGGTACATCTATGCCCTGCCAGCGCGCCCAGTCCAAGGCGCCGAGAGCCAGCACGTCAGTGGTGCAGACCAGTGCGGTGATCTCAGGGTTGGTCGCGAGAGCTTCCGCCGCCGCCGAGTGCCCGGACTGCGATGTGTGGACGTACCGCTCGATCACGGTGAGTGACAGCGGGTCCATGTCGGCCGCCACCATCGCGTCGCGCACTCCTTCGATCCGCTCACGCTGGACGTGGAAGTGCGGGGACTTGAGTCGTTCCTGGCTGACAACGCCGTCCATCCGGTCGCGCCCCAGCCTCATGCAAAGCACACCGATGTCACGGTGGCCGAGACCGATGAGGTAATCGGCCACCTTACGCATGGCAGCGCGGTCGTCGATGCCCACGAGGGATGCACCGGGAATCTCGCGGGGCTGGTCGCACACGACGATCGGAATGTGACGCTCGAGCACAGCAGCGAGATACGGATCGTCGTCGGCCACGGAGTAGACGACAAAGCCGTCGACGCCCGCCTGCTGGACCACGGCCGCAGCATCCACCTCGTCGCGCCCGGGCCCGGCCGGAATGAGCAGCAAGCCCTGGCCGGCATCCTCACATGATTCCGAGAGACCGGCGAGGAAGCTCATGGCGGCCGGGTCACGGAACGAATAACTGAGTGCTTCGGTGAGCAGGAGACCGACGGCGCCGGCTTTGCGAGTTCGCAAGGAACGAGCGACCGGATCGGGTCCGGGATATCCGCGTCGCTTGGCCGCTTGGAGCACTCGATCCCGCAGCTCGACGGAGAGCTGATCGGGTCGGTTGTACGCGTTCGAGACTGTAGTTCTCGACACATTGAGCTCGGCGGCGAGCGACGCCAAAGTGGCTTGACGGCGTGGCTGACGGGACCGGGGCATAAACGGACGTTAGCCGTAGTGCCCGCAGTCGGCGCGTTGGGGCTGAACCGAAGGTGAACTACCAGCGACTATGCGCTAATGTGTAACGGTAACGGTTTCCAATAGCATTTAGCCCAGCCTTTGTTCAGGAGAAAAGCACGTGCGTTCGTCGTCGAAATTCCGCACCGCCACCGCCCTCGCGGCCGTCTCGGTCGCCGCAGCATTCGCGCTCACCGCGTGCAGCTCATCCTCTTCGAAAGACGAAGGCATCACCGTCGTCGCATCGACGAACGTGTGGGGCGACGTCGCGCAGGCCGTCGCCGGCGACAAGCTGACCGTGACGTCGATCATCAACGAGCCGTCCGCGGACCCGCACTCGTTCGAAGCGACTCCCGCCGACGCCGCCAAGATCACCGACGCATCGCTCGTCGTCTACAACGGCGGCGGCTACGACCAGTTCATCACCGACGTCCTCGACGCAGGCAAGGGTGAGCAGAAGACGGTCAACGCCTACAACCTGCTCGACGGTGGCATCCACGCCGGCGAAACCGCGGGCGAATCGCATGACGGTCACACCCACGGCGCAGTCAACGAACACGTCTGGTTCGACATCCCGACCGTCGACGCCGTCGCACATTCGGTTGCCGATCAGCTGAGCGCGCTCGATCCGGACAACGCGGCGACCTACGAGGACAACGCGAAGGCATACAGTCAGAAGCTCGCCGGCGTCACGGCCATCACCGACTCCATCGCCGCTGCCCACGCGGGCGCACCGGTGGCTCAGACCGAACCGATCGCGCACTATCTCCTGGTTGCCGCTGAACTGAAGGACGCAACTCCCGAAGAGTTCACCAGCGCCATCGAAGACGGCAACGATCCGTCACCGGCCGCAATCGCCGCAACCCGCCAGCTCCTCTCGGACAAGCAGGCCCGCGCACTGGTCTACAACATCCAGACGCAGGACAAAGTGACCCAGGACATGCGCACCACAGCCGAAACCGCCGGAGTGCCCGTCGTCGAGGTTACGGAGACTCTGCCTGAGGGCCTGGACTACATTCAGTGGCAGACGCAGACCGCGGAGTCGCTCGCAAACGCCCTCTCTGCCCAGTAATTTTTGCCCCACCATTTCCGAGAAGAACCGATCGGCTTGTGACAGAAACTTCCGCGAATACTCCTGTGCCCCCTGGTAACGCCGTGCCTTCTGGTAACACCGCGCCTTCAGGAAACACCGTGCCCGCTGTGACGCTGAAGGGTGCTCGATTATCTTTCGGCGCCCGCACCCTCTGGGACGGACTCGACCTCGAGGTACAGCCAGGTGAGTTCATCGCCGTGCTCGGACCGAACGGGTCTGGCAAGACCTCGCTCCTGAAGATTCTGTTGGGTCAACTGCAACTCAGCGGCGGTAGTGCTCAGATCGTCGGCACGCCGGCACGGGCCGGTAACTCACATGTCGGGTACATCCCGCAGCAGAAGTCGATCGACGACGGCCTCCCGCTCCGCGGCCGCGACCTGGTCGGCCTCGGCGTCGACGGTCACCAGTGGGGCACGGGGCTACTGCGCCGGGGTCGTCGACGCAAGATCGTCGACGACGCCATCGCGCAGGTCAGCGCCCAGTCGTTTGCCGACGCCCCCATCGGTTCCATGTCCGGCGGTGAGCAGCAGCGACTGCGGATCGCTCAGGCTTTGGTCGGCGACCCGCGGATCCTGCTGTGCGACGAGCCGCTGCTCAGCCTCGACCTCGCCAACCAGCACCTGGTCTCGACGCTGATCGACAAGCGTCGACGCAGCCATGACACGGCGGTGCTGTTCGTGACGCACGAGATCAATCCGATCCTGCCGTTGGTGGATCGAGTGCTCTATCTGGTGGACGGCAAATTCCGGATCGGGACGCCGGCCGAAGTGATGACGTCCGAGGTTCTCTCGGATCTGTACAACACCGACGTCGAAGTGTTGCAGGTTCGTGGCCGCCTCGTCGTGATCGGCACCGGAGATGCCATCGATGCGCTCGGCAGCGCGGGCGGACTGCGTCCAGGCGAAGGCGTTCACCATTCTGATGAGGATCACCACCAGTGAGTAACAAGTTCACCGATGCGATGTCGCGGATGTTCGACGTGTCCGCCACCGTCGATCTACTGCAGTACGACTTCGTCCAACAGGCGTTGATCGCGGGCGCCATCCTCGGATTGCTGGCAGGCATCATCGGGCCGCTGATCGTGAGCCGCCAAATGTCGTTCTCGGTGCACGGAACTAGTGAGCTGTCACTGACGGGTGCATCCGCCGCGCTTCTCGTCGGTGTGGGCGTCGGCTTCGGCGCCATCGTCGGATCCGTGGTCGCGGCAGTGCTGTTCGGACTGCTCGGAGCCAAAGCGCGGGACCGGGATTCGGTGATCGGCGTGATCATGGCTTTCGGCCTCGGCCTGTCGGTATTGTTCCTCTGGGCGTACGACGGTCGCACGGGAACCAGCTTCTCGTTGTTGGTCGGACAGATCGTGGCACCGGGAAACAGCGGTCTCGAACTTCTGCTGCTATGTGCGGTCATCGTGATCGGCACACTCGGATTCATCTACCGCCCTTTGCTGTTCGCGAGCACCGATCCCGAAGTTGCTGCAGCTCGCGGTGTTCCGGTTCGGGCACTGTCGATCGTGTTCGCAGTGTTGGTCGGCATCACCGCCGCGCTCGGCGTGCAGATCGTCGGCGCTCTGCTGGTGATGTCGCTGCTGATCACTCCCGCAGCGGCCGCCGCGTACGTCACGGCAAGCCCGCTCAAGGCCACGATTCTCTCCGTCGTGTTCGCCGAACTGGCGGCCGTCGGCGGCATCCTTCTCTCGCTGGCCCCCGGCGTTCCCGTCTCGAGTTTCGTCACCTCGGTCTCGTTCGTGATCTACCTGATATGTCGACTCTTCGGATCCGCACGTCGCAAGAATGCCGGACGGATTCCGGCACACGCCTGAACACCGCGAGCCCGCATATCTCGAAGCTCATGTACCTAGAATCGAAGTATGGGCTACAGCGTTGATCTGAACAGCGACCTCGGCGAGGGCTTCGGAGCCTGGACCCTGGGCGACGACGACGCGATGCTCGAACTTGTCACAAGCGCGAACATGGCCTGTGGATTCCATGCCGGCGATCCGACGACACTGTTGGCGACTTGCGAATCCGCAGCCACCCGCGGCGTACGTATCGGCGCGCAGGTGGGGTACCGAGACCTCGCCGGTTTCGGCAGGCGCTTCATCGACGTCTCTCCGAAGGACCTGACCGCCGACGTCATTTATCAAATAGGGGCGCTCGACGGTTTGGCTCGTGTCGCCGGATCGCGGGTCACGTACGTCAAACCCCACGGCGCGCTCTACAACGCGATCGTTCATCACCGTCGGCAAGCACGGGCCGTGGTCGCCGCTGTTGTCGCCTACGACAGTTCGCTACCTGTTCTCGGACTGCCGGGTTCGGTGTTTCTGGAAGAAGCTCGCGATGCCGGACTCGAAATCGTCGCCGAGGTTTTTGCCGATCGCGCGTACACGGCGGAAGGCACCCTGGTTCCCCGCACCGAGTCGGGCGCCGTTCTGCACGACCCGACGCTTGTTGCAGAACGGGTTCGGCGAATGGTCGTCGACGGCGAGTTGGACGCAGTCGACGGGAGCACGTTGAAAGTCGCTGCCGCATCGGTGTGCGTACACGGTGACAGTCCAGCAGCCGTCGACATGGCCGTGGCAATCCGCGCTCTCCTCGACTCTTCCGGCGTCGAGATCACACCGTTCACATGATCACGATCCTGCCCGCCGGTGAATCCGCAGTCCTCGTCGAGTACGAGGAACTGCCGAGCGTGCTGGGCAACTTCAGGGCTCTCGACGCCAGTCGGATCCCCGGAGTGATCGACCTGATTCCCGCGGCGCGAACCATCTTGATCGAATACGACAACACGATCACCGGGCACAAACTCGTGGAGAAATGGGTCCGTGGGGCCGTACCGATCGAACTCACAGCAAACGAGAGCGGACCTGCTGTCGAGATTCCGGTCCGCTACGACGGCCCCGATCTCGTAGAGGTGGGCAAGATGACCGGACTCGGGGTCGACGGTGTGATCGATGCTCACACGGCTGCGTCGTGGACCGTCGCGTTCATCGGATTCGCTCCGGGGTTCGCATATCTGACCAGCAGCGAGAGAAAGCTCGAGGTTCCACGTCGATCGGACCCGCGCAGGCAGGTCCCGGCCGGTGCAGTCGGGTTGGCCGGACCGTTCTCGGGCGTCTACCCGCGGCGTTCCCCGGGCGGCTGGCAGTTGATCGGAACGACGGAACTGTCGGTGTGGGACGCCGAGCGCCGCTCGCCGGCACTGCTTCTACCCGGCACCACGGTCACCTTTGTCCGTACATGATTTTGGTGCAAGCATAATTTTGGTGTCTTCACCGCGTTGTTGCGGGACAATGGATTCATGGCCTGGCTCGAGGTAGTGCGTACCGGCCCGCTCGCCACAGTTCAGGACCGCGGGCGGAGAGGCTACGGCGCCCTCGGGGTCGGCCGATCCGGCGCCGTCGACATGATCTCGCACGACAGCGCTAACAGACTTGTAGGCAACACTTTTCGAGCGGCAACCATCGAAGTCACCACTGGGGGTTTTGCTATGCGGGCCGTCGGTTCGATGACGGTGGCAGCGACAGGCGCGCGGGTGCCGCTGGCCGTCGACGGACAGTCTGCACCTGACTACGCGAGCATCCACCTGGCTGGTGGCAGCATTCTCGAATTGGGTTACAGCACAACCGGGTTGAGAACGTACATCTCAGCACGCGGTGGCGTCGACGTCCCGCAGGTACTCGGCAGCAGATCCACCGACACGCTCTCCGGACTCGGGCCGCCGCCGCTCGCCGTCGGCGATCACCTCCTCCTCGGGGCCGAGGAAGGGACGTGGCCCACCGAAGAGTTGATTCCACCGCCGGCCCCTCCACTCGGCGCAGTTCCACTCGAGATCACGCTCGGCCCAAGAAATTCCTGGTTCACTGCCGCATCCGTTCAGGCGCTCCTGCACACCACATGGAAAGTCACCGAACACACCAACCGCGTCGGTGTCCGGTTACAGGGCCAAGGGCCTCTGCACCGCTCGCGCACGGAGGAACTGCCGAGCGAAGGCGTCGTCGTGGGGTCTATCCAGGTGCCACCAGGCGGAGCGCCCGTCGTATTTCTCGCCGACCATCCCGTGACCGGCGGATACCCCGTCGTCGCCGTCGTCTCCGACGCAGGGATTGCGTCGCTGGCACAGCTGCGGCCCGGCAGCACCATTACCTTCAAGGCCACTACTCGGCCGTCGTAGCGCTGATAGTCTCAGCCGCGCCAGCAACGCTGCCGGCGGCGCTCGTCCGTCGCCAGAACCTGAAGGACTGTCACACTATGAGCCCTAAGAGCAGCACACTTGCTCTCGGAATAGCGTCACTGATCACTGCTGCACTCGTCCTGTCCGGATGCAGCAGTTCGGAAAGCGGCGACGCCGTCTCCAGCGAAACAACCACTTCCGAAAGTTCTGCATCCTCGCCGTCGGCCGCTGCCGCGACGCCGACTTTGCGGGACGGGACACCGTTCATCGGCGAGCGGACGACGATCGAGACCGGCAACGACCCCGAAGCGCCGAGCATCAGCGTCAGCCTCCCGCCAAGTTGGACCCAAGGCGAGAACATCCCCGCCGGGGTTACGGATGCGCTGTCCAGCAACAGCCGGGAACCCAGCGGTTTCATGCCGAACACCACCGTGAAGGTCGAAAACCACAGCACCGCAACAAAAGACGAGGTTCTTGCCGCTGAGCGTGAAACGATCGCCACCCTCGACGGGTGGACCGAAGTGAAGTACACCGAGATCGACGTCGACGGACAGCAGGGGTTCCGCCTCTCCGGAACCTGGACCGCCCCAAACCTGGGCGTTCCGCTCTACGCCGTCATGACAGTCGTCGCTTACCAAGCCGACGACAACTCGCCGGTCTACTTGGTCAGCTTCGCAAACCAGTTCACCGATACGACAAACATGCAGACGTCCAACCAGGTGGAAGAAATCAACACTTCCATCGAATTCGGCTAAGCGCCTGACCGAACAACAATGGCCACTGAGCGAACCGAGGCCACCACCCACTGAGCCGAGCGATCCGCTTGAACGACCGGTTCGGGGTCAGCGGGATCAACCGAATCACCTGCATCACTGGCCACCTCCAGCGTCGCGGCTGTCAGTTTCCGGTGTTTCAGTGGTCTCGGTCGTCGTCCCGCCGACGTGCAATCTTTTGGCGCGATTGCGCTCCATCGCCCTTGCAACCGCCCGCCAAATAGGAAAGCGTTACCTAAGTCGTTCGCGGTATGATCCACCGATGAGTTCCACAGGATTTCCGTACTGGGCTGTGCCGGCAGGCCGGTACGTTCCGCTCCCTTTCTCCATGACCACGTCCACCATCGGGCGCGATCAGAAGCGTGCGTGGCGTGAGATCCGCCATCCCGAACACGAACTCCTGTGGGGCGCTTCCGGAGAGATGAGCGCCTACATCGACGACGTGCGTTGGCAGATCCCACCGACGGTCGGCATGTGGATTCCTGCCGGAACTCCACGGCGCATCACGCTCGGCGCATCCACCGAGGCGCGCTTCACCTACTTCCGGCCCGAGTCGTTCCCCCACCCGTGGACAAAACCCGCGATCATCGGCATCGACGACGTGGTCAAAACGATGCTCATCCACCTGCACCAGCGAAATATGCCGACCGAGGCTCGCTTGCGCGCCGAATCAGTAGTCTTCGACACCCTCGCGCCCATCGAGGCAGCCGATGTCGCAGTGCCGATGCCCGCCGACCCCCGGGCCCTTGCCGTTGCACGCCGTTTGATCGCCGACCCCGCCGATCAACGAGGGCTTGCCGATTGGGCCTATGTGGTCGGCGGAAGCCCCCGAACCCTGAGCCGCGTGTTCTCTCAGGGCACGGGGATGTCCTTCACCGAGTGGAGAATTCAAGTTCGCGTCCGCGCTGCGATGTCCTATCTCGCTGCGGGCGTTCCTGTTTCGACGGTAAGCCGCCGAGTCGGATACGAAACCCCCAGCGCCTTCACCAGCGTGTTCCGCAAGGTCACCGGACGGACACCGAAGAACTATTACTCGGACGCGTGCGAATTGTCGGCCTAGCTGGTCAGAAGCATCAGTTGGCCAGAATCATCAGCCGGTCAGAACCCGTTCATCTTCGAAACCAGTTCCGCGAAGGCATATTTGACACTCAGCGACGTGGGTGAAGCCAGTGCCATGACTCGGGCCAGACCGAGCTGCTGAATCAGCCTGCCGTCCTTGACTGCCGGCAGGTCGGCAAACAACTTGTCCCCCATCAATCCAGGGAGTCCCTGCCCGCTCGCATCGTTGAGCACGATAACGTCCGCATCCAGTTCGTTGTACTGTTCGCGCGATGCGGTCACCGACCCCTGCGTGTCGCCGCACAGCTCTGCGCTTCCGGCCGACTGATTCAGTCCGAGCTGGGTCATCAGGATGACTCTGCCGTCGTCGGCGCAGCAATTGGTGAGGCCGTCGATGTTTCCCGAGAGGAAGGTCAAGGTCTTCCCGTTCAGATCCGGGGAGCCCGCAGCCAGGTCCGCTATGGATTCGTCGGTTTCCTCGATCAGCTCAGCCGCCCGCTTCGGTTGACCGAGCACTGAACCGATGGTCGACAACTGCTCCTGCCACGTAGTCGCCCATGCGGTCTCCTTGAACGGAATCGTGGGTGCGATCTGAGAAAGACGTGCATAGTCGTCTTCGGTGATTCCCGAGACCACCGCGATGATCACGTCCGGCTCCAACGCCAGAATCTGCTCGAACGGCACACCGGAAGTGCTGTCGAGCAACGTGGGTACGGTATCGCCCAACAATTCTTCGTCCCACGGCAGGATTCCGTTCTCCAAGCCTGCCCCACTGAACGACTCCATGGCGACGGGCGTCTTGCCCAGTGCCAGGACCGAATCCTGGCTGTTCCAGCCGATGGTCACAATCCGCTGAGGTTCGGTCTCGATGGTGGTCGAGCCGTACGCGTGATCTACGGTGACCGGCAGCGCACCGGCCTCGGCCAACTGCGTCGTGTCCTCCGACGCTGTTGACTCGGTGCTGCTCTGGCAGCCTGCGAGCAGGGCAATCGCGGCCAGCGCAGCCACTATTCGGGTAGTGCTTTTCATCTTCTGTCAGCTCTCTTCGCAAACGTACTTGTTTCGACCAGGCAGGTATATCGAGACCTGATCCCGGTAATGGGGTGTCGATACTCCATCTGTCCGCTGCCGCGTAGCCCTTGGCATCTGCGAGCACTTTCCGCACTCGCTCCGGCTCTACCGTAGAACTGCACAACGAGTGTTCAGATCTGGGCGAGGAGTTTCACGAGTGTCAGCGCTGCCCGAAACTCGTTCCGGTCCGATGGAGATGATCAGAACCGGTTCGTTCTCCTCCGGACGCGGCCCGCGACTGGTTGCAGCCGTCACCGGCCAGGCGTCGTATCAGGTAGCTCAAGCCCTCATTCCAGTGCTGATCGGTACCGTCGTCGACCGTGCAATCGGAAAGTCCGACAGCACAGCACTTCTCGTATGGCTGGCGGTGATGAGCGCTCTGTTCATCGGACTCGCCCTGTCGTGGCGCATCGCGGTCCGTCTGAACACACAGGTCTTCGTCTACGGCGAACACGACCTACGACTGAACGCTGCCAGACGGGTACTCGATGCCAGAGGCATGCAAGCTCAGCGCTCGACGGGTGAAGTTCTCACCATCTCCACCTCGGACGCCTCACACGTATCGGGCTTCTCCTGGGTTGTCGCCGAACAGGGCTCAGCTTTTGCGGGGCTTGCCGCGGCAGTGATTTCGCTTGCCTTTGTATCGTGGCCGCTCGCACTGATCGTCGTACTCATCACTGCTGCGCAGCTCGTATTCATCCACAAGATCAGCGGTCCGCTGGACGAGCGTGTGTATGCAGAGCAGAAGAAGGCAGCCGAGGCAGGCATGCTTGCAACTGATTTCACGCTTGGGTTAAGAGTACTGAAGGGTTTCGGGGCTGAGCCCACTGCCCTGTCGCGATACGTCAAGGCGAGCCGGGAGTCGATGAAAGCAGCGATCCGGACGGTCAGAGCAATGTCCAGTCTGACCGCGCTCAATTCCGGGGTCTCCGCGTTGGTGCTGGCGTCGGTCGCACTTGGAGCCGCGTGGATGGCGCATCAAGGCGCGATCACCGTGGGCAACTTCGTCACCGTTGTCGGCTTGAGCAGGGTCATTGCCGGTCCGATGGAAACTCTGGGGTTCTTCGGTGCAGAACTCGCTGCCAAGCGAGGCTCCGCACGCAGACTGTCCGAACTCCTGGCCGAGCCGCACCTGATCGAATCGCCGCCCTCCACCGCCCCGATCAGCGCGGTCAGAAGTGAAGACGCCCTGCTGATTTCGATGGACAACGGAACTGTCGTCTCGGCTCGCCGCGGCGAGGTGGTGGGCGTGCGCGCGGACGATTCCGCTCACCGACTGGCACGACAACTCGCCTATCAGACCCCGCTCGTCCCCGACTGCTACTTCGTATTCGGGACCGATGCAACCGAACTCGGTCCGGACGGAGTTCGCGATCAGGTGTTCGTCTCCGCCCATGAAGGAACCGTGTTCACCGGCACCGTCTTCGACAATCTGGCCGCACCGAGCGTCGACTCGTCGGCAATGACGTCATCTGCACTCGACGACGTGTTGACGCATCTGCCCGACGGCCACCTCTCCGAGGTAGGTGAGCAAGGAAAGAAGCTCTCCGGGGGTCAACGCCAACGCCTTCTCCTCGCCCGCGCTCTCCATCAACCCCAGCCGATCCTGGTCCTCCACGAACCCACCACTTCCGTGGATTCTGTTACCGAGCATCGAATTGCACACTCACTGAGAAACTTTCCTGACAAGGCCATTGTGGTGATCACCTCGAGTCCGACCTTGCTCCATTCGTGTGACCGTGTCGTGACGATCGACGGCGACGCTCGGGACGGAGACTCGCTGTGACTGCCACCCTTCCGGATGCATCTGCTGTTCCGGCTGCATCGGCCCTGCCGATCGCGTCGACCAAGCAGACCGTCCGCGCATTGATCGCATTGCTTCGGCCACGCAAGCGAGCGCTCGCACTCACGACCGTCGTACTTCTCTCCGCTACGGCCTGCGGCCTGTCCACCCCCGCGCTGCTCGGACTCATGGTCGATGCGGTCACGGAGGGCAAACCGTTTGTCTCACTTCTACGTATCACCGCGTTCATGCTCGGCGCAGCGGCCGCAGGAGTTGCGTTGACTTGGTGGAGCACACAGCTTCTCGCGAATGTCGCGCAGAACGTGCTGGCCGATCTTCGTGAGGACGTGTTCGCCGCTACGATCGCACAGCCGTCGTCGCTGGTCGAGGAAGCCGGAACCGGTGATCTGATTTCCCGAGTCTCGGGTGACGTCGAAGCGGTCAACACCGTCATCGCTCGGGTGCTACCCGCAACGGTGTCTGCCCTGTTCATGATTTCATTGACGCTTGTCGGTGTGGGAGTGATCGACTGGCGCTTCACCCTGGCCATCGTTGCGGTCGCGCCGATCCACTATTTTGCTCTTCGTCATTTCCTCCGACGCTCCGGACCCGTCTACCGACGCTCTCGAGCTGCGCAGGCCAGGCGGGGACAGCAGCTCATCGAAACTCTCGGTGGCGCAGGCACTGTCACTGCCCTACGGCGAGCTGACGAGCACATCGGCCGAATCGCCGCGACCTCCGAGCATGCCATCAGCTTCGACATGCAGGCAGTTCGACTGCGCACCAACTTCTTCGCTCAACTGAACGGCGCCGAACTGCTCGGATTGGCCGCAGTCCTGAGCGTAGGCTACTGGCTCGTGACCACGGGCTCGGTGTCCATCGGCGCCGCTACCGCCGCCGCGCTCTACTTCCACAGTCTGTTCAGCCCCATCGCGGTATTTCTCTCCAACATCGACGAATTGCAGGATGCGGGTGCCAGCCTGGCTCGCCTGATCGGTGTCACCGCGATGTCCGGGCGTCCTTCGAGCATTCCTCCCTCGGCTCGGTCCGAACCCATCGGCGTCGAGGTGGACCGGGTTTCTTACTCGTACAACAACTCCACTCCGGTCATCGATTCGATCTCGATCGCCATCGCACCGGGGGAACGAATCGCCGTCGTCGGCAGCAGTGGTGCCGGAAAGACCACGCTTGCCAAACTGATTGCCGGCATCATTCCCGTCGGGGACGGGCACATCACCGTCGACGGCACACCGATTGACGACCTGAGTGATGCCGAACTTCGGCACAAAGTCGTCCTGGTCAGCCAGGAAGTTCACGTGTTCGTCGGGACGATCGCCGACGATCTCCGGTTGTGCGCACCCGATTCGGACGATGCGAAGATCGCCGAAGCCGTCGAAGGAATGAAAGCTCAATGGATTCACGAGCTTCCGGACGGGCTCGAGACCAGGGTCGGGGCCGGCGGGTACCAGTTAACGGCGGCGCAGGCACAGCACATAGCCCTCGTCCGACTGGCTCTGCTCGATCCGCCAGTCGTGATCCTCGACGAGGCGACTGCCGAAGCCGGAACCACCGCAGCCGGTCTACTCGATCAGGCAGCCGAGCTCGCTGTCACCGGCAGGACTGCCGTGGTGATCGCACACCGCCTGAGCCAAGCAGTCCGCGCCGATCGGATACTCGTCATGAGCGGTGGCCGCGTAGTCGAGAGCGGGACACATGACGAACTGATCGGCGCGGACGGTTCCTACGCTGCATTGTGGGAAGCCTGGTCGGTACGGAGCTAGATACCCGCCAGACTCACCTGCAAGCTGTTACAACTCAGCTGCTACGACGCCTGCGGGCGATGTCCGCGAGGACAACTCCGGCGGCAACCGACGCGTTGAGCGACTCGACCGGACCGGCCATCGGAATCGACAGGATCGCGTCGCAGTTCTCGCGGACGAGGCGCGAAAGGCCCTTGCCCTCGGAACCGACAACGATCACCACGGGACCGCTGCCGTCGAAATCGTCGAGGGTCGTGTCACCTTCGGCGTCGAGGCCGACGACCTGAACACCCTTCGACGCCCAGTCCTTGAGCGTGCGAGTGAGGTTGGTGGCCCGAGCGATCGGCAGACGAGCGGCAGCGCCGGCGCTGGTACGCCAAGCGACAGCACTCACGCTCGCGCTGCGACGCTCCGGAATCACGACGCCGTGTCCACCGAAAGCTGCGACCGAGCGCACAACGGCACCCAGGTTGCGGGGATCGGTGATGTTGTCCAGCGCGACGAGCAGCGGCGGCTCGGCGTGCTTACGTGCCTCGGACAGAAGATCGTCCGGGTGCGCGTAGCGGTACGGCGGAACCTGCAGGGCGATGCCCTGGTGAAGGCCGTTGGCGCTGAGGCGATCCAGATCGGTGCGGGGCACCTCGAGGATGGAGATGCCGGCGTCCGCAGCGAGCTGAACGGATTCCTTCAACCGGTCGTCGCTCTCGGTGCCGACGGCGACCCACAGCGCCGTCGCCGGAACGCCGGCGCGTAGGCACTCGACCACCGGGTTGCGTCCGAGCACTGTCTCGGGACCGTCGAGAACCTTGCGGCCCGGACCCGGACGGCCACCGCGGCCCTGCTTCTCGTCGGCACGTGCGGCGCGCGCTGCACGCTTTGCCGCGGGATGCTTCGTGCGTGCCTCGGCGGGCGGCGTAGCGCCACGCCCTTCGAGGCCGCGACGGTGCTTACCGCCGGAACCGGCAACCTGGCCCTTCTTGGTGCCGCCCTTACGGACTGCGCCGCGCCTGCTCGAGTTTCCAGCCATTGTTACTGCCCTGCCTTAAGGGACCATTCGGGTCCGTCGGGAGTATCGGTTACTTCGATACCCGCCTTGATGAGGCGATCGCGGACCTCGTCCGCCACCACCCAGTTCTTTTCCGTACGTGCCTGCTGCCGACGATCGAGATCGGCCCGCACCAACACGTCCAAAGCTTCCATTGCCGTCTCGGTGTCGCCACCGGACTGCGTCCAATGCTCGTCGAGTGGGTCGACGCCCAGGATCGCGAGCATGGCCCGCACCTGGCCGGCAGCCACCCGAGCCGCGTCGAGATCACCCCCAGCGAGCGCGGAATTACCCTCGCTCGCCTTGCCGTGGATCTCGGCCAACGCGATCGGCACCGACAAGTCGTTGTCGAGAGCCGCCGCGAAACCTTCGGTCCACGTACCGAGTTCGACGCCACCTGCGCGCTTGTGTGTGCGCAGGACAAACGACTCGAGTCCTTGGTAGGACTTCGCACTTTCGTCCAATGCCTCGTCCGAGTACTCGAGGTTGGAACGGTAGTGCGCACTACCGAGGTAGTACCGAAGTTCTTGCGGGCGAACCTTCTTGAGCACGTTCGGCACCGAGAGAACATTTCCCAACGACTTGGACATCTTCTCGCCACTCATCGTGACCCAGCCGTTGTGCAGCCAGTACTGAGCGAAATCGTCGCCGGCGCACTTGGCCTGCGCGATTTCGTTCTCGTGGTGAGGGAAGACGAGATCGCGTCCACCGCAATGGATGTCAAATGCCGCGCCGAGGTAGAACTCCGCCATGGCCGAGCACTCGAGGTGCCAGCCCGGACGGCCGGGTCCCCACGGTGTGGGCCAAGAGGGCTCACCGGGCTTGACGGCCTTCCACAGAGTGAAGTCGCGTGGATCGCGCTTTCCTTCGGCTGCACTCTCGCCCTGATGAACGTCGTCGAGTTTGTGGCCGGACAGTGCGCCGTACTCGGGGTAGCTCTGCACGTCGAAGTAGACGTCACCGCCCGCCGCGTACGCGTGGCCGTTCTCGATCAGGCGTTCCATCATCTCGACCATCTGCGTCACGTGGCCGGTGGCCCGCGGCTCGATGGACGGCGGCAGCACACCCAATTGGTCGTACGCCCACGTGAACGAACGCTCGAACGTCGTCGCCCACTCCCACCAAGGTCGGCCGGCGTCGGCGGCCTTGTTGAGGATCTTGTCGTCGATGTCCGTCACGTTGCGCACGAAGGCAACATCGTTGCCGTGCGCCAACAGCCAGCGTCGCAGCACGTCAAAAGCGACACCGCTGCGAACGTGTCCGATGTGAGGGTCGCCCTGAACTGTCGCCCCACACAGGTACACCGATGCATGTCCGGGGGCCAACGGAACAAAATCCCGAAGGGCCCGCGTACCGGTGTCGTATAGGCGCAGGGTCACGACCAGCGATCTTACCTGTCGTGTTCGGTTGTCATGACCAACGCGGTGGCCATCGCGGCGATCCCCTCGCCGCGACCGGTCAAGCCGAGGCCGTCCGTGGTGGTCGCGGACACCGAAACAGGCGCGCCCAGTATCTCGGAAAGCACCCTCTGCGCCTCGTCGCGTCGCGGCCCGATCTTCGGACGGTTACCGATGACCTGCACTGCTGCGTTGCCGACGGTGAACTGGTTCTCCTCGAGCAGTCGGCGAACCTCCGCCAACATTCGAGCGCCGCTCACACCGTCCCATTCGGGCCTGCCGGTGCCGAAAACCGAACCGAGGTCACCGAGGCCCGCCGCGGAGAGCAACGCGTCGCAGAGCGCGTGGACGGCGACGTCGCCGTCCGAATGCCCTGAGCACCCGTCCGCTTCCTCGAACAGCAACCCCGCCATCCAGCAAGGTCGGCCCACCTCGATGGGATGGACATCCGTGCCGAGACCGACGCGCATCTAATTTCCGTTCCGTGAGTCCGCACTCAACTCTGTCTCCGAGATCAGGAGCGCCCGCGCAAGGACGAGGTCGAGCGGAGTGGTGATCTTGAAGGCGAGAGCGTCGCCGGGAATCGTCTGCACCGAAACACCGAGACGCTCGACCAGAGCGGCATCGTCGGTCGCGGCGACATCACCGGCGTCGTACGCACGCCGCAGGACGTCGGTGGAGAAGCCCTGAGGAGTTTGGACCGCACGCAACTCCGAACGCAGAGGCGTACCGGTGACTGCGCCGAGTACGTCGACCGACTTGATCGTGTCGGTAACCGGAAGTACCGGAATGACCGCGGAGCTGCCGGCCTGGAGAGTTTCGACTACGCGCGCGATCAGCGCCGGCGGCGTCAATGCCCGTGCAGCGTCGTGCACGAGTACAAAATCCGCATCACCGGCAGCACTGAGGCCGGCTCGAACCGAATCGGTCCTTTCGGCGCCACCACCGACGACATCGACATCCGTCGCACGACCGAGGTCGGCCACGACGGATTCGACCAGTTCAGGCGGCACAATGACAACAACGCGGTCGATCGCTCCGGATTTCCGGAGTCCATCGACCGCGCGTGCAAGCATGGTGCACCCACCGAGTTCGACGAATGCCTTGGGTAATTTCTCACCCAAACGCACTCCCCGACCTGCGGCAGGTACCAGGGCTACTACTGCCACTGTCAGCTTTGGTTGTATTACCGTCAGGACGCGGCCGCGAGGACCTCGTCGAGAATGGTATCTGCCTTCTCGGTGTCAGTACCCTCGGCGAGCGCGAGCTCTCCGACGAGAATCTGACGAGCCTTGGCGAGCATGCGCTTCTCACCAGCGGAAAGTCCACGGTCCTGCTCACGACGCCACAGGTCACGAACAACTTCTGCAACCTTGTTCACGTCGCCTGAGGCAAGCTTCTCGAGATTTGCCTTGTATCGACGAGACCAGTTGGTGGGCTCTTCGGTGTGCGGTGCTCGCAGAACCTGGAAAACCTTGTCGAGGCCTTCTTGGCCGACCACGTCACGAACTCCGACGTACTCTGCGTTGTCTGCAGGAACCCGTACTGTGAGATCGCCTTGAGCGACCTTCAGAACCAGGTACTCTCTCTGCTCACCCTTGATGGTGCGGGTTTCGATAGCTTCGATCAGCGCCGCACCGTGATGGGGGTATACGACGGTGTCTCCGACCTTGAAAATCATGTGTCCCGTGCCCCTTTCGATTCCACTAGTTTAACACGTGAAAGAACCGACCACTCATCAACTGTGCAGGTCAGGGGCATCCTTGCTCGAGCGTAGGGGTTGACAGGGCTTGTTGTACGTGCATTCAACTGGTCTGGAGCACCCCTGCGTAACCGACTGAAAGCCCACGCAGACAACCGTTGTGGCGACCCGACGGCCAGCCTGCAGGACCTTATCTACTACTCTGCCTAGTGGAGTGCGAACCTGACGCCGTGGAGGACAAATCGTGACTGCTATCCGTAAGCCGACTCGTCGAGTCGCTACCGCCATTGCACTGGCTGCAGGCGCAGCCATCGCGCTGTCCGCTTGCGGTTCCGGACAGGTGAGCCAGACCGCCGTCCAGCAGGCCGCCGTGAACGGCAACACCGCCAACCTCGGTGAGATCGCACTGCGCAACGTGCACATCGCTTACCCCTCGTCCGAGGAATACAGCATCGAGCCGGGCGGCAACGCCGTGCTCGCGTTCACCATCGTGAACGACAGCGCCGAGACCACGGACAAGCTCGTCAGTATCACCACCGATTACGCAGCACGCGTCATCGCAGGTGAAGAGGTCGGCGGCTTGACGATCAAGCCTCAGACGTCATTGCAGGCCGGTCAGTTGCCCGCCGGCGAAGGCGCCGCGACCGAGGCCGAGACCCAGATCAAGAACAACGAAGAGAACGACGACGCACCCGCTGCGCTCACTCTCGTCGTTCTGCAGGACATCAAGGCAGGCGTTCGCCCGGGCTTGACCGTCCCGATCACCTTCAAGTTCGAGAAGGCCGGTTCGGTCACCGTCGACGTGCCTGTCGATGCCGGCCCGCAGCTCGAGCGCAACGAGTCGGACAAGTCGCCTGACGTTGCAGAAGCTGGGCACTGAGCCCCGAATCACCAAGGCGCACACTGCGCCTCGCAGAACAATTTCAGCATCGCACTAGAGGCGGGGTCCATGTCGGACCCCGCCTCTAGTCTGTCCCGGTGGCCAAAGTGAAATCGAACTACCGATGCTCCGAATGCCAGTCGGTAGTGCCCAAATGGGTCGGTAGATGTCCGGACTGCGACTCGTGGGGCTCGATGATCGAGGTCGCCGTCGTGGCACCCGTCGCCAGTCGCGCCGGCGCTTCACTCGCGAAAGCGGGGTCAAGCGCCGTACTACCCACGACGCCGGCCACCCCGTTGACACAGATCGACAGCACCTCGACGCAGGCCAAGCCCACCGGAATCGGCGAACTGGACCGCGTCCTCGGCGGTGGTGTCGTTCCGGGTTCCGTAGTTCTGCTCGCGGGAGAGCCCGGTGTCGGAAAATCGACGCTACTTCTCGAGGTCGTCTACCGCTGGGCGATGCGCAGCGAAGATGATCGAGCGTTGTACGTCACGGGCGAGGAGTCTGCCGGTCAGGTCCGACTTCGGGCAGATCGCACCAACTCTGTCCACGAACGGATGTATCTGGCGGCCGAATCCGATCTCGCGACCATCCTCGGCCACATCGAGCAGGTCAAGCCGACCCTGGTCATCGTCGACTCGGTGCAGACCATGCTTGCTGCCGACGTCGACGGAGTCGTCGGCGGCGTGACTCAGGTCAAGGCCGTCACCAGCGCCCTGACCTCCCTGGCAAAGGCCAGCGGAATCCCGGTGCTTCTGATCGGCCACGTCACCAAGGACGGCGCCGTCGCCGGTCCGCGCTCGCTCGAGCATCTCGTGGACGTGGTTATGCACTTCGAAGGTGACAAGCACTCCACCCTGCGCATGGTCCGCGGTGTCAAGAACAGATTCGGTGCGGCCGACGAGGTGGGATGCTTCGAGCTGAGCGAGCAGGGCATCAACGAGATCAGCGATCCGTCCGGCCTGTTCCTGCATCACCGTGAAGAAGCCGTGGAAGGCACTGCCGTCACAGTGATGATGGACGGTAAGCGACCTCTACTCGGTGAAGTTCAGGCCCTCGTCGCCGCCACGCCTCTACCGACACCTCGCCGAGCCGTCAGCGGGCTCGACACCGCCCGTGTGGCCATGGTTCTGGCCGTGTTGGAGCGCCGCGTCGGAGTGTCGATCTCGAAGGCCGACGTCTACGCCGCGACCGTCGGCGGCATGCGGATGACCGAGCCGGGTGCCGATCTGGCTCTCGCCATAGCGGTCGCTTCCGCTGTGAAAGCCAAACCCGTCCCCAAGGGGCTCGTCATCCTCGGCGAGGTCGGACTCGCCGGAGAGGTTCGACGAGTTGCCGGCGTCAACCGGCGGCTGATCGAAGCTGCCCGATTGGGATTCACCAGCGCCATCGTGCCGGTCGATTCCGGCCCGAACATTCCCGGCATGCGCGTCAACGAAGTCGCGAACCTGGCCGAGGCACTCGCCTATGCCGGATTGATGGGCGGCAAACAAGCCCCGTCTCGCCCCAAGCTCACTCCGGTGAAATGACCGGCCTCCGGCCGACTACCGCGTCAGACCGACGAGGTGCCGAACGGGGAAGTCGGTTCGCCGTCCACGAACTCCTTGGTCTTGGCGAAGTGTTCCGAGGTGATGGTCAGGAACAGTCCTCGGGAGGTTCCCACCACCCTGTCCGGATCCGCTGTCGGACCTTCGACGATCACCGCTTCCGCGCTGGTGTAGACCTTGCGGCGCAAAACGCCGTCGATGCGAGCCCGGAATTCGAGCACCGATCCCAACGGGATCGGCCGGGCGAAGTCGATCTCGAGGTGCCCGGTCACCACCGGTGAGCCGAGAGCCATGCATGCCATGCCCTGAGCCTCGTCGAAAGCCGTCGACAGAATGCCGCCGTGAATGACACCCGGACCACCCTGATACTTCTTGGCGACCTCCAGACGACCGGTCACTTCCAGCCCGCTACCGGCCCTGAAACTCATCGCCATTCCGGCAGGCTGGTCGTCGCCGCAGCCGAAGCATTTCGACCAGTGCTGAGGCAGCTTCTCGCCGGCGGCCGGAAAGAATTCGGTCGGCTCCGGGAGGGTCAGGTCGTCAGGCAGGGTCCAGGTACTACTCATGGAGAGATCCTCAATTTCCCGCCGCCGGTGCGGCATTTGCTACGAGCTTCCTGATCTTCCCCGGCCAGAACGGCACCCACAAATCGCCGCGACCACCACCACATCAACGAGTGAGCGGTCGGTTTGTATCCCGACAAAAGTCCTAAACCGGTCAAGGTTCTCGTCGGCCACCCACGACTCCTGAGCAGGGGAAAGAATCTCCGCATGACACCGCACCTCACACTCGTCCCCGAACGTGACCCTCGTCTCGACGAATGGGAAACCTGGCAGTACGCCCGATCACTTTCGGATCGAACAGTCACGGACAGATCGGCAACGGTCGTCCGGATCAGCAGAGAAGTCGGCACCAGCGCCCTGGATCTCAACTCCCAGCAGATCGCAAAGTGGCTGGCACGCCCCGGCTGGTCCGCGTCGACGAGAGCCACGTACCACGCACATCTGAAATCCTGGTTCGTCTGGCTGATGCTGATGGAATATCGCGAGAGCAATCCCATGACCAAGGTCGGCGCGCCACGTCGCCCGCGCGGCGAGCCGAAGCCCGTCGCCAACGAACACATGCCCGTGCTCGTCCAGACCCGGATGCACCGCAAGACCCGCGTCATGGTTCACCTCGCCGCACTCGCAGGGCTGCGCGTACACGAGATCGCCCGCGTCAGGGGCGAGGACGTCGACATCATCGCGAAGACCATCACGGTCGTCGGCAAGGGTGAAGTGACCGCGGTCCTCCCCCTGCACCCGGACCTCGTCGAGCTCGCGAAGACGATGCCACGCCGCGGGTGGTGGTTCCCCTCGAGAGGCGGTCGGCTGCCACACATGGCCCCGAAGTCCGTGACCAACACCCTATGCGGCCTGATGATCCGAGCGGAGATCCCCGGCTCCGGCCACCGCCTCCGACACTGGTTCGCCACCATGCTGGTCCGCGCCGGCGTCGACCTCCGCACCGTCCAGGAACTCATGCGACACGCCTCACTGCAAACCACACAGATCTACACACTCGTCGCCGATCTACAGAAGGTCACCGCGATCGAACTGCTTCAGTTCCCCGGACAGCCTGTCGCCTCGGTAGAGGAGGTTGCGGCGATCGCCTCGTAACCTGACAGCTGGTCTGGTTTGATCCATGCATGCACAAGTGGACGCTGACCGTCTTGACCGCATGCTCAATGTTTATCGCCGGTTGCTCAACCGCGGTGGACGGTAGTGCCACACCGGGTTCGCATGATGGTAATACTGCTGGATTGGGTGAGGACATCACGATCTATCAGAGCTCGGGGTCCGTCGCCGAGTACTGCAGTTTTCTGATGGACTTCCTCGACAGCGCCGCCGAGTTCGACCCAAACGCGGATTCGTCCGAAATCCTTCAAGCGTTCTTCGAAGAGTCCCGACAGTCGGGCGAGTGGAACAAGACGCCCCTCGACGAACGACATCGGATTGAAGAGGCCTTCGCACGAGCCGAATCCGGCCGCTGCTGACCAGTTCAAAAACGCCAGATCGCCCCCAACCCATAACCGAAAGTTATGAGTTGGGGGCTCTGTCGCGCACTCGCTTAGGGCTATCCCTTGCTAGCCCGGAACTACGGACCAGGCGGTGCCCGCGCGAACTGTGACGGTAAATGCGTTGGCGCACCAGGCGTATAGGTCCACCACCTCGCCAGCATTCACGGAGAACGGTATGGACCCGCTTCTCACCACGTTGCTGTAAGCCGTCACGGCAAACGTGGAAGTAGGTCCTCGCTGAACACCAGCCACATAGGCAGCGACATTCATGTTCATCCCGAATGTCGCGTAGAACGTGCCACTGAAGTTCAAGACCACAGCCGCCGAGCCATCCATCTGCAGTCCGTTGTTCACTGCGACAGTGCCGGGAAATGCTGGGTCCGCTGACCAGCCGATAGTCTTCACCGGCGTTGCCGTTTGAATACTCCCGTCAGCTAACCGAGTCATACCGCCCGGGGTGAACAGACTCGTCGGGCGCACGATGATCAACTCGTCACCGCCTTTATGTTCGCGGTCAAACCCTTGCCTGGAGTGGTACCGATACCGGAGACGTACACATTGAGAACGTCACCCTCTGTCAGTACGACACCGAGACCCGAAACCGTCCGAGCAGTGAGGGTTGTGGGTCCGCCAGCCTGATTCGCTGCGGTCACCGTCAAAGACGTGCCAGAGATTGTGGCGCCGTTCTTGCGGAGCTCCACAGTCGTCGACCCCGCCGCGTCGGGGATGTCGAAGCTGTAGACGATTCTGGTGATCGTGCACGGGTCCGCAATTGTCAGTCCGCCAGGCAGTTCCAAGTATCCGACGGCACGCGTCCCGAGCGCGGCAACATAACCGATCGGGTACGGAACGCCCTTGACCGCACCGGTGAACACCGGACTCGCCTTCGGGGCCAACAAGGCGAGTGCCACGGCGAGAGCGGCCTGTGCGCGAGCGTCGGTGAAGTACTTGTTCGTCGCACCTTCGGGCACGACGTCGGTCGAACCGGGCGAGGGGGCGATCTCCACGTAGACCGAGCCGGACCATCGGTAGGGACGGTTGTTGACGATCGAGACGTAGATCTTCCCGGACTCACCTACCGCAGGGAACGCGGCCAGGTTGGCGTACTCGAGAACGTCGTCGACGTACGACGGTTGGTAGGCCGCCGCGAGCTTGCCGTTCTCATCGAGCGGAGCGTAACCGTTGGCCTGCCCCTTCTCTGCCAGAGGCTGCAGCCCAGCGAGTTTCGCAGTCAGCCCCGTCACCTGAGACTCGGAATGCGTGTGCGAGGTCGGTGGCCGCGCGTCGGACAGGCGTGGATCATCCTCCTGCACCGCTCCGTCGGCCTTGTCCAACGATGCCTGCAACGTCGGCGACGTCTTCGCCTTCGTGACTGCCTCGTCGGCGAGTTTCGGTGTTGTGACCGCGTTGTCGAGCACAGAACCCGCAACGATGCCGTCAGCCGCGTCCTCAGCCCGCTGCGCCTGCACGCTCGCATCCGCCACCGCCTGTTGCGACAGTTCCCTCTCCGCGACGAACTGAGTGCCGTACTGCTCCAGTGTCTGGTCGACGAGGCTGGCAGTGTTCTCAATGCTGCTCTTCGTCTGGTGAACATCGGTCTGGATCTGCTCGACATCGGTCTTCGCTGCGACCACGACATCGTGTGCAGTCGTGACAGTCTGGCGGTCGGTCGCGACGGTGGAGGCCGCGGACTCGACTGCCAGCCGATCCTCGGCCACCTGTGCAGCATCCTCGGCGACGTCCTGGATTCCGGCGGCGATCTGCTCAGATCGTTCAGCGGCCTCCTCGGCGGCGACCTTGTGCTGGCCTGCGGCGGTCTCGGATTGTCCGGCCGCAGCGGCACTGTCGGATGCGGTGCTCGCGTGGCCCGCGGCCGCCGTCTCGTGCTGGCCGGCCAGGGTGGCGGATTCGCCGGCTGCGCCAGCGGCGGTGTCCGCGTGTCCACTCGATGTGCCCGCACTGGTGGCGAAACCCTCAGCCGCATCGCGAGCGGCCTCTGCTGCCGCACGGTCCTCCGCGATTTGCTCGAGGTCCTCTCCGATACCGGCAACACCTTCGGCCGCGGCGACCGCGACATCGCGAGCCGCCTTCGCCTCGTCCCGGTACTGCTTCACCAGGGAGACGACCGGCGGCGTCGACGGGACCGAGAACTCGATCAGCGGCCAAAGCTCCACCGAATTTTCGGAGTTCGGGAGTTCGAACTTGTAGCGGTTGCCGCGCCACTGCACTTCCATCGGTCCCGGATCGAGATTGGGTGTTGTCAGGATTCCGTTGACCGGGGTGACGTCCACGCGCTGCACGCTGACGATCCCTGAGCCGCTGGCATTCTGACGGATGCGCTCGACGAAGAATGCCAGCGGTTCGGTCTCGGGACGTCCGGCCGGATCGGTGAGCGGTTCGGAAATAACAGTCATGACTCTCCTTGTCGTACATCAATATTCGAAACTTCCGACCGTCACTGCGACCCGACGCGAACCGGACTCACTTATCCAGCGATCGGCGGAGTCCCAGGATCGACGGTCCCTTCGTGTTCGACTTCCGAGGAATGCTTGAGCACACTCAGTCCCGACCACACAGACCCGCCGTAGAACCAACGCCAGCGATCGGTGAACAATTCGACGTGCACGGTGTAATCGGGGTCTGGTACGACGACGAACAGATCACCCTTGATACACACCTCGCCGTCGCCGACCCGATTCGGCAACACACCGCCCTCATCCTTGTGCGCGACAGCATCTGCCGCACGACGGTAGAACTCCACCCCGTGATGATCACGGACAACGATGTCGAGATATACCTTGTCGAGCCCGGTGAATCCGGTCTGCCGGGCCTTCGTCTGAGCCTTGATCTCCCAGAGCCCGCGAGACTTCAGCCGAACCATCTTGCGGCCGCCGAACTTAGGATCGGCATACAGTTCCACACCTTCTATCGGGCCCTGTTGGGTGTCGAACTCCATCACCCGCTCGACGACAGTGTTGATGACGCCGATGAACTTGTTTTGACCGGCAACCCACGACCCGTACCCGATGATGCCCTCGAGTTTCTGCGTGGTGCTCTGCAAGTTATTGATCAGGACGCCGCGACTCGCGATCCGCCCGAGTGGCGAGTTCGGGTCAAAGGGCCCCGAACCGAAGAACGCCGCCGCAAGATTGTCGAGCAGAGAACCGATCCCGGCAAACCCCGCGAGGATGCCACCGAAGAACGAACCTGACCCAGCTCCCCACCCGCTGGCTTTGAGCTCGTCGGACTTCTGCTTGACGACCGCGTCCTGCGTGCGTTGGGCCATAGCGCGAGTGGACCCATCGTTGCCGGTGACGACAGTGGGCGGTCGGTTGAAATTGTTACCCGGGTTTGTCAAAGTGGGTCACCTCCGGAGCGTTGCAACAGATTTCGAAGACGCGTCATCTCCTCGATGTGTCCACGCACTTCACGTTCGTGTGCGGACTTCATCTCCTCAATTCGTCCGTCGTACTCGGTCCGGATGTCTGCGATCCGTCGGTCGTACTCACGGCGCAGCGCCGTCAAGTCTTCGTTGTGTCGGCGACGTTGCGCGCGCATCTGTGCGCCTATGTCAGCAATGTCAGCCTTGAGCTCGCGCACCACGACATCGTCAAGCGCCGCCTCAGCGACCCGGCGAGCGCGTTCCCGCTCGATCGATCGCTCCTGCCTGCTGGTAATCCACCGACCGAACGGACCAAGAAACTCCTGCAACTTCCGCGACACCGCGACCGCGTACGTGACAACAAAGAAAGCGATGGTGGCGTACAAAACCCACGGACTGTTGACCACCTCATCGGGAGGCTGGGGCATCGGACCACCTCCACATCCGGTTCGACCTCGTGATCGCATACGCCAACGCGAAATGTGTTGCCCCTACACACATCAACGTCAGACCTGTGCGAAAGCCCTCCCACCACAGCCGATCCATCACCGCCAGAAACAGACTCGCGCCGAGTCCCACGATCAACGCACCGAGAATGACCTCGCCGACGATCGCCACCGTCGGTCTGCCGACGAGTTGTCCTGCCACCACGCACAGCGCGCCCGCCACAATCGCGATACCCCACCATTGGATAGGCGCTGCCTGCTCGACCGTCGCTAGCGTCAGCGTGCTGGTGCCGGGCGGGTACGAGTAATCGAGGCCGCGCCCGATCGCATCGACGAGGAAGATGATCTGAATCCACGGCAACGCGAGGTGGCCGGCGAGCAGTCGCCACCGGCCACCCGCCGGGGCGATCATCCGTCCGAGCGGTGTCGGCCGACGTACGCTTCGATCTCGTCCACCTGTTTCTCGGTGACGCCGTTCGGGGTGAACTTCACACCGACCATGGTCAGGGCGCTCACGAGCAGCAGGACGCCGCTGGTTACTTCTGCGGGCAGATCCACACCTACCGAGACCAGTAGCCACACCAGCGCGACGAGGAAGCCCACTGCGGAGGTGACCGTGTTCGCGTATCGCTTCACCCACGGTTGCTCGGCGAGCTTCTCGCGCAGAAGGTTTCCGAGGATATCGATGTTTGGGTTAGTCATCACTGTTCCGCCTGTCGTGCGATTGCTGCGTTGGCCCAGAACATGGCTTGTTCCAGGTTGGTCAGAGCGAGGGACTTCTCGCGGCCGGGTGGAACCTTCGCGTCGAGATCGTGCGCGAGGGCTTTGCACGCTTCCCGAATGCTGCCGTGTTCGCCGCGTTTCTCGGCCGTGGTTGCGGGATGGAAGTCGAAGCGGTTGTCGATGTCCGCAGTGGAGCGGGAATCGTTGTGGCTCATCGGTTGTCTCCTGTGATCTCGATTGCCCCTGACGGATGCCAGAGGAGGGAACCGTGCTCGAAGTCCTGACGTCGACCGCCGTCGAAGTCGTATTCGTCGGAGGTGGGCCAGCCGAGCGTGGTGGGTTTGCCGTCGACGTCGCGGACGCCGCCTTCTTCGATCCAGCGTCGACCGATGACGCCGTGGCAGACGAAACCAGGTGTGCCGTAGCGGCGTGCGATGGTGCCGCCCTGGAAGGACTGGAGGTCGCCCTCGTTCTCGTAGACCACGTGGAATCGTTGTGGGTAGCCGAGGTACTCGATCTCCCAGCCTCGTGCGGCCCACACTTCGTAGACCAGCTTCGGGATCGGCACTGCCCCGGTGTCGGGGTGCCAGTAGATCGAACCGTTCTCGAAGTCCGCGTAGCGGCCGACGCCGTCCTTGCAGGGCTTCTCGCCGTCGTGCAGTCGCTTGCCGAGCCAGTCGGAGAAGAACCGGACGCGGTCGATCTGGTTCTCGATGACCGGGACGTCGGGCTTGACGCCGTTGAGTTCGGCGATCATGTTGCCGACGTCGGCGCGAAGCTTGCCCATGTCCATTCCGCCCGGATCCCACTTGCCCTGTATCGCAGCCCATTCCTTGTGCCCGATCGCTCGAGAACTGTCACGGCCGGCGCGCCGGTTGATGGCCGCGACGCCCCTGACGTACGACCAGTACTGCGCGCTCGACCACCCTTCGGTGCCGGAGTTCTCCGCCTCGACGCCGACGACGATCGGGTTCGCATTGTTGGTCGGCAGACCGGGATAGCTGCCCTGTCCAGCGTGGTAGGCGATACCCACACCACAGACCGTCCAATGACCGGACCGTGAAATGTGCAGCTGCGCCGCGAGTCCGAGACTCGGATGGTTGGCGATCGCACCCGGACCGGGATTGCTGCCGACCGGTGCACCTGTGTGGTGGAGCATTGCGCCCCACAGCGTTCCCATGTCGCCGTGCCCCCGGTCGAGTGCACCGGGATGCACGGAGACCGATAGTCCGGCCTCGCGCAGCACCTGCTCGAGCCAGATCGGATCACCTGTCCATGTCATGATTCCTCCGTCTCGTCCGCGGCGTCGGCGGACTCTTCCGATTGATTGAGCAGATTGAGCAGGGCTTGCATCTCCGAGAGAGAGTCCGTGAGTTTGGCTTTCGCGTCCTCACGGGCGACTGCTTTTTCCTCCGGAGTCATCGAGTCGATTCGCGCCGCGTACTCGGGCATCGATGCGAGGACTTGATCCTTGAGGTTCTCGAACTCGCGCTGGGTGGCTTCGGCGTTCTCGATGCGCCTTTGCGCTGCCTTCTCGACTTCGAGCCATTCCCCGGGCGGGCCGTACATGCTGATCCCGCCCGGAGGCGGTACGAACTCGATCTTCTGCAACTCCGGATGGTGACGAAACCCTGCGTCGTACTGCTGCTTCGACCACTTCTTCAGAACCTCCGGCATGGTCACCAGGTAGGCGCCGTCGGCGAGTTTCATCGGCAGTTTCGTGTACGACCAGAGCAGATGCTCTTCCGGGTCGTCGGGATTGCATTCCTGTTGTAACGGAACACCACTCATCGCGATTGTTCTCCCATCGGTTTAAACGAGGCTGACGCCGATGTTCTGTAGCGTCGCCATCGCTTTGGACATCAGCCGGGACGAGCGTTCGGCCTGAGTCATCAGGGCCTTGCCCGTGCCGGCGGTGATCTCGTAGTCGTGCGGTGCGTCCTGCTCGGCGTCCCAGGCGAGGTTCATTTCCTCGATCTGGTTGATGAACAACGGATCTGTGGTGATCGAGTCGGTCATCCCTTCGATGGAATGCGCGACACGGTCGCCGGTGAGCATGTGCAATCCGGGGTAGTACGGAGCACCCGCGGACATGCGCATCTTCGAGGCCGACTCGTCGGCGGTGGCGAGCATGCCTGTGCGGATCGCCATCACGGCGGAGATCGTCCAGGCGTTGTTCGCACCGGACTGGTACATCTCCATCAGGTGCACCCAACCGAGGTTGATCGCACGTGCACCGGATTTGAAGTTGTTCCACGCCAGTACGGTTCCGCGTAGCAGCGGCATGATCACCGTCGCTGCCATATCACCGGCGGAGGAGAATCCGCCGAGGAAGAAGTACCCGATCATGTTGCCGGCCGCTTGGATCGCCAACTCGATCGCACTGTCCGCGAACTCGTTCTGCCCGCCGACCACGATCTGCACGGGCCCGGCCGGACCCCACGAGAGATCCGAGGCTTCGATGTTCGACCATTCGCTGTCCCGAAGGACTATCCAGGGATGACTAGGAACCACCCCGAACCATTTCTTGAGGTAGTACTCCGGAGGGGTGAGGGTCTGGTCGTCGGAGACGAACACATCCACGGTCTCCATGAACCCGGAAGCGAACTGCGCAATCGAGCGCTTGAAACCGTCGAGGACCGTGCCGGTAGTTCCGGTGCCCGTGTCCTCGTAGTAGCCGGAACGATCGTGCAGGGAAAGCACGAGGACACCGTTACGCGGATTGTCCACACCGGGAACTCCGGAGACCTCACCGTCGACGGTGAAGATCCGCCGGTACCGGATAACGACCTGCGCGTCATCGATGGCGTCTTCGATGACCTTGTCGATCGGGTCCATCCGCGCCGCCAACAGAGTGGGCAGCGACGGATCGTTGAAGAACGTCGGCGCCTTGATGATCACCTGCCAGGTGTTCATGTTGTGCGCGTCGGTCCACTGACTGAAATCGAACGGATCGTCGGGAAGATTCCACCAATTCCCCTGGAACCTCCAAAGATTCAGCCAGATCGTCATAGATGCAGCCCAGATCGTGGGGCCGAGGAGGGTGAATACGCGCGGGAATTGGAACAACCCGAGAGGAAGTGCGGGGTTCGGCGGCGCGAGAAGGTACGACAGGAACTGCAAGTCGTCGACGAACGTCGCTTCCAGGAAACGGATTCCGTCCTTGTCCTTGGTGAACCGCCAGTGCTTGAGCAGACCCGACCACCGGATCCGGCCACCCATGTGATCGACCGAGACGACGACGTTCTTCTTCGCGGCGGGATTGTTCGGGATGGTCATCAGCCACCGCGCGAGGAAGTGATCACCGCGCAGCTTGAGCGTTCCAGTGCCGGCCCGGTTCTTCTTGAACGGGAACTTCCCCGAACTCGAGTCCGCGGCGATCCCGCGTAGGAGCAGTCCCTGCGCGGGATCTGTCGGGTTCGCCCACAGACGCACCAGCGGCGGCGTGCGGGCCATGGCCCGGTGCGCCTCGCGGATCAGCTGCCCGGTGTCCCAGGTCTGCTCGCACAACTCGTCGAACTCGGCGTCGCTGAGCATCGTGGTCATCGCTTCACCCCCGAAGGCCGAGAGAAGTTACGAGGCATCCGCAGCTGCACACCGGAGACACCTGCCACGCCGCCGGTGACCGAGACCGGCAGCATGATCGGGTTGTCCTCGCTGGCGGTGTGCGCAGGCACCGGGAACAGGAACCCCTTACCCGCCTGACGGGGCCACACAGGGGTTTCCTCCGTCGAGATCAACTGCTCCTCGCTTTGGGACGTATCGACCGTGAGGTCGCCGTCCGTGGCCACCAACGGTTGCAGCGGAACGACTCGCGCCGCCGCGACGTCACCGAGGAACGAGAAGTCCGGCAACGTGTACTTGCCGGGGTAGGTACACACCCACTTGAGCCAGATCGGGACGTCGCACGGATTCCACACCGGAACATGCCCGCTACCAGACGTGCCGGACATAAGACGCCACCGGCGCTTGATGTCGGGCATCGTCCAGTACGAGAACTCCGCTGCCAACGACACCGTCAACAGCGACTGTCCCCAGATGTGCGGATCCTTGTTCTCGATCGCAGACTGCGTCGGCTCGGACAGCAGCCGCACCATCAGGGTGCGGCTGCCATCCGCGGTAGTGCGGACCCACTTGCTCTGCCGGTCGTACTCGAACGCCATCCGGAACCGCGAGTCCACGTCGTGCCAGTGCAGTGGATCGTCGCCCTCGATGTTGAACGCTGCCACCGGATCACGGCGCAGAACCTTCGAGCCCTGATAGTGCTCGCCCTGAGCCGATTTGATCCACATCGTCTTCACCGGAGCGTCCACCAACTTCGTCGGCCCCGGCGCCAAGGTCACACCCTGCTCGCCGGTGGTGACATTCCAGTAACTGCCGTCGGCGCCGTGGATCTCGTCGGTCTGGAATTCGGACATTTACACTCCCCACCGTGATAGTTCGGCGAATCCGTCGATCGCAGCGCGTCTTTCGCGTTCGGCGAAGTACGCGGCGAGATCGGCGGTGATGATGTCGCCGGTGTGATTGGTGGACCGGTCGATGCTCTGACCACCCAAACCGGCACCGGCCGCGACGACCGGACGCTGCGGGACGACACCGGCAGACCACCGGGCACTGTCGGATATCGCATCCATGACCGGCTGCCCGGAGTTGATCGCTTCGAGCAGAGGCAGGTTCGCCCGAGTCGACATCGCATTGACGATGAACTCCTCGTCCGAGATCGCGATCAGATTCGCATCCTCACGCGGACCGCCGCGGCCCCGGTACTGACCACCGTCCTTGTACCCGTTCACCTTCGGCCAGATATTCGACGCGCCGCCGTACTCGTCATCGACATAGTTGAATGCCGCTGCGATGTTCGGTGCCGGGTCGGCCTGACCACCCGGATACCGGGCATCCATGTACGCGTCGAACGTCGGCTTGATCACCTGGATCAAACCGATGGACGGTGTCCCGTTCTGTGCGTTGATGTCCCAGTTGTTGAACGCATTCGGATCGCCGCCCGATTCGATCTGGATCTGCTGGACCGTGATCCCGGCCAACGAGGGAGAGCGCCCCGTCCCGAGCAGCACGGCCTCGACGGTCGAGCGCCATTGCTCCGCGCCACCGGCCGGGTCGTACACGTGACCCAGTCCGGCGTCCGCCGACGTACCACCGGCACCGGCGCCCCAATCCGAGTTGACCATCCATTCCGCGCCGTCGACGTTGACCTGCGGCGCCGTGTAGACACCCGGCCCACTGCCCGCGTACTGCCCAGGGTCCTTCGGTTTCGTCGCCTCCAACGTGTCGTTGTAGGCCTTGTTGTAGACGTTCGACTCCGACAGGATCGAATTCTCCAACCCGAAGATCCCGAGCAACCAATTCGCGCCCAGCTCACCAGCTTTACGCCCGTACGCCTGAACACTGATCTTCTCGAGATCAGCATCCGAGGGACCGTCACCGTACGAGTCGGCACGATCCCACGCGTCGCCGTAGTTGGCGCCGAGCATCCCCGCGCCGTACGCATCACCAGGATTGCCGGCGCTGTACGGCGACGCTCCCGAATAGTTCGGGCTGGCATTGATCACCTGATTCGACTCACCGCCACCGGAGACGCCCGCACCGCTACCACCGGGCGCGCCGACCGGAGCCGAGACCGCCCAGTGAACGTGGTTGCGATGCCCTGCCATAGTTCCGGCGCCGTACAACCCGACGCCGTCACCGACGTACTCGGAGTTCTTGATGTTGCGATCGAACGGCGAGTGGATCAGCTCGAGCGTCTGCCCGAGGTAGTTGTCGGCAATGAACTGCGCCAGGCCCTGCATCTCGGGACTGCCCTCGTCGCCTCCGTTGGAGAAGTCAGCGGCGTGACCAGAGCCGTGATGGCCGGGGTCTCCGGAACGCATGCCGGAGAACGCGCGCCCGTTCTGTAACAGGGACGGGAACTTAGCCCCGACAACGGCTTCCATCGAGCCGATGATGCTGACTGAGGACGCCGACGCCGGAACCGGTGTACCGGCCGGTGATGCTGCGCCACGTGAGGCACCCGAGGTCGTGGTCGGAGCCGCCGTCGACGCGGCCGTCTCCGCCGCTGTCGGGGCCTTCTGCGCCTGCACGATCGGCGTCGGGGCTGCCGCGCCGCCAGGCTTCTTCCGGCCGGTGGTGCCTCCGTCCTTGAACGCCGGCAACTCGTCGTTGTTGATCGCCTCGATCAGATCGAAGTGCTTCGCCGTCGAGACCGCGTTGACGATGTACTCCTCGTCCGAGATCGCCACGACATTCGCATCATCCCGAGGGCCACCGTAACCACGGAAGAGCCCGCCGTCAGCGCGCCGCTGAATCTGCATACGCTCCGGAGACTTCGCGCCATCGGCAGATTCAGCAACTGCGTTGCCGGGTAGCACGGTTCCGTTTGCCCACTGCACCATTGCTGCGCCGAGGTCATTCGCCCCGCCGAAGTCGTACGTCTTCTTCAGAGGTCCGATTCCGAAGGAAATCGTCGACGGAACCTGTTGCAGCAGACCACCAATGGCGCGTACCGCGCCGCGTATGACGTTGATAATCCCATCCCAGACGCCTGAGACTGTCGTCGCCATCGTCGAGAAGAATCCGCCGATCGCGCCGACTGGCCCTTCCAGCCCGTTGAGCGCGCCTGTGATCAGCGGAACCGCATACGTCGCGATCTCCGCGAAGATCCCGACGACATTGGTGAAGATCGGCAGAATCGTCGACGCCGCGCCCACCACGATCGGAATGACCTCGATCGCCAACTCAACCAGCTCCGGAAGCAGCGGAGCGATGGTGATCACCAGATCCGACATCGTCTGCACTAGCTCGGGCAGGTACGGCCCGAGCTCGTCGAGTGCCGTCACAAGAGCGTCACCGAGAATCATTGCCGCGTCGGCGAAGATCGGCGTCAGCTTCTCCATGTGATTGGCAAGAATCGGGATGATCGGTTCCAGATTTTGCGCGATCTGCTCGATCACTGGTGTCATGGCGACCATCAGCGAGGAGAAATTCGTCGCCATCCCCGTCAGGATGACGGAGGCCATCTCCGCCAGCGGTTGGATTAGCGGTGACACCGCGACGAGGAAGTCCGAAAAGGCTTGCGTGACAGCAATAATCGCCGGACGGAACGCATCGAAATCGTTGACGAGGACATCACCGATCACCTGCGCCATGATGGTGAGCGCCGGTGTCATCTCCGAGATGGTCTGACCCCAGATGGTGAACAGGTCACCGAAGATCGGACCCGCCACCGCACCGAGTTCGACGAACATCGTCGTTAGCGGACCCATCCACTGACCGATGCCCGAGAGCATGTCCCCGAACCCTGAAATCGCTTCCGTCAGAACGCCGGAGTCGTTCAGCTCGACGAAGGCGTCACCGATCATTCCGAGGACGTCGCCGACACCTTGGCCGAGCGCCGTCATCGCCGGTGCTGCAGCGTCACCGAAGGCGAGGAACCCTTGAACGGTGGACTCGATGCCGGGGGTCATCGCGGTGAAGAACTGCGGGATCTCCGTCAACAGGGTGACCAACTGCTCGCCAGCGGGGCCGGTGAGCACGTCGGAGATCGTGGTGACAATCCCGCCGATCGAGCGTGCGATCTCCGTCATCGCCGGAGTGATCTTCGGCAGAACGGTATTCGCCAGGTCCGAGACCGAGTCACCGATACCTTCGAACAGGCCTTGCTGCACGGACTGTTGGAAGACGTTCCACGCGCCGCCCTCTTCGGCGAGAGCACGCATGCTCCGGACGAAGTCCGCGGCCGCCGGTGAGAGCTTGGAGAGTGCCTGCTCGTACTTGTCGGCCGCCGTCGTCGCCTTGGTCATCGACTCTTCGGTGGCTTCCTGCGCCAGACGGACCTGCTGCTGTGCGTCGGTGACGCGGCGTTCGGCGTCGTACACGCGGTCCTTCGCCGCGACAACCTGCTCAGATCCTTCGATGCCGACGCGGTTCGCGTTGTCCGCTTTGCCTGCGAGGTCCTGGTTGCGTTCCTGGACTTCGAGCAGACGCTGCTCGGCCTCCGCGACCCGGTTGATTGCAATGTCCTGATCGAGCCGATCGGTGCCGGGCTTGAGGTTGCGGGCATCTCGGCGGGCCTGCGCCAACGCCAACACCGCGCCCTGCTCGGCGATCGCACCACCGCGCAGAGTGATGTTCAGATCTTCGAGCTGCTCCTGCTCGTCCTTGCGTGCACGGATGACGTCTTCGCGGGCCCGAGTCTCGTCTTTGACGGCGTCCTGAAGGTTGCGCTGCGCCAGGCCCAGCGAGCGCAGAGCGGACTCCTGAGCCTTCGCGGACGCCTCCACGTCCTCGCCGGCGGAATCCGCTGCGGCACCGGCAGCGCTGAAGGCCTCTCCGACACCGGACAGACCGGTGAGCAGGCCTCCGAGTGCGGGGCCGGCAACAGTGCCGAGCGCTGCGATACCGACGCCGATCGAGCCGATTGCACCGATCACGAGCGGGGCGATCGTCACGATGGCGCCGAGGATCAGCGCCATGCTTGTCAGTCCACCGGTGGCGGAGGAACTTGCTCCGCCGAGACCGGAGATGGAGCCACCGAGTCCGCCTCCGGCACCGCCACCGAGGTTGCCGAGTTGATTGAGCATGTTGCGATCGACCCGGACGTCGACGTCGATGGTCCGGTCCCGTGTGAGGATGTCGAGTCGTGTCGCCGCGACCGCGTCGAAGAGACGCACGTCGACGTCGACGTGCAGATCCAGCAGGTCCAGCCGGGCCTGCAATGCTTGCCCGAAACCGGTGAGGTCGACGTTCGGTTCGATGTCGATCTCACCGGTGATGGTGGCTAGACGGGTGTCGAGTTCGCTTGCAAAGCCGGACATGTCGGGTCGGACATCGACGAAAAACTCGGCGTTGATGGCCGCCAGTCGATTGTCGACTTCGCGGGCGAAGCCGGTCATGTCCGGGAGGACGTCGACGTAGAACTCGGCATCGATCGCGTCGAGTCGAGTGTTGACTTCGGTCGCGAACCCGGTCATGTCCGGGAGGACGTCGACGAAGAAACTGACGTCCTCCGACTCGACCTTGGCCCTGACGTCACGGTGGAAGTTGTGCAGATTCGATCCGATGTCGATCGATGCCGAACCGGCCGAATAGTTGGTCATCGTCGCCTCCACTCGTGAGCGTCAGGGTTTTCAGTTATTGGTGTTGGTGCGGAAGAGCTTTCGCGAGCGTGCGCGCCATTCCGTTTCCGCGACCGGCTTCGATCACCCGATCGAGCGCAGTGCGCGGAGGGTCGATGAACTTCGGATCCTTGGCACCCACCAACGCCGCCAGCAGCGCGATCAGATGGTTCAATCCGCGAGCGAGCAGTGCCATCTCGGGAGTGAAGCCCTGCAACGGGATTCCGGCCTTGCCCGCCTTGGCCGGTTGCGCGAGTTCCGGATGCAACCGCAGCAACACGGCAGCGCGTTCGTCGTCGTCCTGGAGCGCTGCCTTGTACTTGCTGCCCATCGGCAGTTCGTCTTTCAGTTCCCAGAACGTGCGCCAGTCACGCTCACCTCGAAACCAGTCGTCGAGATCGAGGGTGAGGTGAGCGTGAAAGTCGTAGCGCAGCTGCGCCCCGTAGTTCTCGACGAGAGCTAGGAGCGCTTCGAACCCCCCGGCACATTCGCCGCCCCCTTACCGAAGAGCTGATCCCAGACGTCCTGGAACAGAACCCGATACACCTCGATCGGCATCTTCCCGATCACAGCCCACAGGCGATCGAACTCCTTACGGCCGTGCGCGTCGAAGTTCGGATCGTCCTCGTCGAGAGCGCCGGCCATCAAGATGGTCAGCTTGTCCTTGTCGAAGATGACCCGGTTCATCGCGTCCATACGCTCCGGATTCGCCGGCGCGATCACGATCGGCGGATCGAAACCTTCCTCGGCGCCGAAGATGACGGGCGGGCGGGCCTTGAGTGCTGCGCGCTGTTGGTACTCGGCGAACTTGCCGCCGAACGCCGCGGGCGCTGGTGTGTCATCGAGCGAGTCGACCAGTGGCGGAGCAGTGAATGTGTTCTCGGACATGTTGTTTTCCTTCCCAGCGTCCCAGCTGGATACGAAAAGGCTGGCCGCACGGTGGCTGGGACATCACCGTGCGGCCAGGCTTGGGGAGACGACCAGGGGCCGTCAGTGGGTCAGGCGCTGACGACGATCGTCAGTGCCTTCGTTGCGGTAGCAAGTGCGGCGTCGGTGACCTTGACGGTCACGTTCGAGGTACCGGCGGCGGTCGGCGATCCGGTGATGGCGCCGGTCGACGCGTTGAGCGTCAGGCCTGCCGGCAGCGTTCCGGTCTGCAGGGACCACGTCTTCGCGCCGTTGCCACCGACCGCAGTGAGTGTCTGCGAGTACGCCGTTCCGACGGTGCCACCGGGCAGGGTGGCCGTCGAGATCGCCAGGGTGGTACCGGCAGGCGGGCCGAATCCGGCAGCCTCGACGAGGTTCGCCCAGCCGAGACCACAGAAACCCTGCGCGTATGCAGTACCACCCTTGACCAGGTCTGTGAGGAAGTTGCGGTCCTTGTACCAGGTCAGTGTCGGGTGGTAGGTGATCGAACCGTCGTCGTTGGTGGACTGGTTGTCGACCTTGGTCACCGACACCTTCGGCAGCAGCCAGTACGGGTAGATCTCCGCACCCTCGGTGCCGTCGTAGCCGAGCAAGATGGCGTGGTAGAACCGCATCGTCGGACGGCCCTGCCCGGGAAGCACGATCCCGCCGTGCGCGGACGGCTCGATACCGGAGAAGTCGGCCTGATGGAAAAGCTCGAGCGCTTGACGGTTCGACTCCTGCATCACGAAATCCGTGCTGCCGGTGCGCTTGTTCATGATCTTCTTCGTCGGCTCCGACTCACCGTAGGACTCGATGTCCGTCGAGGAGGTCTCGTTGCCGATGTTCACACCCGACTTCTTCTCCGTCAAACCGACAGAGCGCCAGTGCTCCGGCAGCGTGATGAGATCACCGGTCGTCGGATCTTCGAGAGTCTCGATCATCGGATTCGAGAATGGGGTGAGAAGAATCGCGATGTCGATCGCGGAGATGATCAGTTCTTCGTTGGCGTTCTTGAACGAGGAGATGGACATGGTGCTCCTATCGGAGTGAAAGAGGGAATCCCGTTCTCGGGCATGAAAAAAGCCACCCGATCATCGGATGGCTTCAGAGGGTGCGGCGCGGTCAGCGACTGCGACGCGGCAACGGAGTGACGACCAGGAACGTCAGCTCGACCGTGCGATCTTCCGGATCGATCTGCGGAACCATCGACAGCTCACCGGTTTCGGTGATCGAGTGAACCAGAGTGCCGTCGATCGTCAGGCCGCTGTTCGCGACCTTGACGGCCTTGCGGAGCTGGTTCATCACCTGCCACGACTGCCTGCGCTTGGCAGTGGTGACCGCGACGACCATCGGCGCGTAGTCCAGTCGGCCGTCCGGAGCGCCCCCACCAGCGCGGAGCACTTCGATAAATGTTCCGCCGGCAGCGAGCATCGCCTCGAAGTCGTCCGGGGCCGGCCGCTGCGTCACGGCCGTCCCGAACCGCTCGAAGTACGTACACAGAAGGTCCTCGACGTCCGGCCAATCGGGAAGATCATCGATTGGCGGAAAGTTGTTGACACTCATATGTTCCGCAATTCCGCGAGCACCGCAGGCAGATCGTGCGCGCCTGCGACTATCCGCTCGTCGCCGTCGTCGGTACCGAACTCGTGACTCGCGGCGTAGACGACTCGCTGATTGCCGACCGTCAACCGGCCGACCCAGCGATCGCCCTTGGCCATGTTGTTGAGCGGACCACCGAGAAACGTCGACACCCGGGTATCGCGCGCCAACATTCCGGTGCGCCGCACCACCCGCGCCCGATAGATAGCTTCTGCCATCTCCGTACGCTCACGCACCAACGAGCGCATCTCGCCGCCCTTGAGCAGTTGACCGATGCCAGCATGGTTGGGTTGATAGTTCCTGATTGCCAAGCTATTTCACCCCCTTGAGCCGAACGATCACGCCCGGTTCCCAGTCGCCGTAACGCCAGGTCGCCGGATCACCGTCAACCTGGTAAATGTCACGGTCGCGCAGTTTCACCCGTGCGCCGTTGGAAATCTCGGTGCCTTCCGGGCAGATCAGAATCACCTTCGTGACCACCTGGCGACCGCCACCGGCAGTGGCGCGGGCACCGCTCGCGCCACGTCCGGCGGTTTCCATCGAGGCGTCCCAATCGATCAGGACGTCCTCGACCTCGTACTCGGCGGGCTGTGCGTCGGTGTCGCCGTGCCGATCGACGACAGTCGCTGCGGCGGGCGGGTAAACGACGATCGTCTCGCCCAGCCCGGGCATCATCGAGAGCCGCCCGGGTAGTGATCGCCGTACGCGTTGAACGGATCATCCTCCGCGTACACCGGGAACGGCTCCGACGAACCCTCCACCGGAACGAATCCAGTCGGGAACCCGTAGTCGCCCTTCGTCGTTGCCTGCGTCCACAACCCGGACGACCGGCCCGGCTTGCGGCGAGCACGAGCGAGAATGTCGAGTTCGGCTTTCGTGAACGTTCCTGTCGCAAAAGCGGAATCGTGCACCCGATGGTTGAACACCCCGGCAGCGCGCGAGACGTACATGTTCGGGTTGTTGAACGCCCGCATCGACGCCGAGAGCACCACCGCCACGACGTCGGCACCGGCGGATGCTGCGTCCGGCCACTCTCTGCCCTCGCTGCGAGCGAAGGCAGAGACGTCGTCGAGAACTGCACCCGCACGGGCCTCGTCCTTGGTGGTGAACGAGGACTTCCCCAACCGGACCTTGAGTTGATCGGTGGTGGCCAGTCTCGCGGGCCCGGTCGGTTCAGTCATCGCCTACTCCTTTCGATCAGGGCGCAGCGGTGACGGTGATCGCCGTCGTCGCCGTCTTGTTCTGGTACTTCGCGGTGATCGTCGCCGAACCCGCCGCAACGCCGGTGACCTTGCCGGTAGGCGTCACGGTCGCCTTCGTCGGATCAGAGCTGGTGTACGTCGCCGTGCGCGACGCGACTGCATCGCCGCCGTCGTCCTTGACCGTGATCTGAGTGTTTCCTCCGACGACGATCGAGGCCGTGGTCGGCTCGACAGTGATCGAGCCGGTGCCGAGCTGGATCTGCACCGCGCGCACGAACCGGCCGTCCGCCTCTTCGACATGCGCGTATCCGGCGTACGTGCCCACGAGCGAACGGTCCGTGGTGTTCTCGAAGTCGTAGTCCTTGAGCCAACGCATCGCGAGGTTCTGGAACGAGGCGGACTTGCCGAAACTCGCGCCGTCCGGGATAGCCGGCGCACGCGTGGCCATGATGTACGCCGTCTTGTGGAAGACGTAACCCTCGTCGTCGTCGAGCGCGTTGGAGACCACAATGGTGAACCCGGCGATCTTGCCGATGACGGCTTCACGCAGCGCCGAATCCGAACCTGCCTGGTCGGCATGCTTGAAGTTCGGATCCTTGAGGATCGCCGCCTCGATAGCGGATCCGACGACCGCGCCGCGCTGCGCGAGCGGAACGTTCTCGTCGTTGAGCGCCTTACGGGCGTCGACGAAACTGTCGTACACCTTCGACTTGTCGATGATGAGGACGTCCTGGTAGTCGGCGGCGCGCATGCACTCGACCGCGCCGTTCTCGAGACCTTCCGCGACGGCCCGCACCTGGGGGTTGAGGATCTCGACCCCGAAGTCCTTGATATCGAGAGTCAGCTCCTCGTCGGTGATCGGCACCGCGATGTAGACGTCGTCGGTGAGGGTGACGTCCACCTTCGTCTGAGCGATCGTGTCCGTCTGGATCTTCCGGTCCGCCCCGGTCGCGCGCAGCTTCTTCGTCCGCGCCGTCAGTCGGCCCGGAACTCGGAGGCTGATCGTGTCGTCCTTGGCGCCGGCGAAGTCGCCGAGACCGTTGAGCCAGAGCATGTTCGGAATCACGATCTCGCGTTGGAGAAGTCCAAGCGCGGTGTTGATCACGGTTTCAGCCTTGACGTATGTATTCGGCATGGTTGCTCCTCATGGTTGATAGGGATGTTGGCCACGTCGGCTGCCATGCCGACAGCGAAGTGGTTGATCAGTTGCGAGGGATCTGAGCCGCCAACTTGGCGGGATCGGTTTCCTCGGGCTCTTCGTCCGGAGCGCCGCCGCCGCGCAGATTCTCACGGGGCTTGCCCGGAATCGGGGGCCTGCCACCGCCTTCCGGCGGGGTGTAATCCTCGAGATAGTCGTCAGCGTCCGCTTCGAGTTCTTCCTTGGTGGCGCCCTTGAGTCGGCCGGCGTGCTTGAGCGGAATGCCCTTGGCCTCGGCAATGGAACGCTGCAGCTCCCGATGCTCGGCCTCGTTCGCCCGCTTCTCAGCAGCATCGGCGCGTTCGCGCTCCTTCTGCGCCTCGGACTTTTGTCCGTTCTGAATCTTCTGCAACTCGTCGTGGCTGGCCTTGTAGGTGTCGTGATCGGCGTAATTCGCCCGCTCACGAGTCAGCCGCGCACTGATCGCCTTGTCGAAGTCGGCTTGAGTGGTGATCGGAGTGAACGGCTTTCCACCGTCACCACCTTCGCCACCGTCACCGCCATCTCCGCCGTTGCCGCCGTTGTCACCGCCGGGCTTGTGCCCGTTCGGATCTCGGCGAGGATGCTGGCGGCACGCCCGCATCGACAGCGACGTGAAAGGGTCCGCGTGCCCGAAACCGAATCCGGCATAAGCACGTGTGGTCTTGACATTCATGATTGTTCTCCCGTGAGCCCGTCGGCATACCAGTCATTGATCGCTGACCGTGAGCGAACCTCACCGAACCCGGCGAGGAAGTCGTGATGAAACGCCGAATACCCCGGACCAGATGGTCAACGGGGCATTCGGGTGTAGCTGGTGAAAACTACTTATGCGGCTCTGCGGTTGGGAACCTTGTCGAGGTACTCCCGGAACGAGGTCAGGTCGATCTCGTCGTCGAAGAGCGGGATGATCAGTCGATCGACCTCGCTGCGGAACTCGCCGAGCGTGATCTGATGATCGGCAGCGAACTCGACCATCGACACGACGGAGTAAAAGTACTCGCCCGCCTCGTACGCCGAGACCGCCGCATCAGCGACGTCGGAGGAATCGACGAAGCGGCCGGAGCGATACATCGCTTCGGCCAGGTCTTCGAAATCCTCGAATGTCCTGCTCACAGTCCCCATAGTAGCCGCCCTTCGCCGGTAGTCCGAGCCCTTTCGAGTTCCTTCCACGCCGGATACGCCGTGTTGATCCGCCCCGGACCCTCCCGGCCGCGCACCCGCACCACCACCGGACACCCGTCGACGATCCGCCGAAAGTCCATCTGACCGCCGCGCCGGGTGATCGACGTCGGATCTGCGAGTGCCCGATCGATCATCGCCTTGAGCTGCGTGTCCGGAACGTCCGGGAACTCTTCTTTCGGGCGTCCGTCCTTGCCGATGACGTTGCTTCCGAAGCGGTGACCACCGGAAACGATCTTCCCGTCCCGATTCTTGTCACCGTCCGCGATGTGAGCGAAACGCGCATCGACGCTCGGACGCTGATCCGGAGTGAACGGCACGCCGCCTCCGTCACCACCGACGTCCGGATACTGAGCCGGAACCTCCGCATCCGGCACCCGCCACGCATCGCCCTCGTCGCCGCTGGCAACGCTGCGAGTACTCGGAACCTTCGGAGGAGGAGTACTCCCGCCGCCGGCCTTCGCGTCCGGTGTCTTCTCGCCGGGCCTGAGTCCGAGAGCCTCGCGGTGACGGGCGATCTGTGCGCGGTGGTAGATGACAGGTTCGGAGTCTTCGCCTCGGCCGTCCGCGAGCAGCGTCTCGAGCTGGCTCTCGAACTTCGGCAGCAACCGCTCCGCGAGTGCTCGCTTGTACTCGTCGCTGCCTTTCTCCGGTTCCTTCGGCGTGTCCGGATGCGCTGGATCGTTCTCCTGGGTCCGCCCCTCGTACGCACGCCGGAACAACACCGTCGCCTCGTGCCCACTCGCACCGGCCGTCGCCTCGTCCCACAACGCTCGGAACTCGGCGGTCTGGCCGGGAAGATCCGCGGTCTCGTCGTAGATCGGTTCCAACGTGCACTGGCACCCGTCGTGCACCTTGGCTGTGCCGCCGCCGGTGTACCGAGCGTCCGTCGACGAGAACGACGTCTGACCTTTGTAGACCGCGCCGAGACTGGCCAGCATCGCGCAGAACCAGCACGGCTCGGCTTTCGTCACCCGCGCGAATCCCAATGCCTCGCGGTCGAGTTCGACGATCTTCTGTGTGAAGTCCCGTCCACCCTCGGCAACCATGCGCACCGCCGCCGACGTCGAGGACACGAACGCCTTGTCCATCGCGTCGGTTTCCGGCGCCGGCATCAGCTTGCGTGCCCGCACCGGCCCGGTGATCAACAACCCGCGAGCAGTCCGATCGAGGTCGAGCTCGATCGGCTCCGCCACACTCACCCGCGACCGTGAACGAGTCCGAGTGACCGCTGGAGTGTTGTCGGTGACCCGCGCTCGTGATCGCGATTCGCGTTGCGTCGGGCCCGGATCGGTGACGCGGACCCGCGAACGAGCAGACTGCCCCGGCTGGGAGGAGTCCGTAACCCGGCTCCGCGTGGACGGTTTCGCCGTGCTGTCCGGAACCGGCACCTCGGAGGGCGTTCGATCCTCCCGAAGCACCGTGCGCACCGGCTCCACCCACGGGATCGGTCGCAGCTCCGGACGCTCCGCAGCGCGGAAGTCCTGCACGTACTGCGCCGAGATCTCCTGCGACTGCATGTGCGCCGCCTCGATCACCGGTACCGCCACCTGCAACCACGGACCCTGCGTCTCGTCCAAACGCTGAAACGCCAGAATCCGCCACGCGCGCCGCAGATCCGCGACCACCTGAGCCGAGAGCCGCAGCTGCGCGCGCCGATGCAACTCGGTCAGCTTGCGACCGAGTTTCGTGCGCGCCATCAGACCCCCAGCAGATGATCAGCCGAAGAGTCCGGGCCGTACTGGCTGCGCAAGTACTCCGCGTACGGATCGCTGTCTTGGGCCATCTTCTGCCACTCCTCGACGTCGGACTTCGACACGCCGGGAATCCGACCCCATAGCGCTTGCACCGGAACACCGAGCAGCTTCGCGGCCTTGCCGTACGCGTCGACGGCTTGCGAGAGCGAACGTGCTTCGAGGTCCTGCCATTTGACGGATGCGCTGACATCGGTGGCGATGTCGTAGTCCTCCTCGAACCACGCACTCATCCGCATGGTGCGGTTGTGTGAGCTACCGAAGGACGTGCGGATCTCGAATACTTTCTGCGTCAACGGATGACGAGCAGCCACCAACGCCTCCGCGTTGAGGTTGACCAGCTTCCCGGTCAACGCGTACGACGGTGTCTGACTCACTGCCGACAGTGCCTCGACATCGGACTCTGTTGCCTTGATGAACCCGTCGAGCGGAGTTTCGTCCAAGGTCCCGAACTTGGTGTCCGGATCTTCGGCGATCAGCAGATCCTTCTGCCGCAACAGCAGTTCCGCACGAGCCTTCTCCGTGTCCGTCTCCGGTTCGGCCATTCCCGAGACCGTGCGGACCTTCCACGAATTGAAGTGCTGCGTCTGCAAACGGTCGTAGGTGGTCTTGTTGATCCGGCTCGCCACGCCGATGAACGGCTCCACCTGGCCGGTCGCGCGGCCTTCGAGGTCGAGATCGTTCGCGTACCGGATGACGGGGCAGCGGCCGGCGCCGTGAACATCGAAGCTCACGTGCCGGATTCCGCCGTCGCCCTCGCGTTGGAGAGTGTGCACCAACTCGTCGTCGATCAGGCGCAGCTTCCCGCCCGAATCGTCGCGCAGCGTATGCACGGGCCACTCGTCCTCGGCCGGATCCTCGTACACCGCAAACGCCCTCCGCGGCGAGACGCCACGAATCACCGACTGCTTGCGCCCGAGATCGTCGATCCCCGGCATCACCACCGCGTACGAATACCCGTACGCGAGCGCGGCCCGGTGAATTGCGATCTGGCGCACGTCCATTCCGTTCGCCAGCCACGTCGTCCATTGGGGCGACGTCTCCTTCGCCTGCGGTGAGCGATAGTCGTCGACGAACATCGCCTGCGCCAGCGTCGTGACCACCAGCCACAACCACGGCGTCTTCGCCAGATCCTGTAGCGCTTTGAGTTCCTTCGTCGCCGACTTCGGCAACGTCAGATCCGCCTGCTTCCAGCGATACCAGTTGTCCAACGTCGTCAGGCGAGCACGCTCCTGGTACAACTTCGGAAGGAGTTCCTTCGCGACGTCGACCGCTTGTTTCTCGTCGAGCATTCAGATCACCACACCTTCCCACTGCGCACCCGCTTGGAGCTGTCCGCGGTGATCAACCTCGTGTATCCGTGCCACGCCAACGTGCACGCGACCAACGGACTGATATCTGCCGACGTGTCCCGCCGGTCCCATGCCCACGCATCACCGACAGGACGTTTGCGTGACGCCGCGACCGCCGACACCAGATCCGGTTCGCCGTTGTGCCGCATACGTTCTTCTTCGACCTCGGCGTAGAACGCACCGGCGCCCTGCGCCATGTCCCGAGCACCGGTCACCTCGACCTCGAACCCGATCTCACGGAATCCCGCGATCAACGCGCCCGCCTGCCCACCGCCGTCGAGGACCACACCGAGAGCGTCGTGCTCGAGGCTGAGCCGCGCCGCCGTCTCGACCACCCAGTGCGTGCCCCGCTCGTGAAATACGAGTTCGACATACGGCAATCCGTCTTCGCGTCGGCCGGCAATCGCGATCGACGAGAATGCTTGATCCGGAGTGACATCGACCGCGATCGCGACCGGGTCGAGGACCTGTGACTCCTCGTCCTTGCACGCCTCCCACATCGCCGGGGTGATCACCGCGTTCACACGCGGGTCGTCCCAGATGCCCAGATGCTCGCGTGCGAACTGGATCTCGCCCTGTAGCTCGCGCTCTTCGAGCATGAACTCGTGCGTCTTGTGGATCGGGTACGACGGGTTCGCGATCGCCCACGCGTCGTGGTCATCCAGGTCAGCTTCCGGGTCCGCCGACCACTCGAGGAACAGCAACCCGCTCGACGTGTGCTCGATACCGGCGTTGCGTTGCTGAGCGAGGAACTCGCTGTTACCCGTGCCCGCACTCGACAGCAGGATGAACTGACGGTTCGGCGCCGCCGACTGCGTGGGCCGGAACGCCGCGACCTGTTCGTGGGTGATCGCGTACGCCTCGTCACCGACGAACAGATCCACCTTCTTGAACCCTCGCGCCGCGTCCGCAGTGCGGGCGAGATACCGGATGTAGCGCGGATCTCGCTCGCCGCGATGCGGCTTGAGCCGGATCGAGACCTCCTCGTTCGAGGTGCGATGCGGAAGCAGGCACATGTCCTCGAGCTCTTCGATTTTCGCGATGCGCGCGGACAGGTCAACGAACGCGTCCTTGGCCGTCTTGAACTCGTGCGCGGTGTGCAGGATCTTGCGCTCACCGAGCAGGTACAACCCCGCCAACTCGCGAACCTCGACGATGACGTTCTTACCGTTCTGGCGCGGCGCGATGATCAGCGAACGCGGGGAACTCCACCGAAAGTTCTTCTCCTCGCCCATCAGATGCCGGCAAGCATCCTTCTCCCACTCCAGCAATTCGAACCCGGTCGCCTCGTACAGATCGATCGCGTCGTCGCCGAGCGTGGTGAAGAACGTCGGGTAGTTGGACAACCGCGGCTTCTGCGAACCGTCCAGCGGTGGTTTCTCGGCCACCGCACCGCCGACGTCAGGCGTTTCGAGCACGGATCTTGTCCATGATCGAGGGAACGCCCGGTGTCTCGGCCGGTGAACTTGCCCGTCCTGCACCGGCATCGACAGCTGCGCGCTCGAACGCGTCGACCTGCGCCGCGAGTTGCTTGAGAACTGTCTGCTGCTGGCGTGCCTCACGTAGCGGCGCGTTCATCACGACCTTGGCGGTGACGTCGACGACGGTGACGCCGTCGGAGAGCCGGTGCTCGCGGAAGAATGGATCGAGATCGATGCTCATCCATTCCTTGTCGCGGCCGCGCAGCTGCGCGTCGAGGCGTTCACACCGATCGACGGTGCGGCACAGCTCCGCGAGCACGATCAACCCGAGCGGATGGCCGGCCAAGATCTGTGCCTTCTCGTCCCACAAGCCGCGACCGCGTTTGAGCAGGCCTTTCGGCATTTCCGGCGGAATTGTGACCGCTGCCACATCGGTGGTTTCGGCGTCCTGACCTGGCATTTTTCACCATCCCTGGGGAGAGAAAGGGCGCTGGCGCTGTGCGGTCCCCCGCCTTGCCGGCCCCGGGGGTACCCCCCAGGGGTGCAGGTCAGAGCGTCAGACGAGCCACTGCCGCGACCACCGCAGCTGGCGCGGCGCCTCGCGGCTGCCGTCACCTCGCCGCGAGTTGCACGAAAGATGTGCTGGCATAAGGTTCTTCGGGTCAGTGAGCTTGGGATCGTTCGGAGGCAGCGACTTCACGGACTCCACATGGTCCGCGCTGAAGCTCATCGGGTCCGGCCACTTGAGCGACATGTCGATCGCTTCGTTGCACAGCCAGCAGACCTGACTTCGGCGCTTCACTCGTTCGACTGCTCGGCGGTAAGGCCGGCCGGTGCGTCCCTTGCTCCGTGGTGTGTGGGCCATGCCGACCTCCAGACCCTGGATACGACGAAGGCCGACGTGCTGCGAAGTCACGTCGGCCAGTGGTCTCTAGTGTTCCTGAAACACGAGAGCAACGCAAGCGCAGGTCAACTCGTGTCGAGACCACGTTCCTTGCGCGCTCGTCGAGTCCGTGCGTTGTGTGCCAATACTTCGGACACCAGGTACACCGGACTGCCATCCTCGGCCGTGCGCTTCGAGAGCAGGCCGCGATGCGCCCACGTCCGGATCGTCGCGGCCGGCACGAACAGCACGGCCTCCAGATCCTTGGCGCTCATCAGCTCATCAGTGTTGAGCGGCACAGCATTCGGCACCACCCAACCCTGCCCGACCTCCACGGCCTGAGCATCGATCTGAGCGCACAGGTCCGGACTCACCGACTCCAATGCCGTCCGATACGACTGCGCCACACGACGAGCCACATCGACAGGACGATCAGCCGCGTTCGGCCACACACCCATCTCACCCTCCCTGGATCAACTCGAACACCGGACGAGGCGGTGTGGCTTCCTTGCCGCCCTCCATCGGTGTGCGACCCGGAGCTGCCCACGCGTACCACTTCGCCCAATCGGTGCTGAAGTACCGAGCGAGGACACGACCACGGTTCGGCGGCGGGGACGGCTTACCGTTCGCCACCCAGTCCGAGAGCCGCTCGCGCTTGGCGATGTCCACCTGTGGTGTGAAGTGCCGCGAGCAGTAGCCGACATGCTCGCCTTCGCCTGTCAGCGGGTCACGATCGACCCAGTACGTGCTGGCCGGCTTCCCGCACAGTCCATCTCGACGAATCATCGGTGCAGGGCAGGTGATAGTGAATGGGTGCAACACTTCGTACCGTGGCACATCGTCAGCGATCACACGTTTGACTCGGTAGCGGGCGTTCGTCTCGTCGCCACCGAACGCGAGCTGGGCGATCTCGTCCATCCAATGTGAGCTCTTGAAGTCGCGCCGTCGGCCACTCTGCCTGCGCTGCTTGATGACTTCCATTCCCGCCAACGCAAACAACAGTGCATCGTCGATGAGGTCTGGGTCGCGGATCATCTTCGACATCCGCTCGTCCCGGTCCATGATCGCCCGCAGATCAGTCGCCATCGCTCAGCACCGGATCGTTGACGATAGCCGGCAAGGCTGAAGGCTTGGCGGGTACGAACTCCCACTCGACGAAGTCGCGGCAGAACTCGGTGGTGATCGGGCCGCTCATGCCGACCTTGTACTCGCAGTCGTCGAGAGCACCCTGCGCGGCCATCGGGCTGATGCAGTCGTTGTCGAACCAGGGCTGCATCCAGCAAGTGAGGTGGGTGACCTTCGGGTGGTGGTGATCGTCATCCCAACTCTCGCAGTCACATCCGGGATAGTTGTGGCAGGCGGACTCGGCGCCGCCGTTGCAGGTGAATTCGATTCGCGGATGCTCGTCTATGCCGGTGATGGCGACTGTGTGTGTCGCGACGTCGGTCATCTGAGTTGATCCTTCCGTAGCGGCGGCGGCCCGGGCGATCATCATGTTGATTCCGTTCTGGAGTTCTTCTGCTCGCTTGAGAGTGAGTCCGTGGCGGTCTGCGAGTTCCAGCACTCTCGTGGGGACGGGGTCGGTGTGGTTGCCGTGGCGGTCAGTCATAGTGCCCATTCCTTCTGGTAGTCAGGGTGATCGGAGTACACGGCCGCCATAGCTGGGATTGACTTACCGATCGCGCGGAAGCCTGCGTCCTTGCCGTGCTCTGCTGGGATCTCCATCAGTGCGGCGATGACAGCTCGTTTGGCGGCGATGTCGCGGAGTACTCGTGCCGGGTCGTGGTGGGCCATGTGCTCGGCGTTGGGGATGAACACCTCGCTCGCGACTGTCCAGTAGTGGCCGGTGCGATCTTCGGCGATGTGGCAGTGGTTGGGTTCGAGGTTGAATTCCGAGTCGTGGTGCTCGGTCATCCACACGCCTGGCTCGGTCGCGTCGGCGTGCAGTGCGTTGTTCGCGATCGCCTCCTCGTCGTCGAGGCGGGCGTGAAGGAATTCGAGAATGTTGGTCATGCGGTTGGTCCTTCCGTAGTGGGATGCGAGGTGCCGAATGCGTGGCGGCGGTGTGAGCCCTGGTGTGGCTGCGAGGACGAGAGTCATTTGCTTGTAGTCGGATTCGGCCCAGCGGCTTCCGCAAGCGAGGCAGTCGACGGTGACTAAGCCGTGCCAGCGTCCGAGTTGGTGTTCCTCGCAGCGCGGGCAGGGCAGGGGCATGCGGTCGCGGCCGCGTTCCTGGCCGATGGTGGCGCGTGCTCGGCGGTGCAGGTCTACGAGCTTGAGGGCGAGTGTCGGTCCGTCGTGGACGACGTAGATCCAGTCGTCGCCTGCGCGGTTCCATTCCGTCGTCTCGTGCGAGGGGATGGTGAGCAGGACGTCGACGTTGTTGGCGACGATCGAGTAGTGGGATCCGAAGTACGCCGACTCCGGTGTGTCACGGCGGATGGCTTCGCAGATCAGCTCGGCGCATCGATGGACGGTCTCGCGGATGTCTTGGGCGAGGGCGTCGGTGTAGACGTTGATCGGGACGGCCGGCGCCGGTGATGCTGCCTTGACTCCGCCGCCGGGGCGCGCGGACGGGTCGAGGAACAGTGCTTGCAGTGCATCGTGTTCTGTACCGAGCTGCGCGACAGCGCCTTCGACCCACAGGACGCACGAATGGCACAGGGTGTTCGGGGTGAGGGTGAGTGCCGGCAGCCAGCCTCCGGACTCGACGTCTCGGCGGCGGCCGCGGCACTGGTGCTCCGCTCGGCAGAGATGATCGGGGTTGATCATCGGCGTGCCCGCATCGCTGACGAGCGGATGAGCTTCTGGTATGCCTTCTCGATTCGTACGATCTTGTCCCTGCGGTCGCCGCCGGTGAATGCTGCGTGGGCGTCGCGGATCTGGGAGTCGGTGTAGCGGTTGCCGTCGATGTAGTGGTTCGCGGTGGGGTCGAGCCATTCGAGGAGTTGGTCGACGGACTTGCCGGGGTCGACCATCGCGGCGCAGGAGATCGCCAGTCCGATGAGTTGCTCTCGGGTCAGTGATCGGGTGAGGGTGGCGACCTCGCGCTGTTCGCCGTCGCCGTGGACGATGCCGACGAGGTGGAGGGCGAGTTGGTCGAGGCGCTCGATCGAGGCTTCGTCGAGCTGCTCGGTGGTGGTCATCGGTTCGGTCCTTCCTCGTCGCATTTCCAGCAGGGGTCTTCGATGTTGTGGATTCGGCAGGTGGTCTCGTCGACGGTGGACGGCGGTCCGGTCCACCGATTCCACGGTGATGCGAATCTGGCTGGTGTAAACACTTCTGGTGCTTCGCCTGCATCGAGGTTGGGATCTCTGTCAGGGGTGATCTCTGAGACTGGTGGCATCACAGGTTGCGACTGCGGGGTGGATTGACCACGGCCTCTGCGTCGACGTCGTTTACGAGGGATCTCACGTGGGTGGGGATCAGCTGGTGACCCAACACCGGAACCCTCCCCCACACCCCTACCCAAACCCTTACCCCACCCTGACCCCACCTGGCGCGCGCTCGTGCGCGTCGTACGTGCGAGGACAGCGTTTTTACCGTGGTTTTCGTCTGGTCGTTCCCGTGGTCGGTCGGTGGTCTCAGAGTGGTCGGACTCCCGGTCGGTGGTGCCTGCGGAGCGTGTCAGCGGCGAGCTGCCCGTACTGGACTGCCCTGCGGTCGCTGACGGCTGCGACACCGTTGCGGGGGTTCCGGGGTGGGCTGGCACTGTTTCGTCCGTCCCTGCGACGCTCGGCGACGGCGAGAAGGTCCCTGCGGCGGCATTACCCGGCGAGACGTTCCCAGCGGCGGCGCGCTGCGGCGAGACGGACGAAACGGTGGCAACAGTCGGACGCGGCTGTGGCAGCAGCTTCATGCCGGCCTCTGCGGGCGTCCGATTGCCCTTCTTCTGATTGCACCCACTGCACGCGAGGACGAGGTTGCGTACGCCTTCGGCTTTCGTGGGGTCGACGTGATCGATGAACGGCCGGACCGCGGATCGAGTGTCCTTGCGTTTGAGTACGACCCCGCAGTAGCGGCACTTACCGACGCCTGTCACTCCCGGGTCTGTGCAGTCCCTCGCCCACACCTGATTTATGAGGCCCTTGTTTTTCAGCTCCGCTTTCTTACGCTCGCCGAGTCGTTTGGACTCGGCTCGGTCGTAACCGATGTCGAACCAGTCGTGAAACAACCACGTTCCTGGCTCGACGGCCGGGCAGCGTGGGCAGTCGTGGCCGGGTGCGTGCCAGAGGCGCACACCCACGAGCAACCCCGCCAGGTAGTCGACGATTTCAGGGTTGAGCACCAGCCGGATCGCGTCAGTACGCCTGACGACACCGTCGGTGCCGGATGCCTGACAATCGGCGCCGGCGAGGTCCCACAAACCCAGCGCTGCTAGGCCGTCGAGATTGCCATCCACCGCTCGTTCCGCCAACGCTCGCGGTTTCCGATTGGTGGGGAACTTGTCATCGGTCTGAAACCAAGACACAGGAATCCTGTCGTCGCAATGAGATTGGAAGTGAACGGGCCGAACCGGGCAGGGGGGCGCGCGAGCGCTCGGACGGCCAGCCATCACGCGGGCCTGTACCGAGCGGCGAACGACTCGGCTTCGAGCACGTACCAGCCGTTGGGGCCGCGCACCAACCAGTCACCCTGGCACAGGGTCATCGACTGACCATCGACCTCGAGGCCGATCGACTCCAACGTCGTGAACACACCGGAGTGCCGATGCCGGCGAACGATCGGAACGCCGACCCACTGCTCGATCGGTCGCACGGCCACCGTCGAGGAGAACTGAAGAGCCGTCACCTCGAACGGCACCGACACGAACTTGCTTGCAGCGCTCACTGATTCCTCCTACGACGAGAACGGTTGATGTCGACCGCCCACATCGGCGGCGTGCAACTCGGACGCGGCAACGCCCGCTCCTGCGGAGTACTCGGCGCCTCCGGAACTTCTGCGAGCACAACGCCTCCCGGAAGGCTGACGCGTATGTGCGTCTCGTCGATGATCTCCAGATTCGGGCGTGCGCCGCAGAACCCGACGACGTTGAGCCGAGACTCATGCGTCACCGGCGCCGGATCGCCCCACGACACACGAATCGGCGGCACCCCGGACCACCACTCCGGATCACGCCAATCATCCGGCGGCGGCGGGGACGACCACATACCTTCCGGGTAGAGCGCCTCGATATTCCTTCTCAGAATCTCGCGCACCAGAGCCTCCCAGCCCCCGCTGCGCGCAGCAATGAGGTGTCGCAAGAGATCAGGTGATTCGTGCGAGATTTGATCACGAGAAGTGTGCGCAGCTGGTGAAGTCTCCTCCGTGGACTCGACGTCACGGCTGGTCCGATATCTAATCCACGGCGGCGTCGTAGGGGTTACCCCGAGATACCGGTACTGTCGCATCGCCTCGATCTGATTTGGTGTGGCCCACGGCCCGATGAAATCCGAGCCCGGGCACAGCACCGGTGAATCGTCTTCGGCGTGCTTGTAATTCACATCGAATTTGCCGTACTGGCGCATCCGTTCGATCCGCATGGTGATCGCCAGACCATGCCAGTCACGGTTGCAGTGCGGGCATCCGGGGAAGTCCGGATCGTCGAAGTCGTAGCCGGTTTCCGGTTCGCCGCCGTCGAGCTGTTCGTCGACGAGCGCATCGATGCGGTCGAGTAGCGATCTCGTTGTGTCGGTCATCGCATGTTCCTCCGGCGCGAGTGGGCCGGGTCGATCGCCCACATCGGTGGGGTCGGCTTCGGCTGTGACCCTGCGAGAGCGTCGGTGAACGATTCGAGGTTGCGTGCGAACTGCTGCCCGGCTTCGACGAGTACTTCGGCGAAGTCTCCGAACGCCGTCCGCATGTTGCGAAACGCGCGGGTGAGATCGCGTCGCAGGATGTAGTCGCTGACGTCGGGAAGCCCTAGCAGGGCGCGCATCTCGTCGTACGGGATCTCACTCACGGAGTCTGGGGTGACCTGGCTTTCGACAGGGACGGACAAGTACTCCTCGGCAGTCACGCGGTACGTGCGCTCTGGCACGCGTGCGGGCCAGGTGATCACAGAATCGCCGTCTGTCACCTCGTGATGCCCGTCGTGCACCACTCGGGTGCAGCGCGCATCGTCCAGATAGTGCGTGCAGCGAGGAAGGCTGCCTAGGCCTTTGCGACGCAAGGCCTCGTGCCGTGCTCGCGCGTTCTCTGGTCCGAGTGCCATGTCACACCGCCTCGTATGTCTGCGTGAAAGTACTTGTGTTACAGAAACTGACCGTCTCTCCGTCTTTGATGATCCAGTCACCTTCGTCGACCCGGGCAGGGCCGTCCGCAGAGGCGATCACCAGGAACGAGGGTGCGGTCTCGGGGTACACATTCCCGTTGCTTCGGTCGTACTCGCGCTTGTAGCGCAGATGATGCTCATAGCCACGTGGGACGAACAGCGTGCCAGGCAACCATGTTTGGATCTCGATAGCGCTCGACCATCCGGTGAACTTCACAGCCTCGACGTCGACCGGCTTTTTGCGAAACGTCTTCACGGTCACCGTGCGCTCCTTCGTGCGGCGAGTTTTTCGAGGGGGCCGATCAGTCCGTCGATGGCGATGAACACAGCGAAGCTGGTGCCGATCGCAGCGAGCGAGCATGCGGTGAAGAGTGCGGCGAGTTGTGTTCTGGTCATTGACTTCTCCCGGCGGCGAGGCGCTTGGCGAGGTCGAGGACCTTCGCTCCGAAGCCTTCACGGATGGCTTCGAGTGGGGTGAAGTTGTAGGTGCGTGGGTTGGCGACGGTCATCCAGAGTTCGATGCCGGCTGGGGTGTAGGTTCCGGCGAGGGCTTCGCGGGTTTCCTTCTCGCAGATCAGCTTCTCGATGTTCACTCTGCTGCCTCGAATTCTTCTGGCCAGAAACCGATTCCGAGTCTCCGTGTGAGGAATTGCCGCTCCGGTGCAGCCTGCTGCTCGGCGCGGAGGCGGTCCATGAGGATACGCCCAGGGTTCGCGCGCGCCCACTGCTCGGGGTCGTTCTGATCGATGACGAGTTGGCCTCGTCGTGAACGGTCCGGATCGTTGAAGGGATGACGGGTGTCGTCGGCGGAGTACTCGATCCAGCACAGCCCGGGGTCACGTCCCGTCAGGGCTGTACGGCGGGTCTTGGTGAAGACGTGGCCATGCTTGTGAACCTGTTTGTCGACAGCATTTCCGAGCATCCACAGCTGTGAATTGCCGCTGTGCATAAGTATCGGGAGGGCGCCGGCATAGGCGTCCTCGGGCAGGAACTCTGCATGATCGAAGACGAGAACATCGGCGGCGTGTCCGCGGGCCGCCCGTGACGTTCGAGCAACGTAGTGGATGACGCCGCCGTTCTTCATCTCGATGCGCTGCTCGCCGTTCCCGGTGTAGACCCGCTCGACGGTCCCGCGAAGAAAGTTCGACCCCATGAGAATGTCGGCCAGCTGCCTCTGAGCGTCCCGTGCGAGTTTGAATTCTGCTGCGGTGTGCACGATCCGGCGGTTCGAGAACAGCAGGAGCTCGTACAGTTCGCGGGCGAGCGTGATGTGCTCACGGTCGTTTTGGTCTGGGCACAGAATCCCGACGCGGGGCGCTGCCCAGTTGTCGAGGACTGTGCCCATCGCGGCGGTGAGGGTATCTCGCTGCCACTGGTCGAGGTCGAGACCGGATGCAGCCGCGAGAGCGATGGCATTCTCACCTTCGCTGTGCGAGTGCAGCGGCACGTGCTTGATTCGCGGGCCGTACGTGTCGGGGCGGGGTGCATAAGTTGTTGAGACCATTGGTGTCACCTTCGGTGAGGGTGGAGCGGGAGTGCGAACTGTCCTTCGACTTCCTGATGCGGCGCGGCTTCCTTGCCAGCGACCCACTGCCAGATCTGGATCCGGCGGTCGGGCGGGAGGCCGTGCCACCAGTCATCTGCGACGGTGGCGCTCGACATCGGTCAGTCGTTCTGAGACTGGACGGCGTCGACGAGGGTGGCCTCGACGTCGGACCACTCGTAGCCGAACTTCTCGGACAGCTCGTTGCACCAGTCGATCGAGTCCGGCCATGTCCAGCCGCTGGCTCGTTTGAGGCTGAGGTCAGCGAAGTCGCGTTCGACGACGCGGAGCAGGATCGCGAGCTGATTGATCGTTAGGCGTCCGATCGCCTGCTCGACGCGTTCGCGGACTTTCGCGAGGCGGTCGTCGTCGTCTTCGTCGCCGCCCCACACCGGCGGCTTGACGGCCAGGAGCGCGGCAACGAGGTCGACGTCGTCCGGATCCTCGTCGAACCGGACGGCGATCATCTGCGTGAGGCAGGAGTGCGCGAGATCCTTCTCGCCCGCTGTGACTGCCTTACTGAGGTGTTCACGGCGGACGGTGTGCGCGATGGCGAGGTCTGCCTCCAACTTGGCGCGGGCGATACGGTCCGCTTCGGCGTCGCGGCTGGTGCGCTCGTCTGCGAGGTTTGTGACCTTGCCGCCGGGGGTGTCTGCGGGGACGAGACGCATCCACCGCATCCGCGAGATCGCCGATGCAGATCCGTGCGCCCAGAAGTAGAACGCGAGATCGTCGGGCTTGGCGTCCGCGGGGCGGTCATCGGTCGGACCGACCCACTTGAGAGCGTTCCCGTTGGCGGCTGCTTCGTCGACGATGCGCTGGCACTCGTCCTTGTCGTACTCGGAGATGCCTTCGGCGAGCAGCTGGGCGCGGATCTTCGCTGCTTCCTTCTGGAATGCGCGTTCGATTTTCGCCTGCTTGAGTGCCCACTCAAAGTTATTGGTACCGATGTAGTTCGCGATCCGCTCGTACGCTTCCTTGTCGTCGGCGAATCCCTCGAGCGCGATGGCGTCCTCGAGTGAGAGCTGCTTGTCGATGACCTTGTTGCGGATCGAGTCCGACGCGGACGCCACCTTCACCCGGTCACGGATGGTTTTCTGTGCGCGGCCGGTGGTTTCGGCGATCTCCTTGTACGGAATGTTCAGATCCAACAGGGATTGATACGCATCGCCCTCTTCGATCGGATCGAGCGCGAGATGCTGAAGGTTTTCCACCAGCATCGCCTCGATCTGCTTGGCGTCGGTGTCGAGATCGGCGCGGACCACGCATGGCACCGTCTTGAGGCCGGCGCGTTTGGCGGCTGCGGCGCGGCGGTGCCCCGCGATCAGCGTGTAGGTGCCGGCCTTCTTCGCGGGGGCGACGACGAGCGGCTGCAGAACGCCCTGCGCTTTGATCGAGTCCGTCAGCTCGACGAGCCCACCGACGCTGCGGCGAACGTTCTTCGCGTGCGGCTTCACAGCGGTCATGGTGAGCAGCTCGAAACGAGGTGCTGCGGTGTCGGTGTCAGATGTGTTGGTGGTCATCGGAATCGTCTCCTCGACGGTCGAGTGGATGGGCGGGAGAAAGCGGAACGCAGATGCGCGGGCATCGGATTGAGTGGGCGGTTCGCCAGGCAGGTGTCGGCGTGCATCACGTAGAGCTGCTCTGCGTTCGCGAGGGCGGTGTGCAGTGCAGTGCCGCGGAGCACTTCGCCGTAGACGACTTCCTCACCGTGCTCGGTGATGAAGTGCTTGCGGATAGTGCCTTGCCTCGGGTCCGGGTACAGATCCAGTGGCATCGATCGACCGGTCGCTGTCGAGCGGGCGAACGTGATCTTCGCGTCGCAGCCCTTCTTGTTGCACGTCGACGCCATCAGTCCTCCCTGCCCGGAGGATTCGGGAGGTCGCCGCCAGCGATACGAGCGACGACCGCAGCGAGTGCGCCAGCGAGATCGAGTGCTGTCTTCGTATCCAGGTACGGCACAACGTGAACCGTGATCTCACCGCTCTCGTTGGCGGTGATCGAGGCGAGTTCACTCTCCGACTGCCACACGATCCGCGGCCCTGCCGGCAGTGTGCGAACTTCGCCGTAACCGTGGGCTTGGATCGTGCTGTGGCCGGAGTGGATTTGCAGCGGCGGGAGGCTCAGCACTGCGACGTTGTATCCGAGAGCGAGAGACAGGGCTCGCTTGTCATCCTCGTCGAGAGCGTGGTCGGCGTCAGCGAGAAGCGTTGGCGCTGTGATCGGTTCGGCGTTATCCATCAGTGGCTTTCCTTCTTGACGTAGGCGGCGCGAGCGACGGGCTCACATCGGGTGCAGACTCCGGTCTTCAACGAAACCGGCAGTGACTCACTCCGTCTCGCACAGACGACGCACTCGACGTACACGGCGTGAGTGATCGGCGGCTGGATGATCGACGGCCGCGGATCGGCGAGATCGATCCGGATCGGCTGGCCGTGCGGGTCCGTGTTCATCGGAGCACCTGCTCGTCGAGCTTCTGCCCGGGGCGGGCGGTCTTGTTGTAGAGCCGAACGAGGACCTTCGCAACGAGCACAGCGAGCGTTCCCTTCTCGAACTCCCGGAGGGACTGCGCCTGTGACTTCGACTGTCGCGGAGTGACTTCCTCCATCGCATCGCCCAAGCGGCCGGAGTTGAAGATCGGCGATACCTGATAGGTGTCGATGACGATCGCGACGCCGTGCACGATCGAGCCTTCGAGAGAGTCGATGTGCACGCCCCATGTATCGACGATCAACGAGAGGGTGTCCGAGAGAAGGTGCCCGTCGCCGTCCTTGTCGAAGATCACTTCGAGTGCGGTGATGCATCGCAGGTTTCCGGTCTTCGCATTCGGATCGATCACCAGGTTGTGGCGTGCGGCGATCTCGTCGATCTTCGCGAGCGTCGGGTCACCTGCGGCGCGGCGCGCTTTCCACCGATCCCAGTTCGTGAGGCTCTTCGTCTTGCGATCGATGTCGTCGAACAGTTTCGCCTCACCCGCCACGGTCAGCCCGCGGTGCACGTTCACGACGAGGTGCATCTCGGGGTCGACCAACGATGCTGCTGCCCAACGATGCTGACCGTTGACGATGGCGTAGCGAGGCATCACATCCTCGCCGCGATCGGAGACGTCGAGCACACCGGCGAGAGCCGGGTTCCAATCGCGAGACATATCCTTCGCTCGCAGCTTCTGGCACGGCCGCTGGTACGTCTCGTCGACGAACATCAACCGGGCGGGCACAGCCGCGATGTACGGATTCGACGGCTCGGTCATGCTGGCCACCGCCCCGCACGGAGTCCGTCGAGGATCTCCGCGTGCCCGCCGGCAGCGGCCGCGAGCGTCGGGTACGACTGCGCCCACACCGGGCGCTGCTGCCCGTGCTCATCATTGCAGCCGCGCATCGGGAGCAGTCGGGTGGTGAAGAGATCGCCGCCCGCCCAACGGTGCCCGATCCACAACGTGGTCACGAGTACTCGTCCGCCGTCGATGGTGGCGTAATCGTTTCCCACAGTGGAGTAGTCACGATCGCTTAGCAGTCCGGCCCACTCTTCGAGGGTGATCGGCTCACCATCGCGATTGAACTTCTGAATCTCGGCGAACTCGCTCGACACGTGAGTTCGGGCGAGCTGCTCGACAACATGATTCGTCTCGGCGATCTGCTGCTCCAGCGGCGCGTCTGAGAACTTGTCGTTGACCGCCAGCCACGTCACAGGACACCGGCCTGGTCCAGGACGCTCAAGCCGCGCAGGATAATCCACGTCGAGACGACAGCACCGGAGAACCTCGCCGCGAACAGAACCCTGTCCGCGATCGTCGTCGTTGTCGCGTCGAGGTACCGCTTCCACCCCGGATCGGTGTCGATCGGCTCCGACTCAGAAGCGTCGAACCACACCAGATCCGGATGCTGGTCAGTTGAAATCCACATGGTTGTCCTTAAGAAAGGGGGGAAGGTGGCGAACCACCTGAGCGGCGGTCCGGAGAAGTGAGGGGGGTGGTGCCGATGGTGGTGGCAGCCGATGGCGGCTCAAGGGGGAAGGCCACCACCACCGGAGATCAGGGTTTCTGCCGAAGTTCGAAGACATGCAGGATGAGCCTGGCCATCTGGTGCCATGACTCGCCCTGGCGATGAAGCTCTGCGAGGTAGTCGCCGATCTGCCGAGTCATGGCCTGCCGAGTCGCGGCGTCGTCGGCTGCGGTGTGCTCTGCGGTGTGTGCTTGCATGCCGTCGTGCCGGAACAATCCCGGACCGGCGAAAGCGTCAGTGGCGTCAGTCACGGGGGCTGCTGTTTCAACCCCCGTGACCTCGCCCTCTCCTACGCTGTGAGCGCCAGCATCACGAACAGAAGGAGAATTACCGTGGGTTTCTATACCGCCAGCGAGGACGCGAAGAAGGCTCAGCACCACGCCATGCAGGGCTACGCTCTCGCCAAGGACGAGGGTGTCCGAAACTTGTCCCTCGCCGTTCAGCACCTTGCGAAGTCCGTCGAAGAACTCGCGTTGCAGCTTCATCGCAACGAGTAGATCGGGGCCGAGTTCGCCGAGCGCTTCAACGTGGGCGAGAATCTCGCCCTGCCGAATCTCGGCGGACTTCCACTCGTCGCGGGTCATTGGGTTGGTTCCACGGCGATGATTCGCGAGTCTGCCGGCTTCGTCCCAGGCCGCGCGTAATCGAAGCATCATCGTTCTGCCCCGCGCACCGCGGACGGATTCCAGTCTGGCCTGTTGATGCGTTCCAGCATTTCCCTGGCGGCGGTCGACGTTGCGGCGCTCGCGGGGATGACGCCACCCCGGAATACCGTGCGCGGGACAGGGACTTCGAGGTCGAGCTGCTGCTCGAACTTGACTGTCGCTGCCGCGAGACGCTGATCGAGGGTGTGGTAAGTGATGGCCCACTCGACGAGCATCTTCTCCTCATCCTCGAGACCGAGACGGTTCACGTGGCGGACCACTCGATCGAGTGCGTGCATCAAGTCTTTGTGGAGTCGGCGGCGAGCGTTGAGTCCTGGGTTGGGCTTGCGGGTGCTGTCGCCGGTGGGGGTGAGCTGGTCGGGCCGGAAGAATTTCGGCGGTCCGGTGAGTGGTTCTGTCGTAGACTCCGGCATGACTCTTTCCTTTCGTGGGTAGGTCACCGCCCGTCCGGTGGTAGGACACCGGGCGGGCATTTTCGTGGGTCGGGCTTGGGCGAAGACGTAGGCTCGTCACCCATGACTTCGTGGACCGCTGAAAAACTGGAAGATGCACCGGACAAGTACCGGATCACCAACTCGTATGGGTCTCGCCTCGTGATGGTGGCGATCGCGCCGAATCCGGGAGCGCTCGCGCGTGTTGTCGGGGCGAAGATCGACGCTCACACGCTGGATTCCCCTGTCGATGCGGGCGCCCACTTCGACGTGATCATCAAGGGCGGCGGAATTCGGGTGACCGCAACCGATCCCGGTGTCAAGCATGTGTATTGGGATTTCGATCCGAGCTGACGAGGTCGCAGGTTTCGGCGTCCCACTCCCTGACAACACTGTCGCCGTCGTCGGACACGTAGTTGCCGGCTTCGGTTCGTGAGATCTGACGCTCACCGTTTGCGTTCATCAGCACTGCTCCTTTCGGGGTAGTCACCGCCCGTCCGGTGGTAGGACACCGGGCGGGCATTTTCGTGGGGTCAGGCAGTGATTTCGTTGCCAGCTGAGATCTCGGGGTACCAGCCACGGACGGACTCGCGGCTCACGATGACGCCCGTCCGTTCACGGATGTCGTCAGCGATCGACTGCCAACTACTTCCGGACTTTCTGGACGAGACAACCAAAGCCCGCAACGACTTTCCTTTGAGATGCGCCTCGATCAGACGCTGAGTTGCTGTGGCCATGCCGAAAACTTGCCACACAAACTTTGAATTGGCAACATGCAATTACATCGCTGTAACGCGCTTTCCCTGGTGGCATCGCCAAAAGGTTTGCAACTTGGTTTGACTTGATGGCATACTCAGCGCCATGACTGCTGCAACGAACCACTCATGGAGGCCGTCCGATTCGCTCGCCAACCGGTTTCGTTTGGTGCGTGCAGACCTGGGCCTCACCCAGAAAGAGTTCGGTGATCTCGTCGACATCCCGGCGCATCAGATCCAGACGATCGAGGACGGTAAAGCTGGCCGTCACCTCGACGTGAAGGTGAAGAAGATCGCCCTAGCGCTCGGCGTGGATCGCGACTGGCTGATGTGGGGCGGGTCGCTCGGTGAAGGCCCGACCAACCGCGGCCCCGATGGAGGGGAATCCGGAGCGGATCAGAGACCTCCTCATGGATAGGTAATCTAAACGGGGATCAGTCCGGCGCAGGCATCGGACCCGACCGAAGTGACATCGACCTCAGCAGGGAGTTTCTCAATGATCAGTGCGATGGCGGACACACAGTCGTCGTCGGCATTGCGAGAGACCATCGCCAGGTTGGCGCCGGGTACCGCGTTGCGAGACGGGCTCGAACGCATACTTCGCGGTCGTACCGGCGCGCTGATCGTCCTCGGATACGACGAGGAGATGGAAGCGCTGTGTGACGGCGGATTCAATCTCGACGTGGAGTTCGCCCCGACTCGCTTGCGTGAACTCTCGAAGATGGACGGCGCGGTCGTCCTCTCGACCGACGGCACACGCATCGTGCGTGCCAATGTCCAACTCGTTCCCGATCACAAGATTCCCACCGTCGAATCCGGTACCAGGCACCGCGCCGCCGAGCGCACGGCGATTCAAACCGGCTATCCCGTGGTCTCGGTCAGCCAGTCGATGTCGATCGTCAGTGTGTACGTCGGCGGTATCCGGCATGTCATCGACGGATCGGCCACCATACTTTCGCGTGCCAACCAGGCCGTCGCCACGCTCGAACGATACAAAGCGCGACTCGACGAAGTGACACGGCAACTGTCGGTCGTCGAGATCGAGGATTTCGTGACCCTGCGCGACGCGTTGACAGTCGTGCAGCGGCTCGAAATGGTTCGCCGTGTGTCGATCGAGATCGAGCAGGACGTTCTCGAGCTCGGCACCGACGGTCGCCAGCTTGCATTGCAGCTCGAGGAACTGGTCGGCGACAACGACATTGCACGTCAACTGATCGTTCGGGACTACCTTGCCGGCCCCGAACCCATCGGCACCTCGGCGATGGACACCGTCCTCGTCGCACTCGATCGCGTCACCGACGCCGACCTCCTCGATCTCACGACTCTTGCGCGGGTTCTCGGTTATCCGGGCACGATCGAAGCACTCGACACTCCGATGACCCCTCGCGGATACCGCGTACTGATGCGTGTACCTCGATTGCAGTTCCATCAGATCCACCGGTTGGTCGGATCCTTCGGCACTCTCCAGTCGCTGCTGGCCGCTACGGCTGCCGATCTGCAGTCGGTCGAGGGCATCGGCGGGCTGTGGGCCCGTCACATACGGGAGGGACTTTCCCGGCTCGCGGAGACGTCGATCACCGGATCGTTCAACTAGCGGGCCCGGTCAGGCTCGCTCTCACGCGATGTTGAACGGCTCCGGGGAGCTTCGCAATGCGCCGAGCTGACCGACAACCGTGTACGCGCCTGCGCCCACCGGATTGCGCTCGGGATTCTGCGCGGTCGCGCACTCGGGGTTCGACGTCGTGGCCGACCAGGCGACTTTGAACGCGGCTTGCTCACCCGGAGCGAGATTGCGCACGTCGGCAGCGGGCTGTGGGTAGCAGTCGACGTTGGACCACAGACGGGTCTTGCCGTCGATGCTGTAGACGAGCACCTGCTGAAGGCCGCCCGCCAGATCTCGATCACAGGGTGCCGACCCGATATTGGTGATGACGATCGTGAACGACGGCTCTTCGCCGGGAGCAAAGGTCGCCTTGTCTGCGGTTGCCTTGACCGCCAGCGAAGAGTCGGCGCACTGACCGGCCGGGACCGGGGCCCCGGTGGTCGACGAAGACGACGACGACGAAGATCCCGAAGCCTGCGTGCCCGAGCCGCCCGAACCTCCGGCAGCACCGCCACCCGAGCCACCGCCACCGTCCGGTGCGTTGGATCCGGAGGGGTTGGGGGTGAAGGAGACGTCTGTTGTCAGCGAGGAACTCGCAGCGGCCGAATCGGCCTCCGGGGTATCACTTCCACCGCCGAAGAGGGCGGACGCCGCCCAGATGATCAACGCCAGCGCAATAACGGCGGCACCAATGGCCAGCGCCCGGCGACGCCAGTAGATCTCAGGGGGCAGTGGTCCATTCGGTTCCAACACGGACTCAACGGTAGTTGGCTCAGGGTCGACTAACCGTCAGCTGAGACGGCGTGTCGGTACCCATTGTCCGGCACCAGGGATCACTGCCCCGGAAGATCTAACCCTCGACGCTCTCGCCGATGTCGCCGACAGCGCCCTGAACACGCATGTGACCGTCGGACAATGTGTACGTGACGCCGACGATCGCGCACGCACCCTTGTCCACCTTGTCGGCGATGATCCGGGACCTCTGCATGATCAACGAGCCGGTCTCCACGACGTGACGACCTTCGAGTTCGTCGACGGTGGACAAGCCTTCGTTGCGGCCCATCAGGATGGACGGAGCAACACGCTCGACCACGCTGCGAATGAAGCCGTCGGGAACCGCACCCTTGTCCAGGGCGTCGAGCGTTGCCTTCACGGCACCGCAACCGTCGTGACCGAGGACGACGATGAGCGGCACGTTGAGCACGTGAACGGCGTACTCGATCGAACCGAGAACCGAATCGTCGAGTACATGACCGGCCGTACGCACGACGAACATGTCGCCGAGGCCCTGGTCGAAGATGATCTCGGCGGCTACGCGCGAATCACCGCAACCGAACAGCACCGCTGTGGGGTGCTGCCCGTCGACGAGTTTCGCGCGGTCGGCGATTCCCTGGCTGGGATGGATGGATGCGTCGTTGACAAATCGCTCGTTGCCTTCGCGAAGAGACTTCCAAGCGGAAATGGGGCTTGATCGTGGCATTCACTCATTGTGCACCCGCTGCATTTCGGACTCTCGCCGGGAAGGTTGCGTAGACGCAAACGAAAGTTCCGCGTCGACATTCACACCTTGTGATGAAGCAGCCGAATTGGAACTTACTTCAGAGTCAGTTTCCTGATACCGTCTCCGAACGTGACCTGGAGCACTTCTAGCTTCCGAGTGTGATCTAAGAAACCCGACCAGAACGATTCGGCCGGAAAGGGGGGATGGCGTGAGCACCGAACTTGGAAAAACCGGGGACGCAACACCTGCCTCCCCCGCCAAGACGAACATGTTCTCGAACCTGCTCTCCGAGATCGGACTGCTGTTCACCTTCACCGTTCGCGTATGCGTTGCTGCGGTCACGACCCTGCGACGCAGGCGCCTCGCCTGGCGTGAAGCGCTCGACCAGATGTGGTTTCTCGCCCACGTCACCTCCGTCGCGTCTGCTCTGGTGATGATTCCCCTCGGTGTGGGAGTGGCGCTGCAGATCGGTGCGCTGGCAGATCAAATCGGCGCGGGTGCGTACAGCGGTGCCGTGGTCGCGTTCCTCATCATCGGACAGGCCGGGCCTCTGGTGTGCGCCCTGATCATTGCCGGCGTCGGTGGTTCTGCGATCTGCGCAGACTTGGGCGCGCGAACGATCCGCGAGGAAATCGATGCGCTCGAAGTACTAGGTCTACCCGTGCTCGAACGCCTGGTCGTGCCCCGGATGATCGCGATCGCGATCGTCTGCCTCCTACTGAATTCGATAGTTCTCGTAATCGGTTTGGGTGCAAGTCTCTTCGTTCACGTCCTGATACTCGACGGTAACGCACAGAGCTTCCTACGCAATCTCGTCCAATTCAGTCAACCCAGCGACTTCGTCGTCTCCGGCATCAAAGCCGTTGCCTTTGCTCTCATCTCGGGAATCGTGGCCTGCTACAAGGGCTTGACCGTCAAGCGTGGAGCCCAAGGCGTCGGCGATGCCGTCAACGAGACCGTGGTGCTCTCGTTTGTCCTCGTGTTCGTCGCCAACCTCGCGATCACCCAGTTCTACCCGCTGTTCGTCTCGGTGAAAGGTGCCTATTGATGCACCTTCCCATCGCAATTCGTGCCAAGCGGGTCAGTTCGCGCACCGTCGACGGATTGAGTCGACTCGGCGATCAGTTCACCTTCCACGCGCGCGTGATCACCTCGATTCCGGCAACCCTCAAGCGCTACTGGCGTGAAGTTGCCCGTCTGGTTGCACAGGTGGCATTCGGTTCGGGCACCCTGCTCGCCGGCGGCGGCAGCGTCGTCGTCATCTTCGCGATCTCGTTCTTCGCCGGTTCCCAGATCGGCCTCGAGGGTTACCGCGGGCTCAACCTCGTCGGCCTCGCTCCACTGTCGGGGGTGATGTCCGCCATCGCGAACACTCGCGAGGTCGCACCGCTCGTTGCCGCAATCACCTTGGCAGCCAAAGTCGGAACCGGATTCACCGCGCAACTCGGCGCCATGCGGATCTCCGAGGAAATCGACGCTCTCGAGGTCATGGCGATTCCCTCACTCCGGTATCTGGTCACCACCCGAATGATCGCGGCACTCATCGCGGTGGTCCCGCTGTACCTCGTCGGCCTGTTTGCCTCGTATATGGCAACGGCGCTTGCGGTGATCCGGGTCAAAGGTCAGTCCGAGGGAACGTACGGGTACTACTTCAGTCTTTTTCTCTCTCCCAACGACATCTGGTTGTCCTTGATAAAAGTCATGGTGTTCGCGGTCGTCGTGACCCTCGTGCACTGCTACTACGGCTACACCGCGACGGGTGGACCTGAAGGCGTCGGCCGAGCAGCCGGGCGAGCGCTGCGCACCAGCATCGTCTTCCTGGCCTTCACCGACGTCGCCATGACCATCGCGCTGTGGGGACTCAAACCTCAGGTACCCGGGTTGACCGGATGATCGTCACCGGCACCAGTCGAATTGCGTTGTCACTGCGTGGTTTACTTGCGGTCGCCGCGCTGATCGTCGCCTATGTCTTCTTGTTCAGCAGAGGTACGGACACGTTCAGTTCCGCACCGCAGGTCAGTGCCGTCGTCCCCGCCAGCGCCGGTGCGCTGCGAGTCGGATCCTCGGTTCAGTACCGCGGCGTCGTCGTCGGTTCGGTGGCCGACATCGAGCCGGGCACCACCGCGTCCACCGTCTCACTCGCAATCGACGAGGGTGCGTTCGAGGACATACCGTCGACAAGCCAGGTGCGGCTGATGCCCCGCAACATCTTCGGCGACTTCTTCGTAGACCTGATTCAACCCGACGGACTCTCCCGTGGCCCTGCTCTCGCGCCGGGTACGGAGTTGGTCTCGGATCAGTCCGAGGTCGCGGTCCAGCTCTACCAATCGATCTCGCGGATCTACTCGCTCGTTTCTTCCCTCGACCCCGCCGACATCAACGTCGCGCTCACGGCAGTCTCGGACGCGATGAGCGGCAAGGGAAACCAGATCGGTGAATCTCTCGATTCCGTTCACCACGCGTTGGTCGGTGCGCAGCCGGTCATCGACGGGCTCGGTGACGACCTCGACGACATCGCCACCCTCGCCGACAGTCTCTCGTCGAGTGCGCCGGACATTCTCGCCGCATTCGAGAACTCCATCACCACATCCAAAACCGTCGTCGAGAAATCCGACGGATTGGCGTCGCTTCTGCGAGCCGGTACCAGCACGGGTTCTGCTGCCGCGACTGTGATCGGTGACAATCGTGACCGCATGATCACAGTGATCGACGACTCCGATTCCCTCACCGGCGCAATCACTTCACGACCCGACCACATCACCACCTTCTACACCGGCTTGCGCAATCTCACGATCAAGCTTCCGCCGGCGTTGGCGCAGGGCCCATGGCTGAGCACCGACCTGCGCCTGTCCGTCACAGATCTGTACCCGTACGGCAAAACCGACTGCCCACAATACGACGCGGCCCGCGGCCCCAACTGCCCTGCCGCCGCAGCCGCGTTCGGTGGAACAGTCGGACCGGTCGGCAGTCCCGTCGAACAGTCGCTGATCGCAGCTCTCACTCAGGGCGGTACAGCGTTGGACACTCTGGTGGCCGGGCCGGTACTTCGTGGCACGACGGTGGTGGGCGAATGAGCGTGAAGAAGTCTCTGATCAGATTCGGAGTGTTTGCTGCACTGTCGATTCTGGCCACCGTGATCGTGGTGAGCACCCTGATCAACCCCGTCTCCGGGCCGAGTTCGCAGTACCAGGCCGTCTTCGTCAATGCCTCCGGTCTGGTCACGGGCAGCGACGTACAGATCGCCGGGGTCCGAGTCGGGCGCGTCGAGAGCGTCGAGTTGGTGAACAATCAAGCCGTCGTCGGCTTCCAACTCGAATCCACACAACGCATTCCGACCGACGGTCGAGCAGTGGTGAGGTATGCGGATCTGTTGGGGGCGCGGACGATTTCAATCGAATCAGACCCAGACGAACGAGCAACCGGCAACTACATCTCCCCCGGGGCCACCATTCCGGTGGAACAGACTCAGCCGGCGATCGACCTCACCGACATCCTCGGCGACTTCCGACCACTGTTCGACGCACTCGACCCCGCAGAAGTCAACGAGCTTGCCGGACACATCGTCCAGGTATTCCAAGGACAAGGTTCCACCATCGAAAGCCTGCTCGAGCGCACAGTTGCCGTCACCGAGAACTTGACGTCCCGCGACGCAATCCTGGACCAGCTACTGACCAACCTCGACCGGGTACTGACCGTCACCACGACGAATCGACCCAACTTCGTCGAGATGATCAACACCCTCGACACACTGGTGGGCGGTTTGGCACAGGACCGCCAACATATCTCGGCCGCAGTGGATTCCGCAGGTGCCCTGACCTCTTCCCTTCAGGACTTGGTCACGCGGGTCGAGCCTGACTTGACGGGAACACTGACTTCCATCGATCAGTCGGCCCGCGCCGTCGTCGACAATCGAGACTCGCTCGCGACAGGTATCACCGCCTTCGATCAACTGTTCTCCCAGTTGGGAATCGCAATGAGCTACGGCAGTTGGGCGAACATCTACATCTGCAACTTCCAACTCAGTGCATTGGGCCAATCGGTGTCACTGGGTGGTCCTGAGCGCTCGGCGGTATGTCGATGAACTGGCTCACCGTCAAGAACCCGGTCCGCAACGGAATCATCTGCATTCTCGTCGGAGTCGGTGTCGTCCTGGCCGCACTTGTTGTCCCTCAACTGATCTTGAAGGTCAAAACCAACGAGTATCACGCCGTATTTGCCAACGCCACCGGGTTGACGCAGGACGATACGGTCAACGTCGCAGGAGTTCCGAGCGGGGTAGTCATCTCGTTGGCGGTCAGTGGCAACTCCGTTGACGTCACTTTCCGACTCGACGACGGCGTCAGTCTCGGCAAAGACTCGCGTGCGGACATCAAGATCTCGACTCTGCTCGGCCGACGCTCGCTCGACATCACTCCGAACGGATCGCGCTCGTTGCCCGCAGGTTCGACCATCCCCATCACGAACACCAGTGTTCCGTTCACTCTCGACGATCTCGGACGCAGCGCACAATCCACGTCGGAAAACCTTGATCTGCAACAACTGCGAAACATGCTGACCGTGGTCTCCGACAACTCACCGAACGATCCCGAACTCATCCGCCGCTCACTCGAGGGAATCGACGCACTCTCCGGGGTCGTCAACGACAACGACAATGCACTGCGCTCCCTTCTCACCGGGGCGCAGCAGACCACGACAACCCTCATCGAGCAGAAGGACACTCTGCACACCCTTCTGGGAAACGCAGATCTGGTGATGGCCACGATCGCCGACCGACGGGACGTGTTGAACGCCCTTGTACAAGACCTGAATCAGTTGAGTACCACCATTGCCCAGTTCCTCGGTGACAACCAGGCTTTGGTCGACTCGGTCATGGGAGACATCCACGAGGTGACGGGAGTTCTGTCCGAGAACGAACAATCGCTGACCACGCTGCTCGACAACTTCGCGCCCAGCGTCCGCTACGTCACCAACGCGACCGGCAACGGCAACTGGCTCGATCTCAACTCACCCTCCACGCTCATCCCGGACAACTGGTTGTGCGTCGTAGGGCTTGTTCAGGGGTGCCGATGACCATGACCGTCAAGAAACTCGCTGTCCTGGCCGCAATAGTGATCTGCGCGATCGGCGCTATCCTGTTCGTCACGCGTGACGAGCACCGACTCACTCTCACTGCCGAATTCACCTCCACCGATGCCATCTTCACCGGCAACACGGTGACAATTCTGGGAGTTCCCAGTGGGAGAGTCGAGAGCGTCACACCGGACGGGCCCCGGGTACGGGTGACCCTGAGCCTGCCACCCGGAACACGCGTGCCAGCCGACGCGCAGGCCTGGGTCCTCTCTCCCTCGGTCATCAGTGACCGCACAATCGAACTCGGCCCCGGCTACGAAGACGGTGAGTTCCTTACCAACGGCGCCGTGATCCCTCTCGCACGCACTCACTCTCCTCTGACGTGGGACCAGCTCACTGCTTCGGTGAACGAACTGACGGTCGCGCTCGGCCCCGGCGCCGACGGCGGTGGGATCGGCGACCTCATCGGAGAAGGCGCCCACGCGGTGCACGGCAACGGGCAAGCATTTCACGATGCCGTGCAGTCCATCTCACAGGCAAGCTCGGTGCTGGCGGGTGCAAGTCCTGACATCTCCGAGCTGGTGAAGAACCTGAACACCATTGTGCAGTTGATCGCGGACAACCAGACCCAGGTCGATTCGCTGTCGAACTCGGTGACAGTGACCGCCCGCGCGTTCAGTGAACAACGCGAAGACATCAGCGGGGCGCTCGATTCCTTGACCACGTTGCTCGGACAGGTCTCGTCGCTACTCGCCGAACACGGCGAGACAGTCACCGCCGACCTGGGTGCGCTCGCACAGTTGACCGGAGCAGTAGCGACCAAGCAGGACCAACTGCGCGAGATCATCGAAACGGCACCAACGGGATTCGAGAACGTGGCCAACCTCGTCACCGAAGACGGCAGAGCACGCGGCCGCTTGGACATCGCCACCGATCTCTCACAGTTCGACACGACGCGAGCACTGTGCGAGAAGATGCCGATTCCACTGTGCACCGGGCCGGGAATCGTCAATCCGATCGAATTCCCTTCCGCAGGCAGTTCCGAGTTGGCACGCATCTTGGGTGGAGGCAACTGATGGCGTCGAACAGGTCCGTGACGAGCATTGTTGTGGCACTTGCCATCGCAGCACCATTGACCGGCTGCAGTCTCAATTTCCAGCATCTCCCCCTCGGGCGCGGGCTGCCAGGACAGTCGTACCCGTTGAACATGGAATTCGCTGACGCGTCACTACTTCCCGTCGGCGGCGAGGTACGGATCGGGCAGGCCGTGGTCGGCAAAGTCACCTCGATGAGCGCGGAAACCTTTGCCGCCGTCGTCCATACCGACATCGAGTCCGACATCGAACTACCCATCGGAACCCGCGCCCGAATCGAGCTGTCCACCCCGATCGGCGATGCATTCGTCAACCTCGAAGTTCCGGCCGATGCGGCCGGACCCATCCTCGAACCAGGTTCCACCATCAAGCGATCGGAGACCGTGCGCGGGCCCGACGTCGCACAACTACTCGGCGCCGTCGGAACTCTGTTGAACGGCAGTGGGTTGGCTCAGGTCAAGAACATCGTCAGCGAGGCTGATCAGATTCTCGACGGCAGGGACGAGACGATCCGCGATCTGCTTGCACGCCTCGATGGTTTTCTCGGAACACTCGAAAACCGAAAGGAATCGATCAACTCGGCCCTGGACTCACTGAATCGGCTCAGCACTCTGATCGGTGACGAGAGCGCCACCATCGACGAAGGGTTGCGCGCACTCACCCCTGCCTTGGGTGTCGTCTCCGACCAACGGCAACCACTGCTGGATCTTCTCGATGAGACCGACAGACTCAGTACCGCAACCAATTCCGTACTCGATCAGTCGGCCGACCAGATTTCCGACATCACCGATCGACTCTCACCCATCCTCGACCAGTTCTCGGCGATGGAGCCGACACTGGGTGAGACGATGGCCAACCTGGACAACGCGAGAGTGCTCCTCGAACGCGCCAGCCCAGGTGACTACGTGAACATCGACCTCGACGTCGATCTCGAGGGAACCGTGACCGGAGTGCTCAACGAGATCATTCCCGGTGCCGCACCGCCACTGCCACCTCGGCCGGCCTCCGACCGGGAGCTGCCGATCACGACACCCCTGCAAGGAGGCACACGATGAAGAACCGAACTGTCTATTTCGAAATCGTCGCCTTTCTCCTCATCGCGGTGGTCAGCACTACGTACGTGCTCCGACAAGTAGGTGCTGGAGATCCCTTCACCGGAACATTGTCGGTCACCGTCGAATTGGAGAACGCAGCCGGAATCGCTCCGGGTTCGGAAGTGGCCTATCGCGGAGTCACCGTCGGCGACGTCGAGTCGGTGGAGGTGGACTCTGCCCGGGACCTCGTCGTGATGACGTTGAGCATCGCCGCCGACCAACAGATCCCCAACGATTCGCATGTGGCCATCAGCCAGGACACCGCCGTTCCGGTAGTGAAAGTTCAGTTGTCCTCGCAGACCGACGGCGGCCCGTATCTGGTTGAAGGTTCGGTTGTTCCGACTGAGCGCACTTCGATCCCGGTCGCGTTGGGAACCGTGATTGCGAATTTCAACGCTGCTGCCGACACCGTCGATCCGGCAGACCTGCGAACCCTCTCGCACGAACTCGGTGAGGGATTGAACGGATTGGGTCCGGATCTGCAGGCGCTCGTCGACAACTTCGACGTACTCGCGCGCACTGTCCGAGCCGATCAACCGCAAGTCAACACACTCGTACAGAATTCGCGTTCACTCTTCGCCGCGAACGAAGACAACGTCGACGCTCTTCCCGAAGTTGCACTCACACTTCGCCAATTGACAGATCAGGTACGAAACTCCGATCCGCAACTGCGCACACTCCTAGATCGAAGCCCGAGCGTTCTCGACAATCAGCTACTCCCTCTCATCGAGCAGAGCCGTGAACCGTTCAGTCTGCTGTTGGCCAATTCCCTCGTCTCCACGCAGATCGTCACCGCACGGATGCCTGCCGTCGACGCCCTGTTGGTGGTGGTCCCGAAAGGCTTCGAGAAGTTCGGAAGCATCGTCAAAGACGGACGCGCGCAACTTGATCTGATCACAGCACTCGGTCCGGTCTGCCTCTACGACACACCCCGGCGATCGGTACAGGACACCTCACCGACCACAATCGACAAGAACCAACACTGCACGGACCAGTCGGGCCGCATCCAGAACCGAGGTTCGCAGAACATCCCCACCGGAACCGGAGCAAACACTGGAACGATCGACGGGGTCGCTGAATACGATCCTGCCGTCGGCACAGTCGCTACGGGTGGCGGATCATCGATTCGTCTGGGCCTCAACGGTGGTCAGAACACCGTTCTCGGCGACAACTCGTTTGCCGCACTACTAGTACAAGGAACGCAATGACCGAGCCATCCGAACCCCAAACCTCCGCAATCGTCGACAAGCCCACACGCCTTCGCAAGCAGAGCATGCTGATCGCTGCCGGAGTCCTGGTCGTGGTCGCTGCACTCGGATGGGGTGCATTCGCGACCTGGCAGAAATCCGTCGACGATGACGCCCGCACCAGCGCATTGGAGAGCGGGCGGCAATTCGCCACCGACCTCGCGACCTACAACTTCGGGAATCTCGATCAGAATCTCTCCGTGGTGCGCGACAACTCCGTCGGAGAGTTCGCCGGCCAATACGCCCAGGTGGCAGCCAACCTGCAGAACATGATCGTGCAGTATCAAGCGACCTCGTCCGCGCAGATCATCTCGGCCGGGCTGGCGAGCAGTGACCGCGACAACGCCGAAGTACTCGTTTTCCTCGATCAAACGATCACCAACACCAACTCCCCCGATCCGAGGATCGACCGCAACCGCATGCAACTTTCGCTGGTCCGCGAGGACGGCGAGTGGAAACTGAGCAACGTGCAGTTGTTGTAACCCGGAGGTCTGGCGTCACATACAGCCGTGTCGGCGCCTGCCGATAAAGTGGCCTCCACAAGTCGACGTGTCCTTCGTCGGCCGGGAGCGCAGGTTCGAGGAGTGTGTCGGTAGCGGTGGCAGTGGAATCTTCGGTGCTGCTGAAGTGGTACTCCGATACGGCCCGTGACCTGCCGTGGCGACGTGCGGGCGTCAGTGCCTGGCAGATCCTGATGAGCGAGATCATGCTCCAGCAGACTCCGGTGGTGCGCGTTGCGCCTATCTGGGAAGAGTGGGTAGAGCGCTGGCCGGTTCCGTCGGCGATGGCAGCGTCCAGTCAGGCAGAAGTGCTTCGCGCGTGGGGCAAACTCGGTTACCCGCGACGCGCGTTACGCCTCCACCAATGCGCCGGCGTCCTGGCGTCCGAGCACGGTGACGTGGTGCCAGAAGACGTCGACATCCTGCTCTCGCTGCCGGGAATCGGTTCGTACACCGCCCGCGCCGTGGCGTGCTTCGCCTACGGACAGCGAGTACCGGTAGTGGACACCAACGTACGACGCGTAGTTGCGCGGGCCGTACATGGCAATGCGGAACCTGGCAATCCATCCAACACGCGCGACCTCGCCGACGTTGCGGCACTTCTACCGAAGGCGCGAGCGCGCGCCGCTACCTACAGCGCAGCTCTCATGGAACTCGGCGCACTGATCTGCACTGCGCGGACACCGAACTGCGAAAACTGCCCTTTGCCGAACTGCGCGTGGGTCGCGTCGGGCAAACCGGCACACACCGGACCGCCCAGGAAGGTGCAGAAGTTCGCGGGCACCGATCGCCAGGTTCGTGGAAAATTGATGGCCGTTCTTCGCGAGAGTCACCGTCCGGTCGAGCGCGCGCAACTCGACATCGTCTGGCCGACCGATCCGGGTCAGCGTGACCGCGCACTGCATTCACTGCTGGTCGACGGACTGGTCGAGCAAACCGATGACGGCTTGTTTGCGCTGGCCGGAGAGGGTACGGCTTAGCCGGCTCGCAGCGGGTTGCATTCTTCGGCTGTGGGTTCGTCGGTCTGGAGCGGTGCGACTTCCGGATCAGAACGCCGAAGTACAGCAGGAACGGCAGGCACGACCGGGTCGCAAGGTGCAAGTGTCGGAATCTGTAGGTCAGCGCCGGGGGGAGGCCCACTGATCGAAGTCGTCGGCTCGGCGCCGACGTTCGGGCGATCCGTGGACACCGCGCGCGACCCGTCTGGGGACAGCGCGATCAGCAACCCCGTCAGCATGAGTAGAAGCGGCAGTACTATTGCCGCCGCCCACCGGACCCTGTTGACGGGCCGGACAGCCATGCCGCCACCGGACCGAACTTTGCTTCCGCGATCGGCCGCTACCAGCGCAGCGCCTATCGCCAGTTGGGTCCGCTCGCCGAGAAACAGGAAGCCGAGACCTGCCAGTTCAGCGGCTTCCGCGGACGGCTGTCGAGAGTCTTCCTTCACGAGCATCGCGACGAGCATCTTGGGCGCAGGGTCTCGTTCGGCGACGAGGAGATCCAATGTCGCAGCAAATGTCGAGCTGTCCGCAAGCAACTCAGCGGTGTCGTAACGATGCGCCGAGTCCACGACGCCTGCTCTCGGGTCGACGGCCGCGATCACGGTCTCACCGCCGTCCGGCCAGAACGCGAGAATCGGCGAAACACCATTCAGGGCGTCGACCGTCCGCAAGTAGGCAAGCCGTGCGTCGAGACCGTTGACCAACTCGACGTTCTCGAAAGGACTGGAGGACAACGAATCCGAGACAAGTTCGCGCACGTCCGCACGCTCGCACATCACTCCGACGACCGTGGGACACAGATTCGAGCGCAGGGCTCGACCGGTAGCGACCTCGGCGGCGGAGGCGAGTGCGCGCGCCGACGCTTGCGGAGAGGGAACAGTCCCGTCTGCACCCCAGGGGTGACGGAACTCGTCGATCGAGCCCAGAAGGGGTGTGTCCGCATCTACGAGAGCTGTTGAAATTGACTGATTTTCGAATACAACGCCCAGGCTTTCACGCACTGGATCCTCCATCGACTGCTACTGACTGTTACGAGTGTTGCCATTCCTGCGAAGCTGTATCAGAACGTCAGGCCACCGACCGCCATTGCACCTGGTTCCAGCACTACGTCCACCGGCGCTCGGCCGTCGACCGTGACGCGATACGTCCCCGGTAGTAGTCCGACAAACGAGAAGTGACCCTCGAATGGTTTCACCGTCCGCGCTGTCGCGTGCCCGCATTGATCGACGCCGTTGATCACCACCGCCTCCGAGATGCCCGATGTCACCAGACCTGAAATTCGTCCATCTGCCGAGACAGCAGTCCCCTGGCTTCTCTGACCACCAACAGAAATCCCGTGTGGATCACACACTCCCGCGGTGGTCGCCACCCGCACGGTGACATCGCCCGACCGCACGCGAACCGCCCCCTGATCTGCGGTGACCAGTGCAGCGATCGGTAGACCGTCGGCGTCTACCCGCTTTCCCGCAGTCATCGTCGCCGTTCGGGTGAAGTACCGGTCCGCTTCCAGATTGCCTATCAGGCAATGTAACCCGAACTCGTCGACACCCGAGCCGTCTCCGCAGTAGTCAGGCACGGACGGCAGAACGAAACCTCGAGGCACCGGAAGTTGCACGACCACGTCGGAGAGCGGATTGCCCCGGACACCGATGTCGATGACATACGTCACCGGATCACCCTCTCGGATAATGCCGTTGGACGGTCCCGAATCGAGCCCTGGACCGTCAGTGGAATCGAAGGGCGGCGCACCGTCAATCGCCGTCAGCTCGACGGTGAAGGGAGGCACGAACTCTCTCTCAGCCGCCAATCGAACATCCGACTGCATCGGAAGCACGCCGAGCGCAGCAGCGCCGACCACCAGGGCTCCCGTCACGACAACTATGCCGATACCTCGGCGCCACGCTCTCGGCCGGAGTCCGACGACAACGGCCTCCGACCACACCTCTGACAGACGAGTTCTCACGACGCTCCTTCGATGTCTGACTCTCGGGGCCCCCGACAGGCGCTCGCGGCTACATTTGGCGAATCCCGAGCTACGTTCAATAGAAGTCGCTCGAGGGACTCGAAAGCCAATGGTGACGGCGTGATTGTGTGGGTGAACTTCCCTCACCCAGGGTGAATTCCCGGGTGAATTGCCCGGGATGGCACGCTCTGGATTCGCACCAGCTACGCTCCTCCCTGTAGATAGATGGATCGAGACAATCCGCCCAAACTCTTCAATCACTGCGGGGCGCGAAAGCAGAAAGGGTCCGCGCTGATGTTCGGGATGGACGGCCACGACTGGGCAGCTATTCCCGAAAGGCGCACTCTCGCGACGTCGATTCCCCGGCAAGCGCTCTTCAAAAAACTTGACCGACGTGCCGCCCTGACCATCGTCCGTGCACCGAACGGCCACGGGAAATCGTCATTGATCGCATCGTGGCTGCGCGCTCACCTGGCATCCGAACGAGTACTCGTGTGGGTCTCGGCCCCACAGCCCTCGTCGACACTCGAAGATTTCTGGGCCGTTGTTCTCGATCGAATCCACGCTGCCGGAATCGCACTGCCCGACGTCGACGATCTCGCCGATCCTTTCACCGCTGTCGCCAAATCACTGAACGCCCTCAGCCGCCCCGTACTGCTCGTGCTGATCAGGCCGGATCTGATATCGGAACCAGAGTTGGACGATCAGTTGATCGAACTCCTCACCCTCTGCCACAACCTGGACCTCGTGGTCACGCTCTCGGGCTTCGGCATGTTCTGCGAGCCGTACCTGCTCGACACCGACCACGAGGTGATAAGCGCGAGTGAGCTGTTGTTCACGAAAGCCGATACCGCCCATTTGCTCGCACAAGCTGACGTACACACGACTGACGGTGATGCCGAACAAATCACATCCCTGACGGGTGGGCTGCCAGCGCTGGTTCGCGTCGCCGTTCCCGCCGTCCAGGCATCGGGTAGCCGCAACCGCGAGCAGATGATCAGGAAGAACATCGCGCAGGCGATAGACGACTACGTGAACAAATCCGTTCTCACGACCGCTGATCACGTGAAACAACTCGAGTTCCTGCTCGCGACGGCCTTTGCGCGATCGATCACCGTCGACATCGCCGCAATGCTGTTCGAGTCCCAACACCCTGAGGATGCCGAGACCGTTCATCAGGTTCGCGTGCGCCTGGCGATACTGGAGACAGCCGGATTGTTGTCGCGGGTCGAGACCGAAGCCGAAGAAACATGGGAGTTGCCGCCTGCAATCCGTCGATCGATACTCGCGCGCCACACCCGCGCTGGAATCGATCCGGCGCAACGTCTTTCATTCCTCGCGCATAACCGACTCGACCACGGTCATCACGCGTCGGCACTGGACTACGCTGTCGAGGCACAGAACTGGACCCTGGCCGTAGACATCGTCGAGCAACACTGGGTGACGATGATCGTCCACAGCCTGGACTCGGTTCGCTCTGCCCTCCAACGGATTCCGGCGGAAGCTGCAGACAAACACTCTGCTGTGGAGGCGGGGCGCGCACTGTTCACGATGCATCCGAGCGAGCGCTCGACGGTAGTCGACTTGCTACCCGAATCGCCGGCAGAACTGTGGGATCTCGGCGCTGAAGCCGGCGCGAAGGACGCCTTGAGCATTGCCTGCGTTCAATCGATCATGCTCAGGATGGCCGGCGAGTACGGGCTCGCAGCAGAAACCACCCGGCGCCTGTCTCACCTCAGTCGCAGTGCGCTGGAGAACAACCCGGAAGCGGTCAGTGCACAGCTCCCTCTCATGCGGCTTCAATGGGCGATCAATTTCCAATTGAGCGGCAGGCTCACCGAATCCACGATCAAGGCCCGAATGGCATACCACGGCGCACTGTCTCACGGAGTCGACTTCATCGCTCGCAACTCCGCGGGTAGTGCCGCACTGAATTGGGCGCTGGCTGGCGAGCCTCGCCAGGCCGCATACTGGTTCGAACTCGAGCAAAAGCATCCGGATCCTGGCGGTTGGCTCGAACCTGTGGTCAAGATCGCCGGCCTGACAGCACGGGCGCTAACGGCTCTCGACACACTCGTCTTCGACGACGCACGTGGGACACTGACAGAACTCGGTTTTCCTTCCGACACCGAGGAACTGTGGGCATTCGTCGTCTATGCGCACTGCCAATTCGCCTTGACCTCCGGCGACCACACTGCGGCACTACTGTTGCTCCACAATGCGATCGAAGCACATTCCAAGCAGTACACGGCTACATCTTTCGCACTCCCACTGATGCAATCCGCCGAGATCGATCTCCTGCTCGCTCTCGGACAGGGGAACAATGCCGTAGCACTGGCCAAGGAGATCATCGATCCTGCCGCCAATCCGTGGACCCTCACGTCGGTGGCACGCCTACGGCAGCGGATCGGCCAGAACGAAGCCGCGGTCGCCCTCTGCCACCAGTTCGACTGGTCCGGCGAGTCGTATCCGCGAGCACAGATGGAATCGCTTCTGGTGCAAGCGGTTGCACACTCCAGATTGGGTGAGCCGCGCCTCGCGGCGCAGGAATGGTCCAGAGCCTGCAGTATCGCGGATCAGACCGGACTTCTGCGTTCGTTCGCGACCATCTCATCGGCGGACGTCGAGAAACTCGAATCGATGGCGAAGTCGAATTCGCGAGCACTCGCCGAATTCGCGAAAACGCCTCGGGCTGAATCCTTTCCGGAATTCGTGCACATCGTGGAGCTGACCGAACGCGAACAGATGGGCCTCTCACTCCTGGCGATCGGAATGGGGTCGGCCGCGATGGCGGACAAACTGTACGTCTCCGTCAACACCGTCAAGACTCAACTACGCACTCTCTACAAGAAGCTCGACGTACACAATCGAAACGAAGCGATCACGAAGGCACGCCAACTGCGCCTGCTGTAGTCCCGGGTCGGATCTGATTCGGACTACATTCTGTAGACATGAGCACCGATACCTGCGTCTTCTGCAAGATCGTCGCACTGACCGAGCCGGCGATTCTCGTTCACGAGAGCGAGACGACTCTCGCATTTCTCGACGCCAGACCGGTGAGTCGCGGACACACTCTGGTGGTCCCCAAGCGCCATGCAGAAAACCTCGATGCTCTCGAAAGCCATGAGGGCGCAGAGATGTTCCGCGTCGGGACGCTCATCGCCGGCGCTCTACGTCGCTGCGACATCGCCGCAGACGGCGTCAACTTCCTGGTCAACGACGGTCGCGCCGCGGGCCAGACCGTGTTCCACTCGCACCTGCACGTCGTCCCCCGCCATCGCGGCGACAAGGCGAAGTTCGCTGCCGGACTTCTGGCCAGACGAGCCGTCGAACTGGAGCAGGTGGGCTCGTCGATCCGCAGTCAGCTCACCGTCTGAAGGAACTTCGTCACGACGTCGCGGTAACGCTGCGGTTGATCGTCGTGGACCAGGTGACCGGCGTCGGCAATACGTACGTACCGGGTTTGCGGCCGCTCGGCCATCTCTCGCATCTGTCCTTCGGGGGTGATGGTGAACTCCCCCTCGATCAGCAAGGTCGGTGCCTCGATCGCCTTCCACTGATCCCAGAAATGCCTCGTGCCCCATTCCTCGGAGATGTCGCGGAAGGTCGACACGTCGCCGTGCAGGTACCACCCGTCGTCGCGACGGTCGAAGGAGTCGAGAAAGTACTGACCGGCGACGGGGCCGAAGAATTCCTTCATCGCGTCCTCGGAAGCAAACGGCTGCGGCCACGCCGAAATCATCTGCGCCCAGTCCGCAGCGGTGCGTCCCCGAAAGTCCGGGGCCATGTCTTCCAGGACCAGCGCACAAACCTTTTCGGGATGCGCGGCGGCGAAGCACCACGCGTGCAGAGCCCCCATCGAATGACCGATCACGGTGATCGGCTCCTCGATGGAGGCAACGGCCGATGCCAGGTCGTCGACGAATGCCTCGGTAGTCAGCTCTGACGGCGCCGGCCTGCCGTGACCGGCAGCGTCGAAGGTGTAGACGTGGCCGAACTCGCGGATCCACGGAACATGGCGACGCCACGTTCGGGAGCTGCCCATGAGGCCGTGCAACAACAGAATCGGTTGGCCCGTTCCACCTTCGTCATGCAACACGAGTGTCACGGTACGCGGTGAGGCTACGCGGGTAATGTCGCTTGCATGGCAGTCGTGAAGATCAATGCAATCGAAGTCCCCGAGGGCGCGGGCCCCGAACTGGAGAAGCGCTTCGCAGCACGCGCTCACGCAGTCGAGAACTCCCCGGGCTTCCTCGGGTTCCAGCTCCTCCGCCCCACCGCCGGCGAGAGCCGCTACTTCGTGGTGACGCAGTGGGAGTCCGAACAGGCGTTCGCCGATTGGCGTGACGGCCCCGCCCGCGAAGCACACTCCGGCGAACGAGCGAAGCCCGTCGCTTCGGGTGCGTCGTTGCTTGAATTCGAAGTTGTCCTGGACGTAGCCGCCAAGAGCTGATCGCGAGCGATTGTGCCCGCTCGTGCGGGCACAATCGACGGTCATCTCGGGTTCGCGCGTTGACACGGAGCGGGCCGTAGTGCAAAAGTTCGCTTGTAAACGCGATGGTCCGACAGGAATCCGGTGCAACCCCGGAGCGGTCGCGCCACTGTAATTCGAGGTGAAGTGCCTTTTCGGTACGGCTATTTCGACAGCCAGACACTTCGGCCATCGCATGGACCTAGGGGACGCGAAAATCCCAGGAGGCTTCGATGGCTCTCGCCTATTCTCCCGATACGTCGATCGATTCGACTCGTCTTGCTTTCCTCGCCGCTGCAGTAGTTCTGTTCGCGATGCTGGCTCTCTACCTGGTCGGATTCGACCAGGGCGCGGTCTCTCGCACCGGCATGTACATGCATGAATTGATGCACGACGGACGCCACTTGATGGGCCTGCCGTGCCACTAGTCGACAATTTCACGAAGCTTCTCATTCGTGGATTGTTGGCTGGTTTGATCGCGGGCATTCTTGCCGGCGGTGTTGCGTTCGTGCTGGGTGAACCACACGTCAACGCTGCCATTGCGATCGAAGAAGCCAACAGTGCAGCCAGTGAGCATGCCGGCGAAGCCGCTGGGCATTCGCACGGCGACGAAGAAGAACCACTGGTGAGCCGCGACGGGCAGCGCGCCGGGCTGTTCCTGGCCACTGCGCTGGCCGGACTCGCACTCGGCGCGATCTTCTCGGTTGTCGCCAACTACGCGCGACGACTCACCGGAATGTCCGGGCCGTTGTTGGCGATCACCATCGCCGTCGGCGGTTGGCTGGCCATCGAGGCCGTGCCGTTCTTCAAGTACCCGGCCAATCCGCCGGCCGTCGGAGACCCGGACACCATCAACCAGCGGACACTGCTGTGGCTGGCTGCCGTGATTCTCGGACTGCTGTCCGTCACAGCGGCCGCAGCGGCGGCAAAGGCAGTTTCAGGACACGAGTTCCTCAGCGTGCGCATCGCTGCTCCGGTGGCTGCGTTCCTGGTGATCGTCGCGATCGGTTACCTCTCGCTTCCCGGCATCAACGAGGTGGGTGAGGACTTCCCGGCAAACCTGCTGTGGGAGTTCCGACTTTCCTCGCTCGCTACGCAGGCGACGCTGTGGCTCGTACTCGGATTGGCATTTGCCTTCCTCACCGAGCGCGCGACCAAGAACGCCGACGTGGCAAAGAAGTACGCCCTTCGCTGAACCTGCTGTGCGCCTTTGTTAACCGCCCGCGGTTGACGAAGGCGCACAGCAGTTCCTTTTCAGCTCAGATGATGCACTTCCTGCAGCCCGTAGACCGGCGTCGGAATGCCCTCGTAGCGCGCCTTCAACTGCAGCGCGAGGTACAGCGAGTAGTGCCGCGACTGGTGCAGATTGCCGCCGTGGAACCAGAGCGCTTCCTGCTGCGTCGGCTTCCACATGTTGCGCTGCTCGCCTTCCCACGGTCCCGGATCCTTGGTCGTGTTCGAGCCGAGGCCCCACACCTTGCCAACCTTGTCCGCGGTGTCCTGACCGATCAGATCCGCCACCCAGCCGTTCATCGAGCCGTAGCCGGTCGCGTAGACCACCACGTCGGCAGGCAGTTCCGTACCGTCTTCGAGGATCACGCTGTTCTCGGTCAGCTCACGAATGTTGCCGTGCGCGAGCTTGATGTCCCCGTTGGCAACCAGTTCGGCCGCACCGACGTCGATGTAGTAACCCGAGCCGCGTCGTAGGTACTTCATGAACAGGCCCGAACCATCGTCGCCCCAGTCGTGCTCGAAACCCGCCTTCTCGAGGCGATCGTAGAAGTCCTTGTCGCGCTCACGGATTGCGTCGTACACCGGGATCTGGAACTCGTGCATGATCCGGTACGGCAGCGAACCGAACGTGAGATCGGCCTTGTGCGTCGTCATTCCGGCAGCGAGCGCGCGCTCCGAATACAGATCACCCAAGCCCAGATCCATCAGCGAATCCGACTTCACGATGTGCGTCGAGCTGCGCTGCACCATCGTGACGTCGATGCCGTTCTCCCATAGAGCTCCGCAGATGTCGTGCGAGGAGTTATTGGCCCCGATCACGACGACCTTCTTGCCCACGTACTGATCCGGGCCGGGGTGCTTGCTCGAGTGGTGCTGATCGCCGAGGAATTTGTCCTGCCCGGGGAACGTCGGAACATTGGCCTTGCCGGACATACCCGTCGCCATCACCAACTGCTTGGGACGCAACGTCAACTTCTCGCCGTTGCGGTTGACCTCGACTGTCCATTCCTGGGTCTTCTCGTCGAACGACGCAGAGGTGCAGGTCGTGGAACTCCAGTACGGAACCTCCATGACCTTGGTGTACATCTCGAGCCAGTCACCGATCTTGTCCTTGGGCGCGAACACCGGCCAATTGTCAGGGAACGGCATGTAAGGCAGATGGTCGTACCAGACCGGATCGTGCAGGCACAGGGACTTGTAGCGTCCGCGCCACTGGTCGCCCGGCCGCTCGTGGCTGTCGATCACGATGGCCGGAACTCCGAGCTGACGCATCCGGGCGCCGAGCGCGATGCCGCCCTGGCCGCCGCCGACGATCACGACGTAAGGCTGTGTGGTGTAACCGAGTTCGCGGTCCTCGATCTCCTTCTGCTCGGCCCACGTGATGCGGTTCGGGTCTGCCCCGTGCTTGGCGCCGCGCGGACGACGAGTGCCCTTACCTTCCTCGTGCCCCTTCAACTCCTGCAGCGACGTCAGCAGGGTCCAACCTTCATCTCCCTTCAAACGAAGGTGCCCGTGCGCACGCCCGGTTGCAGTCTCGAACTCGATCCAGGCTGACGTGACGCCGTCGGCCTCGTCGGGCGTCTCGGTCGTCCGAAATCCCGAAGGATCGGTGTCGTCGAGTCGTGCGGAGAGCATGTCGGCGATCTGCTCGCGACCTTCGACGGTCTTGATGTTCCAGGTGAACGACACCAGGTCTCGCCAGAAGCTGTCGAGTGCGAATTTGCCTGCCACACGCTCGATGTCACGAGCCGCGAGGGCCGACTCGAAATCCGCCAGCCAGGCGTCGACGCGCTCCTGAGGTGTCACCGCCGTCAACTTCACCTCGGGGGTGACTGCGGAATCGATGGTTTGCGTCATCACTTCTCCTTGTTTGTGAATGTGACACACAGCACATCCCATGAGTGGCCCCGGTCACAAGCGTTGCAGTCTGTTGCAATCAGCGGGCGCGGTGCCGACGTCCGATACCGGTTGCTCGCACCGATGTGCGGGCAACCGACTCACCCCTCCGAAGGCTTGAATTTGCCGAGTCCCAGCGACTGAAATCCTACGACGTAGAACAACGTCCACAACACGGCCCAATCCACGAAACCCAGTGCATTGCCGTGCAATCCGTCGACAACTGCCGGCTCGTGAAGAATGTGCTCTGCCGCAAAGCGGTAATAGAACAAGAATGTGACCACCGCGAGCACAAACGTGAGCAGCGCGCGGATCCCCAGGTTGACCCCGCCCGCAAAGCCCGTGGGCTTGTTACCGAAGGCGTTGGCCCAGAAGATCATCCAGAAGGCCCAGCACACACCGAGCTGCGCCGGGAACTGATGGATCACGCCGCCCAACTCTGCAACGGCATCGCTTCCCACCAGCACCTTCACAACCGGAAGTGCCACGAAGTACAAGCCTGTTCCCACGGCAAAGTTACCGATCGTGGCTGCGAGCGCCGTCTTTCCGCCGCCGCCGAACAGTCGCCACGGCCAGTTGTCGAGCGTCTGGCCGGTCAGGATCACGACCACCACGACGCAGTAGAACCACCCGAGTACGGTGTCGACGGTCATCAACGGATCCGTGGCGGACAGCGACACGGACGGCAGACCGAACACGAAGTACAGCGCCAGCGTCGGGACGGCGACAAACGCGATCTCACACAAACCCACCAACGGCTGCTTCATCCCTAAGGAAGTCCACGGCCAATGCTGCCAGTTCAAGACCACCATCACCCAGGTCCCGAAGCCGAAGAGCACGAACAGCGCACCCGCGAAATATCCGAGGCCGCCCTCACGATCGGCCGCGAAATCCGGGTACAAGCTCCCCACGCCGTTTGCCAGGAGCCACGTCACGACGACGGCGAAGACCGCGGTCGCGACCATGATCGCCAGGCCTTTCGCCGGCTGCGGGAGTCGATCGAAGCCGGCGAACTCGCAATTGAAGCCGATGAACACAACAAAGAGGATTGCCCAGAAAAGCGCCGCGTTGAACGGCAGAGGATAGAAACTCCAGGGACTGGTGGTCGGATCGGCCAGAAGGTACCAACTCGCCACGGCCAGCACGAGAACGATCACGAGGTTCGCGATCCCGAACCCGATCCAGCGGCGTGACGGTTGTCGGCTCGGCGTGGCAGGTTCCGTGGGTGTGTCGACTGTAGCGGTCATGTGCCCTCTCCCAGATTGTCTCGCAAGATGATTCGCGAAGTGGTGGCGCAACTATGGAACCGTCGCGCGGGGTACCGGGAGGGTTGCCGAGGGTTGCAACCGCTGCCCCATTCTCCGGAATTGCAACACGGTGCAACCCTTCCGCACTGTGGTCGCCGTCACATACAAATCACTCACCGGTTCACAACCGACTGGTTCACTGCTTACGAGGAGATCTGCATGAGCATCACGGGCAAGGTAGTACTGGTCACCGGCGCCGGCCAAGGTATCGGACGTGGAATCGCTCTCCGCCTGGCCCACGACGGCGCCGACATCGCGTTGGTCGACCTCGACCAGAGCAAGTTGGACTCAGTTGCCGACGAGATTCGACAGATCGGGCGTCGTGTGACGACGTTTATCGCCGATGTCAGCGATCGCGCACAGGTTCACGCCGCAGTCGAACACGCGCACAGTGAGTTGAGCGGATTCGACGTCATCGTCAACAACGCGGGAATCGCTCTCGTCGGCCCGATCTCCGATGCGACGCCGGAAGAGGTCTCCAAGATCTGGAGCGTCAACGTCGACGGTGTCCTGTGGGGAATTCAAGCCGCGGCAGCAAAGTTCCAGACACTCGGTCAGCGCGGAAAAATCATCAACGCGTCGTCCATCGCCGGTCACGACGGGTTCGCCATGTTAGGTGTTTACAGCGCAACAAAATTCGCGGTCAGGGCCCTCACTCAGGCTGCGGCCAAGGAATACGCATCCGACGGAATCACCGTCAATGCGTACTGCCCCGGCGTCGTGGGCACCGACATGTGGGTGACGATCGACAAGAGGTTCGCCGAGTTGACCGGTGCGCCGGAGGGCGCCACCTACGAGAAGTTCGTCGGCGGAATTGCACTGGGTCGAGCTGAAACCCCCGACGATGTAGCCGGTTTCGTCTCGTACCTCGCTGGGCCCGATTCCGACTACATGACCGGTCAGGCCGGTCTCATCGACGGCGGCCTCGTCTACCGCTGACCGCGGTGTCTTCACTGAAAGCGGTGTCTTCACTGAAAAAGCGGTTGCCCGAGCCCGCGATGCCGCCCGGCGAGGATCCTCGCGACTACGCGAGGACCCTCGCCGCGGTGTACGACGCGACGATGGCCGGAGACCGCGCACCGGCCCGGCCCAGGGACGTGGTGCGCCAATCGTGGCAGCGTCTGCGCGAACTCGGCATCGACCCCGAGCACAACCGGGTCGAACCGTCCATGGACGTAGCCGAACTCGATCTCCGTCGTCGTGAGTCCGGACTGTACGACGTGCTCGACGACGTGACGCGTGGGCTCGAATCGGTCACCGCGAGCGGTGAGAACATCATGGTCGTCGCAGATCTTCGCGGAACTGTACTGTGGCGCAGCGGGTCCCATCGCGTACTGGACCAGGCTGCGCGTCTGGGATTTATCGAAGGGGCGAACTGGGCCGAGGACAGCGTCGGCACCAACGCCATCGGAACGGCATTGGTGTCACGACAGGCAGTTCAGATCTTCTCGGCGGAACACTATGCGCGCAGCCATCATCCGTGGACGTGCGCGGGGGCACCCATCCGCGATCCGCGGGACGACCGTGTCATCGGCGTCGTCGACATCAGTGGTCCTGCCAAGACCGTCCATCCCACGACGCTCGCTCTGGTCGACGCCGTCGCACGCCTCGCGCAATCACACCTGCGCGACAAGCATCGGGACAATCTCGATCAACTACGTTCTGTTGCAGGGCCGATGCTTGCACGAAGCGGATCACCCGCATTGGTGATCGACACCCACGGATGGGTCGCGGCGGTCGACGCGCTACCCCATCGCTCGCGCGTGCTGCTCCCCGCAGCTTTGACTCCCGGCAGGACATGGTTCCCCGCACTGGGCCTGTGCGAACTGGATCCGCTTCCCGGCGGGTGGCTGGTTCGGCCGATCACCACCGCCGAGAAGATCACCGCTCCCACGGTGCATATCGATCTGCGCGATTCCGAGAACATGTCGGTGACCGTGACGTCCGGTTTGGGCGAATGGGCGTACTCCCCGACCCAGCGGCATGCGGAGATTCTGTTTCTCCTCGGATCCGAGAGGCGCGGACTGACTGCATCTCGGTTGGCGCAGGATCTGTTCGGTGACCCGGCCCGCACGGTGACCGCGCGGGCCGAGATGTCGCGTCTGCGAAAGAACCTCGCCGGAATTGTTGCAGCGCAGCCGTACCGGTTCGTCGATGCAGCCCTGGTGACGTTGTCCTGCCCCGTGAACGGCGCGCACCTGTTGCCGTTTTCGAACGCGCCGGCAGTTCGTGCCGCTCGCCTTACTCAGGCCGGTTCGGAGGCCTGAGTAAGCAACTGCAAGAACACTTCTTCGGGCTGAGCGCCGGATACTGCGACCGCACGGTTGGCAACGAAGAACGGAACGCCGCTGACCTGGAGTTGGCGCGCCATGGACAGATCCTCGCGTACCGCCTCCGCTGCGGCATCGGAGTCGAGTTGCTCGCGCACGACGTCGGCGTCGAGGCCGACGCTCACGGCCAGCTCGACCAGCACCTCACGGTCATCGATCACCTTGCCGTCGCTGAAGTGCGCTTTGAACAGCGCTTCGAGGAGTTCGTTCTGCCGCTCACCCGCGAGATGCAGCAACCTGTGCGCATCAAAGGTATTGGCGGCGATCACGTTTTCGAAGTCCAAGGTCAACCCGACCTCGGCGGCCGTCGCGCTGACGTGGGCGAACATCTGACGTACCTGATCAGGCGCCATCCCCTTCATCTCGACCAAGGCGTCGAGTTCGGTTCGGCCCTCTCCCACTGGGGTCTCCGGAGCGAGCTGGTACGAGCGCCAGATGACGTTGACGCGGTCCTTGTTCTCGAAACGATCCAGCGCCGAGAGGAACCTGGTCTTTCCGATGTAGCACCACGGACAAGCGACGTCCGACCACACTTCGATGGTCACGTCTTGGTCAATCACGATTTGATCAGTCACCGAAGGTGCAACAACGAACAGGGTCGGGATTAGTCCCGAGTCACGTCACTAGGCCACAGAATCACGTGACCAGACCACACCGGAACGCGATCAACGACGCACTCACCCGGTTGGGCACACCGAGCTTGGCGAACAACGAAGAGATATGCGTCTTGACGGTGGTCTCACCGAGGTACAGCCGCTCCGCGATGACGCTGTTGGCCGCGCCTGTAGCCAGGATTGTCAGCACTTCACGCTCACGCTCGGTGAGCGAAGCGAGCGGAGTCTGATCAGGCGCTTGCCGACGCGGCGAGGAGGCCACGATGGCGCGCAGAGAATCGCAACTGAACAACGAGTGGTCTGACGCTACTACCCGCACTGCCTGCTGGAACGCCTGCGGAGCTGCGTCCTTGCTCAAGAAACTGTGCGCGCCCGCCTCGACTGCCTGCACAACCATGTCGTCGACGTCGAAGGCGGTCATAGCAATGACCTTCGGCGGATTGCTCATGGTCATCAATTCACGCGTGGCCTCCAAGCCGCCGACCCGTGCCATCTTCAGATCCATCAGCACCACGTGGGGACGAAAACGAGTGACCTTGGCCGCGACCTGATCGCCGTCCTCGGCCTCGGCAACCACCACGATGTCCGGCGCTGCTTCCAAGATGTCCTTCATTCCGCGCCGAACCCACGCGTCGTTGTCGACGATCAAAACTGTGATGCGCGAGTCAGCGTCCATAGTGCGCTCAGATTACCCAGAGCCTCCGACGGTTGGAGGGTGGGAGGGTTACGACGACCAGGGCACCCAGCAACTGACAAGGAAATCGTCCCCCAGCGCGCCTGCCTCGACCTTGCCGCCGATCTCCCTCGCCTGTTCGGCCAACCCGCGTAGGCCGGACCGTGAACCGATCGACGTCATGGGTGCAAGCTCGCTGAGCCTATTGCGTGCGAGGATACGAATTCCGTCGTGCGGCGACCCGGTCACCGAAATGACCAGCATCTGATCGCTCGCGTATTTCTGGACATTGGTCAGTGACTCCTGCACGACGCGATAACAGACGTGCCCCGCCAACATTCCGACATCACCCGGGAGCAACTCCGATTCGAGACGGCAGTGAATGCCGGCGGCGCGTGCACCGTTGACCAGATCGCCGATCGCGTCGATCCCTTGATGCCCGCCGTGTTCGCGGCGATCACCGCTCCCCCTGAGCACTCCGACGATTCCCTTCAATTCGTCCAAAGCCTCGTGCGCGGTGGTTCTGATCATCGCAGCGGTGTTGACGACCTTCTCGGGATTGTCTGCCGCGCTGACCTGTAACCCACCGGCGAACAACGAAATCCGGCTCAGACTGGCCGCGATTGTGTCGTGCATGTCTCGAGCGATCCGCGTTCGCTCTTCGGTGCGAATCATCTCGTCGCGCATCACGTCGGTTTTCTCAGTGGCCAGATCCCGTACGTACTCGGCCTCGACGAGTTCGGTTCTGGTCCGAATCAGGAGCGAGAGCGCCACGACGATGCCGACCATGACGGCCGCGACGAGCCACGGGATCCAGATGGCGACGTCGTATTGAACAACCGCCGAACCGTCCTTGGGTTTCGCGGTGCCCATCGTGAGAACGGAGTACTCACGATTTCGAAAAGCGTCGTAGGTCAACGAAATTCCGCAGACGACGAAAGCAGCTGCCGCAGCGGCTGCAAGCCTAGGCCCACGCGCGATCCGAGCAACGGCGAACAACGCGATGAGCGCCGCCGTCGCATCAGTGGGGAAGAACAGCGGGCCGACAAGCGTGATCGCCAGAACCACCCAGGGATGTTGATGGCGCCAGACAAGCGATATCCCACCGGCCACACCCAGGACGAACCCGATACCGACCAACACCGGTGGCATGTTTCCCGACGAACCGGCGATGGTCACCGTCATGATCGAGCAGAAGATGCTGAACGCAACGGCGGCGGTAGTCCACACGCGTCGTCGCACAACAGTTCCTTTGGTGGTGATCACCGAGCAAGCGTATCGACCGCCACCGACGCCTCGAATCAGCCGAACGGGTGGACGAACCGCCAGGCTCCGACCGAAAGGATGAGGCGGACCGATCTTTCGACTGAAGCGGTGAAGGGTCCCCACATCGTTGACTTGTGCCATACCAACTCTCGAAAGGCGCACATCATGCGATCACTCCGCACTCCCCTCGCCCTCCTCGCCGTCGGCGCAGCCCTGTTCGCAACCATCGCCTCGGGCGAGACCGACGAAGCGAAGAAGGTCGACGACAACGGTTCTTCCGCCGCACCCGCGGCTGCCTTCGGAATCGGTGACGTCGTCGAACTGGGCGACTGGCGCGTCCAGGTACACGGCGTTGTCGATCCCTATGTCTCGACCAATCAGTTCATCACCGCGGATCCCGGAAATCGCTACATCGTCGTCGACACCGAGGTCACCAACAACAGCGACAAGCCGTCGACTGTGTCATCGGTGATGTGCTTCGAACTGCAGGACTCGACCAACAAGTCGTACAACATCACGTTCACCGACAGCAGCACGTCGAGTGTCGACGGAGAACTTGCGCCGGGCGCTGCCAAGCGAGGCGAATTGGCCTACGAGGTGCCTGAAACCGCGACCGGTCTTCGCCTTCAGTTCAAGTGCGACCTGTTCTCGTCCGGCTCGGCAACGATCAACCTGTCGTGAACCGCCCGGGCGATCTGCTGCTGAGTCCGTGGGCGCTGGTCTCGGTAGCCGTCATCTTGGTCAACGACCACGTACTCAAAGGGGCATTCGGGAACACGATGACAGGCAAGCTGTCCGACGTCGCCGGCGTGTTCCTGTTTCCCCTGCTTCTTCTCTCGGTTCTCGAGGTGCTCAGACGAAGCCTGGCGGGGCGAGCAGCGATCGACCGGTCCATCGCGGTCACGGGCATCGGCTTCGCCGCGGTGAAGACGGTCTCGCCGATCGGCGACGCGTACGAGTGGGTGATCGGATTTTTCCGCTGGACCGCAGGAGGATTCCGCGGCGAGCTCTTGCCGATCGTGGTCTATCGCGATCCCTCGGACCTGTGGGTGCTCCCGATACTGTTCGCAAGCTACCTGGTCGTCACACACAACCGCACTCGGGCGCCGGAGGGGGCGCCCGAGCACGAGATGATCAGTCCAGGGCCGCATCCAACGTGATGTCGACGCCGGTCAGTGCCTTGCTGACCGGGCAGGTTTCCTTGGCCGCCTGGGCAACCTTGGCAAAACCGTCGGCGTCGAGGCCGTCGACCTCGGCGCGAACGGTGAGCTTGATTCCGGTGAGCTTGAAGCCGACCGTGTCGGGGCCCAGCGACACGTCCGCGGTGATGTCGAGACTCTGCGGGGTTCCGCCGGCCTCGGCGATCAGCGCCGACAACTGCATCGCGTAGCAGGACGAATGTGCTGCGGCGATCAGTTCCTCGGGGCTGGTGGTTCCGCCGGCTTCCTCAGCTGCGCGCTTGGGAAACGACACATCGAAGGTCGCGGCACCCGAACTGGTGAGTTCGACCTGTCCCGACCCGGCTTCGAGGGTGCCGTTCCAGGCGGTGCGTGCGGTACGAGTTGGCATTGCTGTCCCTACTTCCGTCTTCACATGATTCGGTGAACGCCTTGCGATCACGAACCTACCCGCGATACGTGACGTCACACCTACTGTTTCGGACGCGCTACCCGAGGAGAGTCGCGGTCAGCAATTTCTCGACGCGTGCCTGCGCGGAGTTCTCCGAGGAAAAGTGCACGATTCTGCCGATGTCGAAGACCAGACCGAGCGCCGCGTGGACAAGGAACCGCGCTTGGACGATCGTCAACTCCGGACGCGCCTCGACGCACAGGTGCGCCCACTCCTCGACGTTCAAACGCTGAATGTTGCGCAACTCGGTCCGTGATCGATCCGGCAAGCTGCCGATCTCGGCAAAGTACACGGCCAACAGTTCGCTGGTTCCGAACGAAACCTCGACGTACATCTTCGCCAACGTCTCGACGGCCGCGAGAGGAGTCTCCGACTCCGCCAACGCCGAGCCCAACGTCATAGTCAGACGATCGGACGCCCGGTGGAAGGCCGCAGCAAGGAGGTCGGCTTTGCTCGCGAAGTGCCGATACACACTCGACGCATTGATACCCGCCGCGGCACCGATCTCTTCGATGCTCACGTCGTGGTAGCCGCGCTGATAGAACAGCAACACTGCTTCCTGAAGCAGCACTTCACGTTTCGACGTCCGTACGAGGCCTGTTTTGCGTTCGGACGCCTCTGCCCTCGCACCGTCCTCCTCGCCAACGGGCAATTCGACGCCGATGACGGACCAGCATGCTGCAAGAATCAGCGCTTCGATCTGCTTGGCGGACAATGCAGATCGATGCCCGGTGATGCTGGCTATCACACTGAGCACGGCGGGCGCGATGAGTTCGACATCGGCCGGGTCGAGTTCCGGACGAACTGCTGCCAGCGGCTCGGCAATCCGAAGATTGAGCGCGCGCATTCCCACCCGCAGTTGCTCACGATCCTCGTCGACCAGGTACCTGCCCTCCCATCGGTAGAGCCCTCCCCTGCGCCGATTCTCGATCGTCGCGCGGATGACACCCACCATCGTGGAGTTCAACTGCTCGCGTGGATTTTCGTTTCCGTGCACAGCTGGATCACTGGCATCCAACAACGCCTGCGTCAGGTTGTTCACGGTGTAGACGAACAGCGCGTATTTCGTAGGGAAATGACGATAGAGGGCCGGCCCGGAGATGCCGACCTTCGCTGCGATCTCGTCGATGCCGACCGCGTGGTAGCCACGTTCACTGAATGCCTCCGCAGCAGCGGCCGCGATTTGGGCCTTCCGATTCTTCGGACGCGTTCGTGGTGCAGAGCCACTGCCGCTCACGGAGACGCGAGTCTGTCCGGGCACCTGACCCTCCACTTCCGTTGCCTTCTTCCACTGCCTTCGTCCGCTGCACCGCACTTCCAGGGGCGCGAGTCCGAACGGACCATGTTAACCGTCGCGAAGGTCGCAATTCGCGCCCGGTACGGCTTCACCCGAAACCCTACAACGCGGCTGTCACGGCGGACGGATTCCGGAAAAAGAGTCTTGACACCCGCTCTCACACCGGTGTTATGTTAGTGATGATTCGCACAAACTTGCACGCAGTCCGCTGGCGGGCTCGTTCCATGCAGCGCAGGATTTTTCTTCGCCTGCACTAGGGTTCGATTCCGATTGACCGATCGTAAGAAAGTAGTTGTGAGCAGATGATTCGCACTCGCTTCACCGAGATGTTCGGCGTAGACCATCCGATCGTGCAGGGCGGCATGATGTGGGTAGGACGCGCAGAACTTGTTGCGGCCACGGCAAATTCCGGCGCCCTGGGGTTCCTGACCGGCCTTACCCAACCCACTCCGGAAGATCTCGTCAAGGAAATTGCTCGGACCCGCGATCTCACCGACAAGCCTTTCGGCGTCAATCTCACGATTCTGCCGTCGATCACGCCGCCGCCGTACGCCGAATATCGTCAGGCGATCATCGAATCCGGGATCAAGATCGTCGAGACGGCCGGTTCCAATCCGATCGATCATCTTCCGCATTTCAAGGACGCGGGCGTGAAGGTGATCCACAAGTGCACTGCAGTTCGTCACGCCGTCAAGGCCGAGAGACTGGGCGTCGACGCCGTCAGCATCGACGGCTTCGAATGCGCCGGACACCCAGGTGAAGACGACATACCAGGGCTGATTCTGATTCCGGCGGCCACGCAGGAACTCACGATTCCGGTGATCGCTTCGGGCGGAATCGCAGATTCTCGCGGACTCGTCGCGGCCCTTGCGCTCGGAGCAGACGGCGTCAACATGGGAACTCGATTCATGTGCACCGTGGAATCTCCTGTAGCGCAATCGGTTAAAGACCAGATAGTCGCCAACACCGAGCGTGACACCAAGCTGATTTTCCGGACCCTGCACAACACCGCACGCGTAGCAGCGAATGCGATCAGTGCCGAGGTCGTCGACATCGAGGCACGCGGCGACGCGCAGTTCAGCGACATCCAGCATCTGGTCGCCGGGGCACGCGGGCGCAAGGTCTTCGAAGACGGCGATCTCGATGCAGGCATCTGGTCCGCCGGGCAAAGCCAAGGGTTGATCAACGACATCCCGACCGTCGCCGACATGATCGACCGCATGGTCGCAGAGGCCGAACACCTCATCACCTCACGGCTTTCCGGATTCGTCACCGCCGTGAGTGCGGCATGACCGCCACCGCCGAGACGGGCTTTCGCTCCGAAATCACCGACGGTGTACTGCGATTGGCCTTCGACCGCCCGAAGCGGATGAACGCGATCGACCTACCCACGATGACTGCTTTCGCAGGCGCCGTCAGAGAGGGCGGCGCAGACCCGAGAGTTCGTACCATCGTGATCACCGGATCCGGTCGAGCGTTCTGCACCGGAGCCGATCTTGCGGCAGCCGCCCTCAACCCCGCAGACCCGAAAGTTGTCATGGATGCGGCGACTTCTCTGATTCGCGCCATCACCAGCGCCCCGGTCCCGGTGATCGCCGCGGTCAACGGCCCGGCAGCCGGCGTCGGAGTGTCCATCGCCCTGGCCGCGGACCTGACGTACGCAGCATCGAGCGCCTATTTCCTCCTCTCGTTCGTCAACATCGGCCTGATGCCCGACGGCGGCGCCAGTGCGCTGGTACCGGCAGCTATCGGACGTGCCCGAGCGGCCGAGATGGCATTGCTGGGCGAGCGGGTTTCCGCCGAGGACGCAGAGCGTTTCGGGCTCGTGTCCCGCACCGTCGCAGACGACGCGTTCGACGCACTCATCGACTCAGTCGTCGATCGCACGTCGAAGGCTCCCCGACGCGCCCTCGAACTCACCAAGCGCGCACTCAATGCGGCGACGCTGGACCGCCTCGATGCCGCGTTGGAGCTCGAAAATACCGGTCAGGCAGAACTTCTCACCGGCGACGACTTCAAAGAAGGCGCGATGGCGATGCTGCAGAAGCGCACACCGCACTTCAAGTAGTCATTGCGAATTTTCGTTAACAAAACCACTGTGAGAATCGACGGCTCACTGTAGCCTGAGTCACACAATCACCCACGCATGAGAGGAACCCATCGATGGCCTCCACCGATGCAGTCTCCGAGGCGCAGCGTTCACGCCGCACCAACTGGAACAATCAGATCGCCAGGCATGCGCAGATGATTCCCGATCGCACCGCGCTGCGATTTTTGGGCGATTCCATCACCTGGAGCACCCTCGACGCGCGCGTCGAGAAGCTGGCAGACGCTCTAGCCCGACGCGGCGTCAGCTTCGGCGACCGCGTGCTCATCCTGATGCTCAATCGCCCCGAATACCTCGAGATCGTGCTCGCGGCCAACGCACTGGGCGCGATAGCTGTTCCGGTGAACTTCCGTCTCACGCCACCCGAGGTCGCTTACCTGGTCAACGACTCCGGCTCCAAAGTCATTGTCGCCGAGGGACCATTGGCTCCACTGGCCGGAGCGGCGCGTGCCGTGTCAGAGGGTATCGACATCTCCATCACCGTGGGCGCCCCCGCCGAGGGTGACAGCCTGAACTACGAGGACCTGATCAGCGAAGAGGGCGAGTCTCACGCGTTCGTCGACATCCCGGACGATACTCCTGCACTCATCATGTACACCTCGGGAACCACCGGTCGCCCCAAGGGTTCGGTGCTCTCCCACTCGAACCTGGCTTCGCAAGCATTGACCTGTATCCGGGCCTTCCACCTGTTCAATGCCGATTCCATCGGCTTCTGCGCGTCGCCCATGTTCCACATCGCGGCCCTCGGTTCCATCGCACCGAATCTGCAACTCGGCACGACCACGGTGATCCATCCGGTCGGCGCATTCGACCCTGGCCAGCTACTCGACATTCTCGAAGCCGAGAAGGTCACCAGCTTGTTCCTCGTGCCCGTGCAATGGCAGGCCGTGTGCGCAGTTCAGAAGGCGCAACCCCGAGCACTGTCACTGAAGAACATCTCGTGGGGCGCCGCACCATCGTCCGATACAATCCTGCGGGCGATGGCAGAGACCTTCCCAGACGCGTTCAATGTCGCAGTCTTCGGTCAGACCGAGATGTCGCCCATCACTTGCGTTCTCGACGGAGAGGACGCGATTCGTAAGCTCGGATCCGTCGGTCGGGTCATCCCGACCATTTCGGCCAGGGTCGTCGACGAGAACATGGACGACGTGGCGCCCGGTGAAATCGGTGAAATCGTCTACCGCGGGCCCACGATGATGAGCGAGTACTGGAACAACCCCACCGCCACCGCTGACGCCTTCCACGGTGGATGGTTCCACTCCGGCGACCTCGTTCGAGTCGACGACGAGGGCTTTGTCTACGTCGTGGATCGCAAGAAGGACATGATCATCTCCGGCGGAGAGAACATCTACTGCGCCGAGGTGGAAAACGTTCTCTACGAACACGAATTGATCGTCGAAGCGGCCGTCGTCGGTCGCCCCGACGCCAAGTGGGGCGAGGTGCCGGTAGCGATCGTCGCGATGGCGCCAGGTTCGGCCGTGGACCTGACCATCGAGGAGCTGAGCAGCTTCCTCAATGATCGTCTCGCGCGCTACAAGCACCCGAAGGACATCGTCGTCGTCGAAGCGCTGCCGCGCAACGCTAGCGGCAAGGTTGTCAAGGGTGAACTGCGAGAGAAGGTTCGAGCGGTCGACGCAGTTTCCTGACTCGACATGAAACGGGCGGCACCTCCAGCGAGGTGCCGCCCGTTTGTGCGTGCCCTTCAAGCACTCTGCGAATGCAACTTCCGATGCAGATCCCGCACCTGCGGAACCAACTCCGGAATCGGACCTTCGACCGGGATGTTCGGCGCAACCTCGTTGACCGACAAAGACTTCACCGGCGCCGGAACCACGCCCCACTCCTCGAGCCAGTCGCCTAGTTGGGCCGAAGAACAGATGTAGACGATACGTCCCAGTCCCACCCATGCGTGCGCGGCCGAACACATCGCGCAGTGCTCGCCCGAGGTGAACACCGTTGCCGTTGAGCGCTCTTCCGGCGTCAGGTACTGAGCCGCCCACCGCGCCAGCTCGAACTCGGGGTGGCGAGTGTTGTCGCCGCCCGCAATCCTGTTTCGATCCTCCGCCAGAAAAGTTCCGTCGGCCGCTGCCAGGACGGAACCGAAAGGTTCGTCACCCGCATCCAATGCCTCCGAAGCCAATTCGACGCAACGGCGCAGGTGACCCAGTTCGATGTCGTTCATGTGCTCATCCTCTCCCGTGATACACGAAACGGGCGGCACCGGTGAGGTGCCGCCCGTTCGTTACTTGCTGTGCTGTACTACTCTGCTGCGCTTTCGCTTTCGCCGGCCTTGGTCAGCTCGATCGGCGGTGCGTCCGGCACGTCGATCGGCTTCTTGGTGGGCGTGAACGTGAACTTCGCGTCCTCGCCCGAACCTTCGCCGTCCCAGTTCTCGACGTCGACGAGCACGATGTGACCCGGTCCGATCTCTCCGAAGAGGATCTTCTCGGACATCTGGTCCTCGATCTCGCGCTGGATGGTACGACGCAGCGGTCGTGCACCCAGTACCGGATCGAATCCGCGCTTGGCCAGAAGCGACTTGGCCTTGTCGGTGACCTCCATGGCCATGTCCTTGTTCTTGAGCGCTGCCTCGACGCGAGCGAGCATCAAGTCGACCATCTGAACGATCTGCTCGTTCGTGAGCTGATGGAAGACGACGATGTCGTCGATACGGTTCAAGAACTCGGGACGGAAGTGCTTCTTCAGCTCGTCGTGAACCTTGAGCTTCATGCGCTCGTAGTTCGACTCCGTGCCCGTTCCCGAGCTGAAGCCCAGGCCGACTGCCTTGGAGATGTCCGAAGTACCGAGGTTGGATGTGAAGATCAGCACCGTGTTCTTGAAGTCGACGGTACGTCCCTGACCGTCGGTGAGACGGCCGTCCTCGAGCACCTGCAGGAGGGTGTTGTAGATCTCCTGGTGTGCCTTCTCGATCTCGTCGAACAGCACAACGCTGAACGGCTTGCGGCGCACCTTCTCGGTGAGCTGGCCACCCTCTTCGTATCCGACGTACCCGGGAGGGGCACCGAACAGACGCGAAGCGGTGAAGCGGTCGTGGAACTCGCCCATGTCGATCTGGATCAGAGCGTCGTCGTCGCCGAACAGGAAGTTGGCGAGCGACTTCGCAAGCTCGGTCTTACCGACACCGGACGGGCCGGCGAAGATGAACGAGCCCGAGGGACGCTTGGGATCCTTCAGACCTGCACGCGTACGACGGATCGCCTTCGAGACGGACTTGACTGCCTCTTCCTGCCCGATGATCCGCTTGTGCAGTTCCTCTTCCATGCGGAGCAGACGAGTGGTCTCCTCCTCGGTGAGCTTGAAGACGGGGATACCGGTCCAGTTGCCCAGAACCTCGGCGATCTGCTCGTCGTCGACCTCGGCGATGACGTCCAGGTCGCCCGCACGCCACTGCTTCTCACGCTCAGCGCGCTGAGCAACGAGGGTCTTCTCTTTGTCACGCAGGTTCGCAGCCTTCTCGAAGTCCTGCGCGTCGATAGCGGACTCCTTCTCGCGACGCGCGTCGGCGATGCGATCGTCGAATTCGCGCAGGTCCGGCGGTGCAGTCATCCGACGGATACGCATTCGCGCGCCCGCCTCGTCGATGAGGTCGATCGCCTTGTCCGGCAAGAAGCGGTCGTTGATGTAGCGATCGGCCAGCGTCGCAGCTGCCACGAGAGCACCGTCCGTGATGGAAACACGGTGGTGAGCCTCGTAGCGGTCACGAAGACCCTTGAGGATCTCGATGGTGTGCTCGACGGTCGGCTCGCCCACCTGGACGGGCTGGAAACGACGCTCGAGAGCGGCATCCTTCTCGATGTACTTGCGGTACTCGTCGAGAGTGGTGGCACCGATGGTCTGCAGCTCACCGCGGGCAAGCTTGGGCTTGAGGATGGAGGCCGCGTCGATAGCGCCCTCGGCCGCGCCCGCACCCACGAGAGTGTGCAGCTCGTCGATGAACAGGATGATGTCGCCGCGGGTGTTGATCTCCTTGAGAACCTTCTTCAGGCGCTCTTCGAAGTCACCGCGGTAACGGCTGCCGGCCACGAGCGACCCGAGGTCGAGCGTGTACAGCTGCTTGTCCTTGAGGGTCTCGGGGACCTCACCGTTGACGATTGCCTGAGCCAGGCCCTCGACCACAGCGGTCTTACCGACACCGGGTTCACCGATGAGAACCGGGTTGTTCTTGGTACGACGCGAGAGAACCTGCATGACACGCTCGATTTCCTTCGAGCGGCCGATGACCGGGTCCAGCTTGCCTTCGAGGGCAGCTTGCGTCAGGTTGCGACCGAACTGGTCGAGCACGAGCGAGGTGGACGGCGTGCCGGCCTCTCCGCGGGTGCCACCGGTTTCGGTGGGCTCCTTGCCCTGGTAGCCCGACAGCAGCTGGATGACCTGCTGGCGGACGCGGTTGAGATCGGCACCGAGCTTGACCAGAACCTGGGCTGCTACGCCCTCACCCTCGCGGATGAGACCGAGCAGGATGTGCTCCGTACCGATGTAGTTGTGTCCGAGCTGCAGCGCTTCGCGCAGACTCAGCTCGAGGACTTTCTTGGCGCGCGGCGTGAAGGGGATGTGACCGGACGGAGCCTGCTGGCCCTGGCCGATGATCTCCTCGACCTGGCTGCGGACTCCCTCGAGGGAGATACCCAACGACTCCAACGACTTGGCTGCAACACCTTCGCCCTCGTGAATGAGGCCGAGAAGGATGTGCTCCGTGCCGATGTAGTTGTGGTTGAGCATCCTGGCTTCTTCTTGAGCCAGGACAACAACGCGCCGCGCGCGATCGGTGAACCTCTCGAACATCGCTCTCCCTCACACTCTCCGGCGGGCAGGTTCGAGACCGGATGTCTCGTCCCTGGTCGCCGCGTTTCGCTCCGGCACTACAGACTGATCGCCTCGCCGGTCAGCGGACTGACGTCCACGAATCGACAAAGGTTGCACGACCCCACTTATTACTCTAGAGGGCGCGAAGTCCACCTGCTGCTCCTCCACCCGATTGGCGGCGGAAGCCGGACTGCTTACCGTTCACAACGTCGCAGCTGAGGGAATCGTTTCCCCGTTCCTGTACGCCTGAAGCGAACAGCGATTTTCGACGCCTGATCAGCCGAATATCGGGAGTACCCGAGTGCACGGCACCTCACGCGGATTCGACGGATCCAGCGCGTTGAGAGTCAGAGTCGCTGTTCGCTGCGACGCCACCAGCGCGATGTGATCCGACAGGTCCTGTTCGCAACCGTCCTGAACAACTATGTTCGACGCGTTCGACGCGGCCAGTATTCCGCTGCTGTACGGAACGACCACTTGATCGAACCGAGTCACGATGTTGGTGTACTCGACGTCATCGGAGTAGACACCCGCGTCGCGCAGTTCGGTCACGAAGGTGGCGTTGTCGAAATCCGGTCCCCCGACGCCTTCCGGCGGCCCGACCTCCGAGCCGTCCCACAACGGAGCGATGGAGACGATCTTGGAAACCTTCGCGTCGCCGCCGAGGAACTTGGCGTAGTACGCACTGACCGTCGTCCCCTGAGAGTGTCCGATCAGGTCGACCTTCGAGGCACCCGTCGCAGAGAGAACGTCATCGACGAAGTCCGACAGCTGCCCTGCGCTGTCTCCGAGTGGTGCGAGACCACCGGCTGCGGAAATCGGCCACGGCTGGTCCGTTCGATTCCCGAACGTGAGCGCGAAAACGCAGTACCCCTCGTTGGCCAGTACGGGTGCGAGTACGCCCCAATTGGTCTGACGGTTGGCCGCCGTCCCGTGCACCAGGACGACTGGATCAGGATGAGCAGCGGAAGGCGTGCATGAGAAGTCGTTGGTGCCAGGGGCCGATCCGCCCGGGTTGGTCGCTTCGAGGGCGATTCCACTGAAGAAACCGGACGGAACGGGAAGAGGTTCGTTCGCCGACGCAAGAGGTGCGGCGGTCGCGGCCACGGCTCCCGCCAGAGCGAGAGCGCCCACGCATGTTCGAATCCCCACCGAAGGCCTCCACATATTGATCAACCCACGACGGGCAATACCGAGTTGCACGGTACCGGCCGCTGATGCGCGGGATCGAGTGCATTGAGAGCAAAAGTCGCCGCGCGCAGCGACGCCGCGATGGCGAGATGATCGGAGATGTCTTGCTCACAACCGTCCTGGACGACGATGTTGGTTGCGTTCGGCCCGGGCTCCAGCCCATTTGTATACGGCAGCACCAGTTCGTCGTAGCGCGTCGTGATGTTCGTGTAGTGAACGCCCGGCGCGTAAACGCCTCCCGCACGGAGATTTTCGATGAACTCCGAACCGGCCCCCATGTTCAGGCACGCCTTGCAGATCGGGAATCCGGCCTGTGCTGCCTCGGATACCCCGAGTTCGCGAAGGCTGCGGCCGATACTTGCCTGCGCGTTTCCGAGGGTTCCCTTCCACAACGATGCCACCGAAACGATGTTGTCCACTTTGTCGGCACCGCCGAGGAACTTCGCGTAGTACCCGTTGATGATCGTGCCTTGCGAATGCCCGACGAGATCCACCGACGTTGCGCCCGTAGCGCCCAGAACTTGATCGACGAAATTCGACAATTGTGCTGCGCTGGAAGGAATTTCCTGCATTCCACCGATGGCCGACAGCGGCCACGGCTGCTCGGGGAAGTTTCCGTACGTCAGCGCGAAGACGCAGTAGCCCTCGTTGGCGAGCAACGGCGCATAGGTAGCCCAATTGGTCTGCCTGTTTCCACCCGTTCCGTGAACGAGCACAACCGGATTGGGATGTTCAGCAGTCGGCCTGCACGAAAAGTCATTGGATCCAGGAGCTGAACCGCCAGGATTTCCCAACTCCTGAGGAACGCCGGCAAGAAATGCATTGGGAACGGGCAGAGGAGCCTGAGCCGACGCCACCGATGTGAACCCGACGAGCATCACCGCGGCAAGAATGGCTCCCCCGAACAACCTGATTCTGCGCACTTCCGACCCCTCTTCGTTAGATGCGAACCGGGCAGACGCTAGCAAACTAGAACACGTCATCATTCCATTTCGGAGAAATGTGTCCGAATCCGTTTGCGATCCATTTCAGACAGCCTTTTCGTAGGCTCGGCGCACCTCGGTGGAAATGCGTCCCCGGGCCGAAATCTCGAAGCCCGCACCCTTGGCCCATTCGCGGATGGCCGCACTCTGATCACGGTCGGCAACCGGTCGGGATTTGGTCACCGACCCGTTGACCGATTTGGCGGAATTCGACCTTCTCGCATGGGGAATCCACTTTTTCAGTGCATCGCGCAGTTCCACGGCGTGGGCGGCGGTGAGATCGATTTCGTAAGCAACTCCGTCGACGGAAAACTCCACAGTTTCGTCAGCGGGCGATTTTTTGTCCAGATCGTCAACCATCGTGACAACAACCTTTTTCACCACGACCATTCCTCCCCAGATCCTTTGATAAGCAGCGACGATAGCACCTGGACAAACGTCCTGTCTCGGCTGATCCAGATGATTGGAACTGCTCACCGCCGGGTACGTCTTTGCATTTACTTACGACAGGGATGGAATACAAAATGGGGTTCGCTGGCAAACACCGTCGACTTTCCGCCGCCCCAGTCTGCGACCGACGACATCCGAAAGGTCATCGCGGAATCTGCAGGGTGGGTGGGAGACGTCGACAACGTATTCAAGACCGTGACCGGGTGGAGCCCGTTGGAACGACTGATCGCACCGCTGAGCGGTAATTGGAACGAAAACTCGATGATCAGAAAACCGGCTACAACCCGGGGACCGGTCGCGATCCATGGGCTATGCCGTACAGACTCCGAGGTACCGCCCGAGCTGCGCGGCGGCTACGACAAGATCATGAAGGCAGCAGCAGCGGTGGACGATGCAGCGATCAAGTTGGACCGGGTCACGGACGGGGACTGGGACTCCCGGATCGACGTCACCGACCACTTGCTGAACTTTCTCACCGGCGGACCCGAAGCCTCAGCCGAACTTCGCCACTATGCAACGCGGGTGGCGGGAGGCGAATGTCGTTGGGAACAAATCGAATCCCAACTTCGAGCGCTCCCCGCTGAACTGGTCGAGCTGAAGGACTCACCCAGATTCATCTGGTTCTCGGCACCGCCGATAGCTGACGTGGACAAAGACTACGAACCGTACCGAATCCCTTGGGAGCGTCCCAACTGAAAAAGGTTCGGCCGCAAAATGTGCGGCCGAACCTTGATCGAAGTGAAGTCAGCGAGCGGACGGACGAACGATCGGGAACAGGATCGTCTCGCGAATACCGAGGCCGGTCAAAGCCATCAGCAGTCGATCGATTCCCATGCCGGTGCCCGTTGTAGGCGGCATGCCCTGTTCCATCGCGGCGAGGAACTCCTCGTCCAGCACCATCGCTTCGTCATCGCCGGCCGACGCGAGGCGCGCCTGATCGACAAAGCGCTCACGCTGGATCACCGGGTCGACAAGTTCGGAGTAGCCGGTCGCCAACTCGAATCCGCGGATGTACAGGTCCCACTTCTCGGTGACACCCTTCTTGCTGCGGTGATCACGGGTCAGGGGCGACGTCTCGACCGGGAAGTCACGGACAAACGTCGGCACGTACAGCTGATCGCCGCACTGGTGCTCCCACAGTTCCTCGACGAGCTTGCCGTGGCCGTAACCCTTGTCCTTGGGAACCTCGAGGCCGACCTTCTCCGCCAAAGCGAGAAGCTCGTCGACCGTCGTATCCGGGGTGACCTCGGTGCCGATGGCCGCCGACAACGACGGGTACATCTCGAGGACCTGCCACTCGCCACTGACGTCGTACTCGGAACCGTCGGCGAGAGTGAGGACCTGCGTGCCGAATGCTTCCTGCGCAACTTCCTGGACGAGTTCACGAATCATCTTCGCGGAATCGTCGTACGTGCCGTAGGCCTCGTACGTCTCGAGCATTGCGAACTCGGGCGAGTGGGTGGAGTCGACGCCCTCGTTGCGGAAGTTGCGATTGATCTCGAAGACCTTCTCGATACCGCCGACGACGCAACGCTTGAGGAACAGTTCCGGCGCAATACGCAGGTACAGGTCGATGTCGAGAGCGTTCGAATGTGTGACGAACGGACGAGCTGCCGCCCCGCCGTGCAGCGTCTGCAGCATCGGCGTCTCGACCTCGAGGAAACCGCGGCTCTCGAGCGCATTGCGCAGCGCGCGGACAACAGCGACGCGCTTGCGAGCGTTGTCACGAGCCTCGGGGCGAACGATCAGATCCGCGTAGCGCTGACGCACCCGGGACTCTTCGCTCATTTCCTTGTGCGCAACCGGCAGGGGGCGCAGCGACTTGGATGCGATCTGCCAGGCGTCGGCCATCACACTGAGCTCGCCGCGACGGGAGCTGATTACCTCACCGTGAATGAACACGAAGTCGCCGAGGTCGACGTCGGACTTCCAGGCAGCCAGTGCCTCTTCGCCGACGCCGGCGAGGCTGATCATGGCCTGCAGCTGGGTGCCGTCGCCTTCCTGCAGAGTCGCGAAGCACAGCTTTCCGGTGTTGCGCATGAAGATGACGCGGCCGACGACACCGACCAACACACCCGTTGCCGTGTCCGGCTCGAGTTCCGGGTACTCCGCGCGGATCTGCGCGAGCGTGTGGGTGCGATCAACCGAAACCGGGTACGCCTCCTGGCCCTGCGCGAGGATCCGTTCACGCTTCTCACGCCGGATACGGAGCTGCTCGGGGGTGTCGTCGACTGGCTGGGCTTCTACATCACTCACGGGGTACAAGACTACTGGGCCGTGTCCACCGCGTTTGTTGCTGGTAGCACCGCGGCCACCGCGAGCACGATTCCCGACAGCAAGTACAGCCCGACCCGGACGTGATTCCACATAGTCCAACCAGCCTCGTACGACGCCCATGCGGCGGCGTCGGTAGTGCTGACCGAGGCAAACGCGTCGTTGTGGGGGACGTGGTAGATCGCGGTCACCGCGAAGGACGCGAGTATCCCGACGCAACCGAAAACAGCAAGGACCCAGCCGTCCGGCCTGGAGATCGATGCCCAGATTCCGGCGGCGATCGCGGTGAGCGCCGATCCAACCAGCGGCAGCATCAACGCACTGCGCGGCGCTTCGACGTTGATCGCCTGCATCGACGTGATCGCGGTATGTGCATCCACCGACCGAAGGGCGGGCATCACAAAGGAAGAGAACGCAAACAACGCACCACCGGCGACGAGCGCACCGAGCGCAGTCATGCCGACCAGCAGCTCCAGAATGATCTCGGATTTCTTCACGACCAGACCCCCGTTCGAGCGGCCTCGGCGGCAAAAGTAGGGAAATCGCGTGCGGGCCGTCCCAGGACCTCTTCGACCACGCCGGTCACGCTTTGATTCCGTCCGTCGAGAACTTCGGCAAACAGGTACGTCAGTAAGTCCACGACGTCACTCGGGACGCCGACTTCCGTCATGCTGTCGGAAAATTGTTGCCGTCCAATTCTTTCGAACTCCACCGCGCGACCCGACGCCGTCGAAATCGTGTCCACTGCCTCCGCGAAAGTGAGCAACTCCGGACCTGTCACCTCGAGGACTCGGCCGAGGAGGTCGGTTCGAGTCAACGCGGCCACCGCCACGTCAGCGAGATCGTCGACGTCGATGAACGGCTCCCCCACCCCACCTACCGGAAGTGCCAGGTGGCCTTCTCGAATCGGGTCGAGCAGATACCCTTCGCTGAAATTCTGGGCAAACCAACTGGCCCGCACCACAGCCCATTCCAGGTCGCTGTCGGCTGTCGGCCAGAACCTGCTCGGCTTTCTGTGCCGCCGGTTCACCCCGTCCGGACAGAAGCACCATGCGACGAACCCCTTCGCTGTACGCAAGCTCCGCGAATTCCTCGATGTGCGTGCTCGATCCCGGCACTGCGAGGTCCGGCGCATAGGTCACGTATGCCGCTTCGACACCCGACATCGCGGGCTGCCACGTCGTCTGATCGTTCCAGTCGAAAAGTGTCCCGGATGCTCTCGACGCGATTCGGTTAGGGATTCCCTCCGCCGTCAGCCTCTGTGCAACGCGCGCACCGGTCTTGCCGGTACCACCGATCACTACCGCCGACTGAATTTCACTTGTTGAAGTCATGAAACCATTCGACCGCGCGACGGCAATACGATCCATAGCTGAAGGTCGCAAAAACATACGCCAGCGTCTACCGTCGAAATATGGATGCATTGTCGATGATGCTGGCCGGGTCTCGAGCGGAAGGTGCATTTCTGTTGCGCTCGTTGCTCGATCCGCCGTGGTCGTTGCGTATCGAGGACCACGCACCCGTCACCGTGCTGATTCTGGTTCGCGGCAGCGCAGTCGTCGTCTCCGACACCGGCCAGACCGAGAATCTCGAGGCCGGCGACGTGGCACTTCTGCGGGGTCCGGATCCGTATACGGTCGCCGATCAGCCCGGCACCCCGGTTCACGTACTCATCGACGAGGCGCAGAACTGCGCCGCAGTCGACGGCTCACCGCTCGAGCACATGTCAGTGCTCGGGGTTCGCACGTGGGGCAACTCGGCGAGCGGCGAAACCGTCATGCTCACGGGCACATATCGTTTGGACTCCTACGTCAGCCGCCAGATCCTCGACAGCCTGACACCCGTCGCGGTGGTCCGACGCAGCATCGAAACTGCGCCGATGACAAACCTCCTGGAACAACAGATCGCCTCCGATGGGCCAGGGCAGGAGGTGTTGTTGGACCGACTCCTGGACCTTGTCCTGATCTCGGCGGTCCGTGCGTGGTTCGCCGAGAATCCGGATCGATCACCGCGATGGATCAAGGCATACGAGGATCCCGTCATCGGGCATTCCTTGCGGCTCATACACAATCGGCCCGAACATCCCTGGACGGTCGCGAGTTTGGCCCAGGAAGCCGGCAGTTCGCGAGCAGCTTTCGCTCGCCGGTTCACCAACCTCATGGGCATCGGGCCGGTTGGTTATCTGACTGAATGGCGCATGTCCGTGGCCGCGGATCTGCTCGCAGACCCGGCACGAACGGTGTCGTCGATCGCCCGAGAAGTCGGCTACTCGAGCCCCTTCGCCCTCACGACGGCCTTCACCCGCCATCACGGAGTGAGTCCGAAGATCTATCGCCAGACCTGCTGTGCGCCTTTGTTAACCGCCCGCGGTTGACAAAGGCGCACAGCAAACGGGTCAGTGAGCGGAAACAGCCGCCAACTCGCGGGAGCAATGACGAACTCCGCTGAGCGCACCGAGCAGGCCGGCCGCCTTGATCGCCTGGTACCCGCCCACCAGATCGGTGGCCTTGTGCAGGCCGAGCTGCTGCAACGACGCTGCGGCCAGGCTCGAGGTGTAGCCCTCAGAGCAGACGATCACCCACTCGACGTCGTGGTCGGTGGCCAACGCGAGGTGTGCGCTGCTGGTGGGGTCGAGTCGCCACTCGAGAACGTTCCGCTCGATCGCGAGTGCGCCGGGAAGAGTTCCCTCGATGGCGCGCTGCGCCTGCGGGCGAATGTCGACGAAGATTGCTCCGCGGTGAAAAGCTTCTGTGAGCTGGAAGACGTACATGCGATCGATCTGTGCGCGAGCGTCGTCGAGCATTTGGTCGATGGTCATTTGGTGCCCCCCTCGGGCAGGTCGGTCAGCTCGGTACGGGTGCGACGAAGAGTCCGGTGATCCGTCACTTCGTAGAAGGACATTGCCGTCAGCGGCGGCGAGTAGGCATGAACACTCAGAGTCGGTGCATCCGAGCTGATTTCGACCGGAGCACCAGGAGCATTCGTCGAACGCACGACGTCGTGAACCCACCCGAGCGGGAACGAAGCCTGATCACCGGCGTCGAGCTGGCGTTCCACCAGGGCGTCACCTGCCCAACGGAATTCGGTGAGCGAACCACTGAGGACGGTCAATGCGCCGAACGAGCCTGCGTGGTCGTGCAATTCGGTGTTGCGTTCGGGCACCCAGCTGATGAGCCACACATCGACGTCGTCGTCCGCATGCAAGCGGGTGGACCAACGATCGAGCGTCGGGAAGGCGTCGGGGATGAGGTGATCGAAACGGCCGTCGAGCACGCCGTTCGCTCCCTCGTCGGTCAGTCGCAGCAAATCGGCCGGGCGAAGGCGGGTAGGCAACGACGCACCGCTCGGACGGCGTCCGGAGGGCCCGCGATTGATGCCACGACCTGCGGAAACACCACGGTCAGCGGTAAGAGTCGGGGCCAAAACAGAGAGATCTGCAGAATATGTGGATAGCACGAGCTAGCTCCAAGGAGTGTGAATTGGTCAAGGCAGCGGTCAGCCTCGACAACACTCCTGAGCACCCATGCAGCGATTCACGAGCACCATTGTGGCATAACTTTCGCGATCGCGAAACTGCTGGAACATGACCATCGATCAGGCGACCGGTCGTCGACCTGATCCGCGACGCGCCTGATTGCGCTCGAAGACCAACCTGAGCCCTTCGAGTGTGAGGTCTCGTTCGAAGTGATCGATGGTGTCGGATTCGGGGATGATCAGCGGTGCACTGTCCCCGGTTGCGATCACGGAGACATCGTCACCACCGAACTCGGGCAGTTCGTCGCGTACGCGGTTGACCAGGCCGTCCACGAGGCCCGCAAAGCCGAATACCGCGCCGGACTGCATGCATTCGACGGTGTTCTTCCCGACCACCGAACGCGGACGCACCAATTCGACCTTGCGCAAAGCAGCAGACTGCGACGCCAAGGCGTCGGTCGAGATCTCGAGCCCAGGCGCGATACAGCCGCCCAGAAACTCACCCTTGGCGGAAACGACGTCGACGCAGGTCGACGTGCCGAAGTCCACGACGATGCACGGACCCTCGTAAAGATGTTGCGCGGCAAGGCTGTTGACGATCCGGTCGGCTCCGACTTCTTTGGGGTTGTCCACCAGCAGTGGCACCCCGGTGCGCACGCCCGGCTCGACCACGACATGGGGAACATGACCCCAGTACCGCTCGAGCATGACGCGGATCTCACGCAAGACGGACGGCACCGTCGACAGCGCGGCGACGCCGGCGATCTGATCGACATGAGTACCCAACAGCCCACGGAAGGTCAACGCCAACTCATCGGCAGTCATCCGAGGGTCGGTTCGCATTCGCCAGTCCTGCAATAGCTTCGAATGCTCACCAGTTCCGGAAAACAGACCGAGAACAATATTGGTGTTCCGCACGTCGACCGTGAGCAGCATGGATTACACCAGGCTGGATTCGCGCGAGGCCTCGAGTGTCGACAGCATGCGCGGGGTGATCAGACCCGAACCCTCCGGCGCGTGAGCCGGGTCGGAGCCGAGTTCGATCTGCTTGTTGTCGGCATCGACGAATACGACGCGCGGGGAGTACTCCTTGACTTCCTGCTCGTTCATCACCCCATAAGCGATGAGGATGACCAGGTCGCCCGGCTTGACCAGATGCGCTGCCGCACCGTTGATTCCGATGACACCAGTTCCGCGCTCGCCGGCGATGACGTACGTCTCGAGACGCGCACCGTTGTCGATGTCGACGATGCACACCTGTTCTCCTTCGAGGAGGTCTGCTGCGTCCATCAGATCCTGGTCGACGGTGACGGACCCGACGTAATGCAGGTCGGCGTGAGTCACGGTGGCGCGGTGGATCTTCGACTTCATCATTGTGCGAAACATATCCAGGTCCTTACTCGTGAAAAGTGCTCAGTGAGACAGCAGGTCGTCGATGGCGTCGGCAGATGGATCGGTGTCACGCTCGAGGAAGCCGGTTCCCACGGCGACACCGACATTGTCGATCAAGCGGGTGGTTCCGAGCTTGGCGGCCACCAACAGTCGGCCATCACCTCGCTCGGGCGCGGGGCCCAGATCGACGCCCCGAACCTCGAGGTAGTCGACCTCGATTTCCGGAACAGCTGCCAGGACAGCGCGTGCGGTTTCCAGAATTGCTTCCGCTCCCCCGGCCGCCGCGTGTGCACCGGCGATCAGAGCTGCGGACAGCGCGACCGCTGCGGTGCGCTGGCTCTCGTCGAGGTAGCGATTGCGAGAGGACAACGCAAGGCCGTCGAACTCGCGGACGGTCGGAACTCCGATGATCTGTACGTCGAAATTGAGATCCCACACCATCTGACGGATGAGCGTCAGCTGCTGGTAGTCCTTCTCACCGAAGTACGCGTGATTGGGTGCCGCGATCTGCAGCAACTTCGCCACAACGGTCAGCATTCCCGCGAAGTGCGTCGGGCGCGCGCCGCCTTCGAGTTCGCTACCCAACGGACCCGGCACGATGGTGGTGCGCTGGCCCCGCGGGTACATCGTCTTGGCGCTCGGCGCGAACACCAATTCGACGCCCTCGGCGCGCAGCAGGTCGAGATCGGCATCGAGAGTGCGCGGGTACGCGTCCAGGTCTTCGCCGGCACCGAACTGAAGCGGGTTCACGAAGATGGAAACGATCACGACGGCGCCCGTGACCTTGGCCTGACGAACCAGTTCGATGTGGCCCGCATGCAGCGCACCCATCGTCGGAACGAGAGCCACCTGACGCCCGACTCCACGCAGTGCCCGCGAGACGCGCCGAAGCTTGTCCGGATCGTGGTGCACCGTCAGTTCGCCGCGCTTGTATCCGCCCTGCAAATCACTCACGACGGTCACCTCCCGTTTCAGTCAAGATGTCGAACAATTCGGTGGGGGCGCCCACCCGCTGGGCCGATCGCAAGGACATCGCTCGATAGCCGGCAGCGAGCTCCGGATCCAGTTCTGTCAGTACGCGCAAATGTGTGTCGACGGCAGCGGCATCGCCGCGTGCCACCGGGCCGGTCAACGCCGAGGGACCGCGTCGTAGTGCGTTGTCCAGGGCAGCCGACAACAGCGGTTGCAGGACACGCTCGGCCACTCCACCCGGATCGCCGTCGATCAACTGCTGACCGAGCAGCTCGTCACCTTGCAACGACGCTCGCAGCGCCTCGACGGCGTCGACCACGAGCGTGACCAGGTGATTACTGCCGTGCGCCAGTGCCGCGTGGTAGAGCGCGCGGTTCTCCTCGCGCACTCGGACGGGCTCGCCGCCGACCTCGAGAACCAGTGACTGCGCGATCGCGTATCCGATGTCGTCGGCAGCGGTGATTCCGAAGCACGCCGACGACAGACGCGCAGTGTCCTCGTCGTGACCAGTGAACGTCATCGCCGGATGGATGGCCAAGGGCAGCGCGCCCAGTTCGGTCAGCGGGGCCAGGATCGCGATGCCGTTGGCACCGGACGTATGGGCGACGAGCGTGCCCGGCTTGACGGCGTGGGTGGCCGCGAGCCCCCGAACAAGATCAGCAAGCTGGTCGTCAGGAACAGCGAGAATCAGCAGTTCGGAGCGAGCTGCGACGTCGGCAGCCGGAAGAATTTCGGTATCGGGAAGCCGCTTCACAGCGCGGGCGACCGAGGCACTGGAGACGGCGGAGCAAGCGCTGACAACATGACCGGCTCGCTCCAATGCGGCACCGACAGCTGTTCCGACCCGGCCTGCGGAGACAATTCCTACCGTCAATCGCGCAGGTGCAGGTCCATTAGTGATCCCGAAGGAAGTCACCGGATTCCTCTCGTTCGTTCCAGTCCCGCTCGGCGGGTACCAGACGTTCTGGGTCCGAGGATATCCTTCGCCCGAACCGTCATGCCATGGCCGGGCGAGTGATCTGCGACTCAGTCCTCTCGGCGACGACGTCGACCGGAGCCTTCGGACGGATTGGTCGAACTCAGATTTGCCATTATTTCGGCGACGGTCAATCCGTTGGAATGAGCACCACTCGCGGCATCCTCCGGGGCAGCGCGACGACGACGGCGCGGCTCTGCGTCGGACTCAGCGGCGGGTTCAGGTTCTGTTTCCGCAACGATCTCGGGAACAACCTCGGGCACCTCTTCGACGACGGCGTCTTCGATGACGGCGTCCTCGATGACGGCGTCCTCGATGTTCGGGGCCTGGGCGGGAGCCTTGATTTCAGGCTCGACCGGCGCGACCGGCTCCGGATCCTTCTCCACCGGAACATCTTTCGCCGTTCGTGTCGGCGTGGAACCCACAGCACTCACCGGAGAACTCTTCGGAGCCTGGTTCCGGGTCTGATCCTGGGGCTTCTGCGCCTCTTGAGACTTCTGGGTCGGCACGACGCGCGGCGCCACGAAGCTGCTGTCCCGCCACGACGTCTCGGCGAACACGACGGTTGTCTCGGCAGTCACCGGATCGTCGTTGGGCGAAGCCAACCCGCCGACGTTCGGTGCCGGTTGACTGGGCCCGCTCTGGCCGGCGCCGGGAACGTACAGTCCCGACGGTGCCGGCTGGTACGCACCGTACGAACTGCCGCCAAGTTCCGGTACTCGCGTCGAATCGGTCTTGAGCGCGGTCTGTTCGGGCAGAAGTCCACCTTCGAAAAGCGCTTCGAGGTTTCGGCGCAGCGCGACCAATTCGGCGCGCAGCCCGGCCAGTTCCTCCGCGTCTGCGGTCACCTCACGTCGCACGCGGCCTTCGACGCTCAGTTCGTACTCGCGTCGAGCAGAAATTTCACGTTCGAGCTGCAGTTCGTACACGGTCTGCAGATCGGCAACCTTGGCTTTGTCCAGTGCCGACTCTCGCCGATACTTGGTCATGGCGATAGCGCCGAGGGTGGCTGCCCACAGAGCGACGACCAGTCCCACCCGAAGAAGCTGAACGCTGTTGCTGAAGATCAAAAACAGCGAAGCAATGACAGCAAGTGCCAGAAGAGCAGCAATGATCATCTGGCTCGCGCTGCGCTTGCTTCGGCGCGCAGACTTCGATCGACCAGAATTTGTCATGGTTGCCAGGGTACTTGCCGAGACCGGGGTCGCCACGTACCTCGGTGGGTGATTTGCCGACCAGGCTGTCAGTGCGCCGGCTCGTCAGGTGTATCTTCCGGCGTCTTGCAACAATGTTCGAGCCAAAGAGCTGCCGCTACCAGCGCAATTGCGGCGCCCAACCCCACCCACGCGCCCGGCGTGTCGGAGGCCGCGGCCTGCAGAACCGAGCGCTGTGGGATGAGATACACCAGCACTCCAACCCAGACACCCACGGTAGCTGAACCGACCAAAGCGGATGCTTTTGCCAATGCCAGCGCGCGGGCGGCAGTGATCGGATGGAGCTGTCTGAGCCCGTCGCCGACCTGACGATTCTTGACGCGCGCACGAATGACAAAAGCGAAGACGGCTTCGGCAACGGCCACGAAGTACAGCGACGCTCCCGCATAAACAGGGATGGGTGGCATCGAACCGTAGAACACGCGAATCAGAATCCAGGTGGCCACGGCCGCAACCGCGGCCAGAACCGCGAGTGCACTGATCCGGGTCGGCTTCAATCCGTTGTCTTGTTCGGTCACCGCGCAAGCACCACATCGGTAGTGCGCACACCTTCACGTTCGCTGCGATCGAGGCCGTCCAGAATTTCTGCCACCGACAACTTCCGACCGTCGACGATCAGCGTCGCATCAGGCTCGACGTCCAGCCAGGGAACAAGCACGAAGGCACGAAGATGAGCCCGGGGGTGCGGAAGTGTGAGTTCAGGATCGGAACTGACGACGCCGTCGCAGTCGACCACGTCCACGTCCAGGCTCCGGGGTCCCCAACGCAGTTCGCGCACCCGGTCGGCGGCTTCTTCGAGAGCTTGCGAACGGCGAAACCATTCAGCGCTGTCGGCCTCGGGGTCGTCGACCACCACCACCGCATTGTAGAAATCCTGTTGCTCGACGCCACCCCACGGCGCCGTCGAGTAGACCGGTGAGACAGCAACGACGGCGCTGCCCAACCCGTCGACAACGGACTGCAGGTGAGCCACGCTGTCGCCGATGTTGGAACCGATCGACAGAACAGCGCGCGTCATGCCGATCTGGTCCGATGTGCGACGACGGCGACGTCCGCGAAGACCAGCGGAATCGGCGCCGACGGCTTGTGCACCACGACCTCGACGCTCTCGACTCGCGAATCCTTCATGACGTCGTCAGCGATCTCGGCAGCGACGGTCTCGATGAGATCGCGCGAAGGGCCGGCGACGATGGCTGCGGCGGCTTCCGCCAACTCGCCGTAGTGCAGGGTCTGGGTCAGATCGTCCGACGCCGCCGCGGGCGCCAGGTCCATCCACACCGTGATGTCGATGAAGAAGTCCTGACCGTCACGCTTCTCGTGGTCGAACACTCCGTGATTGCCGCGAACCTTCAGCCCGCGCAATTCGATTCGGTCCCCCATGTCAGGCCCTTTCTCGTCCACGGTTCCAGGCGTCGACCACGGCAATGGCGTCGAGCGAGGCTTGTGCGTCGTGCACCCGAACGCCCCAGGCGCCTTCGCGCGCCGCAAGGGCGGAGACCACGGCCGTCGCAGTCTCGCGGCCGGCCGGCGGGCGCGGATTGCCTTCCGGATCACTGAGCAGCGACCCGAGGAACCGCTTACGGGAAGCGCCGACCAGGACCGGGAATCCGAGTGCGTTGAACTCGGGCAGGGCCCGCAACAGAGCCCAGTTGTGGTCGGCGTTCTTCGCGAACCCGAGGCCGGGGTCGAGGATGATCGACGACGAATCAACGCCCGCCTTCAAGGCCAGGTCCACCTGCGACAGCAGTTCGTCGCGGACGTCTCGGACCACGTCGTCGTAGTGATCGGCACTGCCACGATGGACGTAGTCGCGGGCCGAGCGCCAATGCATGAGGATCCAGGGCACTCCGGCGTCGGCCACAACGGACGCCATGTCGGGGTCCGCGCGACCGCCCGAGACGTCGTTGACGATCCCCGCGCCCGCTTCGATCGCGGCTGCGGCGACAGAAGCACGCATCGTGTCGACGCTGACGCGGATTCCCGCAGCAACCAGTTCTTCGATCACCGGGGCAATACGATCGGCCTCGAGTTTCGGGTCCACTCGCGTGGCACCGGGACGCGTCGACTCGCCGCCGATGTCGACGATGTCGACGCCTATGCGTTGCAGTTCGAGCCCACGAGAGATCGCCGCGTCACGATCGAGAAATTGGCCACCGTCGGAAAACGAATCGGCGGTGACGTTCAGAATCCCCATCACGACCATCCGGGCCGGATCGCTGCCTGCAACGGGAGCCGCGGACATCTCGCTCACTTACGAAGGATGAGGTCCAGCGCTTCGGACCGTGAGGCCGCGCTGGATTGCAGGAGCCCACGAACCGCAGACGTGGTCGTGCTGGCTCCGGGCTTGCGGATACCGCGCATCGCCATGCACAGATGCTCGGCTTCGATGACGACGATGGCTCCACGCGGGTCGAGCTTGCGCATCAAAGCGTCCGCGATCTGGCTGGTCAGGCGTTCTTGAACCTGCGGACGCTTGGCGTACAGGTCGACAACACGCGCCAGTTTCGACAAACCGGTGACCTTGCCGGACTTTCCCGGGATGTAACCCACGTGGGCAACACCGTGGAAAGACACCAGGTGGTGCTCGCACGTCGAGAACATCGGAATGTCTCGCACGAGCACCAATTCCTGATGCCCCTCGTCGAAAGTTGTGTTCAACGCATCGTCGGGTTCGGAGTACAGACCCGCGAAGATCTCCTTGTACGAGCGCGCCACCCTGGCCGGCGTATCGAGCAGGCCTGGGCGCTCGGGATCTTCACCGACCGCGATCAACAATTCCCGTACGGCAGCCTCTGCCCGCGCCTGATCGAACGGGCGGCCCGTTCCGAGCGACACCAGTTCACTGGCCACATCATTCACCGACAACCGAACTCTCCTCGAGAATTGTTCACAGGTCCCCCGCCGCAGAGCCTAGTGGCGCAAGGTCAGCGAGATCCGTCCGGTCCGTCCCAGCGAACGGTGCTCGGTCCCTCGTCCTCAGCCGAATGATGCGGCGGAGGAGTTTGCGGCTGTTCCGGTGCGGGGCTCTGCCACTGGTTTTCACCCGACGGGTTTCCCCGGTTCGGATCGGCGAAGGGTCCACTGTCCGGGTACTGCACCGGGTAGTCGGGCTGTGCGGGGTAACGGCGGCCGGGATGCGGCTGCTCCGGGTACGCCTGCTGTCCCGGATGCGGCTGGCCGTACTGCCCCTGATCGGGCTGGGGCTGACCGTACTGGCCCTGTGGCGGGTTCGGATTCTGTCCACCGGTGTATCCACCCGACTGCTGTCCGGGGTACGTCGGCGACTGGTTCTCACGCGGAGGCCAACCCGGTGCCGACCATCCGGCGGGCGCTCCGTAGTCGGGTGTACCCGGTTGCGGAGCGTTCTGCGGAGCACTCGGCTGCGGGTACGACGGCTGTGCGTAGCCGTTCGAGGGTCCCTGGTTGCCGTTGTTGGGGAGTCCGCCGTTGTTGGGAACACCGTTGTTGGGTGCGCCTGCCTTGACGAGAACAGGTGCGGCAGCGGGCTCCGGCCAAGTTTCGCCACGCTCGATCGCGAGTTCGCGCGGAGTCTTCACCGGCGGACGATCCGAAGGCGTGCGCCCACCGAAATCGTTGAAAGCCGTGATGCGCGGGCGCTTTTCGACGCCGGCAAGGATCTTCTCGAGGTCCTTGCGAGTCAACGTCTCACGTTCGAGTAGTTCGGTCGCGATGAGGTCGAGCGCATCGCGGTACTCGTTGAGGATTGCCCACGCTTCGGTGTGCGCCGCCTCGATGAGGTTGCGCACCTCCTCGTCGATTTCCCGAGCGATTTCATGTGAGTAGTCGGACTGCACGCCCATCGAACGGCCGAGGAACGGATCCCCGCCCTCCTGGCCGTAGCGAACCGCGCCGAGCTTGGCACTCATGCCGTATTCGGTGACCATCGCGCGGGCGATCTTTGTCGCCATGTCGATGTCCGAGGACGCTCCGGTGGTGGGCTCGTGGAACACCAGTTCCTCGGCGGCACGTCCACCCATTGCCATCACGAGACGAGCGATCATCTCGGAACGCGTCATCAAACCCTTGTCGTCCTCGGGCACGGTCATCGCGTGACCACCTGTGCGACCGCGAGCGAGGATCGTGACCTTGTAGACCGGCTCGATGTCAGGCATTGCCCAGGCAGCGAGCGTATGCCCGCCCTCGTGGTAGGCCGTGATCTTCTTCTCGTGCTCGCTGATGATGCGACTCTTACGACGCGGCCCACCGACAACACGGTCCACCGATTCCTCGAGTGAGGCTTCGGTGATGACGGTTCCGTTTTCGCGTGCGGTGAGCAGCGCAGCCTCGTTGATGACGTTGGCGAGATCGGCGCCCGACATTCCGACGGTCCGCTTGGCGAGACCTTCGAGGTCGGCGTTGGGATCGATCGGCTTGCCCTGCGAGTGCACGCGCAGAATCGCGCGGCGACCGGCGAGGTCGGGGGCGCCGACCGGAATCTGGCGATCGAAGCGTCCCGGACGCAGCAGTGCGGGGTCCAGGATGTCGGGGCGGTTGGTTGCGGCGATCAAGATGATGCCGGTGCGATCCCCGAAGCCGTCCATCTCGACGAGCAACTGGTTGAGCGTCTGCTCGCGTTCGTCGTGTCCGCCGCCCAGACCTGCGCCGCGCTGACGACCGACAGCGTCGATCTCGTCGACGAAGATGATGCAGGGGCTGTTCTGTTTGGCCTGCTCGAACATGTCGCGAACACGCGAAGCACCGACACCGACGAACATCTCGACGAAGTCCGAACCGGAGATGGTGAAGAACGGGACGCCGGCTTCGCCTGCAACAGCGCGAGCGAGCAGCGTCTTACCGGTTCCGGGAGGGCCGTACAGCAGCACACCGCGAGGAATCTTGGCGCCGAGCGCCTGGTAGCGAGCCGGGTTCTGCAGGAAGTCCTTGATCTCGTACAGCTCTTCGACAGCCTCGTCCGCACCGGCGACATCGGCGAACGTGGTTTTCGGCATGTCCTTGGTGAGCTGCTTGGCCTTCGACTTACCGAATCCCATGACTCCGCCGCGACCGCCGCCGCCCTGCATCCGGTTCATGACGAAGAAGAAGATGCCGAACAGAATGATCATCGGCAGCACGAACAGAAGGATCGACGTCAGCCAACTCTCCTGTGTGACCGAAGTGTTGAACTTGTCCGCACCGGCGCCTTCGACCTTGTCGAAGATCTGCTCCGACGCACTCGCGGGGTACTTCGCCAGGATCTGCGTCTTACCGTCGGTGGCGTCGTTGCCGTTCTTGAGCCACAGACGAACCTGCTGCTCACGGTCGTCGATCTGCGCCGACGCAACATTCTTGGCGTCGAGTTGGGAGATCGCGACCGACGTGTCGACGGTCTTGAAGTCGCGGGTGTCGTTGCTGAAGTAGCTGAAGGCATAGATCACCAACAGCACGACGGCTACGAGTAGCACGTTACGGAACACAGTCTTACGGTTCATACAGGTCGGCCGATGTGGCCGGTCCTTTCGAGAGTGCGGGTCTGCCAGGTCGCCTTCCGGCTGCCAACCGGACACCTGCAGGTTACCGCGATCGGCCCCATCGATGCCCGCCAGCAGCCGTGCCGCTTGGTCGGAACGGTCGTCACTGTGTTCAACGTGCGTATTGCCGATCAGGTTCCCGGGCTACGCCGCAGCACAGTTTCCCGTGAGCGAACAGGCTCACAGTGGTTATCGTGCGCTTTCCCGTGCCCTTCCGTCGTTATTCGTCAGGCCGTGTCGGAGAGGATTCCCGCAACAGCGTCAGCGGCGCCCGACGGGTCACCGTCGATGATGCGGTGTGCGAGCTGATCGAGTCGCGCAGACAGCCGTGCCGAGGATTCGGGCACGTCCGCCTGCTGGGCGATGGTGTCGTCGAGATCCGCCAACAAGCCACCTCCGGCCAGGTGTCTGACGCAACGCCATGTCTCGGCGAAGTTCCTCGCGGTGCCGTCGTCGGTCAGCATCGCGACCCGCAGCGCAGCGTTGGGATTCGACGCCGCCGCCCGAGCCAGGCCGGCCATGATCGCTTCCCTGGCCGCAGTCAGTTCGTCGACGGTTCGATCCTGCAACCGCACGCTTGAGTCTGTGGAGCGGCCTACGTCGGGCGTCGGTGCTTCGCGAATCACCGCTCCGTTGCCGTGCTGGATTTCGACTCGGCCCCGAATCTCGAGGGCAACGAGCGCCTGAGCCAGCGATGCGCGGCTCACGCCGAGTTCGGCAGCCAGGCTGCGTTCGGGAGGAAGGCGATCGCCGGGCGAAAGACCTTGAGCCTCGATGAAATTCGAAATGTGCTCGGCCAGCTGCTCGTACAGACGCGGACGCTTCAATCGTCCGGGCAGGCCCGAGCGCGATCCGGGCGATGACGTCGAATTCATGCCTCGGAGTGTACTTGACAAATGGAGCAGTGGCAGAGAGGCTAGGCCAATTCCAAGTGATGCAGACCACAAGCTGGTCGCGAACGGATTGAGAGTTCGATGGCAAATGTCATAGCCCTGTCAGTACTTGTCCTGGTGTTCGTCATATCCACCGTGAGGTCGGTGAACATGGGTGCGCTTGCCCTGGTGGCTGCCTTTGTCGTCGGAACACTGGTCTTCACCGTCGATACCAGCGAGATACTCGACGGCTTCCCGGCCAGCCTCTTCGTCATCCTGGTCGGCGTCACCTACCTGTTCGCGCTGGCCAGAAACAACGGCACGGTCGACTGGATCATTCACGCGGCCGTCCGGGCGGTCAGAGGACGAGTGGCCCTCGTGCCATGGGCGATGTTCGCGGTGTGCGCGGCCGTCACCGCCATGGGCGCGGTCAGTCCCGCTGCCGTCGCCATCATCGCGCCGGTGGCAATGGGCTTCGCCACCCGCTACCGGATCCACCCCATGCTGATGGGCTTCATGGTCGTCCAGGGCGCAACTGCGGGCAGCTTCTCCCCCATCGGAATCTTCGGTGTCATCACCAACGACGTCATGCGCCAGAACGGTCTCCCGTCGAGCCCGGCCTTGCTGTTCGTCTCGACCTTCGCGGCCGCGGCCGTTGTTGCTGCCATCGCCTACGTCTCGTTCGGCGGTCGCGCACTGATTGCGCGCGGCGCCTCCGAACGCGTGCTCGTCAACGCAGTCGGCAACGCGTCTGGCGGTGGCGACACCATCACCGGTTCGGGTCCCGGTGACAGCTCGCAGGGTGGCGGCAAGTCCTCCGGTGGGCCCGCTCCGCACGAGGGAGCACTCAATCTCGAGCGCCGACTCACCCTGCTCGGACTGGCGTCACTTGCACTCGGCGCCTTGGTCTTCGACCTCGACGTCGGATTCACCGCACTGACCGTCGCGGTACTCCTCACTCTGATCTTCCCGGCCTCCGCCCGCGGCGCCGTCGACAAGATCAGCTGGGGCACCGTGCTCCTCATCGGCGGAATCGTCACGTACGTCGCTCTTCTGCAGAACCAGAACACGGTCCAGTGGCTCGGGGATTCGGTTGCACACGTGGGTATTCCACTTCTCGCAGCCTTCTTGATCTGCCTGATCGGCGCGATCGTCTCGGCGTTTGCATCCACCACCGGAATCCTCGGAGCACTTATCCCCTTGGCTATTCCCTTCCTCATGACCGGTCAGGTCAATGCAACCGGCCTGGTCATCGCGCTGGCAATCTCCTCGTCTCTGGTCGATTGCAGTCCGTTCTCGACCAACGGCGCGCTGGTGGTGGCGAACGCCGCTCCGGATGAACGCGACGTGGTGTTCGGGCTGACGATGCGGTGGGGCATGACCATCATGGTGGTGACACCGATCCTCGCCTGGTTGCTGTTCGTTGTTCCCTGGTCCGTCTGAATCTTCCGTTAGAGAAAGGAAACACGCGATGAACAGCGGATCCACACTTCTACGTTCCCTCGACCCCCACACATTCGACGATCACGGAGCGGCGGTCAGTTTCGGCGAAGGCGCAACCCTCTCTCGCGCCGACCTGTTGGCCGCCGCCACCGCGGTCGCCGATCGAATCCACGGTGCGCAGCGAGTGGCAGTACAAGCCGCCGCCGGCCTCGATACGGTGGTCGCTGTCACCGGCGCGCTGATCGCCGGTGTCGCCGTCGTCCCGATTCCATTGGACTCCGGCCCGCTCGAACGTCAGCACATCATCGCCGACTCCAAGGCCGAACTGATACTCGGAGAAGGACCGTCGGATTCGAGTATCCCGTTGGTTCCCATCGATATTCACGCGCGATCCGCGACGCCCTATCCCGAACCGAGCGCGGCAGCTACCGCACTGATCATGTACACCTCGGGGACCACGGGATCTCCGAAAGGCGTCGTCCTCTCACGAGCGGCGATCGCAGCAGATCTCGACGCACTTGCCCACGTGTGGAATTGGACTCCGGAGGACACACTCGTCCACGGACTGCCCCTCTTCCACGTCCACGGACTGATCCTCGGAGTGCTGGGCGCGCTGCGCGTGGGTTCACCGCTGATTCATACCGTCAGACCAACCCCGGATTCGTATGCCGCAGCGGGTGGCTCGTTGTACTTCGGTGTTCCGACCGTCTGGTCACGCGTGTGCGGTGATCCCTCGGCGGCGGCAGCATTGCGATCTGCGCGCTTGCTCGTGTCCGGAAGTGCACCACTTCCGGTTCCATTGTTCGAGCGGATGAAATCGCTGACCGGGTTGGCACCGGTCGAGCGCTACGGAATGAGTGAAACCCTCATCACCGTCAGCACGACGCACGACGGCGAACGTCGCCCGGGTTGGGTTGGGCACGCTGTTCCCGGAGTCAGGACGAGGTTGCGCGGCGAGAACAGTGAACTGTCGGTGCACGACGGCGAGCAGCTAGGACAACTGGAAGTTGCGGGCGCCGTTCTCTTCGACGAGTACCTCGGGAACCCCTCGAAGACAGCGGAATCCATGACCGATGACGGTTGGTTCCGCACCGGTGACATCGCGGTGATCGACGAAAACGGATTCCACCGCATCGTCGGTCGCGAGTCGGTCGACATGATCAAGTCCGGTGGATACCGCATCGGCGCCGGCGAGGTGGAACAGGCCCTTCTGGCATACCCGGGTGTTCGCGAAGCCGCCGTCGTCGGCGTGCCGGACGACGACCTAGGCCAGCGCATCGTCGCGTTCATCGTCGGGGAGGTAGCCGACTGCGCAGTGGTTTCGGACTTCGTCGCCGAATCGCTGTCGATCCACAAGCGCCCTCGCCAGGTTTGTCTGGTCGACAGCTTGCCGCGCAACGCCATGGGCAAGGTGCAGAAGAAACTGCTGACACCCTGAGCGTCGGGTTCACACCTGAGCTTCACTCAGGTGCGGGCAGGCTCAGCCGCCGTAGACCTCGGGGTCCAGGGTGCCGATGTACGGCAGATCGCGGTACCGCTCGGCGTAGTCGAGGCCGTAACCGACGACGAACTCGTTGGGGATGTCGAAGCCCACGTCGCGGACGTCGACGTCGATCTTGACCGCGTCGGGCTTGCGGAGCAAGGTGACGACCTCGAGCGAAGCGGGGTTACGCGTCTTGAGGTTGCGCATCAACCACGACAGCGTGAGACCGGAGTCGATGATGTCCTCGACGATCAGCACGTGGCGACCGGCGATGTCCTTGTCGAGGTCCTTGAGGATGCGGACGACGCCCGAAGACGAGGTCGAGGATCCGTAAGAGCTGACGGCCATGAATTCCATCTGCGACGGGATCGGCAGGGCGCGGGCGAAGTCGGTCATGAAGAAGACCGCTCCCTTGAGGACGCCGATCAGCAGGAGATCCCCTTCGGGGGCGCCTGTCGGGTAACGCTTGGCGATGTCCTGCGCCAGTTCCGCCGTTCGTGCACGGATCTGTTCTTCGGAGATCAGTACCGATGCGATGTCGCCCTCGTACACGCGTCAAACCCTTCGTCGGTCTTCGAATCCGAGGATCAGCCTGCCACGTCGGCGGGCCGCCACCAACCTCGCCTCCGGTGTTCCGCCGCCGATCGCGACGCCGCCTTGCCCGCGCCAGTCGACAACCAGGGCGTCGACCGCGCGTAACTGTTTGTCCGTCAATGCTTTTGCGCCGCCCTGCAGCAGCCAGGCCCGCAGAGCGCGTCGACGGATTGCGGTGGGCGCTTCGACAAATGTGTCCACTTCCACTTCCCCGTCGACGACAACCCGCAGGAGTAGGGCCTCGGCGTACTCGTCGAGCGCTTCGCCGTCCTCACGCAACTGCGTCGCGGTTCGGGCCAACGCCTCCGGAACTCCCCCGCCGAGAATTTCTTCGAGCAGCGGCAACGCCTCGTGCCGCAGACGCACACGAGTGAATTCGGGATTGTTGTTGTGCGGGTCCTCCCACGGCGTGATTTCCAGGTCGACGCAGGCCGCCCTGGTCACCGATCGACGGATGCTGAGTAGCGGCCGTCCCCAGGGAGCGTCGAATGCAGTCATACCTTGAATCGATCGCCCACCGGACCCGCGGGAGAGTCCGAGAAGCACGGTCTCGGCCTGATCGTCGAGTGTGTGTCCGAGTAGAACCGGGAGGTCAGTTCTGGCGCCACGCAGGGCGTTGTACCGAGCCTCACGCGCTGCGGCCTCGAGACTCCCACCTTCGGCTACGTCGACGGTCAGGACCGTCGCGGTCCGGCAACCCAGCGCCAGTGCCTGGTCTGCGGCCGAGCGTGCGACGGCATCCGAACCATCCTGCAAGCGATGGTCCACGATCAACGCGTCGACCGATTCGGTTTCCACCACCGCCGCCGCGGCCAACGCCAGCGAATCAGCTCCCCCGGACAGGGCGACAACCACGCGGCATCGTGGCTCGTATGCAACCATCCAGGCCCGCACGGCCTGTCGCAGCGCCAGGAGGGCAGGCGTCTCAGGCAGCAGCATCTAGCCGAGAACGCGCTTTACCCACGCGTCGGGGTTGTCGATCTCGTCGAGCAACGGCAGGGTTTCCGGCCCGGTCCAGATGGTGTTGAACTGCTCCATGCCGACCTTGAGAACCACCGCGTCGACGAAGGCCTTGCCACGTACGTACTGCGCCATCTTGGCGTCCATGCCGAGAAGCATCTTGATGATCCGCTGCACAGGGTTGGACTTGCGCTGCCGACGCTTGTCGAAGGCCGCGCGGATAGTTGCCACCGACGGCACCACGGCGGGGCCGACGGCGTCCATCACGTGGTCTGCATGCCCTTCGAGGAGGGTGCCGAGTACGAGCATCCGATCCAGCGCGTCACGCTGGGGTTCTGCCTGCGAGGCGCGCAGCAGTCCGATGACGCCGCCCGCCGTCGCGCCGTCACTCGAGTCGGGTTCCTTCCGCGAGCGCAGCTCTGCGGCGAGGCGCCCGACGACGTCGGTCATCGACTCGTCCACCGTCGCACCGAGTGTTTCGACGGATTCCTTCATGTAGTCAGCGAGCCAGGGCGAGGACGAGAACTGGACCCGATGCGTGACCTCGTGCAGGCAGACCCACAACCGGAAGTCGCTCGGGTTCAGCCGAAGGGACCGTTCGACGGAGACGATGTTCGGTGTGACCAGAAGCAGCGTGCCGTGCTCGCCGGTGAACGGGTCGTACTGCCCCAGGATCGCCGAAGACAGGTACGCCAGCATTGCGCCGGCCTGCAGGCCCGCCGGCTTTCCGACGATGAGATTGCCACTGCCGTCGGGGTCGGCGCCGGTGAGATGCGCCATCGACCGCGAGGCTGCAGTAATCCATCCCGCCCGGTCCAGCACGTCAGCGGCTGGGACCGGAAGACCGTCGGCCAAACCGGTCACTTCACGAACCGGCAGTTCTGCGCGCTTGGACGCTTCGGCTAGTTCTGATGTCGCAGTCTCGGCCGTGTAGCGAGACATCGCGGGGCCGCCGCGCGCCAGTTTTATCCCGGCTTTGGCGGCAAGACTCCAGTCGACGGCACCACCGAGCGGAGCCGAGGCTTCGTCATCTTGTGGAGTCTTTTCGGCCACTATTGGCACCCGCAATTCCTCAATGCTCCGGCAATCGCGTCCAGGGCAGGACGGCTCACTTCTGGCGGCCGGTCATTGGACATCAGTGCGAAGGTGAGCACTCGCCCGTTCTGATCGACCACGAACCCTGACAACGCGCTGGCCGTCGAGAGAGTTCCCGTCTTGGCCCGCACCCAACCCGCACCGGTTCGGTTCCCGGACGCGTAGCGGTCGGACAAACTTCCCGTTCCGCCGGCCACCGGAAGGTAGTCCAGCAAGGGGCGCAGTTTCGGATCACCGTCACCGGCCGCAGCCGTCATGACGCGATCGAGTACCTGAGCGGGAATGAGATCGTCGACGGACAGCCCGCTGGAATCGTGCAGCGAAACTCCGGTGTAGTCGAACCCGGCCGCCTGCAGGGTCTTGCCGGTCGCGTCGACGGCTCCGGTGAACGACGCTTCGATTCCGGAGGCAATCGCGACCTCACGCCCGATGGTCTCGGCGAGCACGTTGTCGGAATGTTCCATCATCTGCAGCAACCGGTCGCTCAGCGGTGCCGACTGCACCGTCGCGATCGGCTTGGCACCCGCAGGCGCCACACCGAGACTCACGTTGGCGGGATCGACACCGAGCGCCCGAGCGAGAACCTTGCCCGCGTCCAACGCGGGAGTCTCCGACCGTGGCGACTCGTCTTGAGTGCCGTCGTACCGACCACCTTCGATCATCACCGATTCGATCGGGGTGATGTAGCCAGCCGCGATGTCAGCGGGGAACCAGCCGGTGGCCATGTTGTCGCCCTTGAACAAGCTCGAGTCCACCACGACGCTGGTCACCGGTGTACCGGCAGCCTTGATCTGGTCGACGAGATCCGCGATGTGAGCAGCATTGGCGTAATACCCGCTCTCCCCCTTCGGCGTCGCCGTCAGCGTCGGATCGCCGCCGCCGACCAGAATGACCTGGCCGGGGCTCGCTCCGGGAACCACCGTCGTGGACAGCCGGTGGTCGAGCGGCAACTTCAGTAGTGCCGCCGATGCGGTCAGTACCTTCGTCGTGGACGCGGGCGTCATCGGCGTCGACGGGTCTGCACTCCACAGAATGTTTCCGGTCAATGCATCGGCCACGACTCCGGTGAACTTCCCCAGATCCGGGTTGGCCACAGCCGGGCCGATCGCCGCGGCGATTCCCGACGAGCTCGGAATCGGTGCGTCCGTCGGGACGGGCACCACCTGCGGTGACGGTGTCACGAGCGCAGGCTGCGGCGACGTAGTCACGGTCGCACTGCCGGCAGTGTCGTTCGACGTACCGAGTTTCACGACGACAACTCCGGCGACGGCCAGTACAACCACTGCACCGACCGCCAGAAGGATGCGGAAGTTGCGCCGTCGACTCTCTTCCAACGAGCCGATCTTCTTCTTTCCTTGGCCCGCCAACGCCCCTCCGTCTGTGCTCTGCCTACTGGGTGGTCAGGCAACCTTATCCTTGACCCGATATCCTTCCGACGAATCATTACCGACACGACAGCGAGGAATCGGCGTGGAGTTCGACGTCACCATCGAGATCCCCAAGGGTCAGCGCAACAAGTACGAGGTCGACCACGTAACCGGTCGCGTCAAACTCGATCGCTACCTCTACACAGCTTTCGGCTACCCGGCCGACTACGGCTTCATCGAAAACACCCTGGGTGAGGACGGCGATCCGCTCGACGCCATGGTCCTGCTCCCCGAGTCGGTCTTCCCCGGCGTAATCGTCGAGGCTCGCGCAGTCGCGATGTTCAAGATGGTCGACGAGGCCGGCGGAGACGACAAGGTCCTCTGCGTTCCGGCCGGTGACCCCCGCTGGGATCACATCCAGGATCTGGGTGACATCTCGCAGTTCGAGCTCGACGCGATCAAGCACTTCTTCGTCCACTACAAGGACTTGGAGCCGAACAAGCACGTCGAGGCTGCCAACTGGGTCGGCCGCGCCGAGGCAGAGGCCGAGATCGAGGCTTCGATCAAGCGTCTCGCCGCCAACGGCGGTCACTGAGCGTCAGTTCTCAGGCCTTACAAAAAATCCCCGCACATCGGAGAATGTGCGGGGATTTTTTGTGCTGTTTCCTACTCGCCCTGGAAGTTCCTACTCACCCTGGAAGACCGGTGGGCGCTTCTGGAAGACGGCGGTGATGGCCTCGGTCAGATCCTGCGAAGGCAGGAACGCCGCGTTCCAAGCTGCGACGTAGCGAAGGCTGTCGTTCACGCTCGCGCTGCGGGTGTGATCGAGCACGTCCTTGATGCCGTGGACGACGAGTGGTGGGTTGAGGGCAATCTCCTTCGCGGTTTCGCGCGCCGCGGCCAGTACTGCATCGGCATCCTCGAACACGTCGTTGACGAGCCCGATCTTCTCGGCGCGCACTGCGTCGATGTCCTTACCGGTCAGCGCCAATTCACGCAGGTGTCCGTCGCCGATGATCGCGGGCAGACGCGCGAGGCTTCCCATGTCTGCGACGATCGCGACCTTGACCTCGCGGATGCTGAACTTGGCGTCGGCGCTCGCGTAGCGGATGTCCGCTGCAGTGATGAGGTCGACGCCGCCGCCGATGCACCAGCCCTGCACAGCTGCGACGACGGGCTTGCGGCAGTCTGCGACGGCATTGATGCCCGACTGCATGCGCTTGATCATGTCGTGGAACTTGGTGCGCGGGCCTGCCTGAGCCTTGTCTGCGAGGACGGCACCGAATTCACCGCTCATTGCCGGCAGGTCCAAGCCGAACGAGAAGTGCTTGCCGGAACCGGCGATGACGATTGCACGCACCTCGGGATCGGCGTCGAGGTCGGCGAAGATTTCGGGGAGTTCACTCCAGAAATCCGGCCCCATCGCATTGCCCTTGCTCGGCCCGATCAGCGTCACCTGGGCGATGTTGTCTTCGCACTCGACGGTGAACGCATTCCAGCTCTTCTGTTCAGTCATTACTCAAGAGTAACTAAAGGTCGAGCTCAGCCGAAGACCCCGGCCCTATCGAAGGCGCTGCCCTATCGAAGACGCTGCCTTCATCCGAAGATTCCTGCCTCGTCCAGGACGAGCACTACGAGCGTGACGGCCATCAGGGCGAACATGATGAGCATCGCCATCCTGGCCGCCCGCTCACTGGTCGGTGGGAAAACGCGCTGCGCGGGATGCTCTGCCACGTACTCGGACAAGGACATGGTCCTGGCGCGTGAGCGTGTCGGATTCTGTACCGCTGCTGTTGTAGCCATGTCGGTGATCCTTTCAACTACGCAATCTCAGTCAGGTACCCCAAAGGTGAAGTACCCGACTGAGTTCGACTTCTCCAATGTAGACCCGCAGACCGAAGAAGTCAGCGTGAGTTTCGTGCGAATTACCTCAGAGTTAGTCCACACAGGGGATGCCGCCATTTGCGTCGGCTCGGATGGGTGATCCCTGTGCTCCCGTGTCGGGAACGGTCCCGGCCGATACCGACGAGTCCGGCTGCGCCGGAGCGGACGAGAACACGGTCTGCGCGTTGTCCTCACCGATCAGTACGGACACCGATTCGGCCGCTGCCTGCTCGTTCGGTACTGCGACCACACCCAACTGCTCGGCCAGCGCCTCTGCGACAGCTTTGGCGCCGACCCCATAGCTGACCACAGACTTTGCCGTCGGAGATGCGGTGCTCACCTGGCCGACTTCAACTCCCGACGCTTTCATCTCCGACGCCAACGCGGCGCCCAACCCGTCCGTCGCGGTTCCGTTGCGGATGTCCACAACTTCGTTCCCGGTCGAGATCGCCGTGTCCATCGCAGGCGCAGACACCGAGTCACCTCCCGCGAAGATCCTCGACACTTCACTACGCAGACGCGTCGGATCGACCATATTGACGTCCTGGCCGTCGACGGTCTCGTATCCCTCGATGGGCAGGGTGTAGAAGTCGATGTTCCCACCCGCGAGAGCGCTTGCCTGAGAAGCGAATCGGACGGGATCCATGGCGGAATCGATCACCACGTCCTTCTTCACCACGTCGGCCAGTGCCGTCATCTTCGGAATGTTGCCGATGACGCCGGAGCCCTTCAAGTTGGCGATCACCGCACTGATGAATGCCTGCTGCCGGTGTGTGCGATCCAAGTCCCCGTTGTCCAGACCGTGGCGTTGACGGACAAACGAAAGCGCCTGTGACGCATCCAGAGTCTGAACCCCCGCCGGGAAGTTGGCGCCCGAGAAGTCGTCCTGCACCGGATTGTTGAGGCATACCTGAACGGGGCCGATAGCCGAGACGACGTCATAGAAACCCATCAGGTTCACTTCGGCAAAGTGATCGATCGGAACCTTGAGCAGATTCTGCACGGTGGTCAGCGTCGAGCGCCTTCCGACTTCGCGTGCTTGTTGTTCTCGTGCAGCAGGATCCGTCACACCGTCCGCTACGAGTTTGGCGTCCGCGTCTGCCTTCGCCATTCCGTAGGCTTCCTTGATCTTGGCCATTCCGTAGCCGGGTACCGCGACGTAATCGTCGCGTGGGATCGCCACCGCACTGGCCTTGCCGCCGTCACCCGGAACATGGAGCAGGATAAGCGTGTTCGTGTTGTACCCACCCACGTCGCTGTCCCCCGCGTGCAACTTGTCGGTGACGAACTCTGCCGGCAGATCGCTGCCGTCCATCGCCTTACGACTGTCGAGCCCGATCAACAAGATGTTGGTATCCCCGTCGAGCGAGCTGCCGGCGGCGTCACCGAGGGCGGAGAGCGCGTCCGATCGGTAGAGCCCCGACGTCAGATCCGACTGCACGTACCACCCGATTCCGACGCCGACCAAAATCGTCGTCGACAAGGACGCCGCCGCCAGCTTGCGCCCCACCGAGAGCGTCGACCGCTGCGGTGGACGCCTACGTCTGTGCCTGGTTGCCGAGTGTCGAGGTCGCGGTTCCACGGCCGACACGCTATCCACCGTTCCTGAGTAGAACCTGTCCATACCGGACACGGCTGGTCATTGGCTGAAAAGACGCTGAGAATGAAGTCCGAATTGGGCGAATCTGCTCTAGGCTCCGCCCTGTGGACCGCCGACGCTTCCTCAGTGCCCTCGCAGCAGTAACTCTGACCGGAACCGCCGCGGTGACCATGGGAACCGCTTGTTCGTCACGTTCGGTCGGGACGGCCATCGCCGCAGCCGACGAACCGGCGGACCCCGTCCCTGTCCCAGATCTCCCGCCTGCCTTGTTCCCGCCTCCACCGCCGTCCGCCCGGGTGCCGCTGCCCGCCGGCGGATCGTTGACCGCCCTGCCCGGTGGCGGAGATCTGCTCGCACTGACGGTTGACGACGGCGCCAGTTCCGAAGTCGTCCGCCTCTACACACAGTTCACAAAAGACACCGGCATCCGTTTGACGTACTTCGTCAACGGGCAATACAACTCGTGGACCGAAAACGCCGGACTTCTGAGACCGCTGGTCGAGAGCGGACAAATTCAGCTCGGCAATCACACCTACTCGCACCCGGATCTGACGTCCGTGTCGAAGCAGCAGATCGCCGACGAGCTGACGAAGAACGGCACGTTCCTGCGCAACACCTACGGCGTGGACGCGGCGCCGTACTTTCGGCCGCCGTATGGAAGGCACAACGCGACAGTCGATTCCGTGGCCGCGAGCGTCGGCTACACCGTGCCCACCCTCTGGTACGGGTCGCTGTCGGATTCTTCATTGATCACCGAGGAGTACATCCTCCAAATGGCGAACCAGTATTTCAATCCGGGGGCCATAGTGATCGGACACCTCAACTATCTGCCCGTGACCCACGTGTATCCGCAACTGGTGGACATCATCCGGAGCCGGAACCTGCGGACGGTCACGCTCAACGATGTGTATCTGAAGCCGTGACGCCGTGGTGACCGCAGCCGACAACGAGGTCCCGGCCGAAAACACGGCTCCGTCGGTGAAACAACGCACCGAGGCCTGGCTGCTCGCGGACATCACCGAGGAACCCGCCGGACATCTCGGGCCACACCGGATGGCACCGAAGAAGGAGAAGCGCCACCCGTGGTGGAAGGTGATGTGCCTGACGGGTGTCGATTACTTCTCCACTCTCGGCTACCAACCCGGTATCGCGGCACTGGCGGCCGGCACGTTGGCTCCCATCGCGACAGTCGTATTGATCCTGCTGACGCTGTTCGGTGCGCTCCCGGTCTACCGGCGAGTGGCTCGCGAGAGTCCGCACGGCGAGGGTTCGATCGCCATGCTCGAGAAACTCCTGCCCAAGTGGCGCGGCAAGATCTTCGTTCTCGTACTTCTCGGCTTCGCAGCCACCGATTTCCTCATTACTATGACGCTCTCGGCTGCGGATGCCACGGCGCACCTCGTCGAGAATCCTTTTGCTCCAACCTTTCTCTCCGGACACACCGTCGCCGTCACCCTGGTTCTGCTCGCGCTCCTCGCCGCGGTGTTCCTTCGCGGATTCACCGAAGCAATCGGTATCGCGGTCGGATTGGTCGCCGTCTACCTCGCCTTGAACGTGGTGGTCATCTCCGTAGGTTTGTGGCACATCACAACCGCGCCGTCATTGGTCACCGACTGGACGCGCGCCATGACCACCGAGCACGGAAACCCGGCGATGATGATCCTGATCGCGCTGATCGTGTTCCCGAAGTTGGCGCTCGGCCTGTCCGGCTTCGAAACCGGAGTCGCGGTCATGCCGCAGATCAAGGGCGAGCCGCACGACACCGAACAGAATCCGCGCGGCCGAATCAAAGGCGCACGGCGCCTGCTCACCACGGCGGCGCTGATCATGAGTGGATTCCTGCTGACGTCGAGCCTTGTCACCACCATCCTGATCCCAGAAAACGAGTTCCAGCCCGGAGGCGCTGCCAACGGTCGCGCGCTTGCCTTCCTCGCGCACGACTATTTGGGTGAGATCTTCGGAACTGTCTACGATCTCAGCACGATTCTGATCCTCTGGTTTGCCGGTGCGTCGGCAATGGCAGGGTTGCTCAATCTTGTTCCGAGGTATCTCCCCCGCTACGGCATGGCGCCGTCGTGGGCCCGCGCCGTGCGTCCTCTGGTCCTCGTGTTCAGCGTCATCGCCATCACTGTCACGATCTACTTCGACGCTGGTGTCGACGCTCAGAGTTCCGCGTACGCAACCGGTGTCCTCGTGCTCATCTCGTCGGCGACCGTCGCCGTTGCCTTGTCTGCTCGCAAACACGGACAGCGAAAGCTGTTCGTAGGGTTCAGTTTTGTCGTAGTTCTGTTCGTCTACACGACGATCGCGAACATCTTCGAACGTCCAGACGGTGTGAAAGTGGCATCGTTCTTCATCGCCGCGATCATGGTGGTGTCCTTCCTTTCCCGGATCTCGCGAGCCTTCGAACTACGGGCAACCTCCGTCGAATTCGACGAGACCGCGCTGCAATTCATCACCGAGGCAGCCGAGAAGGGCTACCTCGCGATGGTGGCGCACGACGTCGATCGTCTCGACGAGGACGAGTATCGGCAGAAGGAATCGCAGCAGCGCGCCGAAAGCAATATCCCGGAGGCGGAGTCGATCATCTTCATCGAGGTAAACGTCACGGACTCCTCCGAATTCAGCACCGACCTCCTCGTCCACGGCCGACAGCGCGGTGAGCACCGGATCCTCTGGGTCGACAGCCCTGCCGTCCCCAACACCATCGCGGCGGTTCTCCTGCGGACGAGAGACATCACCGGCGTGATTCCCGACGTCTACTTCGAGTGGACCGAGGGAAATCCGATCATGTACCTGCTCCGATTCCTCTTCATCGGTGAGGGCGAAACCGCTCCCGTGACCCGTGAGGTCCTTCGCCGCGCGGAACCCGACCAGTCCAGGCGGCCCCACGTCCACGTCGGTTGACGCCACACTCCCCCGACCGCTCACGTGGGTACAGGTGCGGCGTTGCTCGAACAGCCAGCATCGTTTATTACATCGGATCAACAACTGATCGGGAGTTGCTGTCTCGGAATGGGTGTAGGACGGGGGTTTCGCCCCAGTGGCAGGCGAGTCGGTCGACGGCGCGGTCTACCCAAGATCTGTCTGCCTCGCCGGTACCCTCACCTCGCCGAGCACGCGCAACAGACAGAAGAAAGTGAGTCAGTGATGGTCGGGCGAGTGGTCGGCGAGGACGTTTTCCAGGCCCGGTTGAACGAGTTGTTCACGCCGCCGATCGGCGACTGACCAACAGTGCGGTGGCGAAGGGTCTTCTGGCACGCGGCTGCCGAGTCTCGACACCGTATCTCTCGCAGTTGCGCAACGGCGTTCGTACCAGCCCGTCGGATGAGGTCGTGGGTGCGCTCGCCGACTACTTCGGCGTCTCCTCCGGCCACTTCTTCACCATCCCATGGACCGGCGACCGTACCCTCGTCGAGGGCAAGGACGCGACCATCGTCGAACGTCCCGACGACCCAGAACTGAAGCAGCTGCTGCAGGCCGCGAACGAGCTCTCGGCGACCTCGCTGGAACTGTTGCTGAAACTCGCTGCGAGACTGCGCATTTCCGATCAACGCCGCAAGGCTCCCGCGGACTCACCGGGCTACATCCGACTTGCCGAAGCAGCAGTAGGAATTCGTCGCACCACTCCGACGAGATAACGCTCGTACCGGCCGTCGCCAATCTTCCAATGCCGGGTTGCCGAACAATCACTGGGCCGAACAAACAGTCACCATTTCGTGACCATGAGGCTCGTCACACCCCTCGCGTGAACAAACCGCCTGGTCCGAGCGCTCGGGAAATGTTTCCGTAACTTCGAGTACGACTTTCGGCGGACAGGCTCGGGCATTGGAGGCTAGTCGGACACCTGGACGGTGTTGTAGCGTCCCGGTCAGACTAATAGTTAAGTTTCGGCAATCCCCCGGGTTGCTGGACTCTTCACTCATCCGCAGGGAGACCGACCATGGCCATCACGCCTCTCGAGACCACTCGCACGCAGGCAGGAAAGCGTCGCATCGGCAAGGCCATGTGCACCTGTGCTGCGGCTTCGTTCGTCTTGATGGCGGGCTCTATCGCCTTTACCGGTGCCGCGTCGGCGACCCCGACGGCGCTGCCGGACAAGTTCGCGAGCACGGCCACCGATGACGGTTGGACATTGAATCTGGCGGCTACCAAACTTTCGGCGAACCCGGTCCCGAACCTGGCGACAACAGCGTTCACCCGCGAGGGGTTCGTGTCGGCGAAGGTCACCGGCACCCTCTCCGGAGCAGGCAATTCTGCGGTGAAGACGGGGTACATCGAACAGGGGTTGCAGATCGGTTGCCAAATCGATGTGTCCTCCGGCCTCGGCGTGGGACTTGGTTTTTCCCTCGGCCCGTCCGTCGGGGTCAGCATTTCGGGGGTTCCGTCGGCGAACGTCGGCGTGAATGCCTCGGTGAACCCGAGCATCCAGACCACCATCGCACCGGGCACGATCACCACCATCCCACTCGGCAAGAAAGACCTCGAGGCCGCGAAAGCCTCCATCACGGCGGAGAACGTGCACGTCAAGGTCGATGCGTGCATGGGCCCGGTCACGATCCGTTCGTACGCGCAGTTCGCCGTGTCGACGGCGACGTCGGACAACAGTGTGTTCGTGTACTCCGATCCCACCTGGCTGTAACCCACGGGACTTTCGCCGGCGGGTAGCGCCGCGCCGCAATCGCACGTCTCGGTTCACGTGCTCGACAGCTTTTGGCGCTGTTACCCGACACTTTCCACTTTTCCATCCATCCATCCATCCATCCATCCATCCATCCATCAGAGGAGCATCATGTCTTTGACTCGTACGAAGAAACTCGCAGCCACGACCGCGGCCGCATCACTCGCTGCCGGCGGGATTCTGCTTGCTACCGCCCCAGCCGCAATGGCTGCTCCCGTGATGTTCGAGGGGCCGGTTCCGGCGCAGTACGGTGCACCGGTGGTGCAGGTTCCCCTCAACCATGCACTGACTGTCGCGGCCCGCGACAGTGGAATCGTGACTGCACTCTCGAACGCGAACGTCATGATCCCCGTTCCCGGGTGGGAGACCGTGATCGACGTATCGGCTGATGTCCTGGCGCGCCGGACGGCAATTGCTGCCCAGTATCCGAACGGGTGCACATCATTCCAGTTCTATCTCCCGCCGGCGGGAGGGTGGCTCGCCGGAGCTACCTCGTACGTCAACTGCCCCTGGTAGAGCGCACCCTCGTCCTGTCCACTGCTGCATCTCCTCCCTGTGACCGCCCGTTCCTAGGTCGGTGTCGGGTATCTCGAGTCCCGCGTTTCTCGTTGGCGGGGAAAGGCATTCACCTCCGATGACGACCTCACCGAACGCCCCGATGACCTCACCCACCCGCCGCGACATCACAGCCGAGACTGGGTTGCCGTACGTGCCGCCAGGAACCATTCCAGCTCCGGCATCCGCGTATGACGGTCTACCCCGAGATACAGCCGTTGCTGGTGATAGGGGATGGGATCGCGACAGTGAACTGAGTCAGATGTCGAAGGCTGTGATCGCGACCGTGTTCGGGCTCGCACTGTTGATCGCGGCGTTTGCGGTGATCGGACGCCTCGGAGGATGGGCTGCCGATTACGGGACGATTCTGGTGTATCTGGCGTTCTTTCTGTGGATGTCGATCGCAGGACGGGTGTTCTGGTGGGGCGCAGACACACTCATCGCCGAGATTCGGAAGAAGTCGAACACGGGTGATTGCCGGTGAAGCCTGCGCGCCGGTTCGACCGCACCTCACCGACCACGGTGATCTCCACCGTGGTGGTGCTCGCGGCAATGGTGATCGCACTGCTGGCGCTGCTGATCTTCGCCCCGACCTCCTCCGCAGGACCGGCAGAGGACTGCGCCGCTGTACGGGCACGTGATCATCAGATCTACCTGAACCTGATCGCCTCACTGCCACCCGGTGCCCCCATCCCGCCGGAGTACATCAACCCATGCCTGACGGCACCATCCACGACGGCCACAGCTGCGCCGACGACCACCGTCGGACTCCCCGGTGCGCAGGCCCCGGGCGGCGGCCCCAACGTCGGCGCGAACGCTCCGACGAACTTCCCCACCTACAACGGCACCCCCATCGTCCCCGTACCCGGCGCCGCGCTGTCTGGACAGCCGAATACGCCGACACCACCTGGTATCGAGAACCCTGCAGGAGTCCCGGTTCCGACGACCACCAGCGGACCTGCACCGACCACCCCGCAACCCGCTGGATCGACCGCACCCACGGCGACCACTGATCGTGGTCCCGGACCAGTGCCCGCTTCGACGCCGAATACTGTTTCCGGACAGCCGGAATCGACTCCGTCTGTGACGACATCCGGTCTCGACGAAGGCGACGGCCGTGACCGGTACCTCGAACTCGTGTTGGTCGGTGCCGCCGCATTCACAGCCGGCGGGATCGGAGTACGTGGGCGCCGCTCACCGTTCGGCCCACGCACACCGCTGAATGGCCGGGCACCGGAATCGATACTCTCCCAGGCTGTCGGCACTCTCGCCTCACCCCTGATGCAGTACGCCAAGGGCGGCCAGTCGAAGATCACGGTCACCGAACCCGACGGCGGACGTCGTACGTTCTTCCTCATCCACGACAACACGTCCTCACACGAAGCGGAAATCCCCGTCGACGTCCCGCCCGACGGACACATGAGCGTTAATCCGGACGGCTCCGTCACCGTCTTCGACGCGGACGGAAACCCGGTCTCGGTCGTTGCAGCTCCGTGGGCGTACGACGCCAACGGCAATCCTGTTCCGACCGACTACGAAGTTCGCGACGGCCGTCTCATTCAGAAGGTGTACGCCGACGAAGCGACCGCGTACCCGATTTTGGCTGATCCGCCGGCGAAGAAGGTGAAGGCGCCAGCTTCGGTGGCCTCAAAACAGGTGACGAAGAGCTCGAACACCACGTCGAAGCCGAATTCGATGACGCCGCGCACGAGCCCGCAGAAACCGCAGAACAGTGGGAACACGAATTCGGGCAACACTGCCGGTGGGAGTAAGCCGGCACCGAATTCGATGACACCGCGCACGACCCCACAAAAGCCGTCCGTCAGCGCGGAGCAGCAAGCGACCAATCAACTCGCCGCAGCGCACGGCGACGTCCCGGACGGTTTCACCGGGAATGTCCCGATCAAACCGCGCGCCACCGGGGCGCCGAATTCGATGACCCCACGAACATCACAGCAGGGCAAGCCATCTGGCGACGACAATTGGACCACTCAATTCGGCGGACTCAACGTGATCGGTGGAATCGTTGACACCCCGGCGCAAATGGCGGAACGAGCTACTGCGACGAGGGCGCCGAACGTGTCGACGACACGCGTCGTGTGGCAAGGGGCAGTGAATGGTGTGAAGGGCCTCGCCAAGCCCATCCCGGCTCTGGGGTGGATAGTCACGGGAGCAGCGATAGCCTCCGATCTCACCTCGGAGAATGGGCCCAGTGCCGCCGAATCGGTCGCCACCAACGTGGGAGGAACTGTCGCGGCAGCAGCTGTCGGTGGCGCTGTGCTTGCTATCAGCGCCGCCCCCGTGGTCGTCGCGGTCACCCTTGGCGTGGCCGCTGGCTATGCTGCTGCGTGGGCGATTTCGAAGTTTTGGGGATAGATGTCGGACTCGGATGGAAACAAGGTAGTTCGATGACGTCGAGGACGGAACTGACACGCACCCTCCATGCTCAATGGACCCAAAAGCGCGGCGAGCTGGGTTTCCTCGCGTTCATTGTCAGTGTCGTTGTCTTCGCAATCAGTTCGATCGTGATGTACGAGGCATCCTCGAATGCGGTTTTCGGATTGGGAGTACTGGCTGCGGCCTGCGGCGCCGTCTGCTGCATTTCGCTGGTGACGTTCGTGGCCCTTCCTCCGAAACCTGCGAGGAACTCGCGAGAAATAGGTCAAGGGCGCACTTTCACCATGAATGCCTCAACTCGGTGGGCATCGGCGTTGTGGTTGTGGTCGGCGTTGGTCTCCTGTGCGCTGTCTTTCGTCGGTGTCGGGCTCAACTATGCGAGCAGATCCGGAGTTAGTTCGTTCAATTCGAATTGGTGGTTGGTGCTCGGCGCTCTATCGTTCGGTGCCAGCATTCTCTCTCCTCTGCGGTACGTCGGACGGTTTCGTATCGACATCGACGGCGATGGCATGCGCATGAAACTGGGCCGCGCTTACAGCGGATATCTGCGTTGGTCCGATATCGACACGATCGAAATACCCGCCCGCGGGCGCTACGCACTCGACCTCGTGCTCAAGCCAGGTGTCCGTGTGGAGAACACTTCGCATGGATCGTCGCTCTACCGCATAGGGCCGGGGATCATCACCGAAGCGTCGCCCTTTCAAGACCACTATGTTCGCCTCGAATGCGACGGATGGACGGGCAAGACGAGCGCTCTCCCGGAAGAAATCGTGCACCACGTGGTCAGAGAAGACACTCCCGAACAGAAGGAGAATTCATGAGGAATCCGGACGTGATCGCGTTCTCTGTTCTCGGCGCGATGGCAGTTCTCTCGGTGCTGTTCATGATCTTCTTCGAGTCCGCATTCGTTTTCGGAGCGTCAGCGGCTGCTGTTGTTTTCATCGCCGCTCGCACCGTGCAGATCCTCCTTCAGAGGCGGCGTCGACAGCGCCGCACGGCGTAAGAGACACCCATTCAGGGAGTGCGGCGGTATCGGCCACAGGGCACGAGCTTGGTTGGGAGGGAACTAGTGAAACTGTCGAACTCGGGTCGTCCTCTCCCCGCGGCATGGGCTCCCGCTGTCTCACGTCGCTCCGTGTGGGTGCGATGGGTGATGGCTCTATTCTTCGTGCCGCCGAGCGTGCTGTTTATCGCGATTGGAGACATTGGAACCGTCTTGGCAGTCCCCGCCCTGTTGTTGGCGGGGACGATATGGGCGATGATTCACCATCGTTACCTCGCACAATTCCTGCCTGCCGACCGAACTCCGGTCCGGGCCAGGCCTGGGGAGACCGTGATCCTGAGCTCGGTCACGTCGTTGGTCGCTTTGGCCGCAACCACCCTGACCTTCGCAGGTCTAGGCGGGGTGATGGTGTGGGGTGCGGGCAACGGTATGGACTTCAAGCGGGGAGTGCGGCCGGTTTCCCCAGTATTTGTTGCCCTGGTGGGCTATCTGACCATTGCGGTCTGCGTAATAGTCGTACTGATCATCCTCGTCCGCGTGCGCAGGCATCCCGAAAAACGGGATGCGAGGGTGCGGGTGAGCGCTGAAGGCGTGACTATCGAGCACAAACGCCTGCAACGGATTCGCTGGGAGCAGATCACGGCGATCGAGCCGCTCCCCGAACCGAAAATTTCCTTCATCCCGCGTTACAATATTCGCTTCACCTACCGCGAAGGCCAGCTCCCCCCTCGGCCGATGGAAGCGTGGTGGCTCGGGAGCACCATTCCCACTGATCCGGTAACGACCCTGAATGCATTGCGCGCGTATTGGTTGCACCCGGAGCTTCGTGACGAGCTCGGCACCGAAGCGAGTATCACCCGATTCGTCGAACCCTCCCCGCACGCCGGACACACCGAAAGCGAGCAACCGTGACCAACCTCCTTCCGGTCGTCGCCCTCTGCGCGGCAGTCGCTTTGGGCACGGTGTCGGGGCTGCTGATAACTCGTGGGCGTCCGATCACTGCGTTTGTCGTGTTCGTGGCCGCGACGACCCTCGGCATCGCGACTCTGTCAACGCTGGTGCCTGATTCGTCGGCGCCCGGCATTTGGGTGGCGCTACCTGTGATCGTTGCAGCGATGTGGCGGATAGATCCGAACGACAAACGCCCTCGCCTGCGCATGTCGGTTGGGCAGTTTTAGGGCCGGGAGCCGTCGGCGCGGGGCGTCTGGTTGCCGTGACTCTCGGTATTCGGTTGTCGACGAGATAAAGCATCCTACGGCTCCGTATGCCGTTTCGTACCGTTCAACTCTGTTGTAAAGCGACGCTCGAAGGCACAAGCTACCTGCGCGGATCGGGCAGCCTACATTCTGGATGAAGTCCGTCCGATCATTGGTGTGAGTCTTCGACGACGGGAATTCCGAGGTCGGTGATCGACCGAGATGCAGTGTTGGTGCGGTCACGCAGTCAGTCGAGGCTCGCAATTTTCACCGCAGCAGCATTGTTCATCGGCGTGCTGGCGTTGATGGCGAAGTTCGAGTCGGATCCAATTCGTCCCCGCGCTCGTGACGCTGTGTCCGCCGCACAGCTGCTGAGAAGATGACAGGTCGGCCGCACAAGCTCTCACCGCTCGGAGGCTGAAGTCAGTCATGATCGGGTTTTCTTCCAGAGGCTCCCGGTCTGGAGCCTCACCGGTTGCCGCCGGTGGGGCTCCTTCGATGTGTGGGTCAGCTCGTTACGCCGCGTTAAGAATCTGAAAACTCGGTGAGCAAACCTTCCTTTCCCAGGTGAAGCGGCGGATTATCGAAGTGGCCGCGCATCTGGTTACCGCGCGGCATGTCGAGCGCGCCTGAAGGCACAACGGGCCGGGAGGTCACATGCTGCTACATCAATCGATCGGGTTGGAGCGCTTCAACGAACTACCGCGGCAGAAGGCGGTTCACGCACTGTTCGAGTGCTGCTGCTCGCTGACGTGGGCCGGATGGGTCAGCGACGGGCGGCCGTTTGCCGATCACGCGGAGATCCTCTCGCGAGCCGAGGACGCGATTCTCAACCTCTCGGACGAGGACGTCGAGCGAGCATTGCAGTGCCATCCACCGGTCGGCGTGCGCAAGTACAGCGTGCCGTCCCACCTCGAGCAATGCTCGATCTGGGTTCCGGACGACGCCGTCATGGCAACCATCTATCGCGCCGGCGAGGAGTACGAGCGCAACTTCGGCTTCCGGTATCTGTGGTGTTCGCACGGCCATGACGCCGACGACCTCCTCGAGAACATCAGCCAGCGCATGTCCAACGAACGGTCCGTCGAGCGCAAGGTCTGCATCGACGAGCTCGCCAAGATCACGCGGACGAGGATCGAGCGGATGCTGGGACCCGAAGACGGATATCCCGAGTACTGAAAAGAAAAGCGGGTGCGGCGCTTTCGCGCCGCACCCGCTTTCATGCTCTGAATCGATCAGAGGTCGAACTCGGCCGGAGAGATTCCGACTGCAAAACACATGTCGCGTACGACGCCGCGCTCGTGCTCGTCGAAGTTGCCGTCGGCGCCGCCGATGATGATGCCGATCTGGATGACCGCGCGAGCCTGATCCTGCTTCGACTTGAGCTTCGCGATGGTCGCGGTTGCCTCGACCTTGCCGAACTCGTAGTCCGAGGACAGCTTGCTGCAGTACCAGTCGAACTGCTCACGAAGCTCGTCCGGCGGGAAGACCGCGAGCGACTCGTTGCTCATGATCAACGCGGCGGTCTTCTGACGCTCCGACGGATCGATCGAACCGTCTGCGGCGGCGATCAACGCGCACATTGCCATGCTCGCGTTCTTGAATTCCTTGTTCTGGAACTGGCTGGTCTTTGTCTTGAGCTGGCCGTTCATCTCCTGAGCCTTAGCCTTCAACTGATCCCAGAATGCCATGAGTCTCCTCGAGTATTGCCGCCACACACCGCGCGTGGTCGTACCACCACTCTGCCTGTGCGCTCGGCAATTCGCCATCGGCCGCTAGGTGCGGTCGAACACTGCCAGGATTCGCGACTCGGAGATCGGGTCGAGCACGTCCGGAGTGAAGTGCCATTGTGTGCGGGTCCACGGGTCGTGAACCTCCGTCTGCCCTGCTGCCGAAAGATGTTGACACCCCTCGGACAGCGCGGCGACGGATTCTTCCGCGAAGTTCGACTCGTCCTCTCCGACAATCAGTATCGACAAACCGATTGCCGGTCCGCGTTCGGCGAGGAACATGATGGTCTGTGCGTCTTCGGCGGAGTATCCGTGCGGGAAATCGCTCAGGATCAACAGGCGCAGGGAACTCGGGCCATCTGCGACGCCACTCATTCGCGCGAGTTCGCCCATGTCGACGGCCTCGGCCAGTGCCCGCAAGCGCGCCGAGATCTCGGTGTGAGCGGTGATGACCGGGCCCGCGAGCATCGGTGCCAGTCTGTCGGTCAGTGGCGTGAGCGAGCCGGTCAGATCTACGACGTCGAGTAGCGGCATCGGGCCGGCGGCCATGACGCGCACGGTGACGGCACTGATCAGACCGAGCGCTGCTTTGCTCGACGTACTGTCCACCCAGATGGGCCGACGCAACGGGAGCGGCACGCAGTACGGAACGGTGAGCGTGCCGCGGTCCGGAGCCGAAAGCTCGCCCAGACGCATTCCGTCGCTGACGGCCGTGATCTGAGCCGGATCAGTTGTACCCGCCCACGACACCGACTTCCATGACGCCATCGACCGTGGGAGCACGCCGTCGATCACGCCGAGTTCGTGTGCAAGCTGGGCGCTGTCACGGGCGTGGTTGTCCCGCGCGAGTGAGACGAGGTCGTCGTGACGCTTCTGTGCGGCGTCGCGCGCCGCCACTCCCGCTGCCGAGTTCCGCAACGACGGATCTGCGACGGCAGCGGTCAGATCTTCGTCCAACCGAGCAAGCGCGTACTCGCTGCTGGAGACGAAGGAAGCGGCAGATCGTGAGGCGTCCTCGAAGATCATCCACGCGCGCTCGAGACCTCGCCCTACCTCCAACGGCTCCACCGCGGAGTCCCACGCGGGTGCGGCTGTCGGAGCTTGTTGTGCCGGCTCGTCGTCCACCTCGACGCCGTGCACCGAGATCAGTTCCGCCAGACCACCCGCGTAGCCCTGCCCGACGGCCCGAATCTTCCATGCACCGGACTTTCGGTACAGCTCCCAGCAGATGACCGCTGTTTCGGTACCTGCGGTGGGGATCGCGAATTCGGCCAGGACCGAACCGGATTGATCGCTCAGGGTGGCGGAGAGCCCGGCGGTGCGAAATGCGCCCGCGGCCGTCGCTGCCGGATCCACGCTCACGATGCACAACACGGCTGCGGCATCGGGGTGAAGTCGATCGAGTTCCACCCGGATGCCGCTCTGGTCGAGTTGCACACCAGCGGTGGACGGTTGGTTGTAGAACACGAAGTCCGCGGACGTCAATGCCCGCAGGTTCGCGTCCGCCACCAGTGCCGACACGTCGAACGGCGTCTGGCTCTCGGCTCGAAACGTCACCACGGGCGCCGGCAGCGGCGCGTTCTGTCCGGGAACAAAAGTCATACCCACAGCAGCGAACTATGCCATGACCGGGCTCTCTCGGTCAGCCTTGCAGGTCCGCCACCACTAGATCGGCCACCGCGGCCATCCCGGCGTCCGTGAAGTGCAAGCGCTGCGCCGTCGACTCCGAGAACAAGCCCTCGAACCAACGCTGATCAGCACTCGCACACGCATCGTGCCCGCCGGCGATGCTCGCCGCCGCAATGTCGACAGTGCGCACACCGTGGGCGTGAGCGACCTCGTCGAACTTCGTGTTGTAGCGAGCGAAGTAGTCCATGAACCAAGCTGCGTCGGCGTCGGAGAACGGGATGTTCGGCCAGCATCCGCGAGAGGAGATCATGCCGCCTTCACCGATCAGATAGATGCGAGCGTTGGGCGCGCGCTGCGTGACAGCTGTGAGGATGCGATCCAATTCTCCGGCAGCCCGGTCGATTCCGGACTGCGCGACGGAATTCGCGAGCGGGTCGTACCGGCATCCACGATCGGTTCCCGGTCCCGGAGCGACGCACAGAGGGCCGAGGAAGATGCTGTTGGAGTCGTTGCCGCCGATCGAGATGGTGATCAGGTCGGTATCCGGGTAAACGGCATCGAGTTGGACGGGCCAGTAGTTCGGAATGAGCTGTGGGGTGTCGATGATGTTCTCGGCGCGTGCCGCGCTGCAGGAGACATCAGCGAACTCGGCCACGTCGAGCGCACGCGAGATCTTGCCCGCGAAGTTCTCGTACGAACGCGAGCAGGCGTCGGGATACATCGGTTCCAGCCGAGGGCCGGAGGCACGGGAGTCACCGAGGGCGACGTACTTGATCCCGGTCTCGGATACACCTGACAGCGTTTCCGCCTGGGGCACCGAAGCCTGCGCGATTCCGGTGCTCACGAGCGCCAGCACAACGCCTGCGACAGCCGCCGCCCGACCGAGAAGTTTCCCTCGAATGATCATCTACTGTGCCAAGTCCTCTCGCGCACGGCCGCTCGACTGACGGCTCGACATGCCGCATGAGGTTAACGCACAGAGGGGACAACGATGTCCGGTTCGGCGGACAGCGATCGAAACCACCTACCGCCGAACCGGATTCGTCAGAACTTATGCAGTCTCGACTCAAGCAGTGAGGAAGCGACCCAGCTGCGGCGCAGCTTCTCCCGCATGCTTGGCCTGGATACCTTCACCGATGGCCTGCAGCTTCCATTCACCGTTCGCGCGGTACACCTTGGCCATCACCATTCCGGTGAACGCCATGCCGCCCTGGAGCGTATATCGGGCGAGCTCGGAGTTGGTGGTGCTGTCCACGAGACGGCAGAAAGCATTGGAGACCTGCTCGAACGTGTGTCCGCGGTACGAGGTCACGGTGAAGATCACGGTGGTCACGTGAGCCGGGACCCGTTGCAGATCGACGAGCATGACCTCGTCGTCGCCGTCTCCGTCGCCGGTCAGGTTGTCACCCATGTGACGGACCGAGCCATCTTTGGACGTCAGCTGACCGTAGTAGCAGACGTCGACGAGGTTGCCGTCGGCGTACAGGAGCGCCGAAGCGTCGAGGTCGACGTCGGCGGTACGGCTTCCGAACAGGCCGCTCTTCTTGATCGGATCCCAACCCAGACCCATCTGGATCATGGTGAGCGCGACGCCGCCCTCCTTGCGGAGCGTGACCTTCTGGCCCTTGGTCAGGCTCACGGGGCGTCCCTTGACCAGGCTCACCTCGGGCTGCTGCGCCGGCGGCTGGTTCTGCACGGGAGGCGCCGGGGGTGCCTGGTTGTACGTCGGCTGCTGGTTGTACGCAGGCTGCTGCGCCGGCGGGTAGGCCGGCGGCGTCGGTCCCTGGTTGTAGGCGGGCGGCTGGTTGTATGCGGGCGGGGCCGGCGGAACCGGCGGCGCGTTGTACGAAGGCTGCTGCTGCGGCGGCTGGTTGTACGCCGGCGGAGTAGGAGCGACGGACGAGGGCGGGGTGATCGGAGCCGGAGCCGCGACCGGAGTGGGCGGCGGCGGCGCGGGCGCATCGTCGACGGACACACCATGATCGGTGACCAGCGCGGCAAATCCACCGGCGTATCCCTGGCCGACGGCGCGCACCTTCCATGCGCCCTGGCGGCGGTACACCTCGAGTGCGATGACGATGGACTCGGTGGTTAGACCGTCGATCACGTACTCGTACAACACGTTCCCTGCCGCGTCGGAAACCCGAGCGGTGGGTGCAGCGCTGCGCCCGAAGTTCGACGAGGCGTCGTCGAGCGTGATGACGGCGCGAACCTGCTCGATATCGGCGGGTACGCCGGCGAGTGAGACTCGGAGTGAGGCAATGCCACCCGGGTTGGGCACCAACTGCACACCGGGTCCGGTGGGCTGGTTGAAGAAGACGAAGTCGGCGTCGGAACGAACTTTTCCGTTGCTCGTCACGAGGAGTGCAGACAGGTCAGCGGCCGCAGCCAACTGAACCGACACAACTACATCCGAGACGTCCAGCGGGCCGTTCTGCCCCTTGGCAAGCGATACAGACAACTAAATCCCCTTCATAGAGAGCGTGTATTACCCGAGCGCGGAAGAGAACCACCGCAAGATCTCCGCGCTCGCTGCGATACCGGACCTTTCTGTCACAGTAACGGTCGGCCGTTGCCAATTCAGTTCTTCCAGCTCACCGTGCCTCGGCCGGATCGCGAAATCGGAGTATTCGAGCATGTCCGCATCCAACGCACCGTCACCAGCCGAGATAACGACGGCTGACTGATCCAGATCACCCGACTCGACCAATCTGCGGCGCACCTCTGCCAGCGCGCGTGACTTCGACACGGCGTCGGGCATCGTGTAGATCTTCCGGCCTTGACGAGAAACGCTCCAGCCTCGTGCCACGCACCAGTGATTCCATTCGGTTTCGAAATCACTCGGCATCACGGCCAGATCGACGACCAGGTACGGAAACAGATCGTCGGCAACACGAATGGAGCTGACCCAGCTCGAGTCGATCCGCGATTCCAGTTCCGCATGAACCTGCGGCAACTCGGCGCCGGCCTTACGAGTCGAACGGTCGATCTCGTTTCGCCATTCGAGATCGGCTTCGCCGTCCACCAGGATGTTTCCGCCGTTGCTCGTGATCGCGTACTTCCACGGTCCGCCGGGAAGGTCGATCCGCTGGAACTGTGCAATGGTCCTGGTGGTTGTCGGAATCACCGGAACCCGCGAGCTGAGCGCAGTCAGCAATTCGATCGATTCGACGCTCATGTGTGAGAGCGGACCGCCGTTGTAATACTCGACGCACAGCGGGCTCGGTGCCGAATCCAGATCGGAGCCACTGGGATCACCGCCGATCGCGGCCTGTGAATAGATCATCGTGCGGTCCAGATCGGTGGCGATCAAGACCTGGGACGCAACGATGTCCACACGGCTCACGTGATGTCCTTGATCAGGCCGACACACGAGTACGCGAGATCCGGGACGACCTCGACCGGGACCCCACGGGCCTGTGCCAACAACCGGATGTGTGCGTGCTCCGGGGCTTCGAGTTCACGCACCAGAACCTTCCAGGGAAGCCGGCGCAGTAACACCCGGGTTGTTTCTCCGACACCGGGTTTGACGAAGTTGACCGTCGAGATCCCGTATTCGGCCTGCACCTTCTCCACCGACTCCCAGCCGGCCCAGGTCGGCGTCCGATCGGAATCGAGCACTGCGGCAAGAGAATCCGCGACATCGGCACGGACGGAGTCGAACTCGGCTGAGACCACGTCGAGCAACCTGTTGGAGACGTCGACGTCGGCGAGGTCGGCGTAGAACTTGGCGCCGTGGAAATCGCCCGGCCCGATGAGGGTGTCGTTGAGGACTGTCCGTGAGACCAAGCCCGACACCGTCGAATTGAGGCACGCGGACGCGATCAGGAAGTCGTCGCGAGTGCCGTACGTTCGCACGCAGTGGCCGGGGTCTGCGAGAACAGCCAGATCGGAATCGAACTTCGCTCCGCCCGCCTCGTGGTACTCCGTCAACGCTGCGTCGAGTTCGCGTGCGATGGCGCCCTTCCCGGTCCAGCCGTCGACGAAGACGACGTTCTCCGAGTCATGATGGTGCGCAAGATAATCGAGCGCGACGGAATCGATGCCCTTGCCGCGGACGATGGACACCGCGTAGTGCGGCAGCGTCAATCCGCGAGTTTGCTGCGCCCAGCGCCGCATCAGAATCCCGATCGGGGTCCCGGCCCGGGCGAGTGAAACCAGCGTGATGTCACTCCCCCGCTCGGCCAGCACCAGATCCATCACGGTCCCGACAGCGCGCGCCAACCGTGGAGCGCTCTCGGCGAGCACCGTCTCGAAAAGATCCCGGTATGCCTGATCGGGTTGGTACTCGATGGGAAGAGACTCGGCATAGTGCGCCTCACCCGACTGAATGCGCTTCTCGCGCACCGATACATCCGCTTCGAGATCCACGTGCGAGAGATCCTTGAGCAGCCACTTCACTTCGCCCGGCGCGTACGAACCGAATTCGGGTCCGACCAATGGTTCGTTCATGACGAGCCTCCTGCTCTGGAATCGCGCAGCGCCGACGGATCGGCCCCGCGCACGGTGGCGACCAGGACGTCGGTGCCGGAGTTCCGCAACACCTCGATCACCCCGTCCATCGCCGTCAACCGATCGGTGTCGGCGGGCTCGTCCACCACGAGCAAGGCAAGGGCGTCGACCCCCGCATCGGGCCACTGCGCGTTGTACACATATCGGGGTTCGTTCTCCCCCAGTTCCGGTGCCGGAAAGGTGAACCCTCGTCGCAGCGGGTATCCCGGCACGTCGACGACGTACGCGGGTGAGCGAGTTGTGGTCTGGTACCGAACCGCTCGCCCAGAGCTTTCCAATCCCGCAGCGATGCGCAGTGGCAGGTACATCAACTCTTCGTGACCGATCACGATCACAGCACGCGACGGGTCGATCGATGTTCCGAGAAGGGACACCGCTGCCTCGACGGCTGACTCGAATGCCTCGGTGTCGCCATCGAGAAAACCGTGCCGGCCACCGTCGGGGACATGTGCCGGCCACGGCAGATCGATCCGAGTCAGCGTGCCACGGCGGTCACCGATCGGATTGAGGTCCGGAGCATCCAGAGCCGTGACACGCTCGGTTAGTCCGTCGGGCAGGACGGTCGAACCCGAAGCGAGAGAGACGTAGTCGATCCGCACACCCAACTCTGCCGCCGCGGCTTCGCTGGCGACTCGGTGTTCCTCGGTTCTCATGTCCACCAGCGAGGCCACGACGTAGCGGCTTCGCGGGCATTGCCCGTGCAGCGCCCGGATGGCGTCGATCGCGGTGGCGCCGGTGGAGATCTCGTCGTCGACGAGGACCAGTGGCAGGTCGTTCTCGAACAGTTCGGCGGACGTCGGCTGCATCAGATGGCTCGTGGCGTGCGAGTGCCCCTCCTCGAATCCGGCGAGCGTCGTAGCACCTGGTACGTCTCGGCGCGTGGAGTGCAGGTAGCAGTGAGCGTGCAGGCGAGCTGCGACGCAGTGACCCAAACCTGTTGCGGTTTCGGCAAACCCGAGAACGACGACGTCGACGCCGTCACCGAGGGTGGTTCGCCCCAAGTCCCCGAGGTCGTCGGCAGCACCGATGACCACGGACGGCTCGGTAGGCACGTGCTTACCCAGCACGGTGGACACCAGCAGGTGCGCGCGGCGCGGATTCCGCCGAAGTCCCGGGATCACCAGATCGGGTACCGAATGCCCGAGTGACGAATCGCCGTGAACGAGGTCCAAGCCGAATTCTGCGGTAGCCCAGGGGACGTCCCTGTACTGGACAGCCTCGGTCATCGATCGACCAACGCCGTCAGCAACTCGACGAACGTGATGCCCTTGTTGGTCACACCGAACACGTGAGCGCGGAGCGCAGTCTGACGAGCCCAATTGCGGTGCGGCTTCATCTCGTTCATCTTGTTTCGGTAACCGGAGGCCTGCACTCCCCCGGCGTCAGCGCCGAGGATGTCGAGGGCATCGTGGTACTCCTCGTGCGTAACCGCGGAGAGAGCATTGACCGCCGCTACGTGTGACGGGTGGATGACCGTCTTGCCTTGAATTCCGTTGGCTCGGTCCAGCGCGATCTCACGGAGCAGGCCGTCGAGGTCGCGGCTGACGAGATGCTGACGGAACCGGACGGCGTCGTGTTCCTCGAATGGGGTGGCACGCAGCATCGGCCGGAACATGCGTTCGTGATCGGCGAAGTACTCCCACACGGGCCCGGTGATGACAAAACCCGAACCGTCGGCACGCCCGAGGTAGTTGACGATGTCGGCGATGACATCGACCACCACGCGCACGTCGTAGATGGTCAGATCGCGGTCACGACGGATGCCGAAGGTGCTGCACATGTCGGTGGCGCCGATGCGGACGGCAAGGATACGCTCGCGGTGTTGCGCGAGAATCCCACTGATGGTGCGCAATTCGAGATCACGCGTATCGCGGTGAACCAGCGCGGGCGATTCGAGCACCGGCATCGCGTAGAGATGCTTACCCAGCAGCTCGGATGCGTCCGCTACAGCGTCGAGAAACACGGGGCCGGACTCGCTGCCGAACTTGGGGATGACGAACCCGGTGAGCGCGGCGCGCCCCTCGGTCAACGACGCGGCGACCTTGTGGATGTCCGCGACTTCACGAACCCGCACGAACAGCAGCATGCCGACGGCGTCGGTGGACGCGATCTTGTCGAGAGCTTCAACCGCGTTCGCTCGCGCCGATTCGACCTCGTGATCGGCGACAGCGTCCTCGAGATCGAGCACCATCGAGCTGACGCCCTCGGACGCACGCTTGGACACGATGTCGGCCAACCCGGCCCGGGTGGCAGGAACGTAGAGAGTTGCACCCAGAGCAATCGCGAGCAGATCCCTCTCGTCGGAATCCGCGAACGATCGAGGCGCGTGCAGGAACAGTTGCTCCCGCACGTCATCCTCGAGATGTTGAAAGTGCTGCATTTCTCTTCTCTCTGTAACCGCAATCAAGTCCATGAAACGACCCCCTGTGACAACGCGTCGAGCAACTCCGATCCCCCGATCGGCCCGACCATTCAGTTTTTGCCGGCTCGCGCCCGCATCTTCTCGACAACTTCGGTGATGAACGTCGATACCGAGTCCAGCTGTAATACATACGACCAGTAGTCCGGATGAGTTCCCGACAGTGACGCACTCGCTCGCTCGATCCTTGCTAGTTGAGCATCGAGTACGGAGCCCCACTCCGCCACCAACCCTTGGTTAACAGCGAACATCTGGGCGTCTTTCAGCCGGAAACGAACCTCACGTTCCTTTTGGCTCGGATCTGCCCGAACTGCACGCAGAGTAGCGAGACGGTCCGTCACGGCATCGGCGCACGCTTCGGCGTCGGCGAGGTGCACGCGGGCTTCGGCCATCAAAGCCAGTGCGTGTTCGGGGTTTCCCGCAGCCAGCGACTGCTTCGCTTCCTTGAGATCGATGTCGGCCTGATCGATATGCGCTCGGCTGCGACTGCTGTTGTCGACGAGGTCAGCGGAACTCGCGGCGTTGAACTCGCGCAGCAATGCGGAGTACGCCGGATCGAGGCGGTCCACTCGAGTGCGCACTGCCGACAACCTGGTCGATACCGAGGAGATCGTCATCTCGGCACGGTGCTGGGTCGACGGGGCGTCTGCCAGTGCTTCCTCGAGCGCCGATACCGCTTCGCGGACACTCTCGGCCCGCGTTCGGACTGCGTCGGCGCGACCGGAGGAGCGCGCATTGTCGAGCGCTGCAACCGCGTCGTCGAGGTTTTCGGAGGCCGTCACCACCGACGGGTACTCGCGATAACGCTGATCGGTGGCAGCCAGTTTTTCCCGGACGGCGTTCGCCAGGGTTCGGGCCTGTTGGCCGAGGACGGGAATGGCGGACATCGTGACCGTCGCCTGCTCGAGGTGCGCTCGATGTCCGTTGTAGAAGGCGTCGACGCCCTGCGCTGCCTCGACAAGTGCAGCTACCGACTTCTCGAACGCCGCCCGAGCACCGTTCGGATTCTGGTGAAGTACCTGATCGTTGCCATAACGCTCGGATGTGTCGAGGTAGTCCGACGCTGCCTGGTAGCACCGGTCGCGAACGGGTTCCCACGCAGCGCGTAGCCCTCGCTCGGGGTAGAGCTCGGCGGAAGCGTCGACTGCTGCCGACGCGATGGTCTGCCGCTTGTCCATGTCGAGGAACGCCGAAACCATGGCCGTCTGCGCCTCCCGCGCACGACTGACCGACTCCCCCACTCTTGCCCCCCGATTGAAGCGTTCCGACCATCTTCCCACCACGATTGAATCCTACGGGTCCAGCACTTCGCTTCTCGGTTCGTAATTCTGCTGTTACGGCGAACACACCGGAACTGCGGTTAGGGTGGTGGAGGTAAACACACTCCCAAGACGACTTCGCGTCGTAGTGGGCCTTGTCTCTCCTCTTGAAAGGACCCCTGAATGGGCGTCAGCTTGACCAAAGGCGGCAATGTCTCTCTCACGAAGGAGGCCCCGAACCTGACTGCAGTGGTCGTCGGCCTGGGCTGGGACGCGCGTTCCACCACCGGAGCTGCTTTCGACCTCGACGCCAGCGCAATCGGCGCAGGCTCGAACAAGAAGGTCCTCTCCGACCAGCACTTCATCTTCTTCAACAACCTCCGTTCGCCCGACGGCTCGATCGAGCACAAGGGTGACAACACGGACGGCGAAGGCGAAGGCGACGACGAGCAGATCGACGTGAACCTCGCAGCGGTTCCCGCCGAGATCGAAAGCGTTGTCTTCCCCGTCTCGATCTACGACGCAGAGGCTCGCTCGCAGTCCTTCGGCCAGGTCCGCAACGCGTACATCCGCGTCGTCGACAAGGCCAACGGCAACGAGCTCGCTCGCTACGACCTCTCCGAGGACGCTTCCACCGAAACCGCCATGGTCTTCGGTGAGCTGTACCGCAACGGTGCAGAGTGGAAGTTCCGCGCAATCGGCCAGGGTTACGCATCCGGCCTGTCCGGCATCGCGCGCGATTACGGCGTCAACGTCTGATCTTCGCTCTCGACGAGCTGACTCGGGGAAGGTTCCGCAGTAGTCTGTGGAACCCTCCCCGTTTTCACGTTCGGATGCGGTGAGAGACCGCTTGCAGTAACCACTCTGCATTGACCAACTAGAAAGGGCCACGCTCCGTGGTACTGCGAATATTCGGTTTGTCCATCGCGATCTCCATCATCGCGATGATCGTCGCGTTCATCTACGGCGGACCAGAGGCACTGTTCCTCGTCATCATCCTGTCGATTCTGGAGATCTCGCTTTCCTTCGACAACGCCGTCATCAATGCGACCGTTCTGCGAAGAATGAGTGACTTCTGGCAGAAGATCTTCCTCACCATCGGCATCGTCATCGCCGTCTTCGGTATGCGTCTGGTGTTCCCACTCGTGATCGTCTGGGCTGCTTCCGGGCTCGGACCCGTAGCTGCGCTCGACCTCGCGCTCAACCCGCCTGCCGACGACGCCGCGTACTTCGCCAACGGCGAGCCGAGCTACGAAACCATCCTCACCGACGCTCACCCGCAGATCGCCGCATTCGGTGGCATGTTCCTGCTGATGCTCTTCCTCGGCTTCATCTTCGAAGAGCGCGAGATCACCTGGTTGTCCTGGCTGGAGAAGCCCCTCGCTCGCATCGGTAAGCTCGATCAGCTCTCGGTCGTCGTGGCCGGCATCGTCCTGGTACTGAGTGGTTCGTTCCTCGCCGCCGACGACAAGGTTTCGACCGTCATGATCTCGGGCGTTCTGGGCATGATCACCTACATCGCGGTCAATGGATTGGGTGAACTCTTCAACTTGCCGGAAGAAGGCGAAGAAGAGGAGACCACCAAGTCCGGTGGTCCCACCGAATTCGCGAAGGCCACCGGCAAGGCCGGCTTCTTCCTGTTCCTCTACCTAGAGGTCCTCGACGCGTCCTTCTCCTTCGACGGCGTCATCGGCGCATTCGCCATCACGGCGGACCCGATCATCATCGCCCTCGGCCTCGGATTCGTCGGCGCGATGTTCGTCCGTTCCATCACGGTCTTCCTGGTCCGCAAGGGCACGCTCTCCGACTACGTTTACCTTGAGCACGGTGCCCACTGGGCCATCGGCGCTCTGGCCGTCATCTTGATGGTGTCCATCGGCGTTCACATCAACGAGATCATCACCGGCCTCGTCGGTGTCTTCTTGATCGGCGCTGCTTTCATCAGCAGCCTCATTCGCAACAAGCGAATCGCGAACGACGATCCGAAGTTGGACGAGAACACTCCGGCAACTGTCTGACGTTCTTTTTTCGAAACGCCCGCGACCAATTGGTCGCGGGCGTTTTGTTTGTTATGACTGAATTGAAACTTTCCGAATACACAGCCGCGCGCCAATTGTTCATCCGCGCGCCAAATTCAGCCTGCGGGTGAACAATTGTCCTGCGGGTACGAGGAACCGATTCGTAGAGGAAACCATGGACGAGATAGTCATAGACCGCGCAACCGATGAGGACGCCGCGGAAGTCCTTGTTCTACAACGCTGTTGCTGGGTCTCTGAAGCAATCTCGAACAACAGCATGGACATACCCCCGCTCCACGAGGACCTACCCACGGTGCAAGCCTGGGTTCAGGAGTCGACCGTCTGGACTGCACGGCGCAGCGGACGGCTCGTCGGGGCCGTTCGAGGTAAAGCGGACGGAACCGCTTGGCAGATAGGGCGTCTCATGGTGGCTCCGGACTTGGCGGGTAACGGCCTCGGCCGGCGCCTCCTGCAGCACGTGGAACAGAATGCTCCGGCACACATCACCAGTTTCGAGTTGTTCACTGGAAGCAAGAGCGTGCGGAACATTCGCCTGTACACCCGGGCGGGTTACGTGCAGTTGCCGCCGGACCCCAGTCACATTCCCGGAGTTGCCTACCTGTCCAAGCCGAACTTAACCGCCTCAGCTTGAACGGCAATACTGATGTGTGTGGTGAACATTCGCGTCGCAGCGCAGACAGAATTGCCGTTCTTACGTGAGAACGACTCGCACATCGCAGACGAGGAACTCGTGTCGGTGGTCCGACGCGGCCGGATACTCGTCGCCGAGGACAGCGGTAATCCAATCGGATGGCTCCGTTGGGGCCTGTTCTGGGACGAGATTCCGTTCATGAATATGCTGACCGTCCTGTCTTCGAACCGCGGCCAAGGCATCGGGAGCGCGTTGGTCAGATACTGGGAAACACAGATGCGCCGTGCGGGATATTCGACGGTTCTCACCTCCACGCTCGCCGACGAATCAGCCCAGAACTTCTATCGCGCAATGGGATACGTCGACGCAGGAGTTTTGCTACTTCCCGGCGAGCCCTCCGAAATCTTTCTACGCCGAGAACTCGACACGGCGCCCGAGATGACAGATCCCCACATTACCCGCGAGTAATATATGGTGGTCGTCACACCGCGATCTCAGGGTGGGGCGTGGCACACCAATGTGGAGGACGAGTATGTCGTCAAGGGTCTTGTCTCGCACAGTTGTCGGAGTACTCGCTGTCGCACTGACAGGCGTCGGCGCACCGGTAGCGCTCGCACAGCCGGCTCTTGCCCAGTCCCCTGATGACGGTTTCTACAGCTACGACGGCACGACGCCCCTCTCGTCGTACGCTCCCGGCGCAGTCCTCGAGACTCGCACCGTGCCGTACACGGTGCTCAACGTCCCGACCCCGATACAGGCACTGCAGGTTCTCTATCGATCAACCGACGCCCTGGGACAACCGTCCGCCAACGTCACCTCGATCCTGCGCCCGGCCAACGCTCAACCGGACAAAGTTGTTTCGTACCAATCCTTTTACGATTCACTGAACCCCGACGACAGTCCGTCGCGGGCCATCGCGGGTAACACCCCGATCGGTGACTGGACGCCGAGTGGGCGCAACTTCAATATCGGCGGAACCTTCACGAGCATCGAAGCGGCTCTGTTCGGGCCGCTCTTCGCGCTGGGCTACACGATCGTCGTCCCGGACACCGAAGGCCCGGATGCGAACTTCGCTGCCGGACCCGAATACGGGATGATGACGCTCGACGCTCTGCGTGCCGCTCGAGATGTCCCGGAAACCGGAATCACCGACGACGCCGAGATCGCACTGATGGGGTACTCCGGCGGAGCGATCGCCACCAACTGGGCTTCGATCCTCGCTCCCGCGTATGCACCGGAGATCAACGACAACTTGATCGGTGCCGCGCAGGGCGGCGTGCTGGTCAATCCGGCCAACAACCTTCGCTACGCGAGCGGAAGCATCGGGTGGGGCGGCGTTGTCGGCATGGCAGTCGTCGGCGTTGCGCGTTCGTACGACATCGATTTCGGAAAGTATCTCAGCGACCGTGGACGCGACGTCATGGCTCGACTCGAAGACGCGTCCATCGGCAATGTGCTGGCGCAATACCCCGGATTGACCTGGCAGGATCTGGTCAAACCCGAGTACGCCGATCCCAATACGGTTCCCGAGTACGTCGATGTCGTGAACAAGATCAACATGGGCACCGCGGCGACACCGACCATTCCGATGTTCATCGCGCAGGCAGCCAACGGCACCATCGAGGGCACCCAACCCGGCGGCCCCGGCGTCGGAGCAGGAGACGGCGTCATGATCACGGGCGATGTCCGCACCCTCGCACGCAAGTACTGCGACGCCGGCCTGGCGATTCAGTACGACCAGTACGACACCATCAGCCACTTCCTCGGCGCCATGCTCTGGCTCCCCGGTGCGCTCGCCTGGGTCGACGACCGATTGAACGGCAAGCCTGCACCGTCCAACTGCGCGAACATCGCACCGGGGAACTCACTTGCGCCGCAGGAACATGCGCGCTAGCTGACAGAGACCTCGAATCTACTTCGACGGCTCCACCTCCCACCGAACGTGAGTCACCAACGGTTCCAGGCTCAACCGGCTGACGGCGGATTCCAAGAGTCCGTCGTCACGCTCCGCAGCAGCCAGTTCGGCCACCACCCGCACGCGGTCGCTGTCCGGGATATCGAAGGACTGCACTGACCGAAGTTGGAACTCCGGCCTCGAAATGGACTGCACGGTAAGCCCTCTGATGTGAGCTTCGGCGTCGCCATGGCAGGTCACCTCGAAGGTGTAGTCCGCGGGCGGTTCCTCGCGTCCGGTGCGGGCAGGCTGGTGATCCATCATCCGACCCAACGGCCTCAACAGTGTGTTCGCCAACATGATCGCGCCGGCCCCGAACACCGCGACCCAGTACATTCCGCCGCCGGCCAGTGCGCCGACGGCGGCCGTGGCCCACAGAGTTGCGGCGGTGTTCAGGCCAGTGACCGAGGCCCCCTGCTTCATGATCACTCCAGCACCGAGAAAACCGATCCCCGAGACGATCTGCGCCGCGACGCGCGTCGGATCAGCGTCCGGCCCCTGAAAGCCGTACGCGCCCATGATGACGAAAAGAGTCGCACCCAAGCTCACCAACGCATTGGTTCGCAGACCCGCCATCCTTGCGCGCCATTGCCTTTCGATCCCGACGGCAGCACCGAGGACGAGCCCGAGCGCTATCCGCACAAGGATGACGTGGATTTCCACGGTGAACTCCTAGAGCCAGGTCGCGAATCGACGGATGAACATTCCCTTGACCACCTGCGTGACGACGCAGTACGCCGCGAGAGTGAGGACCAGCCACGGGAAGTAGTTCCACGGCAGTGAAACCAACCCGAGGGAATGACCCCAGGACGTGAACGGGAACACCAGCGCGAAGACGCAGGCGGCGCCCGTGCTGAGCAGTACCGGCAGCGATGCACGCGACTGGATGAACGGGATCTTGCGGGTGCGGATCATGTGAACGATCAGCGTCTGCGAGATCAATGACTCGATGAACCAACCCGATTGGAACAGGGCTGCGTGCTCGGGAGAGTTGGCGGCGAACACGAACCACATCAGCGCGAACGTCGAGATGTCGAAGATCGAACTGATCGGGCCGATGAACACCATGAACCGACGCAGGCTCTTGGTTTCCCACTTCCGCGGCTTCGCGAGGAAGTCGTCGTCGACGCGGTCCCACGGGATCGTGAGCATCGAGAGATCGTAAATCAGGTTCTGCAACAACAGAACTACGGGAATCATGGGGATGAACGGCAGCAAGGCGCTTGCGACGAGCACCGAGAACACGTTCCCGAAGTTCGACGACGCAGTCATCTTGATGTACTTCTGGATGTTCCCGAAGGTCCGACGCCCTTCGATGACTCCCTGTTCGAGTACACCGAGGTCCTTCTCCAGCAAGATGATGTCCGCGGATTCGCGCGCGATGTCCGCTGCGGTGTCGACAGAGATGCCGACATCCGCCGCCCGCAGTGCGGGTGCGTCGTTGACACCGTCGCCGAGGAAGCCGACCGTGTGGCCGACCCGGCGTAGCGATTCGACAATGCGTGCTTTCTGCATCGGATCCGTCTTTGCGAAGACAGTTGTCCGTTGCACCAACTCGTCGAGGGCCTCGTCGCTCAACGCTTCGATCTCAGCCCCGGATACCACGGTTCCCACATCGATACCGACTTTGCCGCAGACGGTTTCGGCTACCAGTTCGTTGTCACCCGTCACCACCTTGACGGCGACGCCATGGTTCGCGAGCGCTTCGATCGCCCCGGCCGCAGATTCCTTCGGCGGGTCGAGGAAGGCAAGCAACCCGACCAGGGTCATGCCTTCTTCGTCGGCAGTGGAGTATTCCCGTCGCTGCTCGTCGGCAACGACCTTGGTTGCCACCGCAAGCACTCGCTTGCCCTGACCGTTCAGCTCCGCGACCAGACGGTCGACGCGGGCCAGCCATCCCGGTGTCAACTGGTGGGTGACCCCGTCCAGTTCCACCGATTCGCAGACCGAAAGGAGCTCTTCCACTGCACCTTTGGTGACAATCAGATCGGCGTCGCCGTGGTCGACCACCACGGAGAGTCGACGGCGCTTGAAGTCGAAGGGAATCTCGTCCACCAACCCGTGCCGACGCGAGATCTCCTCGACCACTTCGGGACCGGCGGCTTCGATCACCGCATCGTCGAGAAGACTGCGCAATCCGGTCTGATTCACGGAATTGACCGCCGCGAGCCGCAACACGTCCTCGGACTTACGTCCGGCGGTATCGAGATGCTCACCGAGAACGATACGGTCCTCGGTGAGAGTTCCGGTCTTGTCCGTGCACAGAACGTCCATAGCGCCGAAGTTCTGAATCGCGTTGATCTGCTTGACGATCACCTTCTTGCGCGACATGTGCAGCGCACCCTTGGCCAGATTCGCAGTCACGATGAGCGGCAACATTTCCGGTGTCAACCCCACTGCGGTGGCGACGCCGAAGAGTAGTGCCTGGCTCCAGTCCTTGGTCAGTCCGTTGATGATGAACACCGCGGGAACCATGATCAGCATGAACTTGATCAGCAGGTAGCTGACGCTGCGCACCCCGACGTCGAAGCTGGTTTCGGGTCGCTTGGACGCCAATTGTGCTGTCATGGCACCGAAGTAAGTCCGCTTGCCGGTGTGTACCGCAACGGCGGTGCCGCTGCCCGACACGACGGAAGTACCCATGAATCCGATGTTCTCGGCTTCGAGCAGTCGATCGACGTCGATCCCCGAGGATGGTTCCGCCGACTTCTCGGCCGGCATCGATTCACCGCTGAGCATGGACTGATTGATCTGTAGATCTTTGGCCCGGATGATGCGGACATCGGCCGGGATCATGTCGCCGGCGGCAAGCTGGACTACATCACCTGGCAGTAGTTGCTCGATCGGAATCTCCGCCGTGACCACAGTGTTGTTGATCTTGCGGGTGGCTGCAACTGTTGTCGTGACCATCGCCTTGAGCGCCTCGGCGGCCCGACTCGAACGGTATTCCTGCCAGAACCTCAGTGACACACTGACAAAGATCATCAACCCGAGGGTGATGATCCCCTCGTAGGAAGGTCCGTCTTCCGGGTCCGCCCACACCACGTCGGTCGCGACCATGATCAGGGCGAGGAACACCAGGATCAGGATGAACGGGTTCTTGAACGCCCCCGCGAACTGCACGATTGCCGGGGCCGGGCGGTCGTGGCGGACGTCGTTGCGCCCGTATTGCCGGCGAAGATCGTCGATCTGATCCTCACGAAGCCCGTTGGTCGTCGTGGTCAGATCTGCGAGAACGGTGCGGGTGTCCGCGGTCGAGTAGTCGACCAATTCCTGTGCGCTTTCCTTGGCCAGGACTGTTGAATGTGTTTGTTGTGCATTGTTTCTCGTGGGCCGTGGCCGCAATGCGAGAACGGAAAATGACATGACGAATCTCCTCGGCTGCCCGAACACATCAGACCATGTCAGTGCATCAGGGCAGCAGAATGCGCTGAACGACAACGAAAGTCGTCAGCGGACGCGGCAAAGCCGCGCAGATGAAACCGAGGGTGCAAAAAGGTCAGAGGCTGACGAGCGAAAGACCGGGGTGAGCACCGTCGGTAAGAGCAGAGGGCTGGGTCGAATATCGACTCGGCGGGTCGTCCACGATGGTCACCTCCTGAAAGTTCGGGGCGTCTGATGACGCCACACGATTGCATGCGCACAGCACACGCCAGGAGAACCGAATATCGACGTACTCTCGCCTTCGCCGGAAGAAACCGGCATCAAGCTGCGAAAACACCTCCACGTCCGAGTTTTGGCACTGCACGACGTGTCCCGATCCAAACCGGGAAGCCACTTTGGATCACCCCTTAAGCCGGGGAGATCTGTCCTAACCTTGGGCGTCTCTCGACGTCGTGAGATCAGTGGCCTGTGTTCGTGCAGAAGCCTCACCTAACGAGGTACTGCACCCAGAGGGTAGTTCTCAAATCTGTTGCCTGTCAACCGAGCAACTCAGACGGCGGGCAATCCCGCCCGTGCGACTGCACCGGCGAAGAGTGCCGTCACAGCGGCGCCCATCACGCTCTGGTCAACTTCTTCAGGATCCACGGAGTGCTCGAGGACGAGCCCGGATATCAAGGCCATCAACGAGATTGCGGTGGTTCGCACATCGAGAGAATTGTCCACTCCCCATTCCCGGGCACGTTCGCCGATCAACTCCACCAGCTGACTGCGCAAGTGGCGACGCTCACGCAAGTATGCCTGAGCGATCTGCGGATCACGCCCGGCGAGGACTCCGAATTCGAGAACGAGCAGTGACCATCCCGGATCGTCGACCATCCACGTTGCAATGGCCTCGCCGCCTTTGCCCGCCGCGTCGGACGGGTTCATCCCGGCGATCTCGGCGAGCACACGGCCGGCCAGTTCGAGAGACCGTTGCGCGAACAGTTCGGCGAACAGATCTTGTTTCGACTCGAAGTTGGAGTAGACAGCCCCCTTGGTGAAGCCCGCTCGGCGAGCAACTTCAGTGAGACGTGCAGCACTGAATCCGCGCTCCGCAAACTCTTCCGCCGCAGCGTCGAGCAGTCTTTGCCGCACCACGTCACGTCCGGGGCGGGTTACCGGAGTCCAGTCCGGTTGACGAGATTCAGTCACGATACCTAGAGTATTCAATACCTCGGGTATTGACAAGCTCTTTACTTTCGACAAGATCAGGACTCTTTCGTGACCACTACGCATCCGGCACACGCCGCACCAGACAACAGCCCCACCCACGACGAACACCACCACGACAATCTGCTGGTGAAATACGGCGCACCCAAGGTGATGGCCGCGTTGTTCGTCGGCGTGCTCCTGCTGCAGATGGGCTTCATCCTCAGCTACGTCGCCGCCTTCCATCAGCCGACTCCGCGAGACATCGAAATCGCGGTCATCGCCGATCAGGGCACACCCGACGGCATGGATCAGCAGATCGCCGACAAACTCAACGCCATCGACGGCAGCCCGCTCGACGCTCAGGTGATCGACAGCACGGCGACCGCTCGCCGCATGATCAACGACCGCGAGATCCAGGGCGCCTTTGTCATCAACCCGGCCGGACCGGACACCCTGATCACCGCGAGCGCGGGCGGCAGTTCCATCGCGACGTCACTCGAAGCGGTTTTCACGAAGGTCGAGGCGACACAGGACCGACAGTTCGTCGTACGCGACGAGATCCCCGTCGGAGCACACGACAACCGCGGCCTCTCCGGCTTCTACCTCTCGGTCGGCTGGGTCGTCGGCGGCTATCTACTCGCGGCAGCCATCGGACTGTTCATCGGCGCGCCGAAGACCCTCCGCCAGGCAAGCGCACACACCGGCGTGATCGCGATCTACTCGATCATCTCGGGAGCCCTCGGCGCCCTCATCACCTCACACGTGCTCGGAACTTTCGCGGGCCACTGGTTCCCGCTCTGGATCCTGGGAACAGCCGTGGTGTTCGGCACTGCCATGTTCACACTCGGATTGCGTGCCGCCATCGGCGTTCTGGCAGTCCCGTTGGCTATCGCCGTCTTCGTGATCCTCGGCAATCCCAGTGCGGGAGGCGCATTCGGCTCCAACGTGATTCCCTCGTTCTACGCCGCCATCGGCCGATGGATCACACCCGGCGCCGGCACCGAGGGCGTCCGGAGCATCGTCTACTTCAACAACGTCGGCGTCGGCCAGCCTGCCCTGACGCTCTTCCTGTACGCGCTGATCGGTGCGGTCATGCTCTTCGGCTTCACGATCCGTCGTAACCGAAAGTCCACCGACACGACGCCGACTCCAGCTGTGGCGAACGCCGACTAGTCCTAGTCTGAACTCATGACGAGCCTCCTCCACCCCAACGCCTCGCACGTCGCCGAAACACTGATCTCACGGGGTCACCACGGCGTCATCGTCACGCAGCCCGACGCCACGCACACCGCGGCCGAGGCAGCGGCGGCCGTCGGGGTGGAGGTAGGCGCGATCACCAAGTCACTGGTGTTCCTTCTCGACGACGATCCGGTCCTGCTGCTGGTCTCCGGCGCACATCAGGTCAACCTGAAGACCACCGGCGAACGCCTCGAAGGCAAGCTCACGCGGGCGCCGCTGGAAATGGCGAAGTCCGCGACGGGCCAGCCGATCGGTGGGGTCGCTCCGCTCGGACATCCCACCAACCTGCCCACGTACATCGATACTGCCCTCGAGCAGTACCCCGAGTTGTGGGCTGCTGCCGGGCACCCGAACACAGTCTTTCGCACGACGTACTCCGAACTCCTCCGAATCACCGCCGGCCTCGCCGTCGACATGGACTGAAGCGCTCCCGGGCAGGCCGGTCCGAACCCACTCGTACGTGCGTCCACCTATAGTTGGACGCACCATGTGCACTGCAACAAGGACCCCGGCCGGCAACCACTGGCGACGACGGCACGTAGATCTGTGCCGCACCGACGCATGTCTGTGTATGCCGAGCGCAGTCACCTCGACCACACCGCACACCTCGAGTTCCAGCCGGAGAGTTCCCGTTGTCTGACAAGCCGAATGCCGTTTCCAGCCACACCACCCCCGACGTCCCCGAAGTAGCGGCGACGCCCGAGTTGTCCACCGGCATCTGCGCCGGCGACTACCGCGCAGCGCTTCGCCGCCACCCCGCCGGTGTCACCGTCGTGACCCTCGATTCGGGTACCGGCCCGGTGGGTTTCACCGCCACGTCGTTTTCGTCCGTCTCCCTCGAGCCGCCGCTCGTCTCGTTCAACATCGCGGAGACGTCGTCGAGCATCAATGCACTCAAGGCCGCCGAGTCCTTGGTTATCCACCTTCTCGGCGAACATCAGCAGCATCTGGCCCAGCGCTTTGCGCGTAGCGCCGATCAGCGTTTTGCAGACGAGTCGCTGTGGGCAGTGCTCGACACCGGGGAGCCGGTTCTGCACGGCACCCCCAGCTGGATGCGCGTCAAGGTCGACCAGTTGATCCCTGTTGGCGACCACACGCTGGTCATCGGACTCGTCACGCGGGTCCACGCCGAAGAGGACGACGAATCCGCTGCCGCACCGCTGCTCTACCACGAGGGCAAGTACTACCGCCCCACTCCGTTAGGTCAATAGACAACTGTGCGCCTTTATTAACCGCCCGCGGTTAATAAAGGCGCACAGCAAGTTACAGCGCTACGTACTTGGTATCGAGGTACTCGTCGATACCCTCGGTTCCACCTTCACGACCGAAGCCCGATTCCTTGACACCACCGAACGGCGCCGCAGCATCGGAGATCGCGCCGCGATTGACGCCGACCATGCCGGTGTCCAGCTTGGCCGAGACGCGCATCGCCCGGTCGATGTCGCGGGTGTAGAAGTACGCCACGAGGCCGTATTCGGTGTTGTTCGCAGCCGCGATCGCTTCGTCTTCAGTGTCGAAACCGACCACTGCCGCAACGGGTCCGAAGATCTCTTCCTTCAGCAGGCGCGCATCGGCGGGCACCTGATCCAGAACGGTCGGGGTGAAGAAGAAGCCGGCTCCTTCGGGCGCCGATCCACCGGTGCGAACGCGAGCGCCCTTGGACACGGCGTCGTCGACGAGTCCGGTGACGGTTGCGAGTTGCTTGGTGTTGATCAGCGGGCCGATGTTGGTGCCCTCGGCGTCACCGGCGCCCACCTTCAAGGCCGCAACCTTGGCGGTGAACTTGTCGGTGAACTCTTCGCGCACCGAGTTGGCGACGTAGATGCGGTTGGCCGCGGTGCAGGCCTCGCCGCCGTTACGCATCTTCGCGAGCATTGCGCCGTCGACAGCTGCGTCGATGTCGGCGTCGTCGAAGACGATGAACGGCGCATTGCCACCCAGTTCCATCGACGTGCGGAGCAGCTTGTCAGCGGCACCCCGCACCAACAGCTTTCCGACGCCAGTGGAGCCGGTGAAGGTGACCTTGCGCAGACGCGCATCTTCCATCAGCGGTCCACTGATGGAGGCCGCGTCGGACGTCGGGAGGATCGAGAGCACACCGTCGGGCAGACCAGCATCGGCGAACACCTGACCGAGGAGCTGCATGGTCAGCGGCGTGTCCTCGGCGGGCTTGACGATGATGGTGCAACCGGCAGCCAGCGCCGGTCCGATCTTGCGTGTGCCCATGGCGAGCGGGAAGTTCCACGGGGTGATCGCAAGGACCGGTCCGACGGCTTCCTTGGTGACCAGGATGCGACCGTTGCCGGCCGGAGCCTGCGTGAAACGTCCGCCGATGCGTACTGCTTCCTCGCTGAACCAGCGCAGGAATTCGCCGCCGTAGTTGACCTCACCGCGGCTCTCTGCCAACGACTTACCCATTTCCAGGGTCATCATCAGCGCGAAGTCCTCGGCGCGGGCGTGCAGCAATTCGAAGGCGGTGCGCAGGATCTCGCCGCGTACACGTGCCGGAGTGGCCGCCCAGTCTTCCTGCGCCGCAGCGGCGAGGTCGAGCGCGCGGATACCGTCGGCAGCGGTGGCGTCGGCTACCTGGGCGAGTTCCTCACCCGTCGCCGGGTTGTAGACCGCGAAGGTCTTCTCGGCCGGGACGAGCTTGCCGCCGAGCCAGAGACCCTTGGGTACCGAGTCGAGAAGATCCGAGACGTTGGACATGTCAGTTCCCCTGTGCTGCAGTGCGGATGGCGGCCTCGAGGACGGTCAACGCGTCGTCGAGCAGCTCTTCGGAGATGACCAGCGGCGGGAGCAGACGGATGACGTTGCCGTACGTACCGCAGGTGAGGATCACGACGCCGGCAGCGAGGCATTCGGCGGCGATCTTCTTGGTGATGTCGGCGTCCGGCTCCTGCCCACCGGGCTTGACGAGCTCGATGGCGAGCATGGCGCCGCGACCGCGAACGTCACCGATGACGTCGAGTTCCTTTGCCAGTGCGTTCATTCGGCCGACAACGGTCGACTCGATGGTGCGTGCGCGGCCACAGAGGTCGAGCTCACGCATCTGGTCGATGGACGCCAATGCAGCGGCGCAGGCGACGGGGTTACCGCCGTAGGTGCCACCGAGGCCGCCGGGGTGGACGGCGTCGATGAGCTCGGCGCGGCCCGTGACAGCGGCGAGCGGCATGCCGCCTGCAATGCCCTTGGCGAGAGTGACCAGGTCGGGGACGATGCCCTCGTGATCGCTGGCGAACCAGGCGCCGGTACGAGCGAAGCCTGCCTGAACCTCGTCGGCGATGAAGACGACGCCGTTCTCCTTGGCCCACGCGACGAGCGTCGGGAGGAATCCTTCTGCGGGAACGATGAATCCGCCCTCGCCCTGAATGGGCTCGATGAGGATGGCGGCAGTGTTGGCAGCGCCGACCTGCTTCTCGATCATCGTGATGGCGCGCTGTGCGGCCTGCTCACCGGTGATCTTGGAGCCGTCGACATTGAGGCCCTCGCGGTACGGGTAGGACATCGGGACGCGGTAGACCTCGGGGGCGAACGGACCGAAACCACTCTTGTACGGCATGGACTTCGAGGTCAGTGCCATCGTGAGGTTGGTGCGGCCGTGGTACGCGTGGTCGAAGACGACGACTGCGTCGCGACCGGTTGCGTGACGGGCGATCTTGACGGCGTTCTCGACGGCTTCTGCGCCGGAGTTGAACAGCACGGAACGCTTCTCGTGGTCACCGGGGGTGAGCTCGGCGAGACGCTCGGCGACCTCGACGTAGCCCTCGTACGGAGCGACCATGAAACAGGTGTGGGTGAAGTGCGCGACCTGATCCTGAACTGCGGACACGACGGCCGGGTTGGAGGCGCCGACGCTGGTCACCGCGATACCGGCACCGAGATCGATCAGCGAATTGCCGTCGACGTCGACGATGACTCCGCCGTCTGCGTCGGCGACGTAGACCGGAAGGGTGGATGCGACGCCGGCGCCGACGACCTTTTTACGGCGTTCGGCGAGCGCAGCCGAGCGCGGGCCCGGGAACTCCGTGACGATGCGACGCTCCTGCGGAAGCCGGTATTCGATTGCACTCATGTGACCACCCTCTCGGTTGTGTATTGCATTCGAGTATGCGACGCGCGAAGCATCGCAAGCACTGCCGAAATGGATACCCGGAGCTTTAGGGCTACTCCATATCGGCAACGGCAGCTAGCCTTGATCAGGTGACGGTTCCGATCTCGTGGCTCTTGCGCCAGAAACACCTCTCGCTGGCTCTGCTCACCGACCGAGCAGCTGCCACCCACCCCGTCACGTTTGCGCAGGCCACAGAGCTGACGGACCCCACCCCGTGGCTTTCCGGCGGCGAATTGGTGCTCACCACCGGGCTGGCACTGGTGGGCGCGGACGCCACTGACTACAGCGAGTACATCGACCGTCTGGCCGCCGCAGAAGTATCGGCTCTGGGTTTCGGGACCGGCCTTTCCCACGAGAGTGTGCCCGCAGACCTGATTGCCGCCGCCCGCGGTCGCGGACTCCCCCTACTGGAGGTGCCGTTCACGACCCCGTTCGCGGCGGTCACGCGCGCGGTGATGACACGATTGAGCCAGCAGGAATACGAATCGGTACTCCGCGCGGCAGAAGTGCAAACACGCATCACCCGCGTTGCACTGCGTGGTGGCGTGTCGGCGATCGTGCGTGAACTGGCCACGGCCACAAAAACTTCGGTGGCGTTTGTCGGTGATCGGATCACCGCGGTGCATCCGGCAAACCAGAAGTCGTTGATCGCCGAGGTTCGCGCGGTCGCGGCCACCACCCGCGATCCCAACGCTCCGGCGTCGATCTCGCAGAGCACACCCGAACGGACGCTGACACTGTCCCCCGTCGGCGTCACCGACAGTTGGCACGGCTACCTCGCCATGGCGGGCGCCGGGCCCCTGAGCAATATCGACAGAGTGTTGCTCGGGCATGCGGTCTCGCTGCTCACTCTCGAACTCGAGAAACCGGTTCGACTACGGGCCGAGCGAACTCGACTCAACGCCATGGCTTTCGGGCTCTTACTCGACGGTCGAATCCCCGAGGATGGTGTGCCGTCGTACTTGGACGAAGCGAGCGACACGCACGGCAACATTCGTGTCGTCCACGTTCGCGGATCCGGACTCGGACCCGTTCTCCGCGAACTCGACAACGCTCTCGCCCGGGCAGGCCGCCCGCTGTTTGCCCAATCCGAAGACGGCGCGCTGACCGTACTCCTTCGTGGAACCGACACCATCGACACAGCCAAAACGCTACTGGCGCAACTCTCCCCCGCCGAGGAAAAAGCTGTGCGGGCCGGAATCAGCACCCCTCACCGCCTTCTCGATGCACCTCGCGCACTCGTTCAGGCCCGCGCCGCGGCCAATCTCACGACGGCCACTGCCCGCATTCTCGAGTTCGACGCTCTGAGTGGTTCGACGATTCTGGCGTCCGAGCCTGCCCGTGAGGCACTGATCGCGATGGCTGCGGACACCATCCCGGTGCTGACGGAACACGACCAGGCACACGGGACCGCGCTGGTCGCGTCTTTGCGCGCCTATCTCGAGGCAAACGGCCAATGGGAATCGGCCGCAGCCGAACTCGGTGTTCATCGGCACACCCTCCGAGGTCGCATCGCACGCATCGAGGAACTGCTGCAATGCGACCTCGGACAGGCCAGGGTCAGAGCCGAACTGCTGCTATCGCTACTCGCCTGGGAGGGTCGCTGAACGCTCCGCGGCGCGCACCGAAGCGAAACTGGACGCACCGCGAACGAGTAGTTCAAGTTCGGCGTCGACCGTGCAGAGACGGGCGGTGTCCAGCGCTCCGCTGCGGCTCACGCTCGACATCAAAGCTGTGAACCGGCGCACCGCTTGCGGATTGGCGGCGATCCACAACTCGACGACCTCCGGAATACCTTCTCCGAGCGCTCCGGACACGAGGTCCGCGAAACGCGCCGTCAACCTGGCATGGACGGCAGCGCTGCCCATGACCTCCCAATGCGAGGCACCGACGGCAACGTCGACGCCCCCGAGAACGTCGCCCAGATCGAGGGTGTCGGAGAGTTCCCGGTAGATCGCGGCCGCGGCCTGAACCGTCGTATTCTCCTGCAACGCAATGTCAGCCAGGGCGAGCGCCCCGAAAGACGCCTCGATGCGGTCGCTTGCCGACAGCCCTTCGGTGAGAGCCCGCACGGGCGCGGCCCATCGATCGATGTCGGCTCGCGGGTTCACGGTGAACCGGCCGGCTGCTCCCGGACGACGCAACACCCAGCTCATCTCGGATTCCAACAACTGCTGCAAGCGATCGAGAGCCTGCAACTGCTCGGTGGCGCGGAGCTCCGAGTTCAAGATCTCGCGCCGAAGTTCCTCGGTGCCGAGCACTTCGCTGACTACGGCGTAGGCCAGAGCCGCTTCCGGACTGCGGACTCCGAGGTGTTCCTCTAGCCGGAACAGCACGCCGGGGCCGACGCGGTTGACCAGTTCGTCGACCACCGAGGTGATGATGATGTCGCGGCCCAACCGATGTGCGCGGACCGCGTCCGGTGCTGCCTCGACGACGGAGAGCGGGAAGTACTGAGGAAGGCGATCGGCGAAGATCTGATTGTCCGGGACGGTCGACGCCCCCAATTCCGCCGTCAGCACGTTCTTCGACTGCGCCACCAGCACAGCAAGTTCCGGTCGCAGGAGACCCTGCCCGGCTCGCGCCCTGACCGCCAGCGCCTTGGCGTCCGGCAATGATTCTTCGAGGCGCTTCATCGCGCCCGCCGAGACCAGGTTCTCGATCAACCGCTCGTGCTGATCGAGTAGGGCGGGAGCGCGGTGCTCGGCCAGGCTGATCGCGAGGGTCTGATCTTCACTGGCCTCGAGTACCGATGCGGCTACCTCGTCCTGAGCCGCCGCAAGTAGTTCATTGCGCGAGGTCGCGTCCAACGCTGCGAGTGCGATCTTGATGTTGACCTCACGGTCCGAGGTAGCCACGCCTGCCGCGTTGTCGATGAAGTCGGCGTTGATTCGGCCTCCGCCAGCGGCATATTCGATGCGGGCACGCTGGGTGAAACCGAGATTACCGCCCTCACCCACGACGGTTGCACGCAACTCGTCAGCGCTGACGCGAACTGCGTCGTTGGACGGATCGGCCGCGTCGACGTTGCTTTCGGTCGATGCCTTCACGTAGGTACCGACGCCACCGTTCCACAACAGGTCCATCGGAGCGCACAGGATCGCTCGGATCAGTTCCTGCGGAGTCAGCTTCTCCTCGGTGATACCGAGGACCTGACGCGCCTCGAGCGGAAGACGGATCGACTTCGCGCTGCGCGGCCAGACGCCACCACCCGGCGACATCACAGTGCGGTCGAAGTCGTCCCAGGACGAGCGCGGCACGGTGAAGAGACGAGCGCGTTCGGCAAACGTCGTCTCGGTGTCGGGGTTCGGGTCGATGAAGATGTGGCGGTGGTCGAATGCCGCGACCAGACGGATCTTGTGCGAGAGCAACATTCCGTTACCGAACACATCGCCGGACATGTCACCGATGCCCGCGACGGTGAACGGATCGGTGTCGACGTCGAGGTCGCGCTCGGCGAAGTGGCGTCGAACCGCTACCCAGGCGCCGCGAGCGGTGATGCCCATCGCCTTGTGGTCGTAGCCGGCCGAACCGCCGGAAGCAAAAGCGTCGCCGAGCCAGAAACCACGCTCGACGGCGATGCCGTTCGCGACATCGGAGAACCGTGCGGTCCCCTTGTCCGCCGCCACGACGAGGTAGGAGTCTTCACCGTCGTACTCGATTACTTCTGCCGGGTGCACCGCTGCGCCGTCGACGATGTTGTCCACCACGTCCAGCAAGCCGCGGATGAAGGTGCTGTACGACTCCTGCACCTGCGCCGGGGTCGGTGACGACGTGCCCCGAACCACGAACGCACCCTTGGCTCCCGAGGGAACGATCGGCGAATTCTTCACGCTCTGGGTCTTCATCAGACTCAGAGCCTCGGTGCGGAAGTCCTCGTATCGATCCGACCAACGCAGGCCACCACGGGCGACGGACGAGCTACGCAGATGCACGCCTTCGACATTGGGTGCGCTGACGTAGATCTCGCGGAAGGGAACGGTCTTCTGTGGGGTGGAGAGCAACTGCGAGTCGATCTTGAACGACGCGTACGGCAGCGGCTCGCCGGCCTCACCGCGCAGGTACCAGTTGGTGCGCAGAGTCGCCTGCAAGAATGAACGCACACCGCGCAAGACGCGATCCTCGTCGAGAGTGTCTGCACCGTCGACTGATTCGTCGATGGCCGCCGCCGCGGTGGCCACGGCCGTCTCACGCGAACCTGCTACTGCGGGATCGAAACGCGCGGTGAAGAGTTCGATTGCCTGCCGTACGAAGAGCGGCTTCGCTGCCAACACTCCGACGATGTAGCTCTCGGACAACCCGATACGAGCCTGAGCGAGGAAACGGCACGCAGCGCGCAGCAACTCTGCGTCGCGCCACGTGATGTCTGCTCGTCCGATCAGACTGGAGAATGCGTCCATCCGGGTCTGTCCGGCGATGACGGCTTCGAAGGCGTCCGCCATCTTCTCCAACGCACTGCCGTCGAAGGTGCTCGGCTCGAAGGTGAAGTAGTGTGCCGAACCCAGAACGGTCGGAAGCGGCCGGTGCGTCGAAACTCGGAGTCCGAGGGACTCGAAATTCTCGCACAGATCGGAGAGGGAGGGCTCTCCGGACGGCCACAGCACCACACAGGTCAGATCGTCAATGTTCAGGGCATCGCTGTTCAAGTCGTCGCCCTGACGGAAGACGAGTCGCTGGCCCGCTGCTGCCAATTCGGCGACCAGTTCGAGCGCCGGGTCACCGGATCGATCACCGCCCGCGGGTCTCGATTCTGCAGCTGCGGTCTTGGTCGCCGATGATGTGCTCGCCATTGAACACCCTCCTGGAAATTATTGGATCCGAACACTTTCCAGTGTTGCGTGGATCACCGGAAAGAGGTCGTGCCCGATAGGAGTACCAACCCCCATCGGGCACGACATTTCGGCAGTTGCGGTGAGCTCAGTCGCCCAACCTGATCGGAGCGAGCTCCTCGAACACGTCGCCGGGTCCGGGATTCTCGGTAGGCGCAGCGCCGCCGAGATGGTTGACGACGCCCCATACCGCGTTGATCGCGGTCTGAATCGCGCCCTCGGCCCAGCCGGCAGTCCACGACACGTCGTCTCCGGCGAGGAAGATTCCCCGATGACGCGGTTCGAGATCATTCTGCACGAAGTGAGAGAACAGGCGCTCCTGGTACCGGTAGTGCCCCGGAAGGTTCGCCTTGAATGCACCCATGAAGTCGCGCTCGGTTTCCCACGACAGCGTCACCGGGCTCGAGATGATGTGGCTGCGGAAGTCCACGCCTGGGTAGATCTCTTCGAGAGAGCGCAGCATGATGTTCATGCGCTCGGTGGCGTCGAGCGCCAGCAGCTTCAGCGAATCGTCCGACCAGGTGTACGACAAGCAGATCAGGCCTGGCTTGCCCTCGCCCTGATCGAGCAGGTAGGTGCCGCGACTCATACGGTCGGTCAGTGTCATCGACACCGAATCACGGCCGGTCACGGGGTCCTTGTCCTTCCAGAACGGGCGGTCGACGAGAACGAACACCTTGGTCGAACCCATATAGTGAGTGCGCTCGATCGCAGTCCAGTGATCGATCGGGAACAGATCGTCGTCACACCTGATGTTGTTGAGCAGCATCCAACTCTGCACTGTCACAACGGCACTCGCATACGTGCGAATGAAACCTTCGGAGTCCGTGACCGTGATGTTGCCGGGCTCGGTACGGCGGAGTTCGGTGACGCGGGGACGCGTCTCGCCGTCGTTGAGCGAAGCGACCGTCGTACCGGCAGGCCAATGCGCCATGTGCGCCGGGGCGCGGTTCCACAACCGCATCGGCAGCTGCTGCGATCCACCGACGATGCCGCGATGGTCGTCGTCGGCGGCCGTGATGACCACACGAAGGATTTCGAGAATCGAGTTGGGGTAGTCGGTATCCCAACCGCCCGTACCGAATCCGACCTGCCCGAACACTTCCCGCATGTGGAAGGACTTGAAGTGCTTCGACGCGGCGAGGAATCCGTAGAAGGTCTGATCGTCGTAGCGCACCACGAGGTCGTTCCAGATCCGCTTGATTTCTGCGGTGTCACGGTCACGAATGGCCTGCTGCAACGGAATCAGATCCGCATGCTCTTCGAGAGTGCGCTGCCAGGCCTGCGCCACCTCGGTGTAGATCGGCGGCAGATCCTCGAGAGTGTGCGCGTAGTGGCTCTCACCCTTGAGGTCGATGACCGTGCTCGGTGTGACCTCGGCAAGAGGATTGGGGAACTCTTCGGTCTGCAGACCCAGTTCGTTCAGGTAGTGGAACAACGTCGTCGACGATGGTGGGAAACGCATTGCGCCCATCTCGGCGACAACCCCGGGGTGCCCGTCGAACTCGACCGACCGCATCCGGCCACCGATCTGATCAGCTTCGTAGACAATCGGTTTGAGACCGACCTTGAGCAACTCGTAGGCCGCGATCATGCCGGAGAGTCCACCACCGATCACGGCAACTTCTGTACCCAGTGCCAGATCGGGCACCGAGCCGAGTCCCGCCGGACTGGAAACGTAGTCGTCGTACGGGAACGGAAAATCCGGTCCGAACATCGTGAGGGGCGGCTGCTTGCCGGGTTCCGAGGAACTGTCCGGAGCTACTGGGATGGTCATCTACGGTTCTCCTTGGAGACAGTCGTGACAGAAAGGTCTGGATACAGATCGAGGCGTCGATCGTCGAGATGCGTGTTGAGGGTGCGCGATTGCGAGATGGTGGCGGCGGCGATATCCGCGAAGAGCAATTCCTGGCCGCCACCTGCCCGCGCCAACTCGGCACCGTCGGGTGCGATGGCGCACGAGAGACCGCAGTAGGTCAGCTCGGTTTCGGCGCCGCAGCGATTGACGTAGGTGACAAACATCTGACTCTCGTATGCGCGGGCCGGAACCACTTGCTGCGCAATGTGTTCGTACGGAGTCATCAACCCCGTCGGCACGATGAGCCATTCGGTACCGGCGTCGGCATGGGCCCGAACCGCTTCGGGAAATTCCACGTCGTAGCAGATCAACAATCCGCAGCGGATGCCCTCGAAATCGAACCCGACCACCAGGGTCTCACCTGGCCGGAAATATTCGCGGTCGAGCGTGCCGAACAGGTGCGTCTTGCGGTAGTGCGCAAGCGAAGTGCCGTCGCGGTCCACCACCTGCACGCTGTTGTAGACGTCTCCCCCGTCGAGTTCGGGGTAACCGTAGACGACGGCAATGCCTGCACTGCGAGCCATCTCGGCGACGGAATCGAAGATCGGGCCGTCGGCCGGTTCCGCGCGCAGCGACACCAGTTCGCCGATGTCGTAGCCGGTTGCGGACATCTCCGGCGTCACCAGGATCTTCGCACCGGATGCCGCGGCCTCGCGGGCAGCGGTGCCGATTGCAGCGAGGTTGAACTCCACCGACGCAAAGGTGTCCGGGGTGGTGAGCGGACCTTGGAACAGGCCAACTCGAACTGAATCGACATGCATGGTGCGCTCCTTCAGGAGTTCCGTGACGCCAATTTTCGACGGTGTGTGTGACGGGGACAACTACCAGCGTGACGGGTGCCGCCAATCATGTCAACTCTTGTTTCCTAAGAATCAACATTCACGGATTCGAGTCTCACGAAGGCGACGCGCGTGGCCCTTCCGGCAATGCCGGATTCAAGACCCACAGAACCTTCGCCAGAACCGAGCCTTCGGCCTGAAAACTATGGTTGTGCGTCGGCGTGAATGTAAAGGAATCGCCCACCGCAAGCACGACGTCTTCGGCATCGACGGCCTCACCGTTAGGATCCGTCCGACCGCCCTCGAACGAGACCCGCAAGCCGCCCTCCAGCACGTGCACGAAGTTCACGTCGATCGGCAGACTGTAGAACTCCTGACCACTTCCGCCGCCTGGTTCCAGCTCGCCGAGCAGCACCTGAATTCGACGCTCGTTGGTAGGCGTGAGCAGGTACTCCGTCATCTTTTCGCCACCGAAGCTGATTTGCGGCATGGCGTCGGCGCGGACCACTTCACCGGCGGACGCATTCTCGAACAGGGATCCGACGGGGATCTCGAGCACTGCGCACACCTTGATCAGGGTCGCCACCGACGCGTTGACGTGATCGCGCTCGAGTTTCGAGAGGTACCCCTTCGTCACACCACATGCCTCGGCCAGGTCGTCGAGGGTCAACCGCTTCGACTGACGTGCCGCCTTGAGCCTCGCCCCGATGCGCGGTCCGACCGGCTCGACCGCTTCCTTCGCCTTGGCCACTGAACCCACTCCTTCACGACCGCCGTGTCCCTTTCAGGAAACAGGGGTTGACAACCGAGCCTCTTGAAGAAACCATACTTGCTCAGAGAGCTACATCACTGAAGGGCGCCCGGTGTGCGCCGAATCGAGAGCAGGGACCTCTGCACATGGCTACCAACAAACCCGGATCGTTCATCGGACCCGTCGACGCCACGCGCGTCCCCCGCTACGCCGAGCCGACCACTTTTGCGCGTCTGCCGCGCCTCGATGAGGTCTCGCGCGCCGACGTGACAATCCTCGGCATCCCCTTCGATTCGGGTGTCAGCTACCGACCCGGCGCTCGGTTCGGTCCGGGGCACATCCGCGCTGCGTCGAAGCTGCTGCGTCCGTACAACCCCGCGCTCAAGGTCTCGCCCTTCGCCAACCAGCAGGTAGCCGATTTCGGCGACATCGGCGTCAACCCCTTCGACATTCAGGAAGCTCTCACGACGGTTCAGTCCGCCGTCACCGACCTGCGCGCCGACGGTTCCTCCGTGCTCACGCTCGGCGGCGACCACACCATCGCCCTTCCGATCCTGCGTTCACTGGCCCGCGATCACGGCCCGATCGCCGTCCTGCACTTCGACGCTCACCTCGACACCTGGGACACCTACTTCGGTCAGCCTTTCACCCACGGCACCCCCTTCCGCCGCGCCAGCGAAGAAGGCCTGATCGATATGGAGCGCTCGCAGCACATCGGCATCCGTGGACCGCTCTACAGCGAGAAAGACCTCGAAGACGACCGCGTCCTCGGCTTCCAGGTGATCCGCAGTGACGACTACGAGGTCGACGGCGTCGCCAGCATCGTCGAGCGCATGCGTAAGCGCCTCGACGGTGGCCCGGTGTACGTCTCCGTCGACATCGACGTGCTCGATCCTGCCCACGCTCCGGGTACCGGAACACCCGAAGCGGGCGGCATGACCTCTCGCGAATTGTTGAACACACTGCGCGGGTTGGTGGGACTCAACGTGGTCGGCGCCGACATCGTCGAGGTAGCGCCGGCGTACGACCACGCCGAGATCACCGGTATCGCAGCGGCTCACGTCGCTTACGAGTTGCTGTCGGTGCTCGCACTCAATCGCTGAAGCAGCACAACGGTATCCGTGGTGTGATGCATCTCGGGGTTCGCGGGAAGATCACGTTCCCGCGACTCCGAGACCAACACCTTCCAACCATCGGTGAACAACGACTCCACATATTCCGGGGTATGCAGCATGGCCCGATGATGTTCGGTGGGCGACTCGTGGGGTGAGTGGCCCACTATCAGAAGATGCCCATCCGGCGCGACCAGATCACCGAGCGCCCGGAACAATTCCCCGCGCGCGGGTTCGAGCATGTGGAAGAACTGCGCGGACACCAGATCGAACGAGCGCCCCTGCGGATCCCACTTCGTCAGGTCGGCTTCCAGCCATTCGATGTCGACGCCCTCGCCTTCGACGTGTGCCTGGGCGCGACCGAGCGCCACCGACGAGATGTCGGTGCCGGTGACCTTCCACCCGCGACGCGCCAACCACAAAGCGTCGGCGCCTTCACCGCAACCGACGTCCAGTGCGGTGCCCGGCTCGAGGCCGGAGGCCTCGGCAATCAACTGTGGGTTGGGATTTCCGCTCCACCGCGCTGGGCGTTCTTCGTACAGCGAGTTCCAGAATTGTGCGTCCGCCTTGGCGTACGGATTCTCGGTGGTTTCAGAGTTTTCGTGGTGATTGTGGTGTTCGTGGCTCATGCACCCAGGATGAACGACCTTCCACAACTCACGCAAACATCTTTGCTGAAACAGCAACTTCTCCATTTTCGACGCTCTGCTAACGTCACGCTTCGTGGCAGGTGGATTTCCCGTGTTTCGTCTCTACTGCAACTCAGAGGGCTCACACGTTTTGTGTTGTGCGCATTTCCCCGAGTTCAGCGGTTCGAACGCGGACGAAGAGTTCACCACCCAGCAGAGTTTCGACCGCGCAGTCGAGAAGATGCTGCGCGAGGCGTCCTTCGAACCAACAACCCTGACGTTGGTGGGCGAGCAACAGGGATATCCAGTCGGAGACCACCTGTTCGATGCGACGGTTCCGCGAACCGGCAGCGTCTCCTTTGCCTTTCAAGAAGCCGGACCGCCGTGGATCGTTCTCGGCCTCGATGTTTCTTCTGAAAAATTCTGGTCTGAGATCGACGAAGACGAAGATCTCCTCGCCCTCGGCCCGATCTCTCCGTTGACGTCGGTCCCTGCTGTTGTACTCACTGCAACCGGGTGGCCACAGCGAAATGACCTCGACTCACCGTGAGCTGAACTGGTTCATCACCCCGGTTCTCGTGAGATCGAACAAAAATCGGCATGATTTTCGTGAAGATCGACCGAGATGCCCGTCACGTCCTACGCCAAGATTTAGCGGTCACACTCGACCGCGCCCTCTCGAATTTCGCTCGGGCCCTGGCTCCTTCACGGAGGCACAATGAAACACCGCTCTTATCCGGCACTTGCAACGGCCGCGGGGCTCGCACTCGTGTTGTCGGCTTGCAGCTCGGGAGGCACGTCCTCGGGCTCCGACGGCGGTGAGCCTTTGACAGACGGAACCTTCCGATATGCGTTGCAAGCCGATCCGGGTGCACTCAACCCGATCATGTCCGGCTCCGCGGCAACCGCTGACATCTCGAGGCTGGCCTACGACTCCCTGGTCTACCAGGATCCGGACACCAGCGAATTCAAACCATGGTTGGCAGAAAAATGGGAAGAGACGCCCACCTCCGCTTCCTTCACCATCCGCGAAGGAGTGACCTGTACCGACGGGTCGACGCTGAACGCACAGACCGTCGCGAACAACATCAACTTCGTGGCCGATCCGGCCAACGGTTCACAACAGCGCGGCACTACGGTCCCCGTAGGCGCTTCGGCGACTGCCGATCCCGCGACCCGCACCATCACGGTCACCACTCCGGCACCGAGCCCCTTCCTCCTCCTCACAGTCAGTCGCCTCCCGATCATGTGCGACGCCGGACTCGCGGACCCGACCGCCTCGAACAAGAAGTCCCTCGGTTCCGGGATGTTCGAAGTCACCGAAGTCGCCGCCAACGACCACTACACGTTCGAGCGTCGTGACGGCTACAACTGGGGCCCCGACGACACCACCTCCGACACACCGGGCGTCCCCAAGACCGTCATCGCTGTCATGGCGCCCAATGTCAGCACCGCCGCAAACCAGCTTCTCTCCGGCGAACTCAACGCATCTCCGATCGCCGGTCCGGACAAGGACCGGATCGAAGCCGCCAATTTCACCTCGATCAATCGCCCGATGCCGTCCGGTCAGATGTACTTCAACCAGATCGCGAGTAATCCCACCAGCGATCCCGCTGTTCGCAAAGCACTCATCCAGGGAGTCAATCTCGACGATCTGGCAGAAGTTATCACTGCCGGCCAGGGCACCCGCGCTACAAGTCTTGTCGGCGTAGAGCCCCGCGCCTGCGTGTACGACTCCGTCACCGGCAACATTCCGGCCTACGACGTCAGTGCGGCTAAGACAACTTTGGATGCTGCCGGCTGGACCGCCGGGCCGGACGGAAAACGAAGCAAAGACGGAAACCCGTTGACACTCCGCCTCTTCTACGCGGGAGGCGAAGAAGCTCGCAGCGCAGCAGCCGAACTCGCTCAGGCCGCATGGTCGGATCTCGGCGCAACCGTCGAGGTGACGGGAGCCGACCAGAACAAGGTTGTCGATGTCATGCTCAGCGGTAAAGACAACAATCAGTGGGACATCGCATGGATCCAGATCAACAATTCGATTCCCAGCGGGTTCACCCCGTTCTTCACCGGACCTGCTCCGGCAGCCGGTAAGAATTTCTCTTCGATCAACAACCCCGCCTACGAAGCAGCGGTGGCCAAGGCTTCCGGGTTGACCGGCGACGCAGCGTGCGCAGAGTGGGCAGACGCCGAGTCGCAGATCACCAAGACGGTGTCCGCGGTGCCGTTCGCGAATACGAACATGAGCTTCTACTTCAACAAGGCCGGACTCGCATTCGGTAAGTCCTTCATCGGGTCTGCACTGCGTCTCTACCAGTAGTCCGTCGACCGAACCTTGTGCCCCAACGAGATACGTCAGATCAGTGCGATCTGACGTATCTCGTTGCCACGCCTATTGTCTAAAACCTCCGGCCAGACACCGCTCGCCGATCGCGCGGCACATCGATCGACGGACTCGTCCAGAGCGTCCGTGTCGACAAACCATCCACGTCCTCCGAGTTGGTCGTCCTCGAACGAGAATGCCGCTCGCATCGTCACGCGAAATCCCTCGGCAGGCATCAGCGGCGGAAAGTCTTTCGCGTCCCGCACCGGTGCCGGAAGTCCCTGCCTCACAGCGAATGTACGACGGATCTCGATGCTGAACATGACGACCACGGTATCAATGTTCGTCGAGCACAGTTCTACGAGCGAACGAGCCTCGCAATCGCGTCGGTCGCTTCCTTCACCTTTGCCTCCGCCTCGGGACCACCGTCAACGGCAGCTTTGACGACGCAATGGCTGATGTGGTCCTCGAGCAGTCCCATAGCCACCGCGTGGAGAGCCTTGGTCATCGCCGAGACCTGCGTGAGAATGTCGATGCAGTATTTGTCCTCGTCGACCATGCGCTGCAGGCCGCGAGCTTGACCCTCTATGCGACGCAGACGCCCCAGGTAGTCGCCCTTGGCGGTGATGTAGCCGTGCGAATCACTCGTGCAGCATGCATCGCCGGCCGTATCGCTGCTTGGGGCGCTGCTTGGAGCACTGCCTACTTCTGTCGCTTCCAACATTCGATGTCCTCCTGTTCGTCAACGCGTGACTTCGCAACAATTCTCGTTTCCGGGGCGATGTGCGGATACTCGTCGGCTTCCGTTGTCCTGCAGAGCAATCACTGCGCACATCGCCAGGCACTTCGCTACTGCACGAACAGATGGGTGCATGGTGATCGCCCATGCCCGTTTTCCCGTTGCTGCGAGACTCATTCGGTCTCAGTGCCCGTGGCGCGAGTGGCTCGAGTGTTCGCCCCCAGGCGTGGTCGCACTGTCGGCCGTCAGAGTGAATTCCGCCGTGCGCACCACTTCGCCATGTTTGAAGTCCAGGAACAACCGGTAGTCCTCAGCGCTCGGCATGTTCGCGTAGAAGGTGATTGCCGGTCCAGCCGGCGTGACACCGTCACCGGGATGACCGTCCGGATGCACATGGAGATACGCGAGGTCAGAGGCACGCAACGCGACCAGGTGCCCGTACGCGGCAAGGTAGGGCTGCAAGTCTGTGACCGGGATTCCGTCACGGATGACCGAGAGCGTGAGCTTCGATGTCTGGCCGGCATGGGCCGCGCCTTCGAGAGAGACGGTATAGCCGTCGACCGTCGTGACGGCAGCAGCGGCGGGCAACGGCCGAGGATCATAGGACCCGGCGACGCGTACATCCGCACTCAGCGTCATTCCGTCACCCCCGTCCGGGGTGAAGTCAGCGAAGACTCGGTAGTCTCCCGCATGATCGAAATCGACTGACACACGCCAGTTTCCGTTCTCGTCCAATTCGGGATGCACGTGTTGGAATCCGGTCAGGTCCAGACCGACCACGATCAGATGCAACTGCTTGTCGTGGGTGTCGGTGTACCTGGTCAACGGAGTTCCAACCGAATCCAGGATCCGGAACTGCAAGGGGACATGGCTGCCGACGGCCGCCTCCGACGTTGCCAATTCCAGTGTGTAGCCGTTGCCGCTGAACATCTTGCCCTCCAAAGTTTGGGTCGGCAGCACTTCCGTTGCCGTCTGCGTCGGGTTCGACACTCCTTGAATTCGAACCTGTTGCAATTTGTACCATACCCCCCTAGGGTATGCAACGAACTACTCGAACACCCTGAATTCACTCGAAGGAGATCCGATGCGCATCTACGCAGAGCGCCGGCCGAATGAGTTCCAAGAACAGCATTTCCCCGCGCACCTCAAGGAAGCGCTGCGCCGATGTCGCCAAGGCTCGCTTTCGACACCCCCTGACCACACGAGCATCACCTATACCCCGTAGAGGTAAGGAACTCAGAATGTCCACACAACCGAAATCCACCCGTAAGTGGTGGGCGTTGGCGTTGATCGCCGCCGCTCAGTTCATGGTCATCATGGACACCTCGATCATCGGTGTCGCTCTCCCTCAGATGCAGAGCGATCTCGGCTTTTCCCAGGAAGGCCTGACCTGGGTCTTCAATGCGTACGTCATCGCATTCGGCGGGCTACTCCTCCTCGGCGGCCGCCTGTCCGACCTGTTCGGCGCCCGCAGAGTGTTCTCCGCTGGTTGGCTGATCCTGCTGATCGGTTCCGTTGTCGCCGGTGCCGCCGGTAACGTTGCCGTCGAACTTGCGGGCCGCGCCGTTCAGGGTGCAGGTGCCGCACTCATCGCACCATCGGCGCTCACCTTGCTGATGATGCTGTTCGGCAGCACGCAGAAAGAGATGACCAAGGCGCTGTCCATCTACGGCGCTGCCGCCCCGGCAGGCGGTACGGCCGGAGTGTTCCTCGGCGGCGTCATCACCGAATACACCAGCTGGCCTTGGGTGTTTTACCTCAACATTCCCATCGCCGTCATCGCGCTGATCGCTACTCCCCTCCTGATGCCGAACGCACCGGCACGTACCGGGTCGATCGACTTCCTCGGCGCACTGGCCGTCACCGCAGGCCTCGCTGTCGGAGTCTTCGGCATCGTCAGAGCACCTGACGTCGGATGGGGATCCGGGCAGACGTGGCTGGCACTCGCCGTTTCGGCCGCTCTGCTGGGTGCATTCGTATTGATCCAGTCGAAGCGTCGTGAGCCTCTGGTGCGTCTGGGAATCTTCAAGGCGCCCAACCTCGGTGCCGCGAACATCGCTCAGCTCGTGCTCGGCGCCGCCTGGATACCGATGTGGTTCTTCCTGAACCTGTACCTGCAGCAAGTGCTCGGATACAGCGCCTTCCCGGCCGGTGCGGCATTGCTGCCGATGACGATCTTCGTCATGCTCGGCATGGTCGTCGTAGCACCACGGGCCATGGCGCGCTTCGGTGCAAAAGCAATGATCGTAGCCGGATTGCTGTTACTGGGAATAGGTTTGGGTTGGATGTCGCTGATCCGGCCCACCGGCAACTTCTGGGTCGACGTACTGCCGGCGTCTCTGGTGGCTGCCGCAGGTATGACGCTGGCGTTCATTCCTTCACTCGGTACGGCGATTTCGGCCGCGCGTCCGGAAGAGGGGGGATTGGCCTCCGGCATCGTCAACGTCAGTTACCAGGTCGGCTCGGCTGTCGGCCTCGCGATGATGACCGCGATCGCAGCAGTGTTCGGCGCTGATCAACTCGGTGACCTGACGGAGTTGACGAACGGGTTCTCCGCGGTGTTCCTCGGTGCAGCCGCCATCGCAGTGGTGGGCGCAGGTATCACCGCGGTCGTGATGCGGTCGACCAAGGTCGACGAGTCTCGAACCGTTCAATCCACCGTCAATTCTTGACCAACTCCGGTGGTGGGGTGGGGGCGGGCGCCCACCCCCCACCCCCCCCCCCCCGGCCCCCCACTGGGGGGGGTGTTGGGGGCCGGGATCTATGGACCCCCCCCCCCCCGGGGGGGGGGCGCAACAC
>NZ_JAWLSC010000007.1:307392-341054 GCF_033142465.1 Rhodococcus sp. IEGM 1318
CCCCCGCGCGCCCCCTCGCCCGCCCCCCCACACCCAGCTTTACCCGCGCGGGGGGGGGGGGGGGGGGGGGGCCCCCCCCCCCCCCCCCCCCCCCCCCCCCCCGGCGGAACCACTTAGGACTCGTTATGTCGCGCCTTGAATCTCTCACTCCCGCCACCGCTGTCGGTACGTCGAAAGACCTTCTCGCCGAACTCGTCAACCGTCACGGACAGGTCGGTGACATGGTCGCGGCGATGGCTCATTCGCCCGCCGTGCTGGGTGGCTATCTGCAACTCAGCCGGGCAATGAAGCGAGCGAAGCTCAGCCGCAAGATCACCGAGCGAATCTCTATCGCTGTGCAGGTCCAGCAAGGTTGCGCTGTTTGCCTCGAAGCCCACGTCGTCGCCGCGCACGCCCACGGCGTCGAGGCGGACGAGATCGAGCGTGCCCGCGCGGGCACATCGGCCGATCCCGCCATCGCGGCAATGATCGACTTCGGACTTCGCGTCTATCGGGAGCCTGCCTCGATTTCCGACGAACACATCGCGGGCCTTCGAGCGCACGGCTACGGTGATCGCGAGATCGCTGACGTAGTCGGAATCGTCGCCCTCAATGTTCTGACCGGAGCTTTCAATCTTGTCGCGGGAGTGAAACCAGATGAACCGGACCGCTAGGACCGCACCGGTACGGAACAGCATGCACCTGTTCTTGATTCGCGACTATCGCCTGCTCTTCAGCGCCCAGATCATTGCGTTGTTCGGTACCGGGTTGGCGACGGTTGCGCTGGGTCTACTCGCCTACGAACTGGCCGGACCGAGCGCCGGAGCTGTGCTGGCCACCGCGCTGACGATCAAGATGTCCCTGTACGTCGTGATCGCTCCACTCGCGGCGGCATACGTGGACCGGTTGCCGAGACGGGCTTTCCTCGTCGCGCTCGACGCCATACGCGCAGCGGTTGTGCTCGCCTTGCCCTTCGTCAGCGAGATCTGGCACATCTACGTGCTGGTAGGCGTTCTGCAAGCTGCGTCGGCAGCGTTCACTCCCACGTTCCAGGCAGTGATTCCCGACATCGTGACCGACGAGGCCGATTTCACCCGCGCACTGTCGGCATCGCAGGTCGCTTACACGATGGAAAGCCTGCTCAGCCCTGTTCTTGCCGCAGTCGCACTGTCCTTCATGACATTCAACCTGTTGTTCGTCGCCACCTCCGTGGGCTTTGCGGTCTCGGCACTGCTCGTGCTGGCCACCCGGATCCCCAACGCTCGTCCCAGTACTCACCGCAAGGCGTGGGATCGGATCGCGTCGGGAGTGCGAATCTTCGTGACCACTCCGCGACTGCGCGCCATCATGGCCCTCAATCTCGTGGTGGCAGCGGCCGGCTCGATCGTCGTCGTCAACACCGTCAACTACGTCCGCGACGAGCTCGGTGGAACCCAATCCGACGTGGCGTGGATGCTTGCCGCGTCAGGCACCGGCACGTTGGTAACCGCGCTGCTTCTCCCCCGCGTTCTCGACCGAACCGCCGAACGCACTGTGATGACAGCAGGTTCCGTTGTCCTGGTCTTCAGCGCCAGCGCGGCAGCATCCCTTGCCGTGGCCGGTGTATTCACTTGGATACTCACTGCCGCAGTGTGGGCGCTCGTCGGCGCCGGCATGGCCATGATCGTCACTCCGACAGGAAAAGTACTTCGGCGCTCCGTCGACCCCGCAGGTATACCGGAGGTGTTCGCAGCCCAGTTCTCCCTGTCACACCTCGCCTGGCTTGTCACCTATCCGATCGCCGGATGGGTTGGTTCGAGCGCGGGATTTGCGGTCACCTGGAGCATCCTTGCAGCGCTTGCCGCAGTGGGAGCCGTTGCAGGATTTGCACTTTGGCATCGGGAGACAGTTGCTGAATTGCCCGTACAGGCGACCTACGAAACCACGCGAGGCGAATGCACCTTGGCGGCTACCCAGTGCGCATGCGCTCGCGCCGTCTGATGTCGACGGTCCGCCCGAACCCCGACCGCGCTACAACGAAGTGTTGGTGCAGACATCGCCTGCACCACCACTTTTGACTCAGCTCACGGCTGCGTACTTGCTCGGATTTGCGTCGAATCGAGGACCACATCCCTTGCAGCAGAACCAGTACCGATTGCCTTCGAAGTCACGGAACAGTCCTTCCGCTTCGGCACGCGCCTTCTCGATCACACTGCCGGGCATGACCCGGCATTCGACGAGTTCACTACCCCCAGAGTTCAGTAGGTCTTTCCCGCCGGTCGGCATCGCCGTACCGACAGCGCCATTGACGTCAGCTTTCGGGGTATTTCCACAGCCACAACTACTCATTGAGATTCCTGTTCTCTTGCGGGACGGATGTGGCCCGCAAAGCGAGCCTGGCACCACCAATATACCCCCTATAGGTATATTATATAGATCCCGAAGGTGCGGGTTGGTCGACAACTCGCCCTATAAACCATTGCGGGAGAATAAGTCATCCGTCGCATAATCCCCACGACCTGCAGCATCATGAACACAACAAACCCTATACCTATTGGGGGTATAGGGTAGGTCGGGACATCGACCATCCATGTCCGCAAGGTCGTCGACGAAGAGGCTCAATGAAGAACTGGACAGCAATCGGTAGCAGCCGATTCGCCGTGGTTGGAGCTTTGCTGTTGGTCGGCGCGCTCTGGGGAAGCTCGTTCCCCCTGGTTGCTGTTGCAGCACCAAATCTCGGCGCCGTCGGCACGACGCACGGCCGCTTCATTGTTGCAGCGTTGGTTCTCGCGCTGATAACGGCTTCCAGCAGATCGACTTGGCGCGCGGTCGGTCACCGATTTCCTGCATTCCTACTGCTGGCAGCCCTCAACGTCGCTGGGCCCCTGACGCTTGTCGCAACTGCGATCGTCGGCCTCAACTCGTCGACGGCGTCGATCCTGAATGCCACGACGCCGATGTTCACCGTATTCGTCGCCGCTTTCTGGCTTCGACAAAAGATCACCTGGCGAAAACTCTCGGGGGTCGCGATCGGCATCGTCGGCGTATCGGTGCTCGTCGGTGGAATTCCGTCAGCGATCGACAGTCGCGCAATGCTGGCCATTGGCGCATCTTTGACCGCGGCGCTGCTGTACGCAGTCGGAGGTGTCTACGCACGAAAGTCGTTCCAGGACACTCCGCCGATGACACTCGCCCTCGGCCAGCAACTTGCCGCAGTTACCCTCTTGATGCCTGTGTCCGCCGTCGCTCCCCCACCGGGGCCCATAACCGTCGGTCCACTCATCGCCGTGGCAGCCCTGGGACTGGGGGCTACCGCCGGTGGCTACCTGGTCTACTTCTGGATCATTCGTCAGGCGGGTCCAGTCGCGGCATCCGCAGCCACTCTTCTCGTTCCGATTTCGGCATCAGCTATCGGAGTGCTGTGGTTGGACGAGCCTGTCACCTTCGCACTCGTCGGCGGTCTTGTCATCATTCTTGCCGGAGTCGGCTTGCTCCTGGATCTTCCGCCGACGCGAGATCCATTGCGCAGGGTTGCCCCGGGCCGGGCGGCTAGCGCGGACAAACGGCCGGTCAGCGGCTGATCGGAGCCGTCCAGAGTCCGACCAGCGCGTCGACGAGGTCGGTCGTGAAGTCCTCCCATGACGTGACCGCGTCCGGCCCCTCTTCGGCAAGCGTGCGCTCACGTTCGGCGAACATGTGCACGATCGCATTGCGTCCGATGTCCGCGCGGGCGCGTCGAACACTCATCGGCATGTCAGTGAGACAGGCTGAAAGTCCGCGAAGCGTCTCCTGCAGGGTGGGCGAGGCCAGTACTTCGTCGTAGACGATTTTCCGCAGGACTGGATCGGCGAGAATCTGCGCGCTGAACCGCGCGTACCAGGTCGGGCCACCCATTTCGGCGTAGTGATCGGTCGACGCCCGAACCAGACACGAAATCCAGTCACGAACGTTTGTGGACCCTTCGATCTCACGCAGCAGTTCGCCACGCTTCTTCTCGACCTGCTGGGAATGCTTGTTCACGATCGCCCGGACCAGGTCGGTCTTGGTCCCGAAGTGATATCCGACGGCGGCATTGTTGCCCTGACCTGCCGCCTCGCTCACCTGACGATTCGACACCGCGAAGACTCCATGCTCGGCGAACAGCTGCTCGGCGACCGAGAGAATGCGGTCTCGGGTTGCAGCAGAGCGCGCGGAATTTGCGGCGCCGCCGACGTCGGCCGACGCATCCTCAGTCCTCGTAGTCATGAACACCATCATCCTCGACCATCCGAAGCTGCTCGGCACCGGAGATGTTCGTCACGATCGAAGGCACACCCTTCCGTTCAGTCAGTCACTTGATTTAACTTTAGTTCAAGCAACTGACTTAAATCACTTTTCTTTCTTCCTCCGATGGAGTTACCGCAATGTCGTCAAACACTTCTCCACCACCGACAACGCCGCCACAAACCTCGAAGTCACCAGCCACCACCGCAGTGGTGGCGGTTCTGGCATTCTCCGGCATCGTCGTCTCGCTCATGCAGACGCTGGTCATCCCGATCATCCCGCACCTCCCGGAGTACTTGAACGCTCCCGCGTCCGATACCGCGTGGGCGGTGACCGCCACCCTGCTCGCAGCTGCCGTCGCCGTCCCAACCATGGGCCGCTTGGGCGACATGTTCGGCAAACGGCGTCTTCTTCTGATCAGCATGGGGCTGTTAGTAACCGGTTCGGTGGTCGGAGCCCTCAGTTCGAGCGTTATCCCCCTCGTTGCTGGCCGAATCCTCCAGGGCCTTGCGGCCGGCGTCATTCCGCTGGGCATCAGCGTGATGCGCGACGTGCTTCCGCCCAAGAAGCTCGCCGGCGCTGTTGCGATGATGAGTGCTTCGCTGGGAGTCGGTGGCGCTCTGGGGCTTCCGATCGCGGCTTTGATCGCCGAGTACGCCGACTGGCACGTCCTGTTCTGGGCGTCAGCCGTGCTCGGCGCTCTTGCGGCCGTTCTTGTTGTCGTCCTGGTCCCCGAATCGACGGTTCGCACAGGTGGAACGTTCGACTTCGGCGGGGCAATCTCGCTCTCAGCCTCCCTCATCGCTCTACTACTGGCCATTTCCAAGGGGGGCGACTGGGGTTGGACAAGCACGCTCACGCTTTCCCTGTTCGGCGCCGCGATCCTGATGTTCGGATTCTGGGCTTGGTGGGAACTACGCACCCCCAAGCCGCTGGTGGATCTACGCGTATCCATCCGCCGCCAGGTGCTCTTCACCAACCTCGCATCCATCGTGTTCGGATTCGCGATGTTCGCCGCCAGCATGGTCTTTCCCCAGGTAGTCCAGTTGCCTGAAGTCACTGGTTACGGCCTAGGCGGTTCGATGCTCACCGCAGGTCTGGTCATGGCTCCCTCCGGCATCATCATGATGCTCGTCTCTCCACTGTCCTCACGCATCACCAATTCGCACGGCCCCAAGGTGACGCTCATGCTCGGCGCCGTTGTGGTCGCAATCGGTTACGGCATCGGCATTTTCGCCATGCACTCTATCTGGGAACTGATCGTGATCGCAGTGATCATCGGTGCCGGTACCGGTATGGCTTACGGCGCGATGCCCGCTCTCATCATGGGGGCTGTTCCTCCGTCCGAGACCGGTGCAGCCAACAGCTTCAACACCCTGATGCGCTCCCTCGGTACATCATTCGCCAGCGCCATCGCGGGTGTCGTCATCGCCCAGATGACCATGTCCATCGGTGGGGCAACGCTGCCGTCGGAGAACGCTTTCCGCGTCGTCATGGCCCTCGCTGCCGGATCCGCCGTCATCGCACTCGTCCTGGCCGGTTTCCTCCCTCGGTTCAACAGCTCCAACTCCCGCAAGGAGATTGGAAGCGAACACACCGACACGTCCCGGACCGCGTCGAAGGATTCCGTCCCGACACACTGAGCCAGCATGCAAGACGCATTGTCGGCCCCGGCGGAGTTGAACTCCGCCGGGGCCGACGCGTTTCACACATTTTGCGGTTGATACACCTGCAGACGACAGTTTCGTGACATGCTCCGTTGAAATGGGTGCTCGTTCGATACTCGGGGAAAGGATGCCGCGATCGCCGCTCCTCGTGCTGACGTCGCCCTTGCCGTCGCCGCTGCTGCCGTCCTGGGCATAGGCGTCGGCGTTCTTCTTGTCGATGTCATCGCCGGCCTGGCTGCAGGTGCGGGTGCTGCGGTGGTATTTCGGTTTGCACTTCGGATGATCAATACCCGGAAGTGAGCGTTTGCCGAGGGTCCTACTTCAGGACACGGATCGCCGAGCCCGGAAGGATTCCGCTCGATGGCGGGTAGATCGACGTTGCGCCGTTGAAGAACATGTGAGCGGGAGTCGTGGATACCGGCAGCAGGTCGATGTCGTTGAACAATGCCCGCTCACTTTCCTCCCAGACCTTGCAGGACTCATCACCGGGAAGAAGCGAAGCCTCAGTGGACAATTCGATGTACTTCTTGTTGTCGAGGGAAGCGAAGTTCACTCCTTCAGGCTTCGGTGGGCCAGTAAAGTACTTGGCAAAGATACTCGGCGTATCGCTCCCCAGCGTCAAACCGATGGAAACGTCCCACGACGACAGATCGGTGGTGCTGAATGTGTTGGCGATGACGAAACTGTAGTCGCCACCGGTCAGTTTCACCTTCGCGCCCAGTCCTTCCCACTGGGTTGCCACGTATTCCGCGGCGGCAGAGTTCGTATCGCGTGAGTTGTTGAAAATCACGTTGAGGGCAAGCGGTCGCCCGTCCTTCGTCAGGACGCCGTCGGCCCCCGCCTTCCAGCCTGCGTCGGACAGTGTCTTCTTTGCTGCATCGACGTCGAACTCGGGGATCATCCCTTCGACACTGTTGTAGTCGCAGGCAAGGGGTTCCGAAACCGCGAGGGCGCGTGCGCGGGTTCCTTTTCCGCCGGTGGTGATCTCGGTGTAGTCATCCAGATCGACTGCTTGAACGAGCGCCTGCCGCACAGCACGGTCCGACGTGGGTAGAGATGAGAAATGGTTGAAGATGAACTCGCCGGACAGCGTGGTGTAGGTCTTCGAATCCAGACCCGCTGCCAAGACTCGTTCCTCGTCCGAACCGGTCACCGCCGCGGCATTCACTCCGCCGGTGAGAACAAGATTCGCCGTCGTACTCGGATCGGTGACAATCTTGATCGTCACTGTCTTCGGCACCCCAAGAGTGTCGGAAGTGGTCTCGCCGTTCGGACTCCAGGTGTAGCCGTCGCGGCGTTCCATCGTGATGTGATCATTGGGAACGACTTCGGTGACCTTGAACAGACCCGTTCCGTTACTACTCGAACGGATACTGGCCGGGTCGTCGAGCGTCGCAGCGCACGGAAGCCGCATCGAGCCTATTCGAGAAAGCAAGAAGGGTGCCGGTTCGGCTGTAGTGACCGTCAGTTCGTCACCGTCCGCGGACGCGACCGTCGACGACGGGACGGTGGATCCGCGTAGCGGTGAAGCGTTTTCAGGGTCCATGACCCAGTTGATGTCATCGGCCGCGGTCTGTGCGGTGAACGAAGTTCCGTCGGCACAAGTAATGCCCTTCTTGAGCACGAACTTCAGCGTGTTCCCTTCTTCACTCCAGCTCTCCGCCAGATAGGGACGCACAGTGCGTGTTTGCGCGTCGATGTCGATCAACGAATCGTACGAGTACGCGTTCACGATCTGAGTCGACGTAAGGTTGGTGATCAGAGGGTGCAGATTTCCGGGATCGGCGTTGATGACAGTCGTGAAACTGCCGTCCTGTGCATACTCACCGACCGAGCCTTCGGAACTGGATGCGCCGCCACACCCGGCCAGGGTGAATACGCCAACGCTGATAACTGCTGTCGCGGAGACAGAACGGGCTTTCATACGAGCCGCCATCTACTAGGAGTTGCCATGGCGACAATCGTGCGGGACTGACGTGGTCTGTATCTCGTTGAAGTTCCCCATACAGTCGGCCGTACTCTGTTCGATTGTCACTATCGACCGGGCAATCGCAGGCGCTAAGTGCGACGCCATCGTTGACGATTAAGTATGACGCTGCCGTTGACGGTGATTCGCGACGTTGATTCGGTTGCCGCACAACGCCGGCATGCAGTAGCGGCGTCGCCCCCCCCTGCTCGTATCGACAAACACGCCGTTGCACGTCGGCGATGCGCATGGGCGGAATCGTTCGTACCCCAATGTGCGCAGAGTTCCCAGCAACGAGTATCCGATCAACAACGTGAGTTCACCCGCGAGATCGATTGTGCCGTCCGGTACCGCATTCCATCGATAGTCGTCCTGGGAATCAGGCACGAGCCGAACGTGATGCGGGACGGTTTGCAGGAGTCGATGAGTGCGATCAACGAGCTCGTCGCAGGTCGGAGCATCGAGAATCGAACGAATCTCCTCTCTGAGCGCCTGCACGTCGGCAAGTTCACCGCGGGTAGGCCGACGCCCGCCGCCGAGCGCATCCGGCGAGAGTCCATGTTCATCCAGTAGATCGTGAAGCGCCTGGGGGTCAGCCAACGCGTCACCGGCCTCCACCCACACGCGGGGCGAGGTATTGACCAGGTCGGTCGCAAACGACGCACCGGCGACGTAATCGTCTAAAACTACTTGCATCCCTTACCGCCCTGCTCTACCGTAATTGAATAACCTAACTTTACACCTTACGGAGGCGGCGGGATGGAACATTGCGCAGACCACAGACTGCCCGAGATACTCCGAGACACTCACCACCGATTGCGCCGCGCCGGCACCGTGGCATCGCAGACACCCGTCGTTGCTGCCGATCTCTACCGGTCGATCGGCGCGCTCGCCCAGTGTCTGACCGCGATGGACGAGGTCATTTCACAACTTGGAATCAATGCCCGAAAGCAGTTGCGCGCTGGAAAATTCGACGTCGAGAGCGGACCATTTGAAGGACAACCCGACGCCGCCCTGCTCACCGCAGTTCTTGCGCTCGCCAGAGCATCGAGCAGTTGTGAAACAGTTCAGTCGGCAATCGGCAATGCCCAGATCGCGGTGAGCGATCTCGTCGTCTCGAGGCCCACCAGCGCCTGACACCCGGGCTCGCGGCCTGTCCCAATAGAGACTGTATGGTTGGTTTTCAGACAGCCATCAAGAGCATCGAACAGCAGGAACCGGGTTATCACTGTGAGTGCAGGGACATCGACAATCTACGAAGACCGAACCGTCCGGATCGACGATCAGGGTGTCACGATCCGCCACTACTACTTCCCGTTTGTCAGCAAGTTCGTCCCGTACTCGCAGATCGAATCCGTCGACCTCGGAGTCATGTCGTGGCTGAGCGGACGCCTACGAATTTGGGGAACAACAGATTTCAGCTCGTGGTACAGCCTGGATCTTTCACGTCCATGGAAGGAGACCGCGGTGGTACTCACCCTCGCCGGCCGCGGAGCGCCTTCGTTCAGCCCCAAGGACGCCGATCGCGTCGAGACCGAAATCCGAAGTCGCATCGGATCACACGCCGCGAACTGACTAGCAGAACTCGGATTCGACGGTCACGATCTCGCTCCAGTCGGTTCGATCGAACAACCTCGCCAGTGCAGTGAACAGAACTTCCGGGTCGATGGCGCTCTCAGCTGAGTGCGCACCGACCCGATCCGAAATCGTTCCGTCGGCCAGCCGGGACACCACCTGAGCAAGGCCCAGCGCCAAGGGGATTCCCGTTGCACCGGCCATGTCCGACAGTAACGCCGATACCGGTGAATCGTCAGCGATCCGTGCCACGACGCGCATCTCTCGACCTTCGCGCACCCCGGTCGCCGAGGCGAAAAACAACGGCAAGGATCCATGACCGGCACGCGTGAGCATTCGAGGCGCAGCACGGATCATCCGCCGGAGCGAGGGCTTTCCCAATTCTTCAGCAGCCGAGTCGAGATCGATTCTCCCCTTGTCGATATCTGAGCGGAGAACGTCGAGAAACGCCACGGTTTCCGGTGTGATCACCATCAGATTTGCCGAATGCCCTGCAGGATTGATGGTCCGATGAAACATCACCGGCTCCGGATGCCCGACCACGTAAGCGTTCCCCCGACGTCCGCCGGGCAGTTCGAGTGCGATGGAACGCAACGGTTCTTCGTTGACGATTCGCCCCGCACGAACCACTGGAACCGTGCCGCTGATCTGCTGCATCCAGTGAACGGCCGCTGCACTCAGTGTGTCTACCGACTCGTCCTCGCCCTCGACATCAACCGGCCAGGCTGTGTACAGATCGTCGACCACGTCCAATCGCGAGACTGCCATCGCTGCCAGGAGGTTACTCATCCCGGGACTTGCGCCCATGCCGACTACCCCACAGATTCCGGCTTCCCTGGCAGCACAGTCCAATTCCAGCATGTCGACGGCAGGTTCCCAGTCGTCGCAGATGTCGAGATAGTGCGTCTCGGTCTCGATCGCTGCCTGGAGAACGCCGACACCGAAACGGAAGAACGGGCCGACGGTATTGATGATCACGTCTGCGTCATCCAACAATTCACGTAGCGTGCGACCGTCCGTGACGTCGATGCTGCGCGCCTCGACTTGCGCTGACGCCTGAGCCAGTTCAACTGAAAGACGCTTCGCAGCATCGATATCGCGATCCGCGACTACTACCTTGCCGATTCCCGGCAATATTGCGGCCAGACGAACTGCTGCCGAGCCCATGGCACCGGCACCGCCCAGTGCGACAACCGTGATTCCGTCAGCCATGAATTCCCTCCAAAAATGCAGTCTGATCCGCTAGATAACCGGGAGCGAAGATCGAACGGGGAGCAAGAACGGCCACCAGAGCCGACATCAATTCCGAGTCTTCGAGGTCCTTCTCCACAATCGAGTGAGTGGCGTCGGGATACTTCTTGACCACCAGTTGCTCTGGCGAGTCAAGTAATTCGCGGTACACCCTTTCGGTATCGGCCACGTCGACGTTGACGTCGTGTCCGCCGATGATCAAGAGCACCGGAACCCTCACGGATTCGAGATCGGCTCGCGCATCCGATCGGTAGTTCTTTCGAATGAAGTTCCACCGGTCTTCGGTGAGACCGTCGGCCTCGCCGGAGGCCACGAGATCGTCGAACGATGCATCACGGGCCAACTGATCCAAGTTCTTCGCACGATCGACCCGCGCTTTCTCGAACTCGTCGGCCGACGCATTTCTCTCGGAAAGCTCGGCAAGGGTGTTGAATTCACCTTGTTGGAGCCAGTTGATAGCGGGACCCACGGCAATGACGAACGCGACGTCCGGGTCGAGGTTCACCACCTTGGGCACCACCCATCCTGCCTGGCTGGCACCCCACAGACCGATACGAGACGGATCGATGTCCGAACGGCCCCGTGCCCACTCGATTGCCGCTTCCGTTTCCGCCGCCCGATCGTCCATGCTCTGATCGAGCCAATTGCCCGGTGCCCCATTCACCCCCGGCTTGTCCCAGGAGAGTGACGCGTACCCGGCCTTGGCGAACGCCTCCCAGACCGGCCTGTAAAAGATCTCGTGTGTTGCATCGACCGGGCCGTCTCCGTGGACGAAAACCACGAGCCCGAAGGGACCGTCACCGTGTTCGGGCAGTGCAAGGACTCCCTGGAGCGGCACCGATCCCCCGGTGATCGTCACTTTTTCCTCACGGATGTCATAGGTGTTCTGGTACAGCGTCCAGCCCACCAGAGTCGCGATCAGAACAACGACCACCGCCAGGGAAGTAACCGTCCACCTGCGTAAACGAGGCTTACTCTTGCTTTCGCTCATCGATTCCGCTGCCATCTTCCCGCCCTAACGTACGAATTTGAAACGATCGTATTGCATTCGATAGTACAGTTATGAGCGAAGATGTCGAGAAGCGAGGAAAGGACATGGCGATGACCGACAGGGACGTCGATGTACCCACGAGGATCTTGATCGAGGGATTACTGCGCACGGACGGAACTGTCGACGGGCACACCCTCTATGCCACCGCCGACGCCCTCGACAAAACAGATCAACAGGTTCGGCTGTGCATCAAACGGTTGGTCACCGAGGGGAAGTTCACTCAGGAAGGTCGCGGGCGGCAGGCCACGCTACTAGCAACGCCGAAAGCCGTGCGCGAGATGGAACCCGACGTCGAATTCGTTCGGCTGGCCTATCAACAAGATCGCAACACTGCGACACCGTGGGACGGGTATTGGCATCTTGTCGGATTCGCAATTCCGGAGTCGTCACGGAAAGCACGAGATGCGCTGCGCACCAGGGTCGTTTACCTCGGCGGCGCGCTCGTCCAGGGCGGCCTGTACGTCTCGCCGCACGCCTGGGAACCGTACGTTCTCGATGCGGCCGCCGAACTCGACGTCGAACAGCACCTGTCTTCTCTCACCACCCGGGATCTGAAAGTGGGCAGGCTCGAAGACCCCGTGAAAATTGCCGCACAGTTGTGGCCGCTGGACGAGATCGCAGCCGGATACGAACGGCTGCTCGACGTAGCAACTGTGCGCCTGGAGAAACTGCAGAACACTCCGGGCACCGATGCTGTCACGATGACCATCGAACTCGCGGCGGAATTCACGCGAGCCATGGAGCCGGACCCTCTGCTGCCGCCGGAACTACTGCCCACCAACTGGATCGGCACGCGGGCGCGCTTCGTCACGGCACAGTGCTGGGCGCTTCTGGCACAGGTGGACGGTGCAGACGAATTACCGTCGCTGTTCCACCTGTACGCAGATGCGATCGGTGATCAGGACGCGAGCGTGCGCTGACGGGGCGGCAGTCCGAAACGACCGAGCACTTCGTCGACTGCGGTGGACGGTGTGACAAGTCCGCGATCCTGGAGCCACGGAATGGTGCTGTCCACCAGATGTTCGAGCGTGCGGGGCAAGGCGAGGGGGAGCAACGTAACGCCGTCGGCGACCTCGGCAGCTCGGATATCGGCGATCAAACTGCCGAGCCCGGAGGGTGTTCCGACGTAGTGAAGCGAAACCGGGACCCGCGGAGCAGTCAACGCACTGTCCAACTGTGCAAGCTCTTTACGAGCGGAACGAGCTTCCGGTGCGATCAGAATCTCGAGATCGACCAGTGCTGCGACGCTGTCGGGATCGCGGCCTTCTTCGGCGACAGCAGCACGGATCCGTGCGCGTTCGAGCTGCGCCTCACGCAGGTCCGCAGCGCGAATCCGAACCACATTGGTAGGGAATGAAGCCAAATCGAGAGCCCTGTCGCTCTCGGTGAGGTCCACCCAGTAGTCGCCGCCGATGATCGGCAGGTTTCCTGGTGCGCCCTCAGCGGCCGGATGGTGACCGGATCCGGTCAACTCGACCGCCACGTGCAGAGAATGCGAAGCGAGTGAAGACATGTGTGACCTCCGAAAATCAGAAAAAGTGTGGGATGAGCGAGACGAATCGTCAGCTCGAACACATTCCTGACGAGGTACGGCACAGATCGACATGACGACGGCACCACTGACCGAGAGTGATGCTCACTCTCGAAGGGGTGGCGGGAAAATCCGCTGCTGCCATGGCTGCCATGCTAGTTGTCCATTCGAGTTTTCGGGGACCGAGCTCAGCTCAGACGCACTCGGCTGCGCCGGCGTTGTCGTCGGCAGCTCCGAGGAAGGGGCGGGTCTCGGGCACGGGGTTCCACGCTCCGGCAGTCTTGGCGTAGTTCCAATCACGCTGATTCGAAACCAGGATGTTCACGGCGTCGACCAAGCGCGTCACGTCGTCCGAGCTGCTACCGAGCCCGAGGCTGGCGCGGACGGCGCCGCCGGAGAGACCGAGGCGCGCGAGAACCGGGTGTGCGCAGAAGCGACCGTCACGAACTCCGATGCCGTGCTCGGCGGAGAGGAATGCGGCGATTTCGCCCGCTTCGAATCCGTCGACGGTGAAGGTGACGATTCCGACGGCGTCAGGAGCGTCGTTCCACAGTCGCACCAACGAGACTCCCTCGATGGCGGACAATCCGTCGGTGAGCTGTGCGGTGAGTGCCTTCTCATGCTCGGCGATGACGTCGAAGTCCAGGGCGTGCAGGGTTTCGCATGCGGTCGCGATTGCTGCCGCACCGAGCACGTTGGGGGAACCGGCCTCATGACGTGCAGGCGCGCAAGCCCATTCGGTGGACTCGACGGTCACCTCACGCACGGCGCCGCCGCCGGCGAGGTACGGCTGAGCTTCGTCGAGCCAGTCACGGCGGCCGACCAGAACGCCGGCGCCGAAGGGCGCGTACAGCTTGTGGCCCGAGAACGCTACGTAGTCGACGCCGCATTCCTGCAGGTCGATGCGACGGTGGGGCGCCAACTGAGCAGCGTCGACGAGGATACGTGCGCCGCACCGGTGAGCGATGTCGGCCAAACGTGCAATCGGCAGGATCTCACCGGTCACGTTGGAGGCCCCGGTGATTGCGAGCAGCGCAGCAGGCTTGGTGCACAGTTCACCGATCAGACGCTCGATCGTTTCTTCGATGGTGTCTGCGGCGGTGACGATACGAGCGTCATTCCACGGCAACAGGTTTGCGTGATGCTCGACGTCGAGGACAACGGTGCTGCCGGGGACGCACTGGGCAAGCAGGTTCAGCGAATCAGTGGTGTTTCGGGTGAAGACGACAACCTGATCGTCGGCACAGTTCACGAAACGAGCAACGGATTCACGAGCGTTCTCGTAGGTGAGGGTGGAGATACGGGACGCGTAGCCGGCACCGCGGTGGACGCTGGCGTACGTGGGCAACAATTCGGCGATACGGTCGGTGACCTGGGCCAATGCCGGCGCGCTGGCCGCGTAGTCGAAGTTGGCGTAGGAGCATTCGCCGCCCTGAACCAATGGAACCTGCAGGTCAGCACCCGAAACCTTGGCAATCGCGGTGGTGCAGCAGGTGTCGGCACTCAATACAGCAGTCATCGAAGACAATCCTCACGTTCAAGGACTCGTTCGTCGGGAGATGGCCCCGGAAGAGTCCGCGCTTGCCGCATTCGTTTTCGAACGCAGCCGGGTCGTCACCCGGAGCACCCCACCGCGGAGGAGGGTTGCCGACCAGCAAGCCGGGGCTGAACACTGGTACTCGTGACCTGGCAACGAGGATGGCAGGAACCTCCCGCGCTTGTCAAGACGAAGCCGCGAAGGCCGTCGTCACCGCGTAATCGTCCGGCAGGCGAGGTGGAGTGCAAGCCTGGGTTTCCGGATCGGCCAGATCCACCGAGAGAAGGCGCTGAATTCGATCGATTCGACTCGATACGGTGTTGCGGCGCAAGCCCATTCATTTTGCGGTGTGCGCCAGAGACGATTCTTCGTCGAGGTACGTCGAGAGAGTCTCGAGCAACTCTCCATTCGAATCTCGTAGCGGCGCGCCATTCGAATCTCGTAGCGGCGCGGGCCGTGTCGCGGCGGCAGGCTGAAACGTGTCGGCCCGCGTCCATGCCTCCACTGTGGGTTCCACTTGCGGGTTCCAATTGTGGGTTCCAACCGAGCTCGAGCTGCGCGAATACGCTCGGCGATCCTGCGCAGAACGCACAGATTTCACTACCGCACGATGCTAAGTATCCAAACTCCGCCGATGGAGTTTGCCCCGGCAAGTCGTAATCGCGCCCGTTGTCAGCCGCCGCCCCCGAAGATCTCATTTGACGACGTTTGCTGAGTCGAAACTGTAATCACATCTACTCCTCCTTCGAGTTCGCTTGTAACAAAACAACTCCCACGACCGAAAAGGTCGTTGAACCACAACAGCGAAGGGACGAAAGACTATGGGATCAGCAGACGTAATGGCCTGGCTCGCCGAGGGTTACCTCGCCGGCGATCCGGTTCGCTATCCGCTCTACGTCGGATCGATGTTCCTGGCAATGCCGTTCCAGCTGATCGGCGTAATTCTGGGTCACCCCTTCTGAGTCACCCCTTCTGAATCGTCACATCAGGCCAGGGCGGACGACGTAGAACGGCCAGAGTTGCGATCACCGCGGCCGCCAACCCGATGAACTCCCCCATCAAAGCCACCCTGGTGTGATCGACAGCCGGTGACCACGACGGCTCACCCTCGTGGATCGAGAACACTCCCACTGGCACCGGCATGGGGTCTCCGCGCCACCGCCGATGCAGACGCGAAACCGTGATGATCATTGATCCGTCGCTGGTCTGGTGCGGTTCACCGAAGATCATCGAGGTCCCGGAATCCCCTCTAAGTCGCTCCACCGCATCACGAATCTCCATGATCTCCATCGTCGCACCGAAACAGCAGCCCTGTGCGAGTATCGATCGATGGCCGAGTGGTGGGTACCGAGCAGGCGCGTCGAGCGATGGTGGCAGACGATCGTGCTGGCCTGGCTACTCGTTTTCTTCGGCCCAAGCACCATCGACAAGGTCATCACAGAACCCACAGCTTGGAATTGGACATGGTTCGCGATCTGGCTTTTCGCGACGGTTGGATTTGCCTACGGCACCGTCCAAGCCTGGCGAACCAGGAACAATCCTCAACCGGCGTGTTGGGAAGGGACAACTGCCCCCTCCGAAATACCCGCCGACGATGTCCGTAGCACACTCGCGTCGACTGACGACCGTATTTCGGCAATCAAGGCACTACGCGAACTACATCCGGGCTTGGGCCTGAAGGATGCGATGGATCTCATCGACGCCCAGCGTGGCGAACAGGGCCCGCACCACTGATAGTTGCGACCATCACAATCACAGTTAGATATCGGCGCCTTACCGCCACGATCGAACGAGCACGCCAGGAGTTAACCACCTGACAGACAGGCCGTTTCGCCGAGTTTGACAATTCCGATCAATCGGTGAACGTCGACCCGAGCGATTCAACTCAACGTACCAATCGAATTCGTCGTTCAGCCTTCCACTTGTGACCCAATACCACTATTGCCCAACGGTTTACAACCGAAACAAGGGCATTCAGTGGGAATTTTCGCGGCAGTACAGCATCTTTCGTCCAGTTGAGTTGACCGAAACTTGACGTTACGTTGAATTCCAAAGCAATAGCCCGGTCTTGACCTGCGATGGTGTGAGCGAAACGCCCACCTACGCGTGACACGTGGCCGCCCTGATGGGCGCTGTGAATGCCTGAATGTTCGAGGAGTGGAATGACTGCGGTCAAAACTGCGTGGCGTGAACTACGGAAACCCGTGTTCATCCCCGCATCGATAGTGATCTTTGCCCTGATCGCCTTTGCCGTGATCTACGCGGGAACCGCCGCGGATGCTTTCGAAACACTCAACAACGTGATCAGCGACGGCGTCGGCTGGTGGTACATCCTCTCCGCGACCGGTTTCGCGATTTTTGCTCTGTACTGCGGAATCAGCCGCATCGGCAACATCCGATTGGGACGTGACGACGAGCAGCCCGAATTCGGGATGCTCTCGTGGTTCGCGATGCTCTTCAGCGCCGGTATGGGCATCGGCCTCGTGTTCTACGGAGTAGCCGAACCGCTTTCGCACTACGTGACCCCTCCCGTCGCCGGGCAGGTCGCCGGATCCACGGACGCCGCGGCCAATCAAGCAATGGAACTGACGATGTTCCACTGGGGCCTGCATGCATGGGCGATCTACGTCGTCGTCGGCCTGGGTCTGGCGTACATGACCTACCGAAAGGGCCGCCCGCTGTCGATCCGTTGGCTGCTCGAGCCACTGCTCGGACGTGCTCGCATCGAGGGAAAGATCGGCCACGCCATCGACGTCGTCGCCATCGTCGGCACGCTCTTCGGTGTCGCCACGTCGCTGGGTTTCGGTGTCCAGCAGATCTCGGCCGGCCTCGACTACCTCGGCTGGGTGGAGACCGACAACTGGTTGGTCATCACCATCATCGTCATCGTGACGGGTATGGCCACCTTCTCAGTCGTCTCCGGCGTCACCAAGGGCCTCAAGTGGCTCTCCAACATCAACATGATGCTCGCTGCAGCGCTAGCCCTGTTCGTCCTGATTCTGGGACCGACGCTGTTCCTCATGCAGTCGTGGGTGCAGAACCTCGGCGGATACGTCCAGGCCTTGCCCGAACTGATGCTGCGCACGTCCCCGTTCGCCGAAGACGGCTGGCAGGGCGCCTGGACCATCTTCTACTGGGGTTGGTGGATGAGCTGGGCACCGTTCGTCGGCATGTTCATCGCGCGCATCTCACGCGGCCGCACCATCCGCGAATTCGTCTTCGGTGTACTGCTGGCCCCGACGCTGGTCGGTTCGTTGTGGTTCACGATCTTCGGTAACTCCGGCATTCTGCGTCAGCGCAACGAGGGCACGATGCTCGACGCATCCGGCGCAGTGGACACCAACACGTCGCTGTTCACGCTTCTCGACGGACTTCCGCTCGGAACGATTTCGAGTGTCCTCGCGATCGTCGTGATCGTGTTCTTCTTCGTCACGTCCGCGGATTCCGGCTCGATCGTCATCGACATCCTTGCGACCGGTGGCAGCTTGGAGACCTCCAAGATCACGCGTGTCTACTGGACGTTCCTATCCGGTGCCGCCGCCGCGGTTCTCCTCATCGTGGGTGGCAGTGGATCGCTGACCGCGCTGCAGACCGTTGCCATCGCCACCGCTGTGCCGTTCTCGGTCATCATGGTGCTCGCGTGCCTGTCGATGCTGAAGGCGTTCCGGTACGAGGTCGCTTCGGCACCTCGCTACCTGCGAGTTTCGACTAATACCCCGGCGTCGACCGACGTTCCACAACCCACCGAGAAGCGGCTCCGCGATCTGAAGATCTCGTCGACCTTCGCCGGTCTGACCCCGTCGCAAAACGGGATCACGACGGAACCCTCCGACGCCCACATGCTCTTCGCGGTCCACGAAGTTCCCGCCCATGCGGTCAATATCGACCCGGATACCGGCGCCGTCGACTTCTCCGAGGAATCGAAGGTTGTCGACCCACTGGGCGGAGAGGTGTTCGACACACCCGAGTTCGCCGACTCGGCAGAAGGCCACGCCCAAGCTGCCAGTACGGACTGACCGGCACGTTCGGCATGTTGCATTAGGCATATCTGTTCACCAACTCGCAAACTTGTCGTGAGACTTTCAACTCGACAGTTCGCAGGACTCTAAGTTTCGTGAGTAGAACAGGACCAACGGGTTTGCCACTCCAGTCGCAGTCGGAGACGGAACAATCTTTCGGGATACCGTCCGTATTCCTACGGTCGGCGCATGCACCTGCGCCGCGCACGCTCATCGACATCGTGCGGGCCTCAGCCGAGGCCAACCCGGAAGCACCTGCCATCGACGACGGCGACACCACACTGTCGTACTCGGAGTTGCTCGACGAGATCGAGCTCGGTGCGCGCTGGCTCGGTGATGCCGGCGTCGGCGCAGGTGACCGCGTCGGAATCAGGATGCCGTCAGGTTCACGTTCGCTGTACGTGGCGATCCTGTCCATCCTCGCGGCGGGCGCCGCGTACGTGCCCGTCGACGCCGACGATCCGGAAGAGCGCGCCGAGCTGGTCTTCGGTGAGGCGCAAGTAGCGGCGATCATCACCGGCGACGGTATCCAGCCAGGTACGGCAGCTAAGCGGCTCGAACATCCACCGGTTCGCGAACCCGAACCCGAGGACGACGCCTGGATCATCTTCACCTCAGGATCCACGGGCACCCCCAAGGGCGTCGCGGTCACTCACCTCAATGCCGCGGCGTTCGTCGACGCCGAAGCGCGCATGTTCCTCCAGGACGAGCCCATCGGACCTGGTGATCGCGTCCTTGCGGGGTTGTCCGTGGCATTCGACGCGTCCTGCGAGGAGATGTGGCTCGCGTGGCGCCACGGCGCCTGCCTCGTCCCGGCACCTCGTTCGCTGGTTCGCAGCGGCATGGACCTCGGCCCGTGGCTGGTCTCGCGTGACGTCAGCATCGTCTCCACCGTGCCGACCCTTGCGTCTCTGTGGCCGGCCGAAGCTCTCGAAGCCGTTCGACTGCTGATCTTCGGCGGCGAAGCCTGCCCACCCGAACTGGCCGAGCGCCTGGCTGTCGAGGGTCGCGAGGTCTGGAACACTTACGGCCCCACCGAGGCAACCGTCGTCGCCTGCGGCGCACTGATGGACGGCAAGAGCCCCGTCAGCATCGGCCTCCCCCTCGACGGCTGGGACCTTGCCGTCGTCGACGCCCAGAGCAATCCCGTAGCGGTCGGTGAGGTGGGCGAGCTGGTGATCGGCGGCGTCGGCCTGGCCCGCTACCTCGATCCCGCGAAGGACGCCGAGAAGTACGCGTCGATGCCTTCGATCGGGTGGGAACGCGCCTACCGGAGCGGCGACCTGGTCCGACTCGAGACCACCGGCCTGATGTTCCAAGGCCGCGCGGATGATCAGGTCAAGCTCGGCGGCAGGCGCATCGAACTCGGTGAGGTCGACAACGCCTTACAGAACCTGCCGGGCGTCAGCGGCGCTGCCGCAGCCGTGAAGAAGACGGCGGCCGGCAATCAACTCCTCATCGGATACATCGCGAGCACGGATCCCGACTTCGATCTCAAGGCCGCTCATGCACTGCTCAGCGAGCAACTACCAGCAGCGCTCGTGCCGCGTCTGGCCCTGATGGACGAACTTCCGACGCGTACGTCAGGCAAGGTAGACCGAAATGCACTGCCATGGCCGTTGCCCGGCGCCGGTGAAGATGCCGGGGCTGCGTTGGGGCTCGACGGCACCGCCGCCTGGGTTGCCGGTCTGTGGGGTTCGATCCTGGGCGCGCAGATCACCGGACTCGACGACGACTTCTTCGAAGTGGGCGGCGGATCCCTCTCTGCTGCTCAGTTGGTGACCGCCCTGCGCGAGCGGTTCCCCGAAGTGACTGTCGCACAGCTCTACGACCATCCACGGCTGGGATCGCTCGCCGAATATCTCGACGAATTGGCACCCACCGAAACTGTCGAGCCGCGCACCGTCGCCCCCACGCCCTTGAAGACTCAGCTCGCGCAGATCGCCGTCACCGTTCCACTCACGACGCTCACCGGACTGCAGTGGGTGACGTGGCTGGCGATCGCGAACAACGTCCTCGGCTGGTTCGTCGACGTCAGCTGGGCGCCCACTGTCTCGTGGTGGTGGATCCTGTTGGCGTTCATCGTGTTCATCACGCCGATCGGCCGTATGACCATCGCCGTCGTCGGGGCGCGAGTGCTCCTACGCAAGTTGAAGCCAGGGACGTACCCGCGAGGTGGTAGTGAACATCTGCGTCTGTGGATAGCGCTGCGACTCACCGAAGCCAGTGGCGCAGCCAACCTTTCGGGCGCGCCGTGGATGCTCTATTACGCCCGCGCCCTCGGCGCCGATATCGGCAGCGGCGTCGATCTCCACACACTTCCCCCGATCACCGGCATGCTCGAGCTCGGTGACGGCTGCTCCGTCGAACCCGAAGTCGACCTCTCCGGCCACTGGATCGACGGCGACGTCATTCACATCGGCGAGATCAAGATCGGCGACGGCGCTTCCGTCGGTTCACGCTCGACGCTTCTGCCCGGCGCGCGTATCGGTCGGGACGCCGTCGTCGAACCCGGATCTGCGGTGTTCGGCCGAGTGAAGGCAAACCAGCAGTGGGCCGGCTCCCCCGCCACCAAGGTCGGGAAAGCGAATCATCCTTGGCCTGCTGAACATCCGAAGCGCGCACCCGGCTGGGTACCGGTATACGGCGTCACCTCGGTCTTCCTGGCCGGTATGCCGATCTTTGCTCTGATGGCCGGGATCGCGTTGATCGGTTGGTGGATTCGCGACACCGACACGCTCGCGAGTGCAGTGCTCCAATCGTTGATCATGCTTCCCGTCGCAACCGTCCTGAGTTTGCTCGTCTTCGCAGTCATCACACTGGTGGCAGTTCGTCTTCTCTCGATCGGGCTGACCCCCGGCTACCACCCCGTCCGCAGCCGCATCGGCTGGCAGGTGTGGGCGACCGAACGCCTGCTCGACTCGGCCAGAACCTTCCTCTTCCCGCTCTACGCGAGCCTGCTGACGCCGGGATGGCTCCGCCTCCTCGGCGCCAAGATCGGCAAGAACGTCGAAGCATCCACCGTGCTCCTCCTTCCCAAGTTCACGACGGTCGCCGACGGCGCATTCCTCGCCGACGACACCATGGTTGCGAGCTACGGCCTCGGCGGCGGCTGGATGCACATCGAACAGGCGAAGATCGGCAAGCGCGCGTTCCTCGGCAACTCCGGTATGACCGCTCCCGGTCGACGCGTTCCCAAGAACGGTCTCGTCGCGGTTCTATCGGCTACCCCGTCCAAAGCGAAGTCCGGATCATCGTGGCTGGGTAGTCCACCGGTGCGTCTGAGAAGGGCTGCTGGAGACACCGACGCCGCCCGCACGTTCAATCCGCCGATGCGCCTCAAGATCGCCCGCGGAGTGGTCGAAACCTGCCGACTGATCCCCGTGATGGTCACGTTCGGCATCGGTCTCGGTGTTCTGTTTGCACTCGAAGCACTGGTCGGTGCAGTCGGATTCTGGTTCGCAGCGCTGTTGAGCGGCGTAATTCTGCTCGTCGCCGGAGCAGTGGCGGGCGCGATCACCATCGCCGCCAAGTGGATCGTCGTCGGACGCATCGCCAAGGTCGAGCATCCGTTGTGGAGTTCGTTCGTCTGGCGCAACGAGGTGGCCGACGCGTTCGTCGAGACCGTCGCGGCGCCGTGGTTCGCTCGCGCGGCGACTGGTACTGCCGTACTGAACATCTTCTTGCGTGGACTCGGGGCCAAGATCGGCAAGGGCGTTTGGTGTGAGTCGTACTGGCTACCCGAGGCAGATCTTGTGACTTTGGGCGACGGAGCGACAGTGGAACGGGGGTGCGTCGTGCAAACTCATCTCTTCCATGATCGGATCATGTCCATGGATACCGTCACTCTGGGAGCAGGAGCAACGCTGGGACCGCATTGTGTCGCGCTACCCGCAGCCGGCATCGGCGCGGGAGCGACAGTCGGGCCTGCATCTCTGGTGATGCGAGGTGACACCGTTCCGCCTTCCACGCGCTGGCAGGGCAACCCGATTGCACCGTGGGCGGCCTCGTGAAGCCGAACCGCATGCTCGAGGAGCCGCTCGATCCGTACCTGCCGCTCAACGGCAACCGCGGCTACCGCGTGTCCCGGTACGAACTGGAACTGACGTACAAGGTCTTCAGCAACCGTCTCGCCGGCAAAGCTGTCGTCACCGCTGTGACCACCGAGAGCCGATCCAAGTTCAGCTTCGACCTCGCGCAGAACCTGCAGGTGTCCAAGGTGTCCGTCAACGGTGCCCGCGGCACCAAGTACGCGCACTTGAACAACAAGCTGATCCTCACGCCGTCTACCAAGATCCCCGCGGGCGGTGCCCTGTCGGTCACCATCGCGTACAGCGGCAACCCCGAGCCGATCAAGAGCCTGTGGGGCGACGTCGGCTGGGAGGAACTCGACGAAGGAACTTTGGTCGCAAGTCAGCCCAACGGCGCGGCGTCCTGGTTCCCGTGCGACGACCATCCGGTTTCCAAAGCGTCGTACCGCATCTCGATCACCACCGATTCCCCGTTCTATGCCCTCGCCAACGGCAAGCTGATCCGCAAGCAGACCCGTGCGAGTCAGACGACGTGGGTCTACGAGCAGACCGAACCGATGGCAACCTACCTGGCGACCATTCAGATCGGTCAGTACGAGCACCGACAAGTGAGCGCCGGGCCGGTACCGGTCTTCGCCGTTCACCCACCTCGGCTGCGCGCAGCGTTCGACGTCGACTTCGGGCGCCAACCCCAGATGCTGGAGGTTTTCGGAAAGCTGTTCGGCCCGTATCCCTTTGCCGACTACACCGCTGTGGTCACCGACGACGAACTCGAAATCCCCATCGAAGCGCAGGGACTCTCGATCTTCGGAGCCAACCACTGCACGGGTAGGCGCGGTTCCGAACGTCTTGTCGCACACGAGCTTGCCCATCAATGGTTCGGCAACAGCCTCACTCTCGGGCAGTGGTGCGACATCTGGCTGCACGAAGGCTTTGCCTGTTACGCGGAGTGGATCTGGTCCGAGAATTCCGGTGGCCCGTCCTCGAATCAATTAGCCACCAACGCCTATCAAGGGCTGGGGCGGAAATCTCAGGACTTGGTCGTCTGCAATCCCGGACCCACCCTGATGTTCGACGATCGCATCTACAAGCGGGGTGCATTGACTCTGCACGCCCTGCGCGGCGTCCTCGGCGACGAGAAGTTCTTCGAACTGATCCGTCAGTGGACCACGAAGCATCGGCACAGCACAGTCAGCACCGAGCAATTCACCGACCTTGCTTCACGTTTCACGGACACTCCCCTGCGACCGCTTTGGGAATCGTGGCTGAATCAAACGAGCTTGCCTCGATTGCAGAAGAACTGAGCCTGCAACATAACTGGGCTGCAGGAGAACTGAATCGGCTCCGCTGACAATGACAATGTCAGCGGAGCCGATTCGAGCCGGACTCGGATTCAGCCGGAGAAGCCGCCGATAAGTCCACCGAGTGCTGCCGGGATAACGCCGATGACCAGTGCCGCGAGTCCGCCTGCGAGGGTGACGATGGTACCGAGGGGTCCGAACATGTTGTTCTCCTGTTCTCGTGGTCCGTTCTCCCGATGAGAACGGACGGATCTTCCGGAGCGATCTCCAGAAAGTGTTGTCCTGAAACTTTTACGGCATCAGTTGGTCGAGAAGTTCAGTGGTGAAGATGCGATGTGGATCCCAGCGCGCAAGCGTCTCGACGGCCGAGTCCCATTTCGGGTACGACGCCGGAATTCGCGTGCGCAGTGTGTCGGTGTCCAGCCACGCTCCATCATTTGTATGGCCCCACCGTTTAGCCCACTCGGCGCGAACCACTCCGCGCTCAGCGGGAAACTCCACGAAGTACGTGCGCTCGAGTTCACGGTAGAACTCGCTCTGGTGCGGGGTGTCGGGCAACGTGAGGGTGTCCAACCAGATGGCGGTGTCCCACTCTGGATGACCCGGGACGGCTGTTGCCGCACTGAGCGCGGGAGCGTCAGCATTTGGTCCATATTCCATCGCCGAATCAACGCCTGTCACACGTATTTCGACACCACTGTTGATGGGAAACATTCCCCGTCGACGGTAGTCGTCCAACATCGCGGTGTAGTGGCTGGTGAATTCGTGCACTACTGCCTGCACCTCGGATCGCCGCGTCACGATGACGTGGCTACCCGCAGTGACGCGCAGGGTCGTCGGCTTCACGAAGTGCAAGAAGTGACTCGCCGGGCCCCACATGTCCCGAGCAAATGTCACATCCAATCCGGTGGAGGTCGCCAGCGCAACAGCAGCATTGAATGCCGGTGCCACCTCGGCATGACCTTCGACCAGATTTCCGAGTAGCTGCGGTACAGGGGTGGGCAGATTGTCGGCGAACAGATAGTTGAACGGACCCAGTGTGCGCCGCGACGTGAAAGGCTTGTTCGCACTGCGGGTCCACACCTGCACCCACGGCTTGTCGGTGAAGGCATACCAGATCACGCCAACCCGTCCCGATGCGTCGATCAGCTTGCTCAACGAACGATTCGTGACCTTGTCAGGCTTCGCGAACAGCTCCGATATCGGAATATTGGTGAAGTTCTGGCAACGAAGCATGTATGCGGGAACAGTTTTGAGCGTCACCTCGGTAATGAAGGCTCGCCCGAGGTGCGTGAGAAACGCAGCGCAGTCGGTGTCCGTGCGATCGAAAGTGCGCTCGACGTAGGACCCGGACTTCGCGTCCCAGACCACTGCGGTGAGCGAGGAGACCAGATTGCTCATCGACCCCCAGATCGTTCCGGGTTTACCCAGCTCGTCCAGCGACGGGATCGCCGTACCGTGCCCACCGACCGCGAGGACACCGCCAACTGTCACATCGCCGGGAGCTGGTGCCGCAGTGAGGCTTCGTCCGTTCGATTCAATGAAGCGCAGTAGCTTCTCCATAGACGCGCCTGCCTGGACCCGCACCGTCTCGGCATCTGCCATCGACATGGCGGTGAGCTTCGAGGTGGTGTCCACGAGGAGGACTTTTTTGTTGCCCGCCGTACCCGGTGCAACCGTCAACGGCGACCACGTATGTCGATGTCCTTGCGGCCGAATCGTGTATCCAGCAGAGTGCGCCCAGTTCACCAGCGCGACAACATCAGTCGCGTTACGCGGTACTGCCGTCCACAACTGGTCAGCAACTATGGCGCCGTCCCAATTCTCGAATCGCGCACGACGCAAAGGAATTGATCCTGGATAGCCGGTAAGTACCTCGTCGGCGTGCGCAGGAGATTCGAAGCCCGCGAAGAGCAGCAGGCCGGCAGCAGCAGCAGCCGAACCGGTGAGAAATGTCCGTCGATCAAGGGACCGCATGACGCGAAGTCCTCACTTCCTTGCATGAGAGTCTGGGGCGTAGGCGCGCCCATGGTTCAGGCAACGCAGCGGGGTGCGAATTCTCCGCCCCGCTGCGCGGCACAACACCGTCCGGAGACGGTGTTGTGCCGCTCGAAGATCAGCGGCGGGTCGAGGAGCAGAACGTCAGAATGTCCTTGACGGTCGGAACCTGATGGAAGACAACGTCGTTGACCGTGTAGACCGGCACCTGGAGAATGTCCTGGAACAGAAGCTGCAGCACATCGTACGGCTTGGCAGTGAACGTCAGGATCGCGGTCAGCATTGCCACGTTCCTGCGCAGCGCCGATGCGATGTCCGTCCCATGATCCGCGAAGTTGGCGTTCAGCCACTTGAGCGTGGCCAGCGGGCCGCTGCACACCGGGATGAGAGCGAGCGCCTCGTCGTGGCTCGGTGCCCACACGCCGTCGCCTGCAACCGCAGAGATCGTGGGGGTCTGCCCCGCCGCGTCGCTTGCGGGTGCCGCGATGGCAGCCGGCGCGACACCGAGAGTAAGTACTGCGGCAATCGAAACTGCTACCGCTGAGCGTCGAATCGCTGATTTCATTGTTTATGCCCTTTCGCGACATTGCCGTTCCGAGAACATCCGCCGCCCGTAGTCCGCTTCCACACAGGCGCGAACCGGGCAATGGGTGCCCATGGGTGAGATCGAGTACTGCATTCTGACGCTAAAACCAACCAAAAGATTGTTTTGTAGCGCATGAGCAATCTATCGGTCGTTTCCGACTGAGCGTTACTGTATGTCACGCTGACTGGGGCTGCAACTGATAGCAGGATCACCAAAACATGCGCAGACAATCGTGCCGCTCCGAATCCGGCGGCAGATCACGGTCCCTCGAAATTGGGGAAATACGTTGCAGGTCAGAGTAATCGAGATATCAGAACCCGCGCGTCGGCGCAATTCGTCCAACCTTCACAATCGGCACTTTGCGGACCGGTGTCACTCAGAAACGCGCGGAAGATGTGAACGAGACTTGAACAGAATCAATACAAGGCAGGCGAGTGCGACTGCCGCACCGAAGAGAAGGGTCGCGGTATAGGTCAGCGCCGGAATACTTTCCGACAGCATCGCCAGCAACGCAGGCACTGCAAACCCGATGTAGGTGATCGAGTAGAACACCGCAGTCAGTCCTGCCAGATCGTCCGGCCCCGCGATTCGCTGGATCTCCAGCAACCCGGACACCAATGCCATGCCGTACCCGCAACCAAGGATCGCTGCAGCCACGATCGCGATCGCCACGGTCAGCGTCGACGCAACCAGAGCAGCGCCGGCCATACCGACCACCAGAAACACCAGAGCCACAACGGCGCCGCGCGCACTGCGGTCGGTATCGATCTTGCGTCCCAACGACTGAATCGCGAATCCGCATGTCAGCGCGACCATGCACAGCAAAGCCGAAAAGGCCACGGGCGCATCGCCACTGTGCCCGGTCATGAGCGCCGGAATAACTGCATACGCGACACTGGCAGCACCGAACACCCACGGCGCCAACGGAACAACGACGTAGAGGAATCTGCGATGACCTGCGGAGGGGATCTTGAGGTCGTCGATCAACCTGCGACGGTCGGATTTCGCCTGTGCCGGTCGTGTTTCGGGCGCACGCCACAGCGCTACGGCGGCGAGGACGGTGATCGCGATGTGCAGCACGTACGCCAACACACTCGGCATGGGCGCCCATTGCGCCAAGATTCCCGCAGCACCCGCCCCCAAGGCGAAGCCCGCGGTCAGACTCATCGCCGCTCGCCTAGCACCTGCGCCTTCCGAAGCCGTCGAATCCCAAGGTTGCGTGGACAACTCCTTGACCCAGGAGCCGCCGACTGCCATACCGATACCCAAGGCGATGCCACAGAGGATTCTTCCCAGGATGAGAGCAGCCGCGGAGTCCGCCCCGAAAGCGAGCAGCGTCGAACCGGCGATCGCGATGATCGGCGCGGGGAGCATGATCGGGCGTCGACCCAATCGATCGGAGAGCGGGCCGCCGAGCAGCAGGGCTGGCACGATTCCGACGACGTAGGTGAAGAGGAAGAAGTCGACCATCACTGGCGAATAGCCGTGGTCGAGTCGGTACATCACCAGCAGCGGCGTGAACTCGTTACCGCCCCACGCTGCGGCGAACATGCTGGCGGCAACGGTCAGCCACAGCCATTTTCCGCCGGTGCCACGTTCACTGCCTGGACGATGTTCGGCCGCGGTCCCAACGCCCATCGTTTGGGTGCTCATCACAGAGCGCCTTCGAAGCCGAGGCCGTGCACCTGGCGCATGTGTGTGAGTACGGCAGCGTTGTATCCGTCGGCATCGCCTGTTTCGACGAGGTCGGTCAGCGCGGTGTGATCGGCAAGGATGCGAGACAGTTGGCCGGGGTCGCGTGAGATCGACCGGGCTGTCATCCGTCGTTGCCTGTCGCGCAGACTCGCGTAGAACGAGTCGAGCAGTGGATTCCCACCCGCCGCGACGATCATCTTGTGAAAGTCGGCATCGATCGCGCTGAACGCGGCCACGTCCCCGCGATCAGCAATCTCACGTTGCTCGATCAGATTCGCACGCAACGCCTCGACAAGCGCTTCGCGTGCGTGAGGTCGGACCGACACCACTCGAACGCTCTGAGTCTCGACGAGCTGCCTGGCACTGACCACTTGTTCCGCTTCGCCGTCCGCGACCGGGACGATCAACGCCCCCTTCTTCGGATAGAGGCGCATCCAGCCTTCCGCTTCGAGTCGCAGAAATGCCTCACGCACCGGCGTTCGGCTCACACTGGTCCGTGCGGCGATGTCACCCTCACTGATCAACTCCCCTCCGGCGAGCTCGCCGGACAAGATCAGTTCCTTGACTTCGCGGAAGACGGTTTCGGAAGCGGAATACAACATAGACACAAGATGTATTTATACTCCACGCTGGCTCAACCCAGACATTCGGGTCACCGATCCGAACATCTCAGTCCAATGCGGCATCGGTCCAGTTAGCATTGCAAGGTGCGGGACAGAAGAGGAGTCGGTTCACGATGAGCGGTGCGTACCCCCGCCATCGCACACTGAAGCACCCATGACGTCGCAGATGAAGTCCATGAGGACACTGACCCGAGAGTGGTTGGTTCTTCCCGATCAATACGACCGCTTCACTCGCTATCTTCGCGATAACGGCCTCACTACTGCCACTCGGCTACTACTTGGCATCATTGTCATCGGGCTGGGAGTGTGCGCGCTACTCAACAGGTTCAGCCCTGCCGGTCCGACAAGCACGATTGCATTGTTCTTCAACACTGTTGTCGTGATCGCGTGCTTCATAGTCGGAGTCTCATGGTGGGTCTTCGGCCCCACAAAGCGTCGCTCGTTCGGTTTCGTGGTCTTCTGTGACATCGCAGTCACGATCTCCGTCGTCGGAGATTCCTCCCAGCTGGCACGATTGCTCACCTGCGTCATTTTTGCCCTGATCGGCATTTACATCGCCTACTTCCACAACCCGAAGTTGCAGATCGCGCACTTAGCTTTTTCGCTTCTTGTGATCGCGGTGGCTGCGCAGCCCATTCTGGTCGGGCCGAATCGAGATCCAGCCCTTGGTGTTTCGAAAGTACTGGTTGTCGTCACCGCGTTGGTGGTCTGCGCATTCATCTCGCAGATCGTGCTGACGATGCTCAGCGTGGATGCTTCGAGTTCCGACCTCGATCCTCTCACCGGCCTCTTGAACCGTCGTGGCCTCGACCGCCACGTCGAGAAGGTACTCGAGGGGTTCCAGCGTCAAGAATCGGCGGCACTACTCGTGATCGCGATCGACATCGACCGGTTCAAGACGATCAACGACGTCCACGGCCACGACGTCGGCGACCGCATAATTCTCCGGGTTTCACAGCGGTTGTCCGCCTGGGCACATGCCGATGCTGTTGTCGCGCGGGTCGGTGGCGACGAATTCGTCCTCGTACAACCACTTCCGGTCCCGGCAATCGGCCCGATGCTCGACTCGATCGGACCGGCAATGCACTCGAATGCCGACGAGATCCAGTCGACGTCAAGCATCGGAATCGCCGTACGCACCCACAAATTCGTCGCCGGCGAAGAACGTACGAGGGCATTCACGGACATGCAGAAAGTCGCTGATTCGGCGATGTACGAAAGCAAGAGACTCGGCGGCGGACGCGTTCACACGATCGTCACCACCGCGACCAGGTAGCCGCACGCGAAGTATCAGTAGTAGACCGGCCCCGGCACTCCCCCACCGACAGCCACTGCGTCGCCGGTGATTGCGATGCTCCGCGGCGATGCCAGGAAGGTCACGACGTCCGCTACCTCTTCGGCGTCGATGATCCGATGAATCGAGTTCGTCGCGATGCCCTCTTCCACCTGCGCCGGCGACTGGCCGGATTCTTCCGACTCGCGCGCGATCCGTGCGGTCAACCTTTCGGTTCGCGTAACCCCCGGATGGACGACGGTGACGTTGATTCCCTTGGGACCCAGCTCGTCTGCAAGATTCTTGGTCAGCGCCGACACACTGACGTTGCGGATCGTGTGGGCGATCGAGGTGGCCTGTCTGGCCCCCAAACCGCTGATGTTGATGATCCGGCCCCAACCCTGATCGATCAGATATGGCGCTACTGCGCGGGCAGTGCGCAGGTACCCCAGCACTTTGACGTCGATCTCTCCACGAACGACATCATCGGAGGACGCCTCCAAGTCGAACGATCGACCCGCACTGAACGGCGTCGCAGCCGAGTTGACCAGAATGTCGACGCCGCCGAATTCTTCGACTACCTGCCGCACCGACACCTGGACTGCATCGTCGTCACGCGTGTCGGTCGCAATACCGATTGCTCGGACTCCGAACTGCGAAGCCAAGTCTCGAGCAACGTTCACGACAGTCGATTCCGTGCGCGCGAGTATCGCAACATCAACCCCCTCAGCCGCGAGACCCCTGGCAATCGCAAGACCGATCCCCTTGCTCCCGCCGGCGACAATGGCACGTTTCCCAGAGAGGTGAAGATCCATGCCTGCGACACTATCCAACATGTAGTCCTCTAGCTCTACGAAGAGAACTCGGGGACAGCGCCAACACCAACTTGCGGGCGCCTCCGGGCCGGCCGACCTTTCCTCCACACCATCTTCCACCTCCTGCTCTTGCCGGTCGCGTCGGACATGAGGATCGCCTCGCCGGTCAAATTGACTTGTCCGGTAATCAAAGTCGCGCCGGTGACCCACCTGATCGACAGGAGTTGCGGGGTCCACGTCGACGGGCTCGTTGCTGCCCCAAAGCCAATCTTTTAGTCCCCATTGTGACAATTACCTAGAACGCCGACTGCGCCAGTCGGACCCGATCGAACGCGAAGGATTCGGTTCCGGATCAGCTTCGGACCGGAGGCGCCATCCTCGTGGTCACGGCGATGCGATTCCACGCATTGATTGTCAATATGACGCTGATGAGCCGGGCCAGTTCCTCGTCCGAGAATTCGCCGGCCGCCTCGCTGTACACCTCGTCCGGAACGAAACCATCGGTAAGGACTGTCACGGCTTCGGTCAAGGCAAGAGCGGCACGTTCGCGATCGGAGTACATCCCTCGCGCTTCTTCCCACGCGTTCAGTAGATAGAGCTTCTGCTCCGTCACACCGACCTTGCGAGCATCACGCGTGTGCATGTCCAAGCACCATGCGCAATGATTCAGCTGCGACGCGCGGGTGAGGACCAATTCGACAAGCGTCGGCTCCAGCCCCTGACGCGCAGCGGCATCCAACGCAATCATCGCCTTGTAGACCTCGGGCGCCAGCTTCGCAATGTCGATTCGTTGGCCTGTTGTTGTAGTCATACCTAAACCGTAAGCCCGAAAAGACCCCGAAACATGGTTCAATCCGGTGGTGAATTCATGGGCCAATCTTGGGTTCGATCTGCATGTCGAACTACCGCACGGAATTGGGGTTCGAGCCGCGTTGCTACAGACGCTTCGCGACGCGATCGACAGTGGGCTGTTGAAACCTGGCACCAGGCTTCCACCCTCCCGCACCCTGGCACTCGACCTCGGCGTCGCACGAAACACCGTTGCGGACTGCTATGCCGAGCTTGCTGCAGCTGGATGGCTCGTCACACGGCAGGGTTCGGGGACTGTAGTCGCTTCGCTCGCCGACGCACACATTCGCGGGACCGATCCGTCGCCGACAAGACCGCGCTTCACCTACAGCCTTCTCCCCGGATCGCCGGACGCGTCGGCGTTTCCCCGCGCTGCATGGATTTCATCCGCCAGGCGGGCGTTGACTGCCGCACCGAACGATGCCTTCGCCGCCACTGACCCCAGAGGCCGAGTCGAACTCCGAAACGCCCTCACCACCTATCTGAGCCGAGCCAGAGGAGTTCGCGTCGACCCGAGCCGCATTGTGATCAGCGCCAGCTCGGGTCACGGGATCTCCCTACTCGCCCGTGCCCTCGGCGGAGCGATTGCAGTCGATTCGTTCTGCCTTCATCTTCACCGGCAGCTACTTGTCGACGAAGGATTACGAACTGTTCCCATCTCGGTCGACGAATCTGGAACTTGCACAGACGAATTGGGATCAACGTCCACCCGCAGCGCGCTTCTGACTCCCACGCATCAGTTCCCTCTCGGTGGACCACTGACGCCGGCAAGGCGTGCAACCGCTGTCGAATGGGCCTCGAGCACGGGCAGCGTCATCATCGAGGACGACTACGACGGCGAATTCCGTTATGACAGAAAACCTGTCGGAGCACTCCAAGGCATCGCGCCGCAGCAGGTTGCCTACCTGGGCACTGTCAGCAAGACACTGTCGCCGGCGATTCGAATTGGGTGGATGGTGTTGCCGGACAGGCTGATCGAACCCGTTCTCGCAACAAAAGGACCTTACGAACGCTGGGTCAGTTCAACGGATCAATTGACGTTGGCAGACTTCATCGAGTCCGGAAGATTTGACAGCCATATTCGGAAGATGCGCGCCACTTACCGACGACGACGCGATCAACTGGTTGCGACGCTCGCTCAGAAAGTGCCCCACGTCCGGATCGAGGGGATCTCCGCGGGACTTCACGCTGTGATCCGACTGCCTTCCGGCAGCGAACAAGCCGTGCTTACTGCTGCTCAGACGTGCGATCTCAGCCTCGAAGGACTGTCCACCTTCCGACACCCCGACGTGGCGTCAGTCGGCGGTGACGGAATCGTCGTCGGATACAGCACGCCGACGCAGTCCCAGTACCCGAGGACGCTGGATGTGCTCTGCGAGGTGCTACAGACGGCGCTGCGATAGGAAGTAGCCCACGATTTTCCCGGTTCTCCCTGCCCCACTCTGTCTGCCTTTGCCCAGCCTTGATCGGGTGAACGGTACGTTGGGTCGGTCTGAGGCGACGGAAGTGCCGTTGGCTCGATGCGGGGGTGCCGGGGGTGTTGTGGGAACGAGAAAACCCCCCAACCATCACTGGTTGGGGGGCTTCTCTTAAATTGTGTTCGGCGGTGTCCTACTCTCCCACACCCTGTCGAGTGCAGTACCATCGGCGCTGAAGGGCTTAGCTTCCGGGTT